>CAZYFU010000043.1:0-44354 GCA_964647025.1 uncultured Myxococcales bacterium | reverse complement strand
GCGACGGCGCGACAACCTGCGCATGGCCGAGCTGCACCGTCGCTCGGTGGTGTTCTGCCATATCTGCGCCGCGCATGTGTTGAAGCTGGCCAAGGTGCCGACCTCCATCGATGGCTTGCGCAAGCTGCTACTGCGCGATCGCCGGCAAAATGACCGGCGCGGCGACGGGATGGAACGCAGGATCTTTCCGCGCGAGCGCCGCGTGGGCGACCGCCGCGGGCCACCGCGAGCATGCACGACCAACGATACGAACCCCAACTACGTGTTGCCGGACTTCGACGACATCGTCATCGAGATCCAGGACGCCGACATCGAGCTCGTCGAGCAGACGCTCGTGCGCGAGCGACCACGCCTTCCCAAGCCGAACGGCCAGTGAGCCCCTCGAGCTCACCCCCAAGGTAGCTCGATCTTCCATTCCTTGCCCTCTTTGACGAGGGTGAGCGACTGTCTGTCGCCCGCCGCCGAATACACCTCTACCTCGGCGCGTTCGCGATCGCGGTGCACGGTTCGGACGCCCGCGGGCTCCCACGCGGGGGGCGCCCAGCCGACGGAGAAGAAGTCCTCGGGACGCGCGGTGGTGCGGCCGCCGTGGTACTGGCTCGACGAGAGCACGTTGTTGATGCGACCGCGGGTGCCGGGGCCCAGACGCTGGTAGACCGCGGCTCGGTCGCCGCTCCTGGCGGCGGCGATGAACATGTGCACGGCGCCCTCGGGATTGTCGGCGCGGTCGCGGCTGGAGCAACCCGCAAGCACGAACGCGGCCACGAGGACGAAGCGCCACATGGTCAAGGCTTCGTGGGCTCGATGCCCAGGCGGCTGCGTACGTCGGCCATGGTCGCTTGCGCGACCTCGCGTGCCTGCGCCGCGCCCTCGGCCAGGATGGTGTCGATGGCGTCGGGTGCGGAGAGCAGCTCGGCCCGGCGGGCGCGAATCCTCTCGAAGTCGGCCTTCACGCCTTCGAGCAGCCACTTCTTGCACTCGATGCAGCCGATGCTGGCGGTGGTGCAGCCCTTGCGGACCTCGGCCTGGCGCTCTTCCGACGAGAAAAACTTGTGCAGGGTGAAGATGTTGCACTTGTCGGGATCCCCGGGATCGGTGCGACGGACGCGGGCCGGATCGGTCGCGGCGGTGCGCAGCTTCTCCCAGATCTGCGCGTCGTCCTCGCGCAAGGAGATGGTGTTGCCCACGCTCTTCGACATCTTGGCCTGACCGTCGAGGCCGAGGATCTTCGGTGTCGACGAGTACAGCGCCTCGGGCTCGGGGAAGGTCTCGCCAAAGCGCGCGTTGAACTTGCGCACGAGCTCCCGCGCCAGCTCGAGGTGCTGTCGCTGGTCTTCGCCGACGGGCACGCGGGTGGCCCGATAGATGAGGATGTCGGCGGCCTGCAGCACCGGGTAGGTGAAGAGCCCGGCGTTGATGTTGTCGGGGTTCTTCGCCGATTTGTCCTTGAACTGGGTCATGCGCTCGAGCTCGCCGAACCCGGTCACCGACGCCAACACCCACGACAGCTCGGTATGCTCGCGCACCGCCGACTGCACGAACAGGGCCGATTTCTTCGGGTCGATGCCGCACGCGATCAGGTCCGCCGCCATGTCCCGGACGCGCTTCTGCATGGTGGCCGGCTCGAACGGCTGCGTGATCGAGTGGTAATCGACGATGCAGTAGAAGCAGCGGTAGCGGTCCTGCAAGGCGACCCAGTTGCGAATCGCACCCAGGTAGTTGCCGAGGTGCAGCTCACCCGACGGTTGGATGCCGGAGAAGATGGTTTCGCGCTTGGCGGTGACTTGCGGAGGCATGCTGCGGTTGTAGTCGGCCAAGCCGCACGGGTCAAGGACATGGGCGGGAGCCTCGATACCCGCGCCGCGCCTTTGCCCCGATGCCTCCAGCTCGCGCGCCGCTACAGGGGCTCCAGGTACGGCTTGATCAGGTCGTACTTGGCCTGGTTCACCGTGACCCAGTCATCCTTCAGGATGCCTTCCGTGTCGCCCGAGTTCGGGTTCATGGCCCAGAAGGTCCAACTGGCTTCCTTGCCGAGGTACTCCATGAGCTTGGTGAGCCAGCGGTACGGCTTCGAGCTGGGATCCGCCGCCGACGCCTCCTTGATGCCGAACTCGCCGATGAACACCGGCGCGATCCCCTCTTTCTGCACGAACCAGAACTTGGTGTCCCAAAGCCCGGGCAGGTTGTCCGGGAAGCTGCCCGACGAGAACCACGGCTGGGCGTACACCTCGGGCCCGTACTCGTGCGAGGAGTACCACAGGCGATCGGACGGGATGTCGGCGTCGCCGATGGGATTGTCGCGCACGCCCTGCAGGTTGCCGCCCCACCAGTAGTTGTCGCCGCGGTAGTTCTCCACGCCCTCGACGATGATGGTGAGCCGCGGGTTCGCGGCGAGGACCGCCTTGGCGGCCTTGATGGCGGCCTTGCGCCAGTCGGTGTTGCCGTACTTGGCCTCGTCGTAGCCCCAGGTGGCGGGCGGCTTCATGCCCGTGTCCAGGTTGCCGTGGGGCTCGTTCTTGAGGTCGGCCGCGACCACGGCCGGGTTGTCCTTGTAGCGCGTGACCAGCGACACCCAGTCGGAGATCCATTTCTCCTCGGAGTGGGTGCTCGTGTACCACAGCGTCTCGGTCATGTAGCCGTCGTGCGCGCGCGAGTGGTTGTCGAGGATCACCTTGAGGCCGATGCGATCGCACTCGGCGAGGATCTTGTCCATGACCTCGATGGACGACAGCCCTTCGAGATCCACGTTCATGCCGAGCTCCTTGGTGTAAGGGTCGGTGCCGTAGGCGTTCACCTGCATGCCGCTCGGCACGGCGGTGAGCATGTCGTTGCACCAGGGCAGGCGGACCACGCCGAAGCCGAGGTCCTTGATCTGGCGGAGCATCGACTTGTAGTCGCGGGCCCACAGGCCGTGCGGCGAGTAGTTCCCGGTCTCGAAGCCGAACCAGTTGACGCCGGTGAGGCGTTGGCCGCCGAAGCAGCTCGGGCACGCCTTGGCGCCGCCGCCTCCTCCTCCGCCGGCGCCGGAGCTCGTACCGCCGGCGCCACCACCCGATGGCGTGCCGGGCGCATCGATGGCTTCGTCCGCCGAGCACCCGACGGCAAGACAAAGGGCCAGGGCGGTGCCCGCGGCCAGACGAACGTACGTCGCTTCCGGTGAATGCATCATGCTCCACCTGAAACAACCGTGGACCGGCCGGCGGGAAGGCCGACAGCTACTTCATCACGGACAGCTTGCTGCTGCGCTTCGCGGTGCCGGGGTCGGGCAGGTTGCGCACCGACAGCGAGCACGCGATCTTGCGGGCGATGCCGCGGAAGGTCTGCGCCACCTCGGAATCGGGCTCGGCCAGCACGATGGGCTTGCCCGCGTCGCCCCGGCTGCGCACCTGGGACAGCATGGGGATCTCGCCCAGGAAGGGCAGGCCCTCCCGCTCGGCGAGCTTGCGGCCACCACCGTGGGCGAAGATCTCCTCGTGATGCCCGCACTTCGGGCAGGCGAAGTAGCTCATGTTCTCGATCACGCCGACCACCGGGATCTCCAACTTCTTCCACATGGCGAGGGCCTTCTCCACGTCGATGATCGAGACCTCCTGCGGTGTCGTCACCATGACCGCGCCGGTCACCGGGACGAGCTGCGCCAGCGAGAGCTGCGTGTCGCCCGTGCCGGGCGGCAGATCGATGACCAGGTAGTCGAGCTCGCCCCACTCGACGTCCTCCATGAACTGGGTGAGCAACTTGTGAATCATCGGCCCACGCCACATCACCGCGGCGCCGCGTTCGACGAAGAAACCGACGGAGAGCACCTTGATGCCGTGGTGAACCGCGGGCGTCATCGCGGTCTCGGTGGACATGCCGGCGGCCACCTCGGGCTCGCCCATCATCTGCGGAATCGATGGGCCGAACACGTCCGCGTCCATGATGCCCACGCGTGTGCCTTCGAGCGACAGCGCCGCCGCCAGGTTGGTCGCCACGGTCGACTTGCCCACGCCACCCTTGCCGGCCGCGACGGCGATGACGTTCTTGATGGTGCGCAGGCGCTCGGGGAGCGGCCCGAGCTTGCGCGTGACCTCGGCGGAAAAGCTCACCTCGACGTCGGTCACGCCGGCCACCGAGCGCGCCGCCGCCTCGACGGCCGCGCGGATGGCGTCGCGCGACGGGCAGGCGGGCGTGGTCAGCCGGACGGTCACCTTCGCCTTGCCACCTTCGAACGAGACCTCGCGCAACATCTCGGTCGACGCCAAATCGCGCCCGAGCGCGGGATCCTTGACCTGCGAAACTGCTTTGCGGAGCTCATCGACGGTAGACATGGCGATTCCTCTCTTCTCTTCTTTTCTGCGGCGGCGGAAGCTAGTGCTTGCCGGCCGACTTCAGCACCGCCGGCAACGCGACGTCGGCGTCGCCGTGATGACCCATTTTGCGGCGCTTGACCGCGAGGTAGCTGGCGTTGTGCTGGTTCTCTCCGACCCAATGTGCGACCCGCGAAGCGACCACCACGCCCGCCTCCTCGAGCCCCTTGACCTTCAGCGGGTTGTTGGTGAGCAGACGAACCGACTGCACGCCGAGGTCGCGCAAGATCGCGCCCGCGATGTCGTAGCTGCGCGCGTCGGCCTCGAACCCGAGCGCCAGATTCGCCTCCACCGTGTCCGCGCCGTGGTTCTGCAGATCGTACGCGCGGACCTTGTTGCCGAGCCCGATGCCGCGACCTTCTTGGCGCAAATAGACCACGACGCCGACGCCCTCGGCGGCGATGCGCTCCATCGCGGTGTGGAACTGTTCGCGGCAATCGCACTTGAGCGAGCCCATGACCTCCGAGGTCCAGCATTCCGAGTGAACGCGGCAGAGCACGTTCGCCTTGCCGCGGATGTCGCCCCGAACCACGGCCATGTGCTCGCGATCGGCGGCAACCCCGGCTGCGCCGTCGAGGATCCCGGCCGCGCCGTCGGCGACTTCGCGGTACACCACGAGACGGAACGGACCGTGGACGGTGGGCAGATCGGCTTCGGAGTAGCGCGCAAGTTGCATGAAGGTTCGGCTTCTGCGGCTAAACGTACGGTTCCGATCACCCCTTGTCAACGCGGGCGGAAGCCGCGCCGTCCTGGTCTCGGAGGCCACCGCGCTTGCCTGGTTTCACGTCGGATGTCATTCTGTACCCTCGATGCCGACCCGCCCGATTGTTCGCTATCCCGACGCAAGACTACGCAAGATCTCCGAGCCCGTGGTGAATTTCGACCACAGCCTGCGCGGCTTGGTGGAGGACATGAAGGACACCATGTACCTGGCGGAGGGCGCGGGCCTGGCCGCCATCCAAGTCGGCGAGCCGCTGAGGCTTTTCATCATCGACCCCGAGGTCGCCGGGCGCAGCGCCGACGACCCGCCCGTGGTGTTCGCGAACCCGGAAATTCTCGAGGTTTCGGCGGAAGAGCAGACCGGTGACGAGGGCTGCCTGTCGTTTCCCGGCATCTTCGTGCCGGTCAAGCGCGGCATGCGTGCCAAGATCCGCGCCCAGGACATCGAGGGCAAGACCTTCGAGCTCGAGGGACAAGCGCTGCTCGCCCGGGCGCTGCAACACGAGACAGACCACTTGAGCGGGCGCTTGCTCATCGACATGGTCGGGCCGGTCAAGCGGCAGATCATCAAGCGGAAGATGCGCAAGGAAAACGAGGCGGAAGCGGGCTAGCCTGCCTTCCGCTTCACCCATGCCGATGTCCACGCTGGTCCTGTCTCGGATTGCGTTCGAGGGCCGCCACGGCGCCACCGAGGCCGAGCGTCGCAGCTTGCGCACCTTCGAGGTCGACGTCGAGATCGACGCCCCGCTCGACAAGGCCCGCACGAGCGACAACCTCGACGACACGCTCGACTACCGCGACGTCGCGCAGATCATCGTCGATCTCGGTACGTCCGAGACGCACAACCTCATCGAATCCCTCGCCGGCCGCATCCTCGACCGACTGGCTGCCAGGTTTCCCCGCGCCGGCTTCCGCATCGAGGTGCGCAAGCTCGCGCCCCCCGCTTGCCCGGGACACCCTGCGTTCGCGGCAGTGAGGATGGCGCGTGCTCCGGGAGAGCCGCCGATTTAGTCGTCAGCGCTAATCGTCGCCGCCGACGCGTCCGCGCATGGACTTGGTGGCCGAACGGGCGTGCTTGTCGGCGAGCATGCGGTTCTTCGCGCGTCGCGAGCGCCGTCGCTTCTGCCGGCGAATGCGCTCGATCTCTTGTTGTCGCTCGCTCTGCGCGCCCAGCTTGGCCGCCTCGATCTTGTCGACCAGCTGCTTGCGCGCGAGGTAGCGGTTGAGCCCCTGGGACCGCTCCTGCTGGCACTTGATGCGAAGGCCGCTCGGGCGATGCAACAGCACCACGCAGGTGGCGACCTTGTTGACGTTCTGGCCGCCCTTGCCCTGGGACGTGACGAAGCTTTCGTCGAGGTCGTCCTCGCGGATGCCGAGGTCCCGCATGCGGGCCTGGAGTGCCGCCATCTTGTCCTGCGACACGGGGAACGGCAGGCCCCCGCTCACGGCAAATCTCCGCTCTCGCCTCCGTCGGCCATGGAGTCGTCGTCGTCATCGTCGCTGGCGTTGACGTCGTCCCAGAAGCGGTCCCAGGCCTCGCTGGTCGACGTCAGCGCGATGGCCATGGCGGGGGTCGCGTTGCCATCGCCCGATCCTTCGAGATCGGCGAAGCAACGCACGACCACGCCCACCGCGAAGACAGATTCTCCATGTGTGCCGAGAACTCGGATGCGCAGCAGCGTACCCACCCGGCGGGTCTCGGCGGACAGTACGAACAAGCCGCCGCGACTGACGTCCACGCTGCGGCCCATGAAGCTGCCGTGCGTGTCCGACAGGTTGACGCGGACGTGGATGGGGTTGCGGCGTGAGCTTCGCCTCTCGTGCGGAGACTTGGGAACTGGATTTGGACTCATCCTGGCAACCTCACCACGCCACTGTCTTCGTGCGCTAGCCCGCTGCGGGCGGCACGGCGACGTCGGCCTTCGCGGCCGACCGCCTCTCCATGAATTCTTCCAAGAACTTCTTCGCGGGCGCCTCCCAGGCGTCGCCATAGGTCTGCACGTACCCGAGCGCCTCTTCCTTGCTGCCCGGGGCAGCGCCACCGAGGCTCGCGGGGCGTTTCTGGATCTTGGCGACGAGGGCCTTGCCCAGGTTCGGGTTGGCGGTCAGCGCGGCTTCCAGGTCGAGCTCGGCGGCCTTGCTGTCGCCAGCGAGGAAATGTGCCAACGCGAGGCTCATGGTGCCACGACCGGCGCCCGAGTCCGACTTGGCCGCGACCTCCAAGACCGGCACCGCTTCGGGCGCGCGATTGAGCTTGATGAGCGCGACACCGGCGATGAGTCGCGCCTCGGTGCCGACCGGACCCTCGTCCACGGCGTACACGCGTTCGAGCTCGACCAGGGCCTCGTCGTACTTCTTGTCGTCGAACGCCAGACAGCCCATGGCGTGACAGGAACGGATGTAGGCCTGGGCCTCCTTGCGGGCAAAGGCGTCCTTGGCGTTGGACGCGCGCAGGTCGGCGGCGACCTTCTCGGAGACGCGCTGGACCTCGCGGAACTCGCTCTGGGCACCGTCGTTGTCGCCTGACTGCAAGCGGGCCAAGCCGATCCCCGCCATGGCATCAGGCCACTCGGGACGCAGCGCGAGCGCAGCGCGAAATTCCTTCTCCGCCGCGCCGGGGCGGCGCTGCTCGAACAGGCGCCACCCGTTGGCGAGCATGACCTCGGGGTCGGGCGCGACCGGGGGCGCGGCCAAGGCGGCCTCGTCGGCGACCAGGTGGCACTTCTTGTACTTCTTGCCCGAACCGCAGGGGCACACGTCGTTGCGCCCTGTGCCGGCCAGCCGGGCGCGCGCCTCGGCCTGGGCCTTCTCGGATTCGGTGGCTTCGTTTTCTTTGGCGTTCTTCGCAGTCACGGGGCGTAGTGTATCGACTCTGCGAAAGACAGTCGACGGGGAATCGCTGTTCAGGGGGCGCGAGCGCGGCCTACGGCTTACCGGCCTGGGTCTCGTACTTGGACGGGCACTTGGTCTCGATGCGGTCGGATTTCAGCATCCCGTCGCTGCCCAGCACGCCAGCGGCGATCACCTCGGCGCCCGGCTTGAACAGGTCGGGCGGGATGCCGTGGAAGTCCACCGTCATGGTGGCGTGCTCGCGGGGGGGCTTGCTCTCGATCACGAAGTGGTAGTCGAGCGTGCCGGCCTGGTGAACCAGCGAGCCCTCGACGACGTTGCCGTGTACGCGCAAGCGCTTGCCGACCAGGCGCGACTGCGACGACCTGGCTTCATCCACGTGCTTGTAGTACTCGGCCCCTTCGCCAAGCGACGCCCACACGAGCCCCGAGATCGCGCAGCCGGTAACCATCACCGTGATGACGAGCTTCCATGCGGTCTTCCGGCTGACGCCTCCCGAGGGCGGTTTGGCGGCGATGGCACTCATGCTGGAAAGATAGCCGCCGCCCGCCGAGGTGCAAACGGTTCGGGCCTCAGCGCGTCGCCTTACCCAGGGCCGCGAGGTTGTGGAAGTAGCGATAGAACATCGCGATGCCGCCCTTGGCCTGCGACCACGCGAAGCTCTCGTTGATCGCGTGGTAGCCGTCCTCCGGCAGCGAAAGGCCAAGCAAGACCACCTCTTTGCGCAGCGCCTGGGCCATGGTGACCACCGCGCCGATCGACCCGCCTTCGCGCGTGAGGGCGGGCTTTCGGCCGAAGGTCTCCACCGTGGCCTGGACGGCTGCGCGTAAAAAAGGACCTTCGGTGTCGGCAATGTACGGCTCCAGCGCCGCATCGAAGATGACCTCGGCGTCAGGGCACTTCTTGGCGATGAACTTTCGAATCAGGCGGAAGACATCGCGCGGTTTCTGGTCGGGCACCAGCCGGCACGACAGCTTGGCCTCGGCTTGGTGGGGCACGATGGTCTTGACGCCGGGGCCGCTGTAGCCGCCGACGATACCGTGGACCTCGAAGGTGGGCTGGGTCATGATGGCCTCGCGCAGACGAGCGTCGTCGCGCGATCGGATCGAACGCAGGCCATGGGCCTTCTTGAAGGTCGCGCGGGTGACGCCGGCGCGCGCGAGCTCGCGCTTCTGGGCCGCCGTCGGTTTGCGTATCCCACCGTAGAAACCCGGAATGCGGACCTTGCCGGTCTTGGCGTCGTAGCACTCCGCGATCAGGGCGGCCAACTCCCCGATGGGATTGCGCGCGGCCCCGCCCGTGGTGCCGGAGTGTACCGCCTTGTCGCCGGTCTCTAGCCGCACCAAGAACGCCAGCAAGCCACGCAAACCATAGGGGATCGCGGGCTGCCCGGCCGCGGGCCATATGGTGTCCGACACGACGATGGAGTCCGTGCGCAGGCCTCGCGTCTTCACCAGGTCGGAAAGCGCACCGGCGAAGCTCGGGCTGCCCATCTCCTCTTCGCATTCCCACAAGAACTGGAAGTTCAGCCGCACGCCCGCGGCGACCGCCAGGCGCGCCGCCAACAGCGCGACCAGTGCCGGCCCTTTGTCGTCGGTGGCGCCGCGTCCGTAGAGCCGGTCTCCGATGGTGGTCAGCTCGAACGGCGACGTCTTCCAACCCTCCCCGTCCGCGGGCTGCACGTCGAGGTGGTTGTAGATCGTCACCGTCGGAAACGCGGGGTCGCGGATGAGCTTGCCGAGCGCGATGGGCAGGCCCGCCGTTTCGACCAGCTCGGCCTCGGCGCCGGCCTCGCGCAGGTAGTCGCAGGCGAGGGCCGCGCATCGTCGCACGTCCTCGCGGCGCTCGGGCTGCATGCTCACCGACGGAATGCCGACCAGGGCCGTCAGCTTCGCCGAGAACTCCTCGCGCAGCTTCGCCACCTCTCCATCGAGGCGAAGTGCCTCGCCACGGTCTTGCTTGCTGTTCTTCACGGGGCTGATAGTAGCAGCCCTGGTCACGGAAGGTGGAATGCCAGGAGCCACGAACCGACCAAGGTCACCACCGTGGCCAAGACCGCGATGCCTTGTCCGACCAGGCGCACAGGCCGCTTGAGCACGAACCCGGACAGCACACCGACCGTCATACCGAACCCGAACCCCATGGCATGTCCGACCACATCGGTGTTCCCTGCCACGGTGGGGCGCGATGGGCCGACCACGTCTACCGACTTGCTGGCCTCGACGACTAGGTCGGAACCCAAGCCCAGCATCGCCAAGAGCGCCAGCGCACCTGCCACGCCGAGCAGGGCATGGCGCATGCGCCCGACGGCGGGCATGCGAAACCGCCGCACGAACTGCAGACCGCCCAGGACCCCCAGAGCCGCGAAGGTCGCCGTCGAGGCGCCCACCACCGTGTGCGCGGAGCCGTAGACGTACGCGGTCACCAGGTTCCCGAGGGCGCCGCAAAGCAGCGTCGCCGCCAACGCGAGGCCACCGCCGAGCCAACGTCCGAGAGCCGTGACGAAGACCAGCGCGGCCACGGTGTTGCCGGCCAAGTGCATCGCATCGGCGTGCAAGGTCAACGCGGTGATCGCTCGCCAGATCTCGTGACGCCGGACGATCTCTTCTGCGACGGCGCTGCCATGGCGAAACCAGCCCGCCAGGTCGGGGCCCGAGCGCGGGCCGGCCACGACGAAGAACGCGATCAGCATGATGCCCGTGGCCACCCCGACGTACGAAGGGCCGTGGTCGGGCGGCGCGACCTCGCGCGCCTTGGGTGCGTCCGCGGCCTCTTTGTCCTGCGCGTCCAGGGCCGCGATGGCGGGGGCGACCATCTGCGGCGGTACCATCACCACGAAGCCGATGTCACTCGGCACCACGCGGTGAGGGATGGCCATCGCCTCCAGCACCAAGGCCCAAGTTTCGGCTTGTCCACGATCCGGAGAGACGCGTACGACGGCTTCGGTTGGAACCTCCGCTGCCACGAATTTTTATGATAGCAGCGGGTCCCTCAACGCGCCCACAGCGTCATCGCCTTTTCGGCGGCGGCGAGATCCTGCGGCGTATCGATCTCGCGCCACTCGCCGTTGATGTAGACCGGCGCCAGCCGCTTCCCGGTCGCGACGATCGCGTTCAGCGCGTCGGTGAGGTACGCCTGCCGCAAGGTCGCGGCCCGACCGAAGGGCGCGCCGAGGCCCCCCGCCTGCAACGCCTCTTCCCAGATCGCCGAGATCGCCTTGCCACCCTCGGCGGAGAAGTAGGCGAGGCCGATGAACTCTCCCACGGCGCTCGACGGGGGCACCGCGCCCTTGCCCACCTGAAGCACGGCATTGGCAGCCGGATCCACGCTGGTCAGCTCGGCTTCGGAGACCGGATGCAGGGTGCGCCCCGCATAGGCATCCGCCCACTGGCGGTCGACCACGAGCGAGCCCGCCACAGGCATCGTCACCGTGGCGGCGAGCCGCGTGGCGACGCTCTTCGAGTAGACGATGTCGCAGTAGGAAAAGAAGAAGCCGCTGTCGAGCTCCGACGCCGCGTACATGAGCGAGGCCAGGATGTTGTTCTCGGCCCAAGCCGGGTTCTCGACGAAACGCACCGGGAACGCCCCGGGATCGATGCAATCGCCGCGGTAGCCGCGCACCATGACCACGTCACGTACGCCCGCTGCGACCAGCGCCTCGAGCTGCCAGTGCAAGATGGGCCGGCCTCCGACCTTGACCATGCACTTCGGAATCTCGTCCGTGTTTCCCCCCAAGCGGCGGCCGCGTCCGGCCGCCACGATGATGGCTTTGTGCCCCGATGCGCTCACGAGTTCACTCCGATTTCATTACTTCCGACCGAGTTTCAGCGCAATGCCGAGCATGGAACGCGCGGCGTAGGCGCCGTTGATGGCGATGTAGACGTGCAGGAACATGTCCAGCCGATCGGCGATGGCGACCAGCAGCAGGTAGCTCGGGTAGTGGATCAGGAAACGCCCCAGATCCTCCACCAGGCCGACGATGGATGTGGGCTTCCGGGTCGACGCCGTGGGCGCGAACCCGTCGCCGTAGTCGCCGGCCGACTGAGGTCGCGCGGCTCCTGTCGCGGTCAGATACTCCGGCCGCCTCATGAACGTGGTCAGGCTGATGGCGCCGGCGATCACCAAGAGACCCAGCAGCGCCTCGACCAGCCACAGCTCGTGTCCATCGGATCGCCACAGCCTCAGCCCGGTCGCGGCGACCAGCATGAAGGCCTTGAGCTCGTCCATCAGGAAGTCGAGGTGCGCCCCGACCGGCGACGACAGGTGCTTGAGGCGTGCGAGCTGCCCGTCGGTGCAGTCGAGCACGTAGGAAAGCTCGAGGACGAGCACCGCCCAAATCAGACCGAGCCGTCCATGTCCGAGCGCCAGCCAGACCATCGCGGCCACGAACGCGAGGAGCGAGAGGAAGGTGATCTGGTTCGGAGTGATTCGCGTCTTCGACAGCGGCACCAGCAGCACCGCCGCGACGGGGCGTGCAGCGAATCGGTTCCACAGGATGTCCCTCGGTTTCCTGGTCTGGCGGTAGACGGCGGCTACTTGGGAAAAGAAGCTCACGGCACTACTTAATCGCCGACGCGCGGGTTCGCCAAGTTTAACGATCGATGGCTGCGACTCGGTCGTGCGGCTCAGTGGTGGAAGAAGGGCAGATACCAGTACGCCCAGTAGGCCACCACGATGCCGGCGCCGATGGCGAGCCCGATCAGGATGTAGACCTTGACCGAGTGTTCGCCGAGCCGCTTGCGAGGAGCCCTCGCTCGACGGGAAGTCGTCGGCCGGGACGGGATCATCACCTGGTTTATCGGCTGCTGAGGCGTCACCTCGGGCGTCGGGTTGGGCTGGTCGGCGATCTCGATCGGCGCTGCCGCGGGCGGCAGGTGCTTCGAGCCCCGGCTCTTTGCTTCGATGGTCCCCGAGGCCGGCTTGAGATCGTTCGACGCCGGAGCCGGCTTCGCGGGCCGGGCCGGTGCGGTTTGGGGTTGCGCGAGCTGGAATGGCGCGGGCGCAGGCGGAACTGGCACGACCGGCGGCGCGCTGGCTTCGGGCTTGCCAGTGCGCTGCTCGCTGCCGGCCGCCAGGGCCTTCGCGGTCGAGACGGGCGGCGGCGTGGTGTGCCCGGCCGGCCGTGCCGGGACGAGCGGCACGGCAGGGACGGGTGGAGTTCCTCGCGCGGTCATCTCGGGTGCCAGCTGCTCGGTTGGCGAGCGTGCGGCCATGCTGCCCATCGGAGGCGTGAGAGACCGCCCGTGCGGCTTGCCTCCAGCGGGCTGCGTTGGAGCCGCTTGCGCCGCGGGAGCGTCGCCTGGCCCGGTTGGGCCCGCGGGTCGGCTGGCAACCTTGGCCGCCGGGGCCGCGGGCGCGGCCGCTTGCTGTGGTGCCGCGGGGGCGGGCTTGCTGGTCGGCGCGCCTGCTGCTCCGTTCTTCGTAGCGGCCGGGCCGCGCAACGTCGTGGCTGGTGCTCCTGCCGGGCGTGCCGATTGCTCGGCCGGCGCCGCAGGTCCGGATGGCTTCGCGGCCGGTGGCTGCGCCGTGGCCGGGGTGGGCGCGGGCGCTGCCGGTTTGGCTGCCGGTGCCGGGGCGGCTTGCGCGGGTGAGGTCGGTACGGCCGTGCTCGCCGGGCTGGCAGCCGTCGGCTTGGCCGCTGGGGCCTGCGCCGGCGGTGCTGGCTTGGCCGCCGGGGCCTGCGCCGGCGGTGCTGGCTTGGCCGCCGGGGCCTGCGCTGGCGGTGCTGGCTTGGCCGCCGGGCCCGGCTGCGCCGGCTTGCCGATGGTGGCTGGTACGGGCGGTGGGGTCGGCGCTGGTCTGGCTGGCGGCGCCGCGGCAGGCGCGGAGCCGGCCGAACCGGCATCAGCATGCCCTGACCCGGGAGTCATGGGCAGCGTGGCATGTCGCCGCCGCTCGACCTTGCCCATCGGGTCCGTCGCACGCGTGCCTCCGCGACGCGCAGGCGTCTGCGGAAGAACCGGTGCCGGCAGGACGATCTCGTACGAGCCGTCCGTCCAACCCATGACCTCGGGCAAACGCTCGGAGCCGTCCGCCCCTCCCACCATAGTGCTGATGATCTCGCCGCGTCGATAGCTGATCGCGGCGCGCTCGGGACCCCGCCAGACCTCGATGCGGCAGGTCAGCACGTAGTCTTCGCAGTAGCGCATGAGCGCCGCCACCGGGCGATCCTTCAGGCTGCCTTCGCGAGGCCCGGGCGTGGCGAGCGAGCCGCTCTCGGGATCGGGGAGCCTGGCCTCGACGACGAAACGCGCGCCCTCGAGCCGTTGCAGCGCCGCCATGGCGTCGTCCCGACGCAGGCTGCCGGCGAACGCGTCGGCCAGACCGCCTGCGAGCAGATGCACCTCGCCTGCGTTGCCCGCGGTGCCTGGCACGATCACTTCGATCCGTACCGGCATGGCAGAGGTCTGCAGTATGGCCACGAGCTCGCTGAGCGAGCCGCCTTCCCATTCAGTCATGAGGTCAGCAGATGGTCCGACCATGCTAGCGCTCGCGAATCCTCCTACTCGGCTCCTGCGATGGCTGCGTCCGGGTCGGAGACCGTCTCGCCCTGCGAGCCATCCAAGGAGACTTCAGTCAACACTTCCGCCATTTGCGAATCTCGCAGAACCTTGGCGTCATCGCCGTCGGTATCGCCATCGCCATCGACAGAAGTGCCGGATTCTTCAACTGCCGTGGTGCCATCTTCTTTTTTTTGGGCCGCGTCAGGCGGTACGAAATCCAAGGCTACGTCGGTGCCGTAGCTCATGTCGCGGGGGTTGTTCGTCGAGCATCCCGGGGCCACGCACATCACCGTCGCCGCGAGAAGTGCGACGCCGATTGCGAGCCTTTCTCGAACCAACATGGCCTCGACGGTACCAAGGCCCCCGCAGGGCCGCAAGTACACAGCAGCGAAAGACGAGGTATTTACGGAAGAATCGTCGCTTCCTTCACGTAGTCAAGTTGCGGGAAGTCGCGCAGGAGGTAGGCGTTGCCCTCGCCCTGAATGCGTCCTTGGTCCGGGCCGCGGCCCTGCGGCGCGCCCTCGCCGTACTCGGCATACAGCGCGTCCACCACTTCCATCCCACTCGTCACCTGACCGAACGGCGCGAACCCCATCGTGTCAAGGCGGCGGTTCGCGTCGGTGAAGTTGATGAAGAACTGGGTGGTGCGGGTGTTGGGTCCGGCGGTGGCGAAGCTGACGAAGCCGCGCGCGTTCGATTGCCTGACGGGATCGTCGGCGATGCGCTGATCGCGCCAGATGGTGTTCATCTCGGGCTTGCCGTGAATGCCGATCTGGGCCATGAAGCCACGGACCACGCGGAAGAAGCGAGTCTCGTTGTAGTAGCCGGTCTTGACCAGGTTGAAGAAACGGTCGGCTCCGATGGGCGCCCATTCGCGGTGGACCTCGATCACGAAGTCGCCCTTCGAGGTGGCGAAACGCGCGCGATAGAGGTCGGGCGCCTTTTCGGTCATGGACTCGGGCTTGTCCATGGCCGCCTTCTGCGCGGGCACCGGGACCGATCGCGGCTCTGCGGTTTTCTTGCAGCCCAGCGCCAGGCCAGAAGACAACGTGATGGACAGGAAACCCACGAGGATGGAACGCATGGAGGGAAGCATATATCGAAGGACGGGGATCGGGTAAAGCCCGGCGCAGCCGGACTCGACCAAGGGCCGGCTTGCCGTTACTCTTGCCGGACATGGTCCTGCCTGGCGAAGACCGCCACAAGCGCCACGTGATCGAGCGCGCCAAGGAGATCGATCACGAGCACCGCCGGCGCTTGCGCACAGCGGCCGAGAGCGCCTTGGTGCGCATCCTCTCGCTGCGCCTGCTTCGGACGGCGTTGCGCCGGCTGCTGGCCCGCCCCAAGCGAGCTCCGCCGCGCAAAGTGCCGCAGCCTGCGCCGGGCCACATCGCCGTGACCTTCGTTGGCCACGCCTCCGTCATGCTGACCACGAACCGTGCCCGCATCATCGTCGATCCGTACTTCGGCGACTTTCTGGCCGGCATTCGCCGGCGCGAGGCCGCGTGCCTGGCGGCCGAAGACGCGCGCGTGGTGACCCTCGTGCTCGTCTCCCACGCGCACCGCGACCGTCTTCACATCCCGAGCCTTGGCCGCTTGCCCAAGAGCGCCCGGCTGGTGGTGCCGCCACGCTGCGGATCACTGGTGGCTTCGCTGGGGTTCTCCGAGGTCGTCGAGCTGGCCCCGGGGCAGAGCCTCGAGCACGGCGACGTGGACGTGACCGCGGTCGCAGCCCGCCACGACGGACGTCGCGGGCTTTGGGATCGCACCTGGCGGTCGACTTGTGGATACATCGTGAAGTGCGACGACGCCACCGTGTACTACGCGGGCGACACAGCCTATTTTTCCGGCTTCGAGGAGATCGGCCGGCGTCTGCATCCCGACGTGGCGCTGCTTCCCATCGCCGGCTACGAGCCGCCGGCCCAGCGCAGCGATCACATGTCGCCGCTCGATGCGGTTCACGCCTTCGAGGATCTGGGCGCCAAGTTGCTCGTGCCCATCGGCTACGGCTCCTTTCCGATGGGCTACGAGCCCGAGGACGAACCGCTGACCTGGCTTTGCGGGATCTGTCGCGAACGCGGATTGGCAGAGCGGTTGGTCGTGCTGAGACCGGGCGAAACCTGCCACGTTCACGGTCGGACGTCGGGCCAGGCGGGCTAGCCCGCAATACTCACCACGATCGTGCCACCGGCTGATCGTTTCCTTTTGCCCTGGCACACTGCTAGAGTGCCGGCCGGAAACGGATGGCCCGAGAGCACGCATGAGCTTCATCGAGAAATTGCGGCGCATACCGCCGGTCTGGTGGATTGTTTTCTTCGCGCTGGTCCTGGTGCTGCCACGCCTGGGATCGTTCGGCTTCTGGGATCCGTGGGAGCTCAAGATCGCCGAGCGGGCACGCGACATGGCGGCGTCGGACGCGCTGTTCGACGTGACCGTGGGCAAGCGTTACACCGCGCAGCCGCCCCTCGATCTCGCGCTCAGCGCCATCGGGATGCGCATCTTCTCCGTCGGAGAGTTCGGTGGGCGCATCGGCAACGGGCTGTGCGCGATCCTCGCGATCATGGCCGTGTATTGGGCCGGGCTCGGGCTGTTCCGACGCCGGGCCGCCGTGCTCGCGGCGCTGGCCTTGGGCTCCTTTCCGCTCTTTGTCCTCGAGTCTCGGCAGCTGATCTCCGACATGCCGCTCATCGCGGGCTTGGCGTTGTCCTTGGGCGGCCTCGGCCGCTACGCTTGGCCGGGCGATGGTGTTCGTCGACTGCGCGACTTGGCCGTGGCCGGCGTGGGCCTCTTGATGGGGTACCTGTCCGGCGGCGCCATGCTGGGTGTGGCGCTGCCATCGCTCGCGATCACTGGTGCGTTGCTGGTGGCGTTCGGCCTCAAGCCGCGCGCGACCGATGGCGACGGTACCGCCCTTTGCGCGGCCGGCATCGGCCGGGACGTATCCGCCGAGTCCAGCTTCGGACACGGGCTCCTGGTCAAGGGAGCGCGCGGGCGCGCGGCGCTCATCGGGGTGGCCGCGTTGGGCGTGCTGCTCCTCGTGTGGACCTTCGCGGCCGGGAACGTCGCGGGCAAGTTCTCCATGCTCTTGGGTGGCATCCCCAAGGCGGCCACGCCGAGCACGACCTTCGAGTTCTTCGTCAAGCAGCTCGGCTTCGGATTGTTTCCGTGGAGCGCCCTGGCGGTCTTCGCCCTCGGCCGTCCACTGATTCGGCTGGGTGGTGGTCGCGAGCCCGACGGTGACCGGCTGGCTTTCTCTCAGCTCTATCTTCTGGTCTTCGCCGCCTTCGGCTTCGGCCTCTCGAGTCTCTTCGTGATCATGACCGGTGAGGCGCGCTTCGTCGCGCTGGCGCCGATCGCGCTGGCCGTGGGCTCGCTGCTCGACGAGGCGCTCGAAGGCGAGCGCGCGGAGCCGGTGCTCGGCCTCCTCGTCGCGACCGGCACCATCGTGGTCGCCCGCGACTTCGTGCTCGAGCCGGGGGAGCTGGTCTCGGTGCACACCTTGGCCAAGGTGACGTGGCCGGCCGTGATCAAGATGGCCCCCGCGTTCATGGTGTTTGGCGTGCTCTTCGCCGCTGGCATCTACACCGGCTTCGCCACCCGCGGCCGCGCGCTGGGCCGGGTGGCGCTGCGCGATCTGGGCACCGCGGGCAAATGGCACCGTCGCATCGAGCGCGTCGTGGTCGAGGCGGGGCGCTGGGGTATCCAGGTCGCGGTCGGCTCGGCCGTCGTGTTCGCCCTGATGGTTGGACTTCACCTGGTCCCGACGCTGTCCAAGCACATGTCCTTCAAGCCGCTGCTGGAGAGCTACACCAAGTTCGCCGCGCACGGCGAGCGCATCGGTCGCTACAAGGTCGAAGCGCAGGGCGCCGGATTCTACAGCCGTCAGGCGATGACGGACCTTCCCTCGCTGGATCGGGTGGCCGCGTTCCTGCGCAGCCCGGATCGTGTCTTCGTGTTGGTCTCCGCCAACGAGAAGGGCGCCATCGACGCCGCGCTGAAGAGCGCCCGCGTCGACTACTTCGTCGTGGACGCGTCGTCGTCGCGCTTCCTGCTGCTGTCGAACCGGCTCGACGCGGGCGAGAAGGATCAGAATCCGCTCAAGAAGGACGTCTGGATGGCGCCCGAGCTGCCGCGCATGGTGACGGTGGAACCGTCGACGCCGGGTGGCCAGCCCGTGACCAAGTCCGAGTGGCCCGACCAGCCCGCGCCGTGGAAGTGGCGCATTCCGATGCGCACCATGTTCGACGATTCCATCGAGCTCGTGGGCGCGGACTTCCCGCCCAGCATTCGCCGGCCGGGGACCATCCCGCTGACCCTGTACTTCCGGGTGCACAAGAAGCCGAGGCCCGGCTTCCGCATCTTCGCCCACTTCGATGCCCCCAACGAGCCGCGCCTGCTCGGCGATCACGCCTTGCTCAATGGCACCTTCCCGACCGACTACTGGTTGCCCGGCGAGTACATTCGCGACACCTATGACGTCGAGGTACCCCTCATGACCACACCCGCAGGACGGTACGCAGTGCTGATCGGCTTCTGGCCGGGCGGTGAAGGCAAGCGTCTGAAGATCACCGCTGGACACAACGACGGCGGCGACCGCACCCAAGTCGGCTTCATCGAGATCAAGTAGCCATGCCCAACAAAGAACGGCGTAAGCGCAAGGTGGTCGTCCCGCACGATCGACGGCGCGGCCGCGAGCGGCGTGTGCATGAGCGGGTCGCGGTCTGCCTGGAAGTCGACTACCGCTGCGACGACACGTTCCTGTTCGCGTACATCACGGATATGTCGGCCATGGGGATCTTCGTCCAGACCACGGCGCCGAAGCCGGCCGGTACGCTCCTCAACCTGCGTTTCCGCGCGCCCGACGGCAAGCGGCTCGACGTGGATGGGCGTGTGATCTGGGTGAACCAGCCGCATGGCAAGGACAGCATCAATCCCGGCATGGGCGTGCAATTCGTCGATCTGACCCCGCCCCAGCGCGACCAGATCCTCAAGCTCGTGCGGACCTTCGCCTACCTCAGCGATGACGACGACGGAGATGGGGTTCGGGGCAATTCGTAGCCCGGCGCCAGCGACGGCGACGTGCTCGCGTGCCGACCATCCAGAAAGTTGACAGAATGGGGTTCCTGCCGACACTCGATCCATGAGACCTTCGCGCCGAGCCATTCCAGCCAAGCGACGGGCCGTGCTGCCCGAGCGGTCGTGCTTGACCCTTGGCAAGACGGTGGCCGCGCTTCGCCGAAGCCGCGAGGCGTTGGTGGAGATCGAAGGCCAGCTCGATGATCTGCTCGTGAGCCTGCGCTCGCCCGAGCCGCGCCTCGATCGCGCGGCGCCGCAGCGACTGGCCCGGGCCAAGGCCGAGGCGGTGTCCGCCATGGCGAGCCTCGGAGCAGCCGGCTCGCTGTTCGGATAGGCTTCCTGTCGCGTCGCTGGAGGCATCGTGGCCGAGCGTGAACCCAACCGGTCGGCGGGGCTCGGCGAGCCCCTCCTGGCCTATGCCGCGGCCATCGCGCTGGCCGTCGCGCTGTTCTGGGCGGCCCGTGTGTTGCCATTCGTTCAGCAGATCATGCAGGGGGCGATCGCCTGCGCTTTTCTCTTCGGACCGCAGCTGGCCGCCAGCCTATCGGGCCGAGTTTTCAACCCGACGGCGGCCGGCATTACCGTGCAACCGGTGGCGCGGGGTCTGCGCGTGCTCGCGGTCGCGCTGGTCGTCACGTGGCCGCTCTTCATCGTCGGCTTCTTCGCGTACTACCACGCGATCTGCACGCCCGGCGGCTGGCTCTCCGGGTTGGCTCGGCACCTGGCGCCGATCTGTTCCGCGTGGCGCGGACTGTCCGGCGGGCAGCTACGCCTGCCGGACGACTTCGCGGTCCTGGCCCTGTCGCAGATTCTGGTCGTGGCGGTGCCAGAGGAGGTCTTCTTCCGGGGCTATCTGCTGGCGCGCTTCGAAGAGCGCTGGCCGTCTCGTCGGCTTCTTTGGGGAGCTGCCGTGGGCCGTCCGCTGCTTCTGACCAGCGCGCTCTTCGCGTTCGGCCACTTCTTCGTCGACCTGCACCCGGCGCGGCTGGCCGTGTTCTTTCCGGCCCTGGCGTTCGGATGGATGCGCAGCCGCTCCGGTTCGATTGCACCGGGCGCGGTCTTCCACGCCCTGTGCAATCTACTTTCGGAGGTCTTACACGGCAGCTTCTTCTGAACCGGGTCGAGATCTCACTGCGGCGCCGACGCCGACTGGCCCTCCATGCTGATGTTGCGGCTCGTGCTGTTCCAACCCGCCGGCAAGGGCTGACAGAACACCTTGTCCTCGGCGACCTTCAGCGCCAGGCCCGCGGTGGCGGTGTAGGTGGTGCCGGCGGCAGTCGGCTGGAAGAGCGCGACGATGTTCGACTGGCCGAGCGACAAGCTGCCGCCCTGGAGCGAGAAGACGCCAGTCCCGGACGTGAGGAGGTTCTGCAGCTCCGGCGTCACCGGCACGTTGCCGTCGTTCACCACCGGGACCAGCAGTTGCACGGTCTGTCCTATCGTCGTGGTGACGAAGTTCCAGTCCGTCGGCGAGGGCGCGTTGGTGATGATGGCACCTTGTGCGCCCATGAGGAGCACCACCTCGTGGGCGACGTCGCCCAGGATGTCGGTGGTGATGGTCAGCCGTCCGTCGTACTTCTCATGGTCGGGCACCGCGCTCACCGCGGCCGGGATCGCAGCTGGCGTGACCGTGACGATCATCGAGTCCTCGGGTCCGAGGACCTTGGGCAGCGCCGGATACTCGACCGCGTAGTAGGTCGAGTTCACCAGCGCGACGTCGGTCACGCTGTAGGATGCTTGGCCTGCGTTGGTGATCGTGATCTGCTTCTGCAACCCGGTGGCGCCGCAGTTGACCAGGCCGAAGTCGAGCTGGCCGGGAACGCCGGTGACCTGACCCAAGGTGGCGGTTGCGTTGGCGATGACGGTGCCCGAGGCGAACCCGCAGTTGGCCTCGCTGCCCACCTGCCACTGCAAGGTCGCCGACAGCTCCACGCGGCCGCCGCTGGTGACGATGGCCGGGGCCGAGCCGGGCGAGAAGGTCACGGTGACTTCGGCCTCGCCGGCCGCCGGGATGGTGACCTGGGCCGGCGTGACCGTGAAGTAGGAGGCGGAGGCCCCCGTCATCTGCACGCTCACCACGGCGGGTGCCGAGTTCGCGTTCGCGTCGTTACGCAAGGTCACCTTGACGGGCTCCGACGTGAGCGCGGGCGAGACGATGGGCACCGCGCCGAGGTCGATGGTGGTTGCCCCGACCACGGAGACCACGTCGCCGAGCGGCGTCTGTCTCACCACCACATTGTGGGGCGTGTCGCCGGCCGCATTGGAGGTGACTTCGATGGTGTCGGTGATAGGCGTGGCGTTGGTGGGCACCGTCGGCGTGACGGTGATGTCGGTGTGCTCCCCGGCATCGAGCGCCCCCCCAGCTGACGAGATCTGGAACATGGAGCTCGTCCCCGCCTCGAGCTCCGCCGCCCAGGTCATGGCGATGGCACCGCTGTTGGTGACGGTGAGGGTCTGGCTCGTGGCCGTGCCGCCGCACTCCGTGGCGAAGTTGAGTGACACCGCGGACAGCGCGACCGCACCGTTGATCGAGGTCCCGGTGAGCGTGAGCGGCGCGGGCAGCGGCTGGCAAAGCGGCGCTGGGCTGAAGAGGCTCACGCCCAGGGTGCCCGAGACTGCGCCACCCGTGCTCGGCACGAACGCGACCCTGCTGTCCGACGCGCTCAACGGGCCGATGGTGAGGGGCGTGTCAGAGGTGACTTCGAACTCTCCTGTGGTCGTGAGCGAGACCATCGCGGACCTGTTGCCCACGTTGATCACGTGGAAGGCGGCCTCGGTCTCGAAGCCTGGCTCGAGCGATCCGAAGGAGCCGAAACCGGGGATGGTGTCCCAAGTGAGAATCGCGCCGGCCGCGGACTGGCTCACCGTGATCAGGTGTTGGTCGTCGTTCGGAATGTCGGTCTTGATGGCGAGCACGTCGGTGTACGTGGTCGGGATGTTCGCCCTCTGCGGGACGCCCGGCGCGTGGACCGTGACGACCAGGCTCCCGCCGGCCGGGATGGTCTTTCCTGCGGCGTCGGTGCTGTAGCCACTGGTGCCGGTGAACTTGGCCTGGGTCAAGGCAACCGTCGTGCCGCCGGTGTTGGTCAGGGTGAAGGTCTTGGGCGTGGGGGCTTCGCCACCGCAGGGGTTGGCGCCGAAGTCCATGGCTTCGGTCGGCCAGCCGGTGACGACGCCCGGGGCGCCCGCCTCGACCGGCGTGACATCGATGCCCGCGTCGACGATGGGCACCAACACGTCGGTGATCGCCGCGTCGGCGAGCGGGCTGTCCGGGGCAGCGACGTCCAAGGGGACGGTGCCGCCGGTGTCGTCGTTGAGAGGCACGTCCGGCGCAGGAACGTCGGGCTGCGGGCTCACGTCGACGGGCGGCGCGGGACCGTCGATCGGGATGATCGCATCGGGCTGCTTGGGGACATCGATGCTGGGCAGCCGGTCAGCCTGCGCGTCGAGGACGACGATGGGCGTCTCGGGGCCGGCGGACGAATCCAAGCGGGCAGCGTCCGGGCCGGGCGCGACATCCGCTCGGCGATCCACCGCACCGTCGAGGCCACCTCCGTCGAGGCGAATGGCGGGGCCGTCCAGCTTCGCTGCGGCGTCCCTGCGTGGGGGGCTGCTGCCCGAATCGCCACAGCCTTGCAGCAAGGGCGAGCCGGCGAGACCCAATACGACTGCGAACAGAGCTCCGTTCCAACGTTGAAAGCGCTTCATCTTTCATCTCCCTGAGGTCGGTTGATTCCGGGTGCGGGCTTGGTCACGCGACCTGTGAAATTCGCCAATCGTTATCGGCGGGACCACGACACCACCTGAGACAAAAACCAAAGTCGCAAATAAAGCGAAAGCGAGGTTACACCCAGACCCTAGGAAATGATAGTCGCCGCGATGCCACGGCGCGAAGGCACGTCCTGCGCGCAACTCCGCCAGGGCCCGGACCGAGAATCAGACATGCGCCGTTACCTCTTGGTCACCCTGTTTGTCGCCTTGCCGCTCGGAAGAGTCGCCTTCGCCGACCGCATCCAGCTCGAAGGCGTCATCAATCTCAACACCGCCTCCGCCGACGAGCTGCGGCTCGTTCCGGGCGTGGGGCCGTCGCGTGTGCGCAACATCCTCGCGTATCGCAAGCTGCACCCGTTTCGAACCGTGGACGAGCTCGCCCGCATCAAGGGCATCGGGCGCAAGATGGTCCGCAAGTGGCGACAGCATCTGGCCGTCAGTGGACCCTCGACGGCGCAAAGGGTGCTGCGCCCCGAGGTCCCTTTCGTTGGACCGCCGGCCCCGACCGTCTTGCCGAAACCGAAACCACAGCCGGCTCCTCTGCGCCTGGGTCGACCTGGCCCGCGCAAAGGCGAGCCTGCCCATGCCGCGGCCGTGCGTTCCCGGGCCAACCTCTGTTTGCCCGCGCCGTGAATGCGGCTTGCCGTCGCGTGCGGACTCGGTGTAGTTCGAAGAGGTGACGACCCTTCGTGTTCCTCTCGCAGAGCGCAGCTACGACGTCCACATCGCGAGCCTCGGGATCGCCGAGATCGCCGACAAGATCGCGGCCTCCATCGGCAAGCCGACCGGCGTCGCGGTGCTGGTGGACGAGCACGTCGCGCAGGTCTCGCCGCGCACCTCCGAGCTGATCGCGGCGCTGTCGGCGCGCCTGCCGAAGGTCAAACGCTACCTCTTACCGAGGGGCGAATCGGCGAAGAACCTGGCCGAGGTCGAGCGTACCTGCCAGTGGCTCGCGCAAAACGGCTACGATCGCGGCACCGTGATCGTCGGCATCGGTGGCGGCGCAGCCACGGATCACAGCGGGTTCGTGGCGGCCATCTACCTGCGTGGCGTCGCGTTCGCGTTGTGCCCCACCACGCTTCTGGCGGTCGTGGACGCGTCCGTCGGAGGCAAGACCGGGGTCGACATCCCGGCCGGCAAGAACCTGGTCGGCGCCTTCCACCAGCCACGCGTGGTGGTCGCCGACCTCGAGTTCTTGCAGACCTTGCCAAGGCGCGAGCTTTCGGCCGGCATGGCCGAGGTGGTGAAGGCGGGGCTCATCGCGGACGCCGCTTTGTTCGCGCGGCTCGAAGCAGAGGGCGACGGCAGCTTGTCGCCGGATTCGCTCGCTGCCGTGGTCACCGCCGCGGTCGCCGTGAAGGTCGCGGTGGTGGGCGAGGACGAGCGGGAGAGCGGCCGACGGGCGATCCTGAACTTCGGCCACACCGTGGGGCACGCCATCGAAGCCGGATCCGGCTACGAGCTCCTGCACGGCGAGGCCGTGTCGCTTGGTATGGTGTGCGCCTTGGCGCTGGGCGAGGCGCGCGGGGTGACCCAGCCCGGCCTCCGGCAACGGACCCAGGCGTTGCTCGCGCGGCTGTCGCTGCCCGTGGACGCGAAGCCCAGGCTCACCTCCGACGTTCTCGCGCGCATCGAGGTGGACAAGAAGCGTCGAACCGACGCGGTTCGCTTCGTCCTCGTCCCGAGCCCTGGCGAGGCGACCCTCTGCGACATCTCGCTCGAGGAGCTCAAGCAACAGGTGTTCGCGGCGGCCTAATCTGCGAAAAAGCAGAAATGTAGGTGTGTGGCCGACATGGTGCTACCATTGGTGACATCATGCTGCTCGTTCGACACATACCCGTTCTCGCCATCGTGGCGTCGAGCGTTGCCTGCTCGGCGCCCAGCTCGCACATCGTTCACAACCCGCCGGCGCAGGTCCGCGGCGCGGTCTCCGTGGGCAAGCCCGAGCCCGCGCGGCTCGGCTCGCCCGGCGGCCATGGCAAGCGCAGCCCCGCGGGGCTCGTGCAGGAGTCGCTCCGCGCGCGCGGGATCCGGGTCAGCGGCAACGGAGGCGTGCCGTCCCTGTTCGCGTTCATGCTGGGTGAGTTCCCGCGCATCAGCGCGGCCGAGGCCCGGGATGGCGACGTCATCTTCTTCGATACCGGAACCGGCTGCGGTGGACACGTGGGGTTGGTGGAGAGCGCCGAGGCATCGGGGCGCATCGGCTTTCGCGAGTGGCGCGACGGCACCAGCCGACACAGCTTCGTGACACCCAAGGCGCCGCTCACGAGACGGGACGAGCACGGCAAGATCTTGAACACGTTTCTGCGCACGAAGCGGGTCGACGATCCACCCGAGACGGCCTACTTCGCGGGCGAAATGGCGTGCGCCGTCTTCCGAGTCGACGCTCGGTAGCCCGGCAAAGCCCCGCGCCGCATCGGCGTTTTCTGTTCTTGCCACGTCGGCGGGCTTGACCGACTCTAGAGCGCATGAGCACGACACTGCGTGAAGCCCGCGCCGAAGCGCGACGTCTGCGCGACCAGGGTGACTTCGCCCGCGCCTTGTCCGTCTACCAGCACATCCTCGAGGTCGTTCCCCTCGACTACGAAGTGCGCACCCAGATCGCCGACGTGTTGGTGGATCTCGACGCCCACGACGCCGCCGCGCAGGTCTATCGCACCATCGCCTTGCACGACATTCGCGCGGGGCACCCCCTGCCTGCCTTGGTGGCGTCGCAGGCGTTGGTCAAGCTCGGTCGCCCGATCGACGACATCGAGGAGCTTCTGGTCCGCACCTACGCGTCGGGGTCGCCGCACCTGGCGCACTTCGCGATCCGTCCCGCGCCGGTGGATCCGAACACCAAGGTCTCTCCGCCCAGCACCGCCCCCAAGAGCCTGCAGCACGCCGCCGAGCAGGCTCTGCGCGCGGCCCTCGACCTCTCGGTCTTCGTGGGCTACCAGGAGCAGTACCATCCCCTTCCCTTCCTGTCCGAGCTGACGCGAGAGTCGTTCATCGCCGTGGCCCGGTCGCTGACCATCTTGCGCCTGAAGGACGGCGACGTTGTCATGCGACAGGGCGAGGCGGGCGACTCGCTGTTCCTGGTCGCCAGCGGCGAGCTGCGCGTCTTCGTCCAGACACCGGGAGGAACCAAGGACATCGCGCACCTGTTCGAGAACACGCTGTTTGGCGAGATGGCGCTCATCACGGGCCAGCCGCGCACGGCTTCCGTGGCCGTGGTGGGCGATGCCGACGTCATCGCCGTGAGCAAGACCGCCCTTGCCGCCGTGATGGCGGCTGTCCCTGCGGTCCGCGAGGGCCTCGATCGCTTCTCGCGCGAGCGTCTGATCAAGAACCTCCTGCAGACCTCGCCGCTCTTCGTGCCTTTCACGAAATCGCAGCAGGGCGAGCTTCTGCGCAGGTTCGAGGGGCACGAGATCGAGCCCGGGGTGGACATCATCCGCGAGGGCGAACGCGGTCAGGGGCTCTTCCTGATTCTGTCGGGCGAGGTCGACGTGGTTTCCCACGCCGACACGGCCCAGCCGGTCAAGCTCGCGCACCTTCGCGCCGGCGACATGTTCGGCGAGATGTCGCTGGTCACCGATCAGCCGACCTCGGCGACCGTGCGCGCGACCACGGCGACCACGGTCCTGTTCCTCGCCCGCGAGTATGTGGAACGCCTGGCCGAGGCGGTTCCCGAGATCCAGGCCTACTTCGAGCAGATGGCGCTCAACCGTGCGCGCGACAACACCTTGCGCGCCGACAAAGGGTCGATCCCCATCGAGGCGATCGACGTCGACCTCAGCGACGTCGTCCCGATCTGATCGGTCACCGGCCGCCTTGGAGCGCCTTCAGGCGTGCGAAGGCGCGATCGCGTACCCGCGGGTCGGGATCGCGAAGCTGCGCGATGAGCTGGTCCCTCGATAGGCGGTCCTCGCCGCGCCGCTCGCTTTCGTCGGATGAGGCCGTGCTCGGGACCTCGACGCGTGCGCGTTCGGTGATGGTGTTGGCGGTCGCGGTCTGTGGAGGCTCGACCGGGGCATAGACGGGCTTCGCCGACTCCACGCGGGCCGCAGCAGCGGGCGGCTGCGTGGCAGCCTTCGGCGGTTGTGGCGGCGGAAGCGTGGGCCGAGCAGCTTCGGCCTCGCTACCGGCGGCCTGACCGCGAGCGGCCGTGGGAACCGCGCCGGGCCGCGCGCTCGCCCAGAACGCGAAGACCTTCTCGGCGCGCTCGATGCTGATCCGTGTCTCCAGCACCAAGTCGAGCGCGCTGCGCTGGCGGCCCTCCCGGTTGGGACTGCCGAGGAGGAGCAACAGCTCGGCGTCGGTCCAGCCGTCCGCCGTTTCCTGGCCAAGTCCGTCGCGGCCGAGCTGTGCCTTCACCGCCAGCACATCGGCGCGTGCGTAGAAGGCGGTTCGCATCGGCCCACGCACCGAGCGCAGCCGGCCCTCCCGTTCGAGCTGCCGGATCTTGAACTCGCTCGAGAAGCCGAGGAGCTGGGCCGCTTGCTGTCGGGTCAGATGATCTTCACACCCTGGCGGTGTCCGAGGCGGCTTCCGATAGCTCAGGTTGTTTGGCATGCGCCGACGTTAGATCCGCGAAGAGCTCGGGTAAAGTTTTCCACGGACTTGAATCGGGGGCGCATCGGACTCTGCAGCATGACCACAATCGCGATCAGATCGCGCTCGCATCGGTCTTCCAGCGGTCGTTGGAGTCAGGGAAGCTCGGCGGCTTCGCGACCCGAACACCGATAGAAACCAGATTGCTCGCGGATACATCTGGGTTGCATCGTGGTTAGAGCGGCGAAGGTCTCGCGGCATGATGGCGAGCTCGCCCGCCGCATCAGAAGAGCACGCCACCCGCGGCCGCGTCGGCGTCGAGCGACAGGCACGAGGAGAGGTCGAACAGCATGAACTCGATGGCCTTCTCCTGGGGGCCGAGGTCACCTTCGGCGCAGCAACTCGGGAACGTCAAGGCCTTGGCAGCGTCGTCGAGGTCGCTCCGGTGGGTGCTGGTGTCGGCCGAGTCGACGTGCAACCCGGTGTACAAGAAACGGCCGCAAAGGTTGGTCGCATCGGTCGAGCGACGATCAACCAGCTGTCCGCCGCTGGTCATGTTGAAGCTGAGGAAGTGGGTGAAGCTCGCCGCGCCCTGCGGGTCGGTCGCGGAAGTCGGTTGGTAGAGCCAGCGCTGGGCCGAGGGGCTGGTGACCAACTGGTCGATGGCGGTGCGTTTGACGTCGCCCTTGAGTGGGAGCGTACCCATCGTCTGCGTTGCCTTCGCGGCCACGAGCCAGGTGGCGAAGTCTTTGCCCTTGGTGAACGACATGTCCACTTGGCCCGCCGCGGTCGTGCCAGCGGGAACGGCCGAGCTGGTGGCGTCGCTGGTCTCGAGGGCCGTGTACCAAGCAGCCACGTCGGTGCCGAGCGGAGACGGGACCCCGTTGCCGTTGGTCTGGCCGCTCTTCGCGGGAAAGGACCGAATCCAGGCCGAATTGTAGTGCTCCCCGAGCACGCGGCCTCCCATGGACAGGTACTTGACCATGCTGGCCTTGGCGGCGTCGGTGATGGGATTGGGTGTGGTGCGCGTCGGGTCGGCGGCGGTGGGGTTTCCGCCGCAAGACAGGACGACCAGGTCGTACTTGCCGAGCTGGTTGATGTCCGACCAGAAGGTCGCGGCCTCGGCAAAGGCGACGCCTCCGTTGACGCCCGTGTCGTAGCGTCCAGACGGGTCGGCGCCGAGCGCGGACGGCTGGTTGTAGATGTTCACCGATCCCAGGCCATCGGGGTTGGTGAACTCGCTCGTGTCCAAGCCCATGCGACGAAGCAGGCATTGCACCCGGTCACCCGCCCCGGCGGCGATCGCGATGCGCGGCAGTGAGACCTTCTGACCATCGCTGCGGCTGCGTGGCAGACGTACGTCCGTGACCACGTTGTCGGCGCAGGCCTCGATGTTCTCGACCATGATCATGCGACGCCACTTGCCGAGCTGGACGACGAGGGGGATCTGCCTGCCCGCCGGCGCCTGGCTGATCACGAACGAGCCGTCGGGGCCGCTCACCGCCCCTGCGAAGGGGTTGCCGGCGGGACGCACGCACCGCCCGCACAGATTGCCCGGTCCCGATGAAATCGTGCCGAGCGAGTCGATCTGATCCGGGAAGTACACCATCGCGCCGTACACGGGGTTCTTGCCCGCCGGGTCGTACACGATCCCGCGCACCGTGGTTCCCGTGGGGCTGCTGCACTTCGGAACCATGCACGCGTAGCCGCTGCCCGAACACGTCGCTGGTTGCGTCACGAAAAAACTTCCGCCCATCCCGCTGGACATGCCCCCAGCACCGGAGAGCCGCCCGCCCTGGGCGGCGCTGTCGGGCGCGGATCCAGCGCTCATCTCAGCCCCGGTCGGCGCGCACCGGGCGACGGCCGCAGCGCACAGAGCACACGCCAGCAGGCGGTGCGCCCGCACGGTCATGGGGTCCTTTCTATCGTGCGTGCCATGCGAGCATCTCCGTGCATCCAAGGTTTTCGCACTATTCCTGCGACCGGGCCAGCGCCACGTTCGCGGGGCGCGTGCGAACCATCACGGACGAGGCTCGAGCCCGGCGGGCCCGCATGCTTTGCGTTTGTTGGGTTTGGCCGTAAGCTCTCCGCGTGAGGCTTTCATGCGAACCGTGCGTGTACTCTGCCTAATTGTCGTGATGCTCGCGTCAGGGCTCGTCGAAGCCGCGCCCCGCTCGGGGAGTAGCTTTGGCGGGCGAGGTTTCCGATCCAGTCCGGGTCGCATGGCGCCCAGCCCCGGAGGGTTCTCGCGCAGCGTCCCGAGCCGTTCCTACGGAGGCGGATCGAGCTTCGTGTTCCTGCCGAGCTTCGGCTGGGGATTCGGAGGATTTGGCGCCGGGGGCGGTATGGGCATGGTTGGCACGCTGATGCTGCTCGGGATCGTCGGCATGGGCACGGTCATGGTCGTGCGCTCCATCAGACGGGTCTCTCAGCGCCGCCTTCCGCCGGGCAGCGACTACTACGACGAATACGGCGATGCCCCCACCCAGATGGATCGCGCCTACGTCTACAAGGTGCAGCTCGGCCTCGGGCGATCGGGGCGCGGGGTACAGAAGAGGCTCGACGAGTTCGCCAGCACCGGTGACACCAGCACGGAGACGGGCTTGGCCGAGCTCTTGCGCCAGACCGCACTCGAGCTGATGCGCGAGAAAGACGCCATCCGCTACAGCTTGGTGGAACCCTCAGGCCCCTTCAGCTTGACCAACGGCGAGACCAAGCTGAACGGTGCGGCCATGGCAGAGCGGTCGCGCTTCCAAATCGAACGTGTCCGTGGCGCCGACGGAAAGCTGCGCCGATCCGAGGCCGCCCCCACGGTGGGCGCCGAGGCGCTGGAGTTTCTGGTGGTCACCGTGCTCGTGGCGACGCGTTCGCCGCTCGGGATCGACAAGGCCGATGATCGCGCCGCCGTCGAGGCGGTGCTGGCCGAGCTGGGCGGTGTGGCGGCCAACAACCTCCTCGGTCTGGAGGTGATCTGGACCCCGGCTGATCCGGACGATTCGCTGACCGAGACCGATCTCATGACCACCTACCCCGAGATGCGGGGCATCTAGAGACGATGCCCGCCGGCCCCACGCCCTTGTGGCGGATGCTGCTCGACGCGACCATCTTCGGGGTCATGGGCATCGCGCTGCTGATCGTGGGGTACTACATCTGGGAGGTCGTGACCCCGTACAACCTTCGTCGCGAGCTCCAGGAACACAAAAACGTCGCGGTCGCAGTGGTGGCCGCGTCGTTCATCGTCGGGATGGCGATCGTGGTTGCAGCGGCGCTCGTCCGTATCGGGTAGCGCTTGTCTTGATCCGCGGGAACGCTGCGGATAAATTGATAGAACGCACAGCATCGACAACACGTGCACGATCCGTGCATTGGCAGTTGAGAGAGCTTCCAGGGGTTCCTGTCTAGAAGATCGAAGGTACGACCACCATGCATAAGCTGCTCATCGAGGACGATGAAGGGAAGACGGTCGCCGTACCCCTCATTCGCGAGGAGATCACCATAGGCCGCATGGAGGGCAACACCATCCGGCTGACCGAACAGAACATCTCGCGCAAGCACGCGCGCCTCACCTTGCGCAACGGCGCGCTTCGCATCGAAGACCTGGGCAGCTACAACGGCACGAGCTTGAACGGCAGCGCCCTGGCAGGCGTCGCCACGCTGAAAGACGGCGACGTCATCCTGATCGGCGACTACCGCCTGGGAATCCAGGAAGACAAGCAAGTCGTCCCCGCGTCGTCGGAGCCTTCGACCAGCAAGCCCGTCCCGGCCATCGAAGAAGCGATGGATGGTCAACCCACCATTCCGATCACGGCCTTGCCGGCGTCGACCGCGTTCTCGGCGCCCCCCGCTCGCTTGGTGGTGACGAGCCGATTCCAATCCGGGGCCGAATTTCTTCTCGAGCGACCATCTCAGGTGATCGGCAGGACGCCCGAAAACGACATCGTCCTCAACCACAAGTCGATCTCGCGCCATCACGCGAAGATCATGCACGAGGGCGACCGGTACACGATTTTGGACCTGGAAAGCGCCAATGGCGTGCGCGTCGGCGGGGTCGAGCACGACAAGGTCGACTTGCAGTCGGGCGACGTGATCGAGCTCGGCGAGGTCCGGCTGCGTTTCCTGTCCGGCGATGCCGACCTGGACGACGAGCCGCGAGCCTGGTACCGGAACAAGCGCAGCCTCGGGCTGGCGGCCGGCCTGGGCGGGGCGGCCGGGATCGGAGCCCTCATCTTCGTCTTCGCGGGCGGGTCTACTATCGCCAACAATCCCCCGGTCGCCGCCGTCGCACCCGCTGCCTCGGTCACGCCACCGTCGGCTCCGCCGGTCATTCAGCCTGCACCCGCGCCCGTGGCGCCTCCCGAAAACGCCAAACCGGCCGAGGCCACCGTGCCGGTCGCCGAACTTCTGGCCCTGGCGAAGGCCAGTGCCCAGCAGGAGAAGTGGGACGAGGCGGTGGCGCTGGTCGACAAGGCCGCAGCACAAGCCCCCGGCTCCAGCGAAGCGTCGGACCTGCGCAAGGCCATCGTCGCCGAGCAGAAGCACGGCGAGAAGATGGCCACGCTCAAGACCGCCCTCGCCAACCAAGAGTTCGACCTGGTCGTTCAGGGGGTTACCGAGATTCCCGACGACAGCATGTACAAGGCGCGCGCGGCGGAGCTGCGCAAGGCCGCCTTGCCCCAGGCCATCGCGCTCCACCTCGAAAAGGCCAAGGCCAAGCTGGATGCCAACGCCTGCGACGAGGCCAAGGAGGAGGCCGAGGTGGTGTTGGGGCTCGACAGCAAGAACAAGAAAGCACCCGCCATCATCAAGCGCTGCGAGGCCTTGGCGGCCGCCCCAGCAGATGAAGCGGTGCCTGTCGCGGCAGCGCCCGTTCCGCCGCCCGAGCCCAAGCCCATGGTTCGTAAGCCGGCCGTGGTGGCGTCCGCGCGCCCAGCCGTACAGGTGAAGGCGCGCGCCCCCGAACCGCCCAGGCCAGAGCCTGCGGCGCAGGTGGCGGATCCCGACAAGCTCATCAAAGACGCTCAGCAGGCGTGGTTCCGCGGGCAGTATTCACTCGCCATCGACTCGGCACGGAAGGCGCTGCGGATGAAGCCCAGCTTGACCAACGCGTACCAGATCATCGCCGTCTGCTCGTGCGCCTTGCACGACGCCGAGTCCGCCGCGAGGGCCTTCGAGAAGCTCGACGATCGCAACAAGATGTACGTGAAGTCCGCCTGCCAGAAGAACGGCATCGCGTTCTAGCAACGCCGGTCACTGCGTGCTGCGGGGAACCCGAGCAGCGTTCGCTGCATTCCATGCTAAAGTCACGCCTCCCGCATGGCCAACGAGGCACCTCTCATCAGACTGGTAGCAGCCGTCATCGAACGCGATGGTCGCTATCTGATCACCCAGCGACGTTCGACCGCTGTGCTGCCGGGGCTGTGGGAGTTCCCTGGCGGGCGCGTGGAGGATGGCGAGACCGACGAGCAAGCGCTGAAGCGGGAGCTGTTCGAGCGGCTCGGCACCGAGGTGCAGGTCAAAGCGCAGATGGCGCACAGGGTGCACAACTACAACGGCTATTCCGTTGATCTGAACCTGTACCAGGCTGCGATCAAACCTGGCGAGGAACCGCAGGCCCGGCGCGTGGCGGACGTGCGCTGGGTTCCCTCGAACGAGTTCGAGAAGTACCCGTTCCCCGCCGCCGACCAAGCGACGACCGATCTGCTGCTCGGGTTTCGACGCTAATAGCCCGCGGATGAAGTCGGACCGAGCCGCTCCGAGCGGGGGGGGGCGTTTTGTGGCGTCGCCGCTCGCGGGTGGTTGCTAGACCCGGTCGAAGCCCAGATTGCGCTCGCCCGCGGCCAGTACTTCGTAGATCGCGGCCGGATCGGCAGCGGCCAGCACGCTCTTGTACGAGTCTGGCGCGGCCAGCATGCGGGACAGCTTGGATAGCCACGGCAGGTACAGCTCGTCGTACTTGAGACCGAGGACGAAGAGCAGGTGCGTGGGCTTTCCATCGAGAGAATCGAAGTCGATGCCCGCCTGAGACCGGCCGAGGACCATGAACGGCCGAACCACCTGATCGGGGTTCCGCCTCACGGTGTGCAGAAACGCGACACCGTTGCCCACGGCGCTGGGCATAAGGTTCTCGCGCTCGATGAGGGCGCCCACGAACCAGGTCTTGTCCCGCACCAGCCCCAGCCGCCCCGCGTGAGCGGCCAGCTCCTCGATGGCGGCGTTCTTCTTCTGGCCCTGCAGCTCGGAGATGATGTTCTCGGGCTGAAAGCAGTGAGCCAGCTCCAACATGTCGCGCGACGACGCGCCGGTGCGGTCCCCCTCGATGTACTTGGGTGTGACCCCAAGCATTTGGTCATCGAGCCAGGTATCGATCATCGCCTTGCGGAAACGCCATTGATTTCCGACCTTAACGCCGGGCAGCGCGCCGTCGGTCACCAGCTTCAGCACCGTGCGCTCGTTGAGGCTGAGGTAGGCGGCCATCTGCTTGATGGTCATCAGCCGGTCTTCCGTCGCAGGCGTATCATCGGATTTGGGCGTGGATGGCCCCTCGTTTCTTGACACCGGTCCTAGACTACGCAAAACTACCTCCGTTTTCAAAGAATTACCCTGTATCGCTCCAAATGCGGCCGACGGCACCCGCTTTCGGCCGCATCCGCTGAACGGAATTAGATGCACCTGACCGTAGCAGACGTCGCCGCCCTTCTCCGAACGTCTACCAAACAGATCTATCGCTGGATCGACGAGGGCGAGCTCGCGTGCAACTGGTTCCACGACCAGCCCCGCTTCAACCGGACCGAGCTTCTGGAGTGGGCCACGGAGCGGCGCATCCCCATCGCCATCGAGCAGTTCCTCGACGACGAGGGGGACGACCCGAACTTTCCCACCCTGGTCGACAGTCTGCGAGCCGGCGGAGTCCACCACCACGTGGGAGGCACCGATCGGGCGTCGGTGCTGCGCTCGGCCGTCTCCACCATGAAGCTGCCGCCCTCCGAGCGCGAGACCATGGTGGAGATCCTGCTCGCCCGCGAGGCCACGGGCTCGACCGGAATAGGCGAGGGCATCGCCATCCCCCATGTGCGACACCCGGTGGTGATGGCAGGCGTGCCGGCGTCCATCTCGCTATGCTTCCTCGACCAGCCGGTGGACTTCTGCGCGCTCGACGGAAGACCGATTCACACGCTGTTCTTGATGATCAGCACCACCGTGCGCGGTCACCTGCAGTCGCTGGCCAAGCTCAGCTCGGCGCTACACGACTCGGCGTTCAAGACGGCGGTCTTGCACCGGGAATCGGCCGACGAAATCCTCCGCGAAGCCGAGCGCGTGGAAGCCGCTCTCGCGCGCTCCTCGGTCGGTTGATCATGACCCCGCTCGTATTCGCCGAAGCCATTCTGCTGGCTAGCGCCTTCATCGCGTTGCTCGTACACGAGCATCCCCGTCTGACCACGGCCGTGGCGACGGGAGGAACCTTGCTCGCGGCCGCGGTCGGAATGGTGCCGGTGGTGCGAACGATGGCGGGCCTGCACCTCGCCACCTTGCACCTGCCCTGGCAGGCCCCGACGCAAGACCTCCTGCTCGGCCTGGATCCGTTGTCGGCCTTCTTCTTGGTCCCCGTGCTCGTGCTGGGCGCGCTGGCCGCCGTGTACGGACGCACGTACCTGCTCGCCTACAAGAAATCCTTGGGCGCCGCTTCGTCCGCTTGGTGCGTGCTCCTCGCCGCCATGATCGGGGTGGTGATCGCGCGCAGCACGGTCCTGTTCCTGGTGGCGTGGGAGGCGATGACGCTCGCCTCGTACGTGCTGGTCACGTTCGAGCACGAGCAAGCCGAGGTCCGGCGTGCGGGGTTCGTCTATCTGGTGGCGGCGCACGTGGGTGAGGCGTGCCTGCTCGCCATGTTCCTGCTGCTCGACCATCGCGCGCTCGGGCTCGGGTTCGATGCCTTCGCTACCATGCCTACGCCCACGGCGGGGCTGGCTGCGCTGGTCTTCGTTTTGGCCGCGGTGGGCTTCGGCATCAAGGCAGGCTTTCTTCCGCTGCACGTATGGCTTCCCGAGGCGCACGCCGCGGCACCGTCGCACGTGTCGGCGCTGATGTCGGGGGTGATGATCAAGCTGGGGCTGTACGGCTTTCTGCGCGTCACCACGTTTCTGCCGCACGCCGGGTGGTGGGGGCCTGCGCTGATGGTGCTGGGGCTCGCCGGCGCGCTGTGGGGGATCTCGATGGCTCTGTGCCAGCGGGACATGAAGCGCGTGCTCGCCTACTCCAGCGTGGAGAACATGGGCATCGTGACCCTCGGTGTCGGGCTCGCGTTCTGGCGCGCCAGTCAGGGAGATCTCTTCACGGCCGGACTCGGCGCGTGCGGGGCCCTCCTGCACGTGTGGAACCACGCCGCCATGAAGGGGCTCATGTTCCTCGGCGCGGGCAGCGTCCTGCACGGCAGTGGCAGCAAGGACATGGAGAAGCTGGGCGGCCTGATGAAGCGCATGCCGAGCACCGGCGTCCTGATGATGGTCGGCGCGGTCGCCATCTCGGGCTTGCCCCCGCTGGCCGGCTTCGTGAGCGAGTGGCTCGTCTACCTCGGGCTGATGGGCGGCGACCTCGCGCGCACCACCGGGTCCGACCTGGTGGCGCTGTTCGCCGTGGGAATGCTGTCTTTGATCGGCGCGTTGGCCGCTCTGTGCTTCGTGCGCCTCATCGGGATCGTGTTGCTGGGTGAGCCGCGCAGTCCGGCGGCGGCGCACGCACACGAGTCGACCCTCGGCCTGCTTCTGCCCATGGTCGTGCTGGGGGCGGCGGTGGTGGGTATGGCGATCGTCCCCGACAAGCTGCTGCAATTGGCCGCGCCCGTCGCCGCGCAGCTCTTCGGGCCCGCCGTGGCCGGCAACTTCGTGCATGGGCAAAACGCCGTGCACCTGCTCGGGTTGCTCAACGCCGCGGTCTGGGCAGGCCTCGGTCTATCGGCCATCGCCTGGTTGGTGTTTCGTCGCAAGCCCACGGCACCCGTCGAGACCTGGGGCTGCGGCTATGCCGAGCCCACCACTCGCATGCAGTACTCGGCTCGATCGTTCTCCGAGTTCGTCTCGTCGCGGATTTTCCCGCGTAGCCTGCGCGTGCCCACGACGCTGACCCGGACAGACTCGGCCTTCCCAGCAACTGGCAGCTTCTCGAGCCAGTGCGCAGATCCGCTGACCCGCGCGGTCTACGAGCCGTTCTTCATCCGCTGGGCCGAACGCTTCAGCCGCCTGCGCTGGATTCAGCAGGGCCAACTGCACATCTACTTCCTCTACATCTTCGTGGTGGCCGTTGCCGCGCTGGCGTGGATTTCCTGGAGCAACTGGATGGCGCTATGAGTGAGTGGCTCGTCATCGCTGGGGTGGTGTTGGCTGCGGCGAGCGGCGTACCATCGGTGTTCGAGCGCAGAGACGGTCACAGGGGCGAGCGCGCGGCCGTCGTGTTGATGGTGCTGGCCGCGATATGCGGTATCACGGGCGCCGCGTTGGCGATCACGCGACCGTCGGCGGGGATCGAGCTCGGATGGTCGGTGCCGGGTGGCCGGTTCTCGCTCCGCGTGGACGGGATCTCGGCGTTGTTCGTGATCCAGATTTTCGTCGTCTCGGCGCTGGGTGCGGTGTACGGGCTCGGCTACTGGAGACAAGCCGCGCACCCCCGGGACGGCCGGAAGCTGCGCTTCTTCTATGGATTCTTCACCGGGGGCATGGCGCTCCTCGTGTGTGCCCAGAACACCATGCTCTTCATGGCGGGCTGGGAGATCATGGCGGTGTCCGCGTTCCTGACCTTCACCGCACAGGATGACCAGCGTCCCGTTCGGCAGGCGGGCTACCTCTACATGGTGGCGACCCGCCTCGCCACCCTGTGCCTGTGTGCCATGTTCGCCGTGTTGTTCGCGGCGACCGGCAGCTTCGACTTCGCCATCGCCGCGCCCATCTCGAATGGCGCCGCGACGGCGGTGTTCTTGCTGGCCATCATCGGCTTTGGGCTCAAGGCGGGCGTCATGCCCATGCACGTTTGGCTTCCCGGCGCCCATGCCAACGCCCCCAGCCACGTCTCGGCCCTGATGTCCGGCGTGCTCATCAAGATGGGCATCTATGGCCTGGTTCGGGTCTGTTCGCTCTTTCCCCACCCGCCTTTGTGGTGGGGCGAGCTGGTGCTGGCGCTGGGCGCGGTGTCCGGCATCTTGGGCGTCGCGTTCGCCATCGGCCAGCACGACTTCAAGCGCCTGCTCGCCTATCACAGCGTCGAGAACATCGGCATCATCTGCATGGGGCTCGGCGTCGCCATGCTCGGGCGCTCGCTCGGCAACGGGGTGCTCGTCGCGCTCGGCCTCGGCGGTGCGCTCCTGCACGTGTGGAACCACGGGCTCTTCAAGAGCCTGCTGTTCCTGTCGGCGGGCTCGGTCTTGCACGCGACGCACACGCGCGAGATCGACGAGCTCGGGGGCCTCGGCAAGCGCATGCCTTGGTCGTCGCTGGCCTTCCTCGTGGGCGCGATCGCCATCTGCGGCTTGCCCCCGCTGAACGGGTTCGCAAGCGAGCTCTGCGTCTATCTCGGGCTCTTCAAGTCGGCTGCCCTGCCGCAAGACCGGCTGTGGCTGGCTGGCGCGTTGGGGGCACCGGCGCTGGCGTTGATTGGCGCGCTGGCGCTCGCCTGCTTCGTCAAGGTGTACGGTGCCATGTTCCTGGGCGAGCCGCGCACCCACCACGCGGAGCACGCGACCGAGTCGAGCCGTTCGATGCTGGGTCCGATGGGCGTGCTGGCTGGGCTCTGCGCGGTGGTCGGGCTTGTGCCTTGGCTCGTCTCGCCGCTGCTCGATGGCGCCGTATCCGCGTGGGCGGGCGAGCTCGCGGGTGCGCAGGATCTGGCCGTGCTCGCGCCTCTCGGTTGGGTGTCCCTGGTGGGCGCGTTGCTGGTGGTTGGCCTGCTGCTGGGCGCGCTGCTCGTCCGCCGCAACCTGCGCGTGACGAAACCCGCCCAGGGCGGGACCTGGGATTGCGGGTACGTCGCGCCCGGCCCGACCATGCAGTATTCGTCCTCGTCGTTCGCGCAGACGCTGGTGGGCATCTTCGCGTGGGCGCTTCGGCCCAAGGTGAAGAATCCCGACACGCGGGGGCTGTTCCCACGCCAAGACGCCTTCGGCAGTCACGTGGACGACGTCGTGCTCGACAGCGTGCTCATCCCCGCGGCCGAGGCCGGCACACGCGTCGCTCGTCGCCTGAAGTGGCTGCAGCGGGGCAACGTGCAGGTCTACCTGTTCTACATCCTCCTCACCCTGATCGTGTTCTTCTTCTGGCGATAAAGGACCTCTTGAACAAGATCCACCTCACCATCCACGCCGTAATGCTCTTGGGCATGCCGCTGTTCCTGCTCGGAATCATCGGCAAGACCAAGGCGGCTTTTGCCGGTCGGGTAGGCCCCCCGGTGCTGCAGCCGTACTTCGACGTCATCAAGCTCCTGCGCAAGGGATCGGTGTTCAGTCGAACCACGACCTGGGTGTTCAAAGCGGGTCCGGTGGTCGGGCTGGTGACCGCGCTCTTCGCCGCGACTCTGATGCCGCTCGGCGGGCACCTCGCGCCCATCTCCTTCGAAGGCGATCTGGTGCTCTTCGCGTACCTGCTCGGCCTGGGACGGTTCTTCACCGTGGTCGCCGCTCTCGACACGGGCTCGTCGTTCGAGGGCATGGGCGGCGCGCGCGAGGTGACCTTCTCGTGTCTGACCGAGCCCGCCTTGTTTCTCGGGCTCATCGTGCTGACCCGCCTGTCTGGCTCGCTGTCGCTCTCCACCATGGTCGGGCCGGGGCTCGGCGAAGCCTGGCAGCACGGCGGTGCTTCGCTGGTCCTGGTCGCGGCGAGCCTGTTCATCGTTCTGTTGGCGGAGACCTGCCGCATTCCGGTCGACGATCCGAACACGCACCTCGAGCTGACCATGATCCACGAGGTCATGGTGCTGGATCACGGCGGCCCCGCGCTGGGGCTGATTCATTACGCCGCCGCGCTCAAGCTCTTCGTCCTGGGCTCGCTGGTGGTTCGCCTGGCGATTCCCTACGGCGGAAACCCGTGGGCGGCGTGGGGCATCTTCGCCGCGGGCATGGTCTTGCTGGCCGTGTTGATCGGGATCGTCGAATCCACCATGGCCAGGCTACGCATGGCCCAGGTGCCCATCCTGCTGGTGGCGGCATGCCTGCTGTCGGCTTTCGGTATCGTGCTGGTGGCGAGGTAATCGGACATGCACACGCTCGTCGGACCACTGCTCGTCGTCGTCCTGCTGGTCAATCTGTTCCTGCTCGGCACCAGTCGACTGACCGCCGTCGTCAACGCCTCTGCCGCCCAGGGCGTGATCCTGGGCCTGCTCACCCTGTGCGTGCACGAAGGCTTCGGGACCTGGATGGTGCTCATCACCATCGTCACCATCCTGCTCAAGGGCTTGCTCATCCCGGGGATGCTTCTGCGCGCGATTCGCGACGCCGCCATCCGCCGCGAGGTCGAACCGTTCATCGGATTCCTGCCTTCTCTGCTGCTCGGGGCCCTGGGCACCGGCGCATCGCTGATCTTCGCCAGGACGCTGCCGCTCGCCAGGGAGCACGTGGCCTCCTTGCTCGTGCCCGCGGCCATGGCGACGGTGTGGACCGGCTTTCTCGTGCTGACCACCCGCCGCAAGGCCATCACGCAGGTGGCTGGATACCTGGTGCTCGAGAACGGGATCTACATCATGGGCCTCACCCTGCTCCACGCCATGCCATTCATGGTCGAGATGGGCGTGCTGCTCGACCTGTTCGTGGGCATCTTCGTCATGGGCATCATCCTCAACCACATTCGCCGCGAGTTCTCCTCGCTGGATACAGCGCGCCTGAGCGCGCTCAAGGAGTAGGCCGAGATGTTGCTCCTGCACGTGCTGTTGCCGCTCGCCTTCGGCGGCCTGGCCTTCGCCATTCGCTCGAACGAGAAGCGGCCGTGGCTCCTGCCCGTCGGCGGTGGCATCCACTTCCTCATCACCTGCGCGATCCTGCTCGGCAAAGCCCCTGCGCCCGCGGACGCGTGGCTCGGGCTCGACCCGCTGAACAAGATCGTGCTCGGGTTTCTGAGCCTGCTCTTCTTCCTGTGCTCGGTCTACGCGCGCGGCTACCTGGTCGGACGGCCCAAGCAGCCGAGCCGCATCTTCACCGCCAGCCTCTTCGCGTTCCTCGGTATGCTGACCTTGGCCACGCTGGCGCAGCACCTCGGGCTCATGTGGGTCGCCATCGAGGCCTGCACGCTCAGCTCGGCGCCGCTGCTCTACTTCAACCAGAATCCGCGCTCGCTGGAAGCCACGTGGAAGTACCTGCTCATCGGGTCGGTCGGCATCGCGCTCGCCCTTCTCGGCTCGTACTTCCTGGCTTACTCGGCCCTGCGCGGGGGCATGAGCGCATCGCTGTTCTTCCGCGACCTCGTCGGCGAGGCCGCGTACCTCTCGCATCCGTGGCTGCGTGCCTCGTTCATCCTGCTGTTCGTCGGCTACGGCACCAAGATGGGGCTCGCGCCGATGCACACCTGGAAGCCCGACGCGTACGGCGAAGCGCCCGGTCTGGTCGGGGCGCTGCTGGCCGGCGGGCTGACCACGGCGGCCTTCCTCGCGGTGCTGCGCTTCTTCCAGATCTGCACCGCGGCCCACGACGTCGCCTTTGCCCGCAGCATGATGGTGACCATCGGCCTGTTCTCGATGGCGGTCGCCGCCGTGTTCATGGTCAGGCAGCGCGACTACAAACGCATGCTCGCCTACTCCAGCGTCGAGCACATGGGCATCCTGGTGCTGGGAATCGGCATCGGCGGGGCAGGGGTGTGGGGCTCGCTGCTCCACTTCATCAACAACGGCCTGACCAAGGGCGTGCTGTTCTTGGCCGCGGCCAACATCCACCGCGCCTACGGCAGCAAGCGCGTGGAGGACGTCAGCGGTGCCATTCGTCGCCTGCCGGTCACCGGTGCGCTGTTCCTGGCCGGCTTCTTCGCCATCACCGGCTCGCCGCCCTTTGGCCCCTTCTTCAGCGAGTTCACCATCCTGCGCGCCGCCGTGTCCGCCGGACGGTTCTGGGTCGCGGGCCTGTTCCTGGCCTTGCTGTTCGTCGTGTTCGTGGGCATGAGCTGGACCGTGTTCGCGGTGGTGCAGGGCGAACCGTCGACCGACGCGAACAAGAATGGCTACAAGGACAACTTCTTCACCCTCGCCCCCATCGTCGTGTTTCTGGGCTTGGTCCTGCTGCTGGGCATCTACGTGCCGTACCCGCTCAGCGACGCCCTTCACCAAGCGGCCGCCTTCCTCGAGATGAACCCATGAGCTGGCTGACCATGAGCAACGGCATCGCGGTGCCGTCCCAACAGATTCCCCACCTTCCCTTCGACGAGTGGCGGCAGTCGGTCGTCAGCGCCCCTGCCCGCAATCGTCGCGTGGCCGCGCTGTTCGCCCGGCCCGCGGGCGAAGCCACCCAGCTCTACGCCGTCTTGGCCTGCGATCGCGACGGCCTGCTCGACGTGGCCTGCACGACCCTCGCCGGCAACACGTTCCCGTCGATGACCCCCGATTGCCCGCAGGTTCACATGTTCGAGCGCGAGCTCGCCGAGCAGTGGAACCTGGTCCCGGAAGGGCACCCGTGGAAGAAGCCGGTTCGCTATCAGCACGCCTATAGGCCGGGCGCCGATGCGTTCGGACGTCAGGAAGGCGAGCCGCGCACTGTCGGCGTCACCGACTTCTACCGCATCGAAGGCGAGGAGATTCACGAGGTCGCCGTCGGGCCCGTGCACGCCGGGGTCATCGAGCCTGGGCACTTCCGCTTCCAATGCCACGGCGAGCACGTGTTCCACCTCGAGATCTCCCTCGGCTACCAGCACCGCGGGATCGAGAAGGCGCTGGTGGGCGGCCCAAGCAAACGAACCCTCTTCCACATGGAGACCTTGGCGGGCGACACCAGCATCGGTCACGCCAGCGCCTACTGCCAGGCGATCGAGGCCATGTCCACCTGCCGCCCGACGGCGCGCGCACTCGCCCTGCGGGGCATCGCGCTCGAGCTCGAGCGGCTGGCCAACCACACGGGCGACCTCGGTGCGCTCGCCGGCGACATCGGCTACCTGCCCACCGCTTCCTACTGTGGCCGCTTGCGTGGCGACCTCCTCAACATGACCGCGCTCGTGTGCGGCAATCGCTTCGGGCGTGGCCTGGTTCGTCCCGGCGGCGTGGCCTTCGACGTCGACGCGGCCCGCGTGAAGGAGCTGCTTGCGCGACTGGAGGCGACGTTTCGTGACGTGCGCGGCGCCACCAAGCTACTGTGGCAGACCGGCTCGGTGCAGGCGCGCTTCGAGGATGTGGGCGTGGTCAGCCTGGAGACCGCGCGCCAGCTCGGGCTGGTGGGTCCGGCCGCCCGTGCGAGCGGGCTGCGCCGCGATGTACGCACCCACCACCCGACGGGGATTTTCCAGTTCGTGCACATTCCCATCTCGACCTTCCACACGGGTGACGTCTTCGCGCGGGCGTTTCTGCGCTGGCTCGAGATCGAACGATCGGTTCACTTCATCCGCTCGCAGCTCAACGAGCTGCCCGCCGGCAGCGCCTGCGTGGCGTGTCCGCCTTTGCTTCCCGAGCGCATCTGCGTTTCGCTGGTCGAGGGTTGGCGGGGCGAGATCTGCCACGTGGCCATCAGCGACGGGCGGGGCAAGCTGGCGGCGTACAAGATCGTCGATCCGTCGTTCCACAACTGGCCAGGGCTGGCCATGGCGCTACGCGATCAGCAGATCTCGGACTTCCCGATCTGCAACAAGAGCTTCAACCTTTCCTACTGTGGACACGATCTCTAGGGGTATCGCCTGATGTTGAAGACAGTCGTCGAACGCGTGCGGCAAGGTCACCGCACGGCCAAGTATCCCAAGCAACCTCCCGTGCTCTCCGATCGCTTTCGCGGTCTGCCCATCATCGACGCAGGCAAGTGCAAAGCGGGATGCCGGGCCTGCGCAGAGAGCTGTCCCACCGACGCGATCGCTCTCGACGGTACGCAGCCGAAGGTCGATCTCGGGCGTTGCCTTTTCTGCCTGGACTGCGCGCAGGCGTGCCCGAACCAGGCGATCTCCTGCGGTCAGGAGTACCGGCTGGCTGGAAACACCCGGCAATCGCTCGTGGTGAGCGGCGGCCCGGCCGTGCCTGCCCACGCGCTGGAGAAGCGCTTGCTGCGGCTCTTCGGTCGGTCGCTGAAGCTGCGTCAGGTGAGTGCGGGCGGATGCAACGCGTGCGAAGCCGACATCAACGTGCTCGGTACCCTGACGTTCGATCTCAGCCGCTTCGGCATCCAGATGGTCGCCTCGCCCAGGCACGCCGACGGGCTCATCGTCACGGGTCCGGTGAGCGAGAACATGAAGCTCGCCTTGCAGAAGAGCTACGACGCCCTGCCCACGCCGAGGATCGTCATCGCCGTGGGCGCCTGCGCGATCTCGGGGGGCCCCTTCGCCGGTCACCCCGAGGTGCACAATGGGGTGGACAGCATGCTGCCGGTGGACCTGTTCATCCCGGGCTGCCCGCCCCATCCCTACAC
>CAZYFU010000042.1:0-44539 GCA_964647025.1 uncultured Myxococcales bacterium | reverse complement strand
CGACGGTGTCGATCGTCCGGCCGTCCTTGATGACCGCCTCCGGATCCATGCCGACCACGTTCTCGCCGATGGTCAGGCCGGTGCCCGACAAAGCCGATCCGATGGCCAAGCCGTCCCAGTTGTTCTTGGCGATGTTGGTCGAGCCGATGCCCGAGATGAGCCACGGCATCTTGAACTTGAGTCCCTGGTCCTTGCCCAGGCGCACTTCGAGCGAGACGGCGGGGAAGATGGCCTTGTCGCTGTCGGCCTCGATGCCGTGCGCGCCCACCGCGGTGCCCATGATGTTGAATTGCGAGTAGTCGACCGGGTAGCGCTTCTCGCCCGCGGCGGTGATCACGCCGAAGGGCTGCGGGTAGATGACCTCGTGGCCGCGGTAGGCGGACTTGCCGATCTCGCACATCCCGATACATCCGTCGACGCAGGTCACGCACATGCCCGACGTGGGGACGACGGAGCCCTCGGTGCGGTTCTTGGTCAGGGTGGCGGCGGTGGCGTTCACTTTGGAGAGGGTGGCTGACATGATGTTTCGAGCTCCTTTCGTTTCCTCAGTCCTTCTTGATCTCGCAAGCCACGCATGGGTTCATGAAACACATCATGTCGTGGAAGTTGTCCTTCTCGATGCAGGGCGGGGTCAGGTTGGCGCAGCCGCCGCAGACGGCCTTGTCCGGCTCCGTGTACGTGCAGCGCAACTCGCAGGCGGGGCAGACGTAGATGCAGCCGCCGCACAGCCGGCACACTTCCGACTTCTCGTCGAAGGGGGTGCCGATGCTGCGCTTGTCGCCGCGGCCGCGGAAGCCGATGGCCTTGGCCATCATCTGCTCCTCGCACATGCGTACGCAGCGGCCGCAAAGGATGCACTGCTCGTGCTCCTGCCGGAAGCGCTGCTGGCGCACGCCGTGCTTCGAGGCCAGGTCCTGGATGGTCTTCGATTGCGGGCACGACGCGAGCAGAAGCTCGATCACCATCTTGCGCGCGCGCAGCACGCGCTCGCTGGCGGTGCGCACCACCATGCCCTCCTGGGCCGGGAAGGTGCAGGACGACACCAGGCGCGACCTCGGCTCCTGGCCGATTTCGACCACACACAGCCGGCAGGCGCCGTAGGGCGAGAGCCCCTCCATGTGACACAGGGTCGGGATCGGGAAGCCCAAGAACTGGGCTGCCTCCAGCACGGTCGCGCCGTCCTCGACGGAGACCGCCAGGCCGTTGATGGTGAGCGAGATCATCGTTGCTCCTCCTGCGCGGTCGCCGCCGGCTGGGTGAACTTGAGGTCGCAGCGCAAGCAGCGCCGTGCTTCGCGCCGGGCCTCCTCCTCGGTGGGGGCGAGCTCGACCTCGACGAAGCTCGACCGACGTACCTCGACGGGTTCGGTGCGATGGGCGAGGCAGGGGATCTCGCCGTCGCCGTCGTGGGTCGCCGCCGGCACGTAGACCGACGGCCGGCGCGGCTGGCCCGGGACCCGTATCGGCTGGCCCTGCAGGTAGCGATGGATGGCCCGCGCCGCGCGCTGTCCGGCGGCGATGGCATCGATCACGGTGCCCGGGCCGGTGCGCACGTCGCCGCCACAGAACACACCCTGGCGCTGCGTGGCGCCGGTCTCGGGGTCGGCGTGCAGGCGGCCGCCCTTGTCGAGTGGCACGGCCATGTCGGGCAGGTAGCCGATGTCCGGGCTCTCGCCGGTCGCGACGATGAGGGTGTCGAGACCGAGGTCGAATTCGCTGCCCGCGATGGGCACCGGCTTGCGACGACCGCTGGCATCGAGCTCGCCGAGCTGATTCTCGAGACAACGGATCCCGGTGAGCTTGCCGTCACGCACGAGCAACTTCACCGGCGCGACCAGCGGCTGCAGCCGCACGCCCTCCTCGACCGCGGCGTCGATCTCCTCGGCGTAGGCCGGCATCTCCTGGCGCGTCCGCCGGTACAGCACGGTGACGCTCTCCACGCCCTCGCAGCGCAGGGCCACCCGCGCGGCGTCGATGGCCGAGTTGCCACCGCCCACGATGCCCACCCGGCCACGCGCCATCACCTTCCGTTCGAGGTTGAAGGCGCGCAGGAAATCGAGTGACGGGATCACGCCCTCGGCGTTCTCGCCCTCGAGCCCTAGGCTGGCGCTGCGGTGGGCGCCCATGGCCAGGAACACGGCCTGATAGCCGTCGGCCAGAAGCTCGTCGATGCTGAGATCGTCCCCGAGGCGCGCTCCGCACTTGACCTCGACCCGCTCGAGGATGGCGTCGATCTCCTTCTGCAGGACTTCGCGCGGCAGGCGGTACGGCGGGATCGCCGCCAGCAACATGCCGCCGGGATGATCGCCGGCCTCGAACACCGTGACCCGATGGCCGAGCAGCGCAAGCTCGTTGGCCGCGGCCAACCCAGCCGGCCCCGCGCCGACCACGGCCACCGGCGCCAGCTTCTGGTCGGCCAGGTGCAGGTGCACGGGCGGCCGGTAGCTCGACGGATCGACGCGGTCGACGACGTAACGCTTGAGCGCGCGCACCGCCACCGGCTTGCCACCGCTCGCGCCCAACCGGCAACGCGCCTCGCACTTGCGGTCGCAGACCCGCGCGCAGATCGAGGGGAAGGGGTTCGACGCCCGGATGACCCGGTAGGCCTCCTCCAGCTTGCCCTGTTCGAGCAGCGCCACGTAGCGCCACGCCTCGGTGCCGACCGGGCACGCGCTCTGGCAAGGAGCGCCGACCAGCTCCTCGCAAACGAAGGCGTCACAGCGCTTGTCGACCACGTGCCGCTCGTACTCGTGCCGGTAGTAGCGCAAGGTGCTGAGCACGGGGTTGGCGGCGGTCTGCCCCAGCCCGCACATGGTGCTGTCCTTCACCACGCGCGCCAGCTCTTCGAGCAGATCGATGGTAGCGAGGTTGCCTCTGCCGCTCGCGATGTCGTCGAGCAGCTCGTGCATGCGCTGGGTGCCCTTGCGGCAGGTCAGGCACTTGCCGCAGGACTCGGCCTCTAGGAAGCGCATGAAGTACTTGGCCACGTCCACCATGCAGGTGTTCTCGTCCATCACGATCATGCCGCCCGAGCCCATGATCGAGCCGGCCGCGCCCAAGCTCTCGTAGTCGATGGGCAAGTCGAAGCGCGCGGCGGGGATGCAACCACCGGACGGACCGCCGGTCTGCACCGCCTTGACCTTGGCGGCGCTGGCCGAGCCGCCACCGATCTTCATCACCACGTCGGCAATCGGGATGCCCATCGGCACCTCGACCAGACCGGTGTTCTTGATCTTGCCCACCAAGCTGAAGATCTTGGTGCCCGCGTTGCCTTTGGTGCCGACCTGGGCGTAGGCCTCGGCGCCCATGCGGAAGATGAGGGGGATGTTGGCCCAAGTCTCGACGTTGTTGATGGAGGTCGGGCGGCCCCAAACACCACGCTCGACCGGGAACGGTGGCCGCTGCCTAGGCTCGCCGACCTTGCCTTCGATGGAGCGGATGAGAGCGGTCTCCTCACCGCACACGAAGGCGCCCGCGCCTTTGGCCACCGCGATGTCGAAGCTGAAGCCGGCGCCCAGGATGTCGTGGCCGAGCATCCCGAGCTCGCGCGCCTGGTCGAGCGCGTTATCCAGGTGCTTGATGGCTATGGGATACTCGTCCCGCACGTAGACGTAGCCTTGCGTGGCCCCGGTGCCGTATGCACCGATCAGCATCGCTTCGATGATGCTGTGCGGGTTGCCCTCGAGGACGCTGCGGTCCATGTACGCGCCGGGGTCGCCCTCGTCGGCGTTGCAGACCAGGACCTTCTCCGCACGGTCCTTGCGCTTGGCCAAAAGCTCCCACTTCGTGCCGGTGGGGAAGCCCGCGCCGCCCCGGCCGCGCAACCCCGAGCGCTTCACTTCCTCGACGACGCGGGTGCAATCGCCGAGCGCCAACGCGCGTTCGAGCGCCAGATAGCCATCTGCCGCGATGTAGTCGTGGATGCGAAGCGGATCGATCTTCTCGTTGAGTCCGAGCACCGCGCGGCGCTGCTGCTTGAAGAACGGGATCTCGTCGCGGTCGCGATAGCGGACGCCGGAGACGGGATCGCGATAGAGCAGCTCCTCGACGTAGGTGTTGGCCAGCACGGCCTCGATCAGGCGAGGGACGTCGCTCGCCTTCACCTGCGAGTAGAAGGCGTTCTGCGGGCGGGTCAGCACGAAGGGACCCATCTCGCAGAAGCCATGGCAGCCGGTGACCCGAAGGGACACCCGCGCCAGCAGGTCGTGCTCGAGTAGGTACTTCTTCGCGGCCAGCACGATCTGGCTGGAGCCGCTGGCCTGACACGCGGTACCTGCGCACACGACCAGGCTGGGTTTGTCGGGATCGCGGGCCGCGATCAGGGTTCGCCGGAGATGGGCAAGCTCACCAGGAGACGCGATTTTTGACATGGGTGACACCAGGTTTTCAGGCCGAGGCAACGTCCAGCATGTGGCCGGCGCAGCCGAGCCGCGGACAGATGCGGAGACGGGCGAGCTCGCCCACCGCCAGCGAGACCATCGGCGCGTGGCACGCCGAGCACTTCCAACCATCGGCGAGGTCCTCGCCGCAGTGGGTGCAGTAGACACCGAGCAACGTGCCATTCACGGCGTTGCTGTCCGTGGCGCGGGCGGGGCTTCCGTAGCGCGACGACACCCGCCACCATCCCGTTCCGGACGGGCCCTTCATCCCGAGGTGGATCGAGGGCAAGCCATCGAGCGGGTGCGCCTCATCTATCAAGCTGGCCCGGCAGCGGCTGCACTGGGCGACCAGCGCCAGCTGGGTCGCCTCACCTGCCTTCGCGCTCGCCACACGGCCCTCGCGCGCGTCGTCGAGCAGCTGGCGGACCTTCTCCTTGCCCATCTTGGCGACGTAGTGGCCGTCGATGACGACGACCGGGCCGAGCGCGCACGCGCCCAGGCAGTTCACGGTCTCGAGCGAGAACTCGCGATCCGGCGTGGTCCCGCCGGCGCTGATGCCGAGCCGCTGCTCGAGCTCGCGCACGACCCCCTGTGCGCCGCGCACGTGACAGGCGGTGCCGAGGCAGGCCGAGATGGTGTGCTTGCCCCGAGGGTGCAAGGTGAACGCACGGTAGAACGTGGCCACCCCGTACACGTCGGTCAGCGATCGGCCCGTGGCACGGCTCACTTGCTTGAGCGCATCCGGCGGCAAGTAGCCGTGCTCGCGCTGGATGGCTTGCAGGGTCGCCACGAGTGCTGCGGGGGCCTCTGCGTTCTCCGCGATGATGCGCTCGATCGCGTGCGGGTCGGTGGCCTCGGCCACGGCGACCTCTCCATTGGACGTGCTGGGTTTGCGTCCCGCCATCAGCAATACTCCTCGCAATGCCAGACGCCACCTTCGGAGCTGGCGAGCTGGCAGGTTTCACGGTTCAGGCAATTGCCACACAAGCCTTGCCGGCTGGCCGAGGGGCGAGCCGGCTCGGACGCCGCGGGGACCTCCTGCGCGACCGCGCTCGGCACCGGTGGCTCGAACTCCTCGCAGTACGTGGCCGGCGTGTCGGTGCCACGCAACGAACAGTCGTCGCCATGGCTGCAAGTCGAGCACAAGTGCAGCGCACTGGTCTTGGGCCGGGTCCTGTCCAGACGACGGCCGTGGGTCCTTTGGCGCTGCGAACGAGCCACGCCGGCGCGGGTTGCAACCTCCGCGCCACACCCGCCCCGATGCGGCCGATACGCGAGACCGGCTTGTCGCACCGTCGAGCGCGGCGCGACCGCGCGGCTAGCTGAGGCTCGATTTGGAGTGAGAGACCGCGCGCTGAGCCGGGGTCAATTCCCCCACCGGGGAGATTCTCCCCACTTGCCTGCGCTCCTCCGCGGGCAGGCCGAGGGTCTTGAGCTTGTCCCGCAAGGTCTTGCGATCGATGCCGAGGATCTCGGCCGCGCGGGTCTTGTTGCCCTGCACCGAGGTGAGCACGTTGCAGATGTGCTCCATCTCCACCTCGGCCAGGCTGCGGCCGACGCGTCCGTCGCGCGCGCTGGCGAAGCGCATGATGCACGGCAGGTCCGGAATCTCGACCACGTCGTCCTCGACCATCACCACCAGACGGGCGATGACGTTCTCCAGCTCGCGCACGTTGCCGGGCCAGTGGTGGTTGCGAAAAACGCGCAGGACCTCGTCGGAGAATTGGGGCACGGGCTTACCCAGCTCATTGGCCAAGCGGGTGGCGAAGTGCCGCGCCAACAAGAGCACGTCGTCGTCGCGTTCGCGCAGCGGTGGGATGACGATGGTGACCACGTTGAGGCGATAGAAGAGATCCTCGCGAAACGCCCGGCTGCTGACCAAGCGGGGCAGATCGATGTTGGTGGCGGCGACGATGCGCACGTCGAGCAGGCGGGCGCGGGTCGACCCGACCATGCAGACCTCGCGGTCTTGCAACACGCGCAGGAGCTTCACCTGCATGCCGAGGCTCATCTCGCCGATCTCGTCGAGGAACAGGGTGCCCCCGTCCGCCGCGTGGAAGAAGCCGGCGCGCGATTCGGTGGCGCCCGTGAAGGCGCCCTTGACGTGGCCGAACAGCTCGCTCTCGAGCAGCCCCTCGGGTACGGCGCCACAGTTCACGGGGACGAAGGGCGCGTTGCTGCGCGCGCTTCGGTAGTGGATGGCCCGCGCGATGAGCTCCTTGCCGGTGCCGCTCTCACCGGTCAGCAGCACGGTGGCGTTCGAGGCGGCAGCCTTGCGCACGGAATCGAGCACCTTCCGCAGCGCGGGCGACTCGCCGATGATGCCTTGGGCGAGCAGGCTGCCGCGCTCGACGCCCGGATGAGCGGCGCGCCGGGCCCGCAGCTTGGTCATGGCTCGCTCGACGGCCGCGAACAGCTCTTCGTCGGTGAAGGGCTTGGGCAGGTACTCTTCGGCGCCGCTCTTCATGGCCTGCACGGCGCCGTCGATGGTGGGGTACCCCGTGATGACGATGATCTCGGTGTCGCGCGTGTTCTCGCGCACGTGGCGGACCAGCTCGAGACCGCCCACCTTGGGCATGCGCAGATCCGTGATCACCAGATCGACCGGCTGGCCGTCGAGCAGGCTCACGGCTTGCGCGACGCTGCTGGCGGTGAGCACCTGGCAGCCGTTGGCGGTGAGGTTGCGGCGCACCACCTCGACCGTGTCGGGCGCGTCGTCGACGACCAGAATGCGCTGCGCGTTTCCTGCCATCACGGGGCCTCCCCGGCGGCGTGTTTCTCGACCGGCAGCCGAACCTCGAAGCGCGTCCCCTCGCCCACCTTGGTGTCGACGTGGATACTGCCGCCATGGGCGGTGACGATGCCGTGCACGACCGGTAGCCCGAGCCCGGTACCGACCCCGACGTCCTTGGTCGTGAAGAAGGGCAGGAACAACTTGTCCATGACGTCCTCCGTGATGCCGATGCCGGTGTCCTGGACCACGAGCACGGCCTGTCCGGCCTCGGCAGAGGTCGCGATGGTGATGTGTCCCCCATCCGGCATCGCCTGCAGCGCATTCACCACCAGGTTGGCCACCACCTGGCGCAGTTGCGCCCCGTCGGCCACGACCCTGGGCATGCCCGGCGCCAGCGCGAGGTCGATCTCGACCGCCGCCTGTTCGCAGTGCGGGCGCAGAAGCTGCAGACTGTCCTCGACCAGCCGGTTGAGATCGAAGGCCGACCGTTCGGGCGGTGTCTGGCGAGCGAACAGGAGAAGCTTCCGGATCACCTCGCGCGCGTGCAGGGCCGCGGCGGCGATGCGATCGATGTCGCAGGCGACCTCGCTGGGCAGCGCCGGGCTCTTGCGCGCCAGCTGCGCGAAGCCCAGGATTCCGCCCAAGGGCTCATTCAGCTCGTGCGCCATCCCGGCGGCCAGCTGGCCCAGGGTGGCCAACCGATCAGCGTGCCGGAGCTGCTCGACCAGCGCCCGTTTCTCGCCTTCGGCCTCTTCGTGCTCGAGAATGGCGCTCACCTGCCCCGCGACCGCTTCGAGCAAGCACCGCTCTTCCTTGAGAAAGGGCCCCTCGTCGCGCACCGGCCGGTGCCTGCAGTAGCCGACCGCGACGCTGCCACGCGAACGCCCGTGCACGAAGATGGGCGCGGTCTGGACAGCGCGGGCGGGCTCGGGGCCGACGTGGGCGCGCAACTTCTCGTCGATCACGATGCGCGCCGAGGCGATCTCGGGGTACTGCCACGCGTTGCGGATGGTGCGGGCCACATCCTGCAAGATGGCGTCGAGCGAGTCCTCGCGATGCGCGATCTGCGAGATGCCATACAGGCACGCAAGCTCCTTCACGCGCTCGAGTAGAGCCGCTTCGAGAGACCCACGGATAGGCTCACGCCGCTTCGCCATCGCCACGGTGGCAGGCTAACGCCGACCGCGCCGCATGGTCAATCGGTCGCCGCACATAACGGGCTTGGGCGTCGTCGGTGCCGAGCGCCCAGCCCTGTCTTCGGGCTTTCCCCCAAACGCGTGCCACGGAATCGGAGCCACCTCGAGCTTCGCGCGGTCTTCGCCGCCCACGCTGGCTTGAGGTACGCTCGTGTCCATGTTCGCCAGGCGAAGCTGGCATCAACCAACGGGTGAAAGTCCCGTCCGCGGAAACAGGGCTCCCGTGGGAGCGGCTTATGGCTGCGACCAACGCACGTCCTCGCGGTCTGGCACCCATCGTGGGCGCGTTCGCCTCCGGGCTGATTCTCGAGGATCTGCATTACGCGGAATTCGTCGGTCGCGAGGAGCACACCTTGGAAGAGCTGATCCGTCCCATCTCGGCCTTCCTGGCCCCGGTGTTCTTCGTGCTGGGGCCAGGGCATCGACCGGATGACCGTGGGCGTGGGCATGATTCCGCGAGGCGAGGTGGGTCTGATCTTCGCCAACATCGGCCTTGAGCTGCGCCTGGGCGGCCAGCCCGTGATCGATCGCAACACCTTCTCAGCGGTGGTGGTGATGGTCATCCTCACCACCCTAGTCACGCCCCTGGCCCTGAAGTTCAGCCTGGCCCGCGCCGCGACCCGTGATGATCGCGGAGAAGCCCCGTTGTCCAAGGGGCCCCGAGCCCGGTGGGGCCCCGCGACGACGAGCGCGTCGAGATCAGCCAGACCCGGTGGGCTTCTCCGGTGTTCCGGCTCGCCAATCGGGATGGTGCTCCTGGGCCCAGCAGCGGCTGACCTTGCCCTCGAGGATCGCCCGCAGCGATCCGGGGCAAGCGACGATCGCCAGATAGAAATGCGCCAGCACGGCGCAGATGAGCAAGATGGCCAGCCCGTCGTGCAGGGTGTAGACGAGCGGCATCCAGCTCGGCAAGGCGCCGCGGAACGACATCAGGATGCCGGTCGCCGCCAGCCCCAGGCCGCACAGGAGCGAGAACCAGAAGTAGAGCTTCTGTCCGGCGTTGAATTTGCCGGCGGGCAGCTTCCCCTTGAACCCGAGGTAGCCACCCAAATGGCGGAGCCATTGCCAATCCCCTGGGCGCAAACGAGCGTGACGAACCCAGAGCGCGAAGACCAGCAGCAGCCCCACGGTGAACACACGCCCGGCCCACAGGTGCATGATGCGCGCCGTTTCGCCGAGCGGGCTCGACTTGCCGAACAGGAAGGAAATTCCCGTGACCGCCAGGAACAGGAAGGCCAGTAGACCCATGAGGTGGCCGATCCGCTCGCCTAGCCGGAAGCGGATCACTTCCTCATCGTCGGACTTACTGCGGACCCGCTGGCAGCCACAGATGACGAGATGGAGCAGGCACAGCGCCGCCACCCCCAAGAACAGCCACGGTCCCACAGGCTTGAGCCATCCCTCGCGGAAGGCGCCGAGCCTGACCCCGAGGGCGGAGATGCCGAGGATCTGGTGATTCGGCATCCAGCGCGGCTGCCCGCCGTCGCCACCAAAGGGTGAATCCAGCACCGCGCCCAAATAGAAGGGCGAATCTGGCCGGTGGCAGTCCGTGCAGCCGCCCGCACCCAGCGCCGCGCGCGCGGGCGCCACGTCGTGCGAGAACTTGTAGACCGAGGCATAGGCCGTGGCCTCCCAGATCTCGCGCGGCAGCTCGCGCACCTCGGTCGAAGAATAGTACGCCTTGCTGTCGGACACCCACACCAGGCGCCGGTTGGCCAGCGGGAAGCCCGTGGCGGCGAGGTGCGCCTTGGTCGCGGCCAGCAGGGCGTCGATCTCCTCGGGCCGATTCACCTCGATGACCCCGTCCTGGTTGTCGTCGGTGATCCTGGCCAGCTCCGGGTACTTGATCTTCGGATCGGCCCGGTGCTGGTTCCACATCTGGAAAAAGTCCTTCATGAAGAGCTGGTGTAGGCCGGGCTTGCCCTGCTCCTCGAAGCCCACCCAGGCGCTGTGCACCCGGTTGGCCGGGTAGAGCTTGCCCTTGTAGCGAATCAGCGTCGGCCGCGTGACGTTGGTCGGCTTGTCCTTGGCGGTGAAGAGGTCCAGCTCGCCGTAGTGGTTCCAGAAGGCCATCTCCTGGTCGTAGAAGGTCCAGATGTGCTTGCCCGGCGGGCTGATACGCGGCGCCGGGTTGTAGACGTCGCTCGCCTGCACGAGCGCGCTCTTGATGGCACGCGTGGGGATGTGGCAGGTCTGGCAGGCCAGCTTCTCCATGTGCAGCGCCGGCAGCCAGTCGTGTGTCGCCCGGGGCGCGTTGCGCCCGCCTTCCAGGTGGCAGCCCTCGCACGAGCGGACGGTGTCGTCGAGATCGTTGCGCACCCATCCCGAGGGATCGTCGCCCTTGCCGAAGTGGTGGACTTCGCGGCCGCTGATGCGCGGATCCGCGGCCTTGCTGCCGGCGGCGTGGCAGTCCACGCACAGCATGCCCGCGGCCATGTGCACGTCCGTGCGGGTCGAATACCCGGCGCCTCGCTTCTTCCAATCGGGCTTGAAGTGACAGTGCAGGCACGTCTCGTTGCGTGGCTCGGGCGCGATGTGGACCAGCACCTTGCCGTCGGCGGTGAACTTGCTCTTGTCGTAGGCGACGCTCGGCTGCTCGTTGGCGCTCACCTTGCCGGTCACGGTGGCGAAGCCCGCGCCCGCGGTCGCGGCCCAGCGGAAGTTCAGGTTCACCAGCTCCTGGTTGCGCTTCTTGAAGTCGAATTCCGGCTGGTGGCAAAGCAGGCAGTCCGCCTCGATCACGCCCGTATCGGACCAGCGGGCCTTGTGGTAGTCGCCGTCGAAGCCGTTTTCCCCGCCCGCGCTCAGGCCCGACGCGGGGTCGCGCATCCAGGCGTCGTAGCGCTTGCCCTCGCGGTCGTATTCCAGTGGCCCGCCGCCCGGATGGCAGCTTCCACACGAGGCGGTCACGAAATCGAACGAGGTCATGTCGATGCCGCGGGCGCTCGCGTTCTTCTTGGGCGCGAGCTGGCGGTAGAGCGGCGCGGGCGAGCACCAGTTGCCGCCGTAGTTGCCGGGCGAGGTCACCCAGGCGTAGCGCTCGGCCATCGCCGCCGGCACCTTTTCGCCCTTGCCCTGGGTGAAGTGATAGCCCTCGACGATCTTGTCGTAATCGTGGCAGCCCTTGGCCCCGCAAGTTTGCTTGGGCGAGTAGGGCACGGTGTCGTTCTCGCCCTTCACCGGATCGATCACGTTGCCCGCCTCGTCGCGCAGGGGGAACGGCGGACAGACCCCCAAGGCCTTCTCCTTGGCGGCTGGGCGCGCCGGGATGGCGGTCGATTCCAGCTCGCCGCAACTTGCCACGCCGAAGGCGAATGCCAGGAGGCCGAGCAGAGGGAGTGGGCTCGGCCTCGAGGTTGTCGGTGTCGTCATACGCCTTCCTTTCACCAGGAATGGGCTGCTTGGGCAAAGGTCCGGCTGGCCGGCGCGGAGGCTCCCGTGGCCTTCACGAATCCACCGGGAAAGAATCGGGCGTCTCACGCTTGCATTCATTGCCTCTCCTCTTCTTGCATGGTCAAGCCATCGCGCAGGACACCCCGGCGGGTCACCGTCGCGTACAGGACCGGCACCAGGTAGAGGGCCACGGCGACGGTCACGCTCAACCCGCCGATGGCGGCCACCGCCATCGGCTGCAGCATCTCGCCTCCCTCGTGCAGATTGAGCGCCACCGGCGATAGCCCAATGACCACCCCGAGCGCGGTCATCAGGCGTGGACGGAAGCGCGTGGTCGCGGCCTTCACCACCGCGGGGCTGGCCTCCAGGCCATCCTGAGCCCGTGCGCTCTCGGCGTAGGTCAGGAGCAACACGCCCTCCATCACGTGGGCGGCGACAACAACCAGGAGGCCGATCACCACGGTCGATCCGACGGGGATGCCGGTGGCGGCGAGGAGCAGCGCGACCCCGGCGAGCGAGAACGGCACGGTGCCAAGGATGATCGACGGGATGCGGAGCCGGTTGAACTGCACCACCAGGATCACGAACGCGAAGAAAAGCGCGAAACCCAGGACGAGCATCAAGCTCCGTCGCGCCTCTCCCATCAGCTCGGCCTGCCCGCCGTACTTGACCTCGTATCCGGGCGGCCAGTCCACGGCGGCCAAGTCGCTCCTGAGCCGCGCCAGCGCCTCGCCCACGCTCACCCCCGACGGATCCGCGCGCACGACGACCTGCTTGACCTGGTCCTCTCGCACGATCTCCACGGGACCGACCGCCTCAACCACGCGGGCCACATCGCGGACACGAATGCACCCCCCGGGAGAGCCGCACGAGAGTGGTAGCTCCTCGAGCGAAGCGCGCGAGGTGATCATCGGCTCCGGCACCATGAGCCGAATGCCGTAGGTCTCATCCCCCTCGCGATAACGAGATGCCACCTCGCCGCGAATCAGCCGCTGAAGCGAGGTCGCCACGTCGCTGGCCGTGAGCCCAAGGTCGGCGATGCGAAAGCGATCGATGCTGACCTGGAACTCCGGTTTGCTCATGTCGAGCGACTGGTAGACGTTGGTCAAGAAGGGCGCCTTCGCCATGCGCGCCCCGACCTCTTGCGCCAGGACGAACAGCCGGGTGGTGTCGCCGCCGCGCACCTTCACCTCGATCTCGGACAGCGCGCTGCCGCGGATGCCCTTGGTCTTCATCTGCATCGCCATGGCTTTGCCCGCCGGCAGGGGGTGCTCGGCCAGGAGCTTCTCCAACCGGGCCACATACTGCCCCGTGGTCACATCTCGCCTGTCGCGCGGCACGAGCTGGATATTGAGCTCGCCTTCGTTGGCGATCTCGTAGGTGTAGAGGCCCCACACCTTGCCGCCCACCAGGGTGAAGACGCTCTCGATCAGGGGATCGTCCTTGACCAGCGCCTCGACCTGCTTGAGCGCGCCATCCATCTGAGCCAGCGCCGATCCGGTCGGCAAGCGCACCTTGACCATCACGCGGCCATCGTCCATGCGGGGAAGGAACTCGGTCCCCAGTCGCGCGACCGAGATGAAACCGATCACCGCAATCCCGACGAACACGGCGATGGTCGCCGTTCGCCACCGCAGCACCCATGTGAGGGAGCGGCCATAGGCGTGTGTCACCCTGTGGACCAGCCGCTCGAAGAGGCTCTCGTGCAGGGAGCCCGCGCCGCCGCGCAGGAGCAGCGCCATGATCAGCGGGGTCACGGCGATGGCGTTGACGAAGCTGATGCACATGACCCCGGCGACGACCAGCACCAGATCGCGAAACAGCAGACTCGCGAGCCCCGGGATCAACAAGAACGGCAGGAACAAGACCAGGAAGGAAAGGGTCGAGGCCAGCACCGAGGGGCCCACCTCCCGTACGGCCGCGACGACCAGGCGTGCGCTGCCGAGACCGGGACGCTCCCTGCGCAAGCGGGTGATGTTCTCGATCACGATGATCGAGTTGTCGAGGTCCACCGCGATGGCCACCAAGAGGCCGCCCAGCGAGAAGATGTTGATCGAGATGCCAGCCAAGTGCATCCAGGCGAAGTTGGTCAGGATGGTGAAGGGCAAGGCCCAGGTCATGGCCACGACTTGTCGCCAGTTGCCCAGGAAGAGGGCCATGAGCAAGACCAGCAGGATGGCCGCCTCGATGGCCGTGCGCTGCACGCCGCGAAGGGCCGACTCGACGTAAGTGGCCTGGTTCTCCACCACGCCAATCGAGACCCCACCCGGCAGCCCGGGGCGTAGCTCTTCCAGGCGTCGCATGACGGCTCGAGCGACCTCGACGGTGTTGGCGTCGGCCTGTTTGAGCACGCTGAGCTTGACGCACGGCTTACCATCCAGGCGGGTGATGACCCGCACCTCTTCGTGAGAATCCTCGACCTGGGCGATGTCGCCGAGCAGCAGCCGCCCCTCGCCGGTCCGCGCCACCACCACGTTACGCAGCTCATCGAGCGAGGCGAACTCCGCGGTGGTGCGCGCGATCAGCTCGCGCTTGCCGGCGGTGACCCGTCCCGCCGACAACTCGATGTTCTCCTTGGCCAACCGCTTGACGAGCTCATCGAGACCGAGCTGATGCCGCTCGATGGCCATCGGATCGATGTGCACGCGGATCTCGCGCTTGAGACCGCCGACCACCTCGGTGCCCGCGACGCCGGCCACGGCCACGAGCTGGTCGCGCAATGTCCGATCCACCCAGTCGCGCAGCTTGACCAGATCCCATGCCCCCGAGACCGTGAGCTGCAAGACCGGGAGCTGCGAGGGATCGGCCTTGATGACGATGGGCGGGTCCATGTCCTTGGGCAGCTCGCGTGCCACCCGTGCCATCGCCGCCAGCGCGTCCTGGTAGGCGATGTCCACGTCCACGCCGTAGCGAAAATTCACCTGGAGCGTGTACATGCCCTCGATGGAAGACGATTCGAGATAGTCCAGGCCGTCGACGGTCGAGAGCTGCCTCTCCACCGGCTCGGCGACCTGCCGCTCGATCTCCTCGGGGGTGGCCCCGCGCCACCACATGTGAACCTTGACCAAGGGATAGGTGACATCCGGCAAGAAGTCGACCGGCAACCGGGTCAGCCCATAGACACCGAGGACCAGCAGGACCAGGACCAACGCGGCCGTGGACAGCGGTCGCCTGGTGGAAATTTCGGTGATCTTCATGGCCGGCCCGCGCCCGAGCTACCCGGGCGTGCCACATCTGTTTGCCCCTTTCCCGGCCCGTCCGCCTTGATGCGGACCCGCGCCCCGTCCTTGAGCTTCTGCTGCCCGCCGATGACCACGACATCCCCGGCGCGCGCTCCCGCCACGACTTGCATCAGGCCGCCGTCCTCGATGCCGGGCTCGATGACCCGCAGTCGGGCCACGTCGCCCTCGAGCACGTACAGGGCCTGCTCTTGCTTGGGCGTGGTGAACACGCCCGTGGCAGGAACGACCACCGCGTCGGGAACGGTCTCCACGGTCAGGCGAACGCGCGCGAACATGCCGGGGACGAGCGCCTTCTGGTTGTCGACACCGATCTCGGCGAGCCGCATGCGGAGCTTCCGGTCGAGCTCTGGGTAAACCCGCGTGACCTCGCCTGGGATCTCCTGGGTGGGCAAGGCGTCGAACCGCACACGCGCCTCGGCACCACGCTGGACCTTGAGCGCGATGGCCTCGGGCACGGCCAGGCGCACCACCAGGCTCTGCGGATCAAAGATCTCGAGCAAGGCCGCGCGAGGCGCCACGTAGTTGCCCTCTTGCACGAGGACCTGAGAGACGACGCCGGACCAGGGCGCGCGGACCTGGAAGTCCGAGGTGACCTCCTCGCCTGCCTCGACCACCGCCCTCGCGCGCTCGAGGTCGGCTCGCGTCTTGTCGAGCAGCTCGCCCGCGATCGCGCCCTTGGCGACCAACCGCCCGACCCGTTCATGCTCGTCCTGCAACCTGCGCAGCTCTTCGCGGTCGGACAGCAGCTTGGCCCGCGTGGTGCGGTTGCGGCCGATGACCACCAGGAGCTGCCCGCTCTTGACGGAATCGCCCTCGCGGACAAGCAGACGGGACACGGGCCCCTCGGCGGGCGAGGCCAAGCGCGCCACCCGGGTGGGCTCCACGGACGCGGCCAGCTCGCGCACGCTGCGAATCGTGTCGATCCTCGCCTTGGCGATGCGGACCTCAGGGGGTTGCTTCTCGCCCTTCGTGACCTTCCCGACCGGTGGCTGCCCCTGTCGTCCCACGAGAACGACACCCACGATCACGGCGACCACAGCTCCGATGACCCCAGCCGTCGCGATCGCGTGTTTCCTCGACATCGTCACATTCCTTCTCCCGAGGCCCTCCGCAGGGCCGCCACGGCGATGTTGGCATCCGCCAGGGCGCGTGCGCGGCTGGCCTCGGCGTCGAGCAGCTCGGACTGCGCGCTGAGAACGTCCGAAATGGTGCTCTTGCCGACCGCGTATTTCTCCGTCTCCACCCGAAAGGCCTCGGTGGCCTGGCCGATGGTCGCTTCCGACAGCGCGACCCGCTCCATGGCCGAACCATGGTCAAGCAGCGCCGCCTCGACCTCGAGCCGGACTTTCAGCTCGGCCTGGCGCAACCGCTCTCGCATCCCGCTCAGGCGGGCCTGCTGCTCGCGCACGTCGGCCCCAACGCGACCGCCCTCGAAGAGCGGCACATCGAGGTAGAGCCCGATCTGGCCGACATCCACCACGGAGCTCACCCCTTCTGGTTGCTGGGTCGGCCACACGCCCCAGCGCAATCCATAAGATCCCTGAAGCAAGAGCTGCGGATAGTGGTTGGCCTGGGCCACTTGCAACCTTCGCTCCTGCGCACGCAAGGTGGCGCGCAATGCGCGGATGTCGGGTCGGTTCGCGAGGGCCTGGTCGACCAGGCTCTCCGGCGAAGGCGGCGTGGTCAGCGCAGGCGTCCCAAGCTCGCCGACGACCTGGGCCGCCGCGTGATCGCCGCCGAGACCGATGAGCGAGAACAGACTGGCGGTTTGGATCTTGAGCGCAGCTTCATCGTGAACCCGACGTTGCTTGAGCACGGCCAGGCGCACCTCCATGCGCTGGCGGTCCAGGGGGGCCGCTTTGCGCTCGGCCACCAGCGCCGCGAGGCGCTCGATGTTCTTGGCCATGGCCTCCTCCGCGGTGCCGATGGCCCCGAGCATCCGCCGCTGGGCGAGGATGAAGTAATAGGTCGCCGTCACCCGGAACGCGAGATCGAGCTTGGTCCATTGCCGGGTATCCCGGACCGAGCTCTCGGCCAGCTCGGCAGCCTCGACATTGCCGCCGACGCGCCCGGCTGAATAGACCGGGAAGGAGAGGATGAGATCGCCTCCGAGAATGTGGTGACTGATGACCGCGGGTTCACCAGGAATCGATGCGGGATAGAGCCGCTGGTTGCGGCGAGACTCCGTCCATCCCCCCATGGCCCTCAGCGTGGGCCAATATCCGGAAGCCACGCGGTCCCGCTGTGCCGCCGCCACCCCGATGTCGCTGTCGGCGGCCTTCAGCTCGGGGCTATGCTGCGAGGCCAGCTCGAGCGCCTTGGGCAGGTCGATGACCAGCGGGCCGGGTGTCGAGGTCGTCGAGTCGGCGTGCGCGAACGACGCCTGCGCCGCGCATGCAAGCCATCCGGCGATCCCCATGGCTCTCGCGGACCGCTTAGCGAATCTCCAGGCGCCGAGCGGGCGTGACGGCCTCCAATCATGATCGTGCATTTGAAGGCGAGTTTCCTACTTCAGCACGTTGGCGATCTCGGCCTCGCCCACCTCGCCCTGGAGCAATTCGAGGACCGTGTCCTTGCTGTCGACGAAGTAGATCGCGGGCAGGGCCATCATCGGCTTCTGCTGGCGGTAGGGCGTGACCTTGTCCCCCTGCGTGTCGACCTGCAGCCGCTCGACCGGCAACGTGGCCGGTGTGCCGAGCGCCTTCTGAAGCGCAGCCCAGCCGGCCTCCACGCTCTTCTTCGTACAATCGCAGGCGTGCTCCTTGCCCACGAAGACGACGCGGCTCGGCCGGGCCTTGGCCGGCGCCGGCGCGGCAGGCGCGGCGACCGCGGGGCTGATGGCCGTCACCGAGGTTGGCTCTTGCGACTTGCAGCCCATCACGGCGGACAGACCGGTCAGCGCCAGCAATACCAGTCGGAGGTGTCGATTCATCGGTTTTCTCCTTTGGTCATTCGTTCGCTTTCCTCCAGCAGGAAGTCCACGAGAGCCTCGACGTTGAGGTCGTAGACGTACTTGCGCCCGTTGATAAAGACGGTGGGCGTGGCGGTCACCTTGTATCGGATGCCCTCCTGCTTGGACGCAACCAGCGCGTCCCGCGTGGTGGGATCGGCGTAGTGTTTCTCGAAGGCGGCGCGGTCGAGGCCCAGGGTGGTCGCCCACTCCGGCAGCAGCTTGGGGCAGAAGGCATCGTAGTTCTTGTAGAGATGGAGGGTGTACGGCCAAAGCGCTCCCAACTTCCCGGCGCTGAGCATGGCCAGCCCGCCCTCCGTCGAGCCGGCATGGTCCTTGAGCGGGAACGGCCGGAAATAGAGGCGAGTTTTTCCTTTGAGCGGGCCGTTGGTCACTGCCTCGTGCAGGGCCGAAACCATCACCTTGCAAAACGGACAGCGCGCGCAGGCGTAGACCGTCACGACGACGGGCGCGCTCGGCTCTCCGGCGCGCGCACTATCCTCGTGAACGAAGGTGGCCGGCTTGCCCATGGGCATTGCGCTCTGCGCGCGTTTGGCCAAGGCCCGCTCGATGTCACCCTTGGACTTGCCGGCCTTGACTTGGCGACACACATCGGACGCCACGCGCACGACAATCGGGTGGGGCGACTTGCGAGCCAGGCACTTCTCGAAGGTCTCGTCGCAGCCATCGTAGGGATGCAGCTCTGCCAGTATCTTCCGAGCAGCCGCCTTGTTCGCGCTGGAAAGCGCGGCGCAGTCCTTGGCCCCGTCGAGCGGCTCGGCACGCGCATTGGTGCCAGCCAGTGCCAACACACCGACCACGACAGGCAGCGCCAATCGTCTTGCACGAGCAAACATGAACATCGTCATCATTTCGTCACCTCCGTTGTGGCAGGTCGCACGCTGCTCTGCTGGCGGCCGAACATGCGATCGAGCCCCATGGGATTCCGGTCCAAGAACAGCACATAGAGGGCCAAGAACAACCAGCTTAGATCGCGCAGGATAGTGCGCCACGAGATCGGATCCTCGGCCGCCCCCTGCGATGCGAAGCAGCCGCACGACATCTCCAAACCGCGGCTCAAGGCGATGGCGACGGCGAGCGTGAACACCGTCATCATCCCCGCGACCAGGAGCGCGCCAGCCCGAACGCGAAACCCGACCAGCAACATCAAGCCGGCGACCAGCTCGACCCAAGGCAAGACGATGGCCATCAGGTTGACCGTTGCCAGCGGCATGATCTGGTAGGTCGCGATGTCCAGGGCGAAGGCGGCGGGATCGAGGAGCTTGTGGTAGCAGGCCATCAAGAACACGACGGCCAGGTAGACCCGCGCGACCAGCGCGAGGAACGCGTGCCCCTTCCATTCCAGGAACCTCGTCATGGCGATCTCGCCTCCACCGGCCCAGCCTGGAGCGCGCTGGCGCCGCCCACCAGGAAGCCCACATTGCGTATCCCCTTGCCCGCGATCTCCCTGGCGAGCTGTTCTCCGCTATCAGGATCGCCGCCGTCGCCGTACACGATCACGCGCCTCGCACCCGAGGCCGTGATCCGATTCAGCATCGAGGACGGGGTCGGCTCAAGGTAATCGTAGGGGACGTGAAGCGCGCCCGCGAAATGCCACGCGGCGTGGTCCGCCGCCGAGCGCGCATCGATGAGCAGGCTGCCGGTGTCATGGAGCACGGGATCGCCAGGCTGGATGGCATCGGCGTGCCCGTCCGTCTCTGGGCATGGCACCAGGATCTGGTAGGGCACTTTCTGAACCAAGGGAATGCCCTGCGCGCGAAGCGCATTGACCGTAAGCCCGGTCACGAGACAGGCAGCCACCACCACGGCGGCATCCCGTGCCACCGCGGTTACTTGACGCATGACGAGCTCCGCTGCGCGGCCTCGTCCTGACGCAAGAGATCTTGGATGCGCTCCGAGAACTCGGGCTGGGCGAAGCCGTAGTCGAGGGGAAGATGGTGCGCGGGCGACGTAGCCCGTGGCAGCCAGGGATCGTGCGAGAAGGTCCAGAGCAGCTTCGCCAGAATCCGATGATCGCGATAGTCGTAGGGACCGGCCGTGCTGAAACGCTCGGCGTACTCATAGGTCAAACCGGCCCGCAAACCACGAGCGATGGGCGGGGAGAACCCGCTGGCCGAGCCCCGCAACAGCACGTCACGCCGACTCGTGCTTGGCGCCGTATCATCGAAATACCCCGCGGAGCGGGAGTAATCGTCCAAGCCCAGCAGGGCGCCCAGACGCACCGACCATTGTCCGGGCAGGCGACGCTCGGCGCTGAGCAACAGCGAGCCACCCCAAAGATCGTAGGGGTCTTTCTCGGCGTCGTGCCTTCGAACCAGAAGCGCGCCCAGAACCTGGGTGGATCCCTTGCCCAGGGAGGTTCCACCGCCCATGCCGCCGTCCATCTCGAAACGACTGCGTCCCGACTCGCGGAATGTTCGCTTGCCGACCCCACCGAACAGGGAGAGAGAACCCAAGATCCCGATCTCCGTCTCGGCCCGATGGGCGTCATAGAACCAGTTGGGCCCCCCATCATACTTGTCGCCGCCGGCCAACAGCGTTCCCTCGAAGTGATAGGCCAAGAGGATGTTGGCCCGACGACCCAGAATCAGCCCGGGACGAGCGCCCAGGGTCAGATAGCTAAAGTCCTTGCCCGGGCTCGACGCGTATCCCAGCGAGCGCCCCTCGACCTCGAGGGACGGCTTGATGCCCATGCCGGTCGGAACCACGAAGCGGAGCCACCCGTTGAGCTGCCCGGCCATGCTGGACACATCGCTGCCGCTCGTCGCGGGATCAACCGGCGAGCCCGCCAGGGCATTGGAGGCCCATCCGGTCGCCATCTCGAACCGTCCGGTCAGTGGCGCGACGAAACCCGGCTCCTGGCCCGCGAGATCCGCCAGGGCCCGGCGATCCTCCGCGAACGCCACGGGCGCCTGGCGTGCCGAGGAAAGATGGCCGGCCGCCTGGTCCGCCTCGCCGAGGTGCTTGGCGACCATGGTCAGCAGGAGATCCTGGCGGGTTGCGTGCGGCGTCCTCGCCTCGCAACGCGCCTGATCGAGCGATTCGCGCGCCTCGGCCACCAGCCCTTGTCGCATCTGCAACCAGGCGAGCCAGGCGAGCGCCTGGCAGTCGTCCGGATGCTGCCCCAGGTAGCCGGCCAGCGTACGCAAGGCCCAGGCCTCGTTCTTCTCGTCGAGATAGACCTGCGCCAGCAGCAGGCAGAGATCGATCGAATCCGGATGGCTGGCCACGGCCGGTTTCAACAGATCGATCGCCTCGCGGGTCTTGCCCTGTTCTCGCAGCGCGCGGGCCTCGGTCAACGGACACTGAGCGTCCGTGGTGGGATCGCAAGTGCCGGATGGCCGTTGCGCCGTCTCGGCATGGGCGGGCCATGCAGCAGCCAGGGCGCAGAGCGCGGGCAAGGCAATGGATCGAAGACACGGCTTCACAACGCCGCCTCCCTGCAACAGCGGAACCCGGCATAGAGATCGTTCCAGTTCGCGTCGAAATCGCACCTGAATCTTGCCGAGGGAGAGCCGCAGTTGAAAGCGCCGCCTCGGATTTGATAGCCGCGACCATCCACGTTGGTCGGAACCGGCACGACCTCCCAGACATTGCCGTTGACGTCGTAAATGCCAGCGTCGTTCTTGCAGCCCGGAAACGCTCCTGTGGGCATGACGCGATAACAGACGTGGCAGGAATCGCGGTTGTAGGGCTGGATCAAGCCGCAAGTTTCCGGTGTGTACGAGGACGTCAGCGCCGACGAGTAACCACAGTTCTCGCCCATCGGGCACGAAGCCAGGTCGCCCAGGGCATCGCAACACTCCTGGCAGTAGGTGTCCACGCTGTTGCACACGGCGGGATCCCAGGTGTTGCCAAAGAAGTAGGTCTTCTCCTCGGGCCCCTGGCACACGTCGAGCCACTCCTCGGGGTCACACAGCCGTTTGCCCGATGCCTCGCAGGCGGCCTCGAAGGTGGCCAAGGCCGCGGATGTCATCGGGTTCACGTACCAGGGCAAGACCCCGGCCACGCTGACCGCCCGACTCTCGTCGTTGCCCGCGCTGGTGCGGGTGGCGTCGGGCCGAGAGGCCTCGTAGCGATCGACGCACATGATGCCAATCAGGGCCATGTCCGGCGGGCACGGCGTGACTGGCGAGGTGTCCACCCCCAGGTCAGCCGCGTCCACTGCATAAGGCACGTCGGGCCCGCCAGCCGAGTCGAGCACCACCATCCTCGCATCCGTCGGGCCATCGAGCCCAGTCTCGGCGTCCCTCTCCGGCAGGCCCGGAGAGCCCACGTCGGCAGGAGCGTCATCGGTCGATAGCGGCGAATCCGCCGCGACGGGACCATCCTGGTCGCGCTCAGGAGCATCATCAGTCGGCGGCGCCAGATCCGGCGCGCCTGGGCCCTGGTCGCGTCCAAGCAGATCCGGCAAACCACCATCGAATGCCAGCGCATCCTGCGAAGGCGCCCCAACATCCGCCCCCGCATCCTTGACCGGCTGTCCGTTCTGCCCACCCGAACTCGTGCAGCCGCTGTGCAGACTGAAGAACGCAGCCGCCGCGCAGACGACCAAACATCGGGGATCTGCAAGCCAACGATTGGATTTCCACGAACGCATGTCTTCCTCCTTGTGGGGCCTGACGGTGCGGACACGGCCTCGGGAACGAGGTTTCATCGCGACGCTTCCCTGCAGCACCGGAATCCGGCATAGAGATCACTCCAGTTCGCGTTGAAGCCGCACTGGAATCGGGCCGAGGGGGAGCCGCAGTTGAAGGCGCCGCCTCGGATCTGATAGCCGCGGCCGTCCACTTTGGTCGGAACCGGCACGACCTCCCAGACATTGCCGTTGACGTCGGCAATGCCAGCGTCGTTTCTGCAGCCCGGGAACGCTCCGGTGGGCATGACGCGATAACAGACGTGGCACGAATCGCGGCTGTAGGGCTGGGTCAGGCCGCAGGTTTCCGGTGTGTACGAGGACGTCAGCGCCGACGAGTAACCACAGTTCTCGCCCGTCGGACACGAAGCCAGGTCGCCCAGGGCATCGCAACACTCTTGGCAGTAGGTGTCCACGCTGTTGCACACGGAGGGATCCCAGGTGTTGCCGAAGAAATAGGTCGTCTTGTCGGGCCCCTGGCACAGGTAGAGCCATTCATCGGCGGCGCACAACCGCTTGCCCGCGGCCCCGCAAGCGGCCTCGAAGGTGCCCAAGGCCGCGTAGGTCATGGGGTTCACGTACCAGGGCAAGACGCCGGCCGCGCTGACCGCGCGGCTTTCGTCGCTGCCCACGCTGGTGGGGGTGGCGTCCGGCCGCGAGGCCTCGTAGCGATCGACACAGAAGAGGTTGGCGACGAGCACCATGTCCTCGGGACAGACGAGCGGATCAACTGAACCACCGTCATCAACTGAACCACCGTCAGCGACACGAGGCTTGCACTGGTGGTCGAGGCAGGCAAACCCCGTCGTGCAGTCCAGATCCCCTTCGCACTGGTAGACACAGGCTCCGATGGAGCTGCACGTCTTCCCGGATGGGCAGTCCAGATCCTCGTAGCAGCGCGAGTTCGTGCAGCCGGCTTGCAGGCCGATGAAGGTTCCTACGGTGAAAGCAACCAAGCCATGGCCTACCCGTGTACGCATATCTTCCTCCTCTCGGAGCTAGGCAAGACCCCGGTACGCGAAATACGCGCCCACCAGCACGATGACCGCCCCGGCGATGCGACGAAGCAGGCCCAAGGTTCGCGTGGCCTTCTTGTTTTCGATCAGCTTGCGCGCGGCGCCCATCGAGGTGCCGGCGATGAGAATCAGCACGCTGTGGCCTAGCGCATAGGTGAGCAACAAAGTCCCGCCCCAGGCGACGGAGGCGCCCGAGCCAGCCAGGTAGGTCAAAAGCACGATCAGGATGGGCGCCGCGCACGGCGCCGACACGACCCCGAAGAGCAGCCCCAGCACGAAGGCACCGAGCATTCCCCTGGTCTTGGGTTGCAGCTTGCCGCCAAGGGATGGGATGGGGATGGTGAGCACCTCCATGAGATGTAACCCCATGACCACGCAGACCCCGGCGACCAGCCAGTTCCAGACCCCCGAGACCTCACCGTACATCTTGCCGGCCAACGCGGCGATCATCCCAAGCACGGTGAAGGTCACCGCAAGTCCGAGGACGAAGACGAGTGAGAAGAGAAAGGCGCGCAACACTCCGGACTTGTCATCCTTGCGCCCGGCCACGAAGCTCATCATCAAGGGGATCATCGCCAGCACGCACGGGTTCGAGGCGGTGAGGATGCCGCCCACGAACACCGCGACCAGCGCCAGCCATGGGCTGGTGTGGATGTACTGGTTGACGTTGGCTACGAAGCCGTTGAGCATGCGGTCGCCTTCATCTGGCGCACGACCAGCTCGCGCGCCCGGTCGACATCCTCCAGCAACACAGGCGCACCGTGGCTTTTCTTGAAGCCGTGCTCGGTGAGCAACAGATAGACATGTGGCTTGATTCCCACGTGCTCAAAGACCTTCGCCGCGCATTTCTGCGGGCACCCGTCCAAGACCACCAACTGGTCGCAGTCCTTGGCCGAGACGACGAAGCCGCTGATGTGCGCACCCACCCCCGCAAGGCAGGACATCTTCCCCAGCCCCTCACGGGTCATCCGCAAGGCGAGATCGTTGGTGAGTTGCCCCACGTTGGAGGCCCCGGAGCAAGGAAAGACGAGCGTGACCCTGTCGCCGCCGCCGGAGCTGCAACCGCAGCCACCTTCGCTGGTTGAGCTCATGGGCTCGCCTTCGCGGCGGCCGTCGTGAGCCAGGTGGTGATCTCGGCCGCGGGCGGGATGCGGCCGCTCGACTTGACCTCCTCGTCGATGACCAGCGCGGGCGTCATCATCACGCCGTAATTCATGATGTCGTCGATTTGCTCGACCTTCTCGAGCTCGGCGGCGACGCCCGAAGAGGCGATTGCCTTTTCGGCCTCTGCGTAGAGCTTCTTGCACTTTGCACAACCGGTACCCAGGACCTTGATCTTCATGTCTTTCCTCCGTCATGGGCCCCGCCAGCGACGGGACCGTCCGTCTTCTCATTCTCTTTCTTCCGGCGCCGAGTCCAACGATCCAGCGCGACAATGATGGCGAGCGCGAGCACAAGCCAAGGTACGGCGCCGCCAAACTGCTGCTGGCAAGGACAGGGCGGTGCGGGTTGAGGTTGGCTCGGGCTTTCCATCGCAGCTTCTCTAGAAAAGCGCCCCGTACACCATGCCCGCGATTGTGGAGAGCACGATGACCAGACCGACGAACACGGCGGTCTTCTTGGTGCCCATCACGCCGCGGATCACCAGCACGCTGGGCAGGGAGAGCGCGGGGCCGGCGAGCAGCAGCGCCAACGCCGGGCCCTGGCCCATCCCCGACTTGATGAGGCCCTCCAGGATCGGCACCTCGGTCAGCGTGGCGAAGTACATGAAGGCGCCGACGACCGAGGCAAACAGGTTCGCCTGCAGCGAGTTGCCTCCTACCGCCCCCGCGATCCACGAATTCGGGATCAGGCCACGCTCTGTGCCGCCGGGACCGCCGAGGAGGAATCCCGCCACCAAGACACCACCCAAGAGCAGCGGCAGGATCTGCTTGGCGAAGGTCCAGCTCGAATCGACCCACGACGACAGCTCGTCCTTCTTGAACCAGGCGACGATGCTGCCGGCAAGAGCCACGCCGAACACGCCCGTCACCACCCACTTCGCCGAGTGGATGGCCGCCCACACGCCGGTTTCGCCTTCCCCGGGCTTGCCCCAGTTGGCGAAAACCAGGATGCCGACCATCGCGGCGAAGTAGAGACCGTCCTGCCAGAGCGCGCGTCCCTTGGCGTCATCGGGGATGACCACGCCGCCCGCATCCTGCCTGGCAGCCTCCTCCTTGCGGAAGATGAGGTGCATGAGCAGACCGATGACCACGGCGAACGAGACGGCACCCACGGCGCGGGCAATGCCCAGCTCGGGCCCGAGGATGCGGGCGGTGAGAATGATAGCTAGAACGTTGATGGCTGGCCCCGAGTACAAGAAGGCCGTGGCTGGCCCGAGCCCGGCGCCGCGCTTGTGGATGCTGGCAAAGAGGGGCAGGACCGTGCACGAACAGACGGCCAGAATGGTCCCGGACACCGCGGCCACGGGGTAGGCGACCACCTTTCTCGCCTTGGGCCCGAGGTACTTCATCACCGCGCCCTGGCTGACGAAGACGCTGATGGCGCCGGCAATGAAGAACGCCGGCACGAGACACAGGAGGACGTGCTCCCGCGCGTACCACTTCACCAGCGACAGACTCTCGTGGATGGCGCCCCAGAATCGGTCGCTCCCGGTCGGCAAGAACCAGCAAGCCGCGAACGCACCCAGGATCAGAGCAAGCTTCGTGCGCTCCTTCATCCCCAGACTCCAGTTCCAGCATGGCGACTTGGCCAAGTTGGCAATACTGACTCAAAAAAAACGCAACTCCCGCGGCTCATGCTCGCTCCTTCAAAACCTGGGTCGCGCACGAAAAGAAGCTCATCACGCATGGGGTGAGCAGCGTGTAGTACACGACGTTCCCTTCGCGGCGATCGTGCACGATGCCGTGCGCGCGCAGCACCGCCAGGTGCTTGGACACGGTCGAAGGATCCGAACCGATCATATCGGTCAACTCGCCCACCGAGCACTCGCCGTGCGCCAACCGATCCACGATCATCAGTCGCGACTCATTGGCCAGAGCCTTGAGAATCCGTGCCTGCCTGCGGAAGATGTCGTCGTTCTTTGCAACCATGGTCACGTCCAGAGAGGACGCATGAGCATGTGGCCATTTGGCCAAGTTGTCAACGAGAGGATGTGTCCCGTGCAAGTGGCGAGTCAGAGATCAACCGAGCTCGCCGTCACACAACCGTCTCTTGACCTAACCTGTATAACCGTCTATGCGAATGTAGTCGCAGCCGAGGTTCATGTGAGAGACGCAGCCCAGTTCTTCAAGGTTCTTGCCGACGAGGCCCGGCTCAAGATGCTGTGGCTTCTGTTCAACCACCAGGAGCTGTGCGTCTGCGACATCATGGCGGTGCTCGACATCACGCAGTCCAAGGCCTCGCGGCACCTTTCCACCTTGCGGCACGCCGATCTGGTCGTCGACCGCAAGCAAGGGCTGTGGTCGTATTACGCGCTTCGTCCCGCCGAGGATGCGCTCGCGCGGGAGCACCTGAAGCTGCTCAAGGCGAGCTTGGGCGGGATGCCAGACGCCGCCCTGCTGTTGACCAGGTTGCAGGCCTGCCTGCGAGCCAAGAAGTCAGGTTCGGGCTGTGTCCAGAACGGCCCACACGCCGCCCTCAAGAACACCTGCCAACGGACGGGCAAATCACCCGCGCAAGGAGCCAGCAAATGAGCACCGAGGCGGTATCCACCCGCACACATGCCGAGGGCGTTTCCAAGCGACTCTCATTCCTGGACCGCTACCTCACCCTATGGATCTTCGCCGCCATGGCCATCGGGGTTGGGGCCGGCCACTTCATGCCGGGTGTCGTGCCCCTCATCAATCAGTTCAACGTGGGCACGACCAGCGTGCCCATCGCCCTCGGGCTCATCCTAATGATGTACCCGCCGCTGGCCAAGGTGCGCTACGAGGAGATGGGACCGGTGTTCCGCAACCGCAAGGTTCTGTTGCTGTCTCTGGTGCAGAACTGGATCATCGGGCCCATCCTGATGTTCGGCCTGGCCGTCGTCTTCCTGCACGACAAGCCCGAGTACATGGTCGGACTCATCTTGATCGGCCTGGCCCGCTGTATCGCCATGGTCATCGTGTGGAACGATCTGGCCAAGGGCGACAGCGAGTATTGCGCGGGCCTGGTGGCCTTCAATTCGGTGTTCCAGGTGCTCTTCTTTTCGGTCTACGCCTACCTCTTCATCACGGTGTTGCCGACCTGGTTCGGCCTGCAAGGTGTGGCGGTCAGCATCACCATCGGCGAGATCGCCCAGAGCGTCTTCATCTACCTGGGCATCCCGTTCCTGGCGGGGGTGATCACCCGCTCTTCGCTGATCAAGGCCAAGGGCAAGGACTGGTACCACAGCAAGTTCATCCCGCGCATCAGCCCCATCACGCTGGTCGCGCTCCTCTTCACCATCGTGGTGATGTTCTCGCTCAAGGGCGACAAGATCGTCGAGTTGCCCTGGGACGTGGTTCGCATCGCCATCCCGTTGCTCATCTACTTCGTCGTCATGTTCCTGGTGTCCTTCTTCCTCTCGAAGAAGGTCGGGGCGAACTACCGTCAGACCACCACGCTCTCGTTCACCGCGGCCTCGAACAACTTCGAGCTGGCCATCGCGGTGGCGGTGGCGACCTTCACCATCAATCACGGGGCGGCCTTTGCCGCGGTCATCGGTCCCTTGGTCGAGGTGCCGGTGATGATAGGCCTGGTTAACGTCGCGCTCTGGCTCGGGCGCAAGCACTTTGGAGAGAAGGTGGTTCTACGATGAAAGGTGTTCTCTTCCTTTGCGTGGCCAACTCGGCGCGCAGCCAGATGGCCGAGGGCATTGCCCGCCAATTGCTGCCCGCCGAGATCAAGGTGTGGTCGGCGGGCTCACGCCCAACCAGCGTTCGCCCTGAGGCCGTCGCCGTCTTGCAAGAGATCGGCATCGACATCTCCGACCACCGATCAAAGGCCGTGGCCGAGATCCCGGCCGCCGAGGTGGATACCGTGATCACCCTGTGCGGTGAGGAGGAATGCCCACTGTTCCTGGGCAAGGCCGAGCGGATCCATTGGGGGCTGCCCGATCCCGCCGCGGTCACGGAGTCCGAGGCCGCACGCCTGGCCGCGTTCCGCGAGGTGCGGACAGAGTTGCAGCAGCGGATCGGACGGCTGGCGTCCGACCGTGCTGGCCAGACCATCCCCATGCAAGGAGCGTAGCATCGATGTGACCAACCGTTGCCGCAAGGATTCACCCGACGGTCCCGAGAAGGTGGCGCGCGGTCGCGCCCGGGTTGTCGATCGCACCTCCAACGCCAAGCTCGAGGTCAGCTTCTTCCGCCCCTTCTGGGGCGACTACTGGATCGTCGATCTCGGCCCGAGCCACGAATACGCCGTGGTCGGGCATCCCAGGCCATCTTGCAGCGCCTCACCGCGCAGGGTTTCGACACGGGCCGGTTGGTGCGCGCCCGTCACCGGTCGGAGTAGCCCTACCCCGCGCTCGCCAGGACCACGCCGTGCTGGCGCAGGAACTGCTTGAGCGCCGGGATCTCGATGATCTTGAAGTGGAAAACCGAAGCGGCCAGCAGCACCGTGGCACCGGCCTGCGCGGCCTCGAGGAAGTGCTCCATGGTTCCCGCGCCGCCAGAGGCCACGATGGTGGCCGAGGTGGCCTGCTTGATCTGCCGGATCAGCGGCAAGTCGTAGCCCGTGCGAACGCCATCGGTGCTCTTGCTCGTGGGCAGGATGGTTCGAATGCCGTAGCCGTCGATCTGCTTGGCCCATTCGATGGCGTCCTTGCCAGTCGCCGTGCGGCCGCCATCGATCCACACCTCGTAGCCCGAGGGCATTTTCGGGTTCTGGGCCACGTCGATGGCGACGGTGACCTTGTCCTCGCCCAGCGCCTTGACCATGTCGCGGATCATGTCGGGCTTGCGGAAGACCGCGCTGCTGGTCGACACCTTGTGCGCGCCGGCCTCCAGCACGGCCGCGGCCGACGCCACGTCGGAGATGCCGCCTCCTACCGTGAAAGGCACGGTGGCGGCCTTGGCGGTGCGGCGGACCACATCGAGTAGCGTGGGACGGTTCTCGACGGTGGCCGTGATGTCGAGCATGGCAAGCTCGTCCGCCCCGGCCGCGCAATAGGCCCGCGCACATTCGACCGGATCACCGGCGTCTCGGATGTCGACGAAGCGTACTCCCTTGACCACCCGCCCCTGCTGCATATCGAGGCACGGCATGATCTTGATCCTCTGGTCCATGGCGATCGTCTCCTTGGCGGCCGAGCGGGCCGGCCGGAGGAGACTAGAGTGTCGCGGGCCGATTTCAAATACTGGATTCGAACGATCCGTCGCGCCCAAGGCAGCGCAACCGCTACTGGAACTCCTCGGACTCCTCGGTCGTGTACAAGAGCTGTCGTTCTTCGTCGGTGACATCGCCGCCCGCGCGCTGGGCCAACTGCTCCTCCGCACCCCGCCTCGCGGCCTCCGCGGTCTTGGTGAGCGCCTCCAACCTGTCCACCACACCATGCTCCACGAGCAGGGACTTGGCCCTGTCGAAGAGGGATTGGCTTCCATACAGGAATTCGCCCTCGTGAAGGATCTTGCAGGCCACCATGCGCCTGAACTCGTCGAAGGCGAGCTGCTCGCGCACGCGATCCAGCCGCTTGACGATGTAGTCGATCTCCTCGCGAGTCTGGGGATCGCGCAGCAAGCGCGCTTTCCTCTGATGGACGGCTTGGTCGAGCTGCTTGACCATCGCGTCGGGAGCGCCATCGTCGACGATGAATACCAGATCGAGATCCGAGCCGTTGACCAGCTTGCCCGTGCTCCGTTCGGGGCGCGGCACATCGTGTGCCATCTCGTACACGATGTCGCCGGCAATCAGCACGCAGAACAGTCGTTCGTCGAGCCCGGCGGCACGCAGCGGCTCGACGATCTCGGACACCGTGGAGCGGGCGAGCTCACGCTTCGCCTTGGACACCCGCCGGGTGTGCGACAGGACCGCCTGCGCCCGACTTTCGACGGCGCCCGGATCGGCCGCCAGACCCACGACGACATAGGTCATGAACTCGCGCAAGATCGATGGCGACATCCGCGCGAATCCCGCGATCTGGCGGTCGAGGCGCAGGTACCGCTGCCCCACCCGGCGCATCAGCAGCTCCGGTGAGCACACGCACGACCACCAGAGCGCGAGCGCGCTCCCCGGCAGGGCGTCGTGAAGCTCGGCACCGGTGAGGGGGCCCCGGTCTCGGACGATGGCGATGACGTCGGCGGCCTTCATGGGTACGAGAGCTTCACATCGGGCGCGACCTTCCGCAACCTCGCAGTTGCTGGCCACGCCCGGGGTGCGCCCGCCGGGATCCGCCAGGGTAGCGCGACTGGGGGGTCAGCCCATGCGGCCGGCCCGAGGACAGCGGGTGAAGGTCAGCTCGTCCACCTTGGGGAAGGGCTTGCCGCGCAGATCGACCACCGTGATGCCCTTCGCCTTGACCTGTTCTGGCTTGGCGAGCAGATCGGCCGCCGCGAGCGTGTCCAGCACATAGGACAGGTTCCCGCCCTCGGCCGCGTACTTCTGCCCGTAGCTGATGGGGACATCGGGGGTGACCGGGCCGAGGAGAGATTCCGCGATGGACCCCGTCTTTCGGCTGCCGTTGGCGACGAGCACGATCTTGCGTGCCCGGTAGACCAGCTCGGCGCCCATCGAGATGGCATAGCGAGGGCTGTCATCGACCGAGGCGAAATGCCCGTCCTCCACCGCATTGCGTACGGTGTTGTCGTCGAGCTTCACGAGCAGCATCGGATTGCCGGCGAACGGAATCCCGCTCTCGTGAAAAGCCACGTGGCCGCGACCGCCGACCCCGATGATGTGCAGATCGATGCCACCCACCGAGGCGATCTTCTTGGCGTAGCCGTCCAGCACCTTCTCCTTGATCATCTTCAGCACACCCGGCGCCCCGTCGCTGATGCGGACCACCTTGCCGTTTTCGGTCCCTTGCAGCTGGTAGGCGCCCTGGTTCTGCTCGACGGCCCTCATCAGCTCGCTCTGCTCGACCAACGTTCCCCACGGGACGTTGGTTTCGATGAACTTCTCGCGCAGCAGTCCGAACAGCTCGGTCATCATGAAGTAGCAGTAGGACTCGCAATGGAGCGCGCGCTGCTGGGGGTTCTCGCCCGGCAGCCCGACGTACTCGTCGAGGTTGAAGCTGCGCACCCGCTTCGCGTCGATGCGTTTGGCATTGAACGCTTTGGCCAGGTGCTTGTACAGGCCCGTCGGCGAGTTGCCGGTGGCCAGCCCGAGAACGTACTCGGGTTTGTCAGCCAGCTTCTCGCGGACGTCCGCCTCTACCAGGTCGGCGGCCACCTTGCTCATGTGATCGAATGTTTCCGCAATGTAAACGGTGGTGGGCATGCTGATGCTTTCTATGGATAGGGGTGAGAACTGCGTGCGATGGATGGTCTTGCGCCAGGTCGGCGACTGGCACCTGGCCCCTCCACCTCATGTTTCTGGGACGTAAACGATTCAGGGCATGCCGAAACCATCGGCATGCTGTGTGCGAAGCTACCCGCGCAAAGCAGTTCGGACGACGTCCGCGATCTGCTTGCAGTACTTCTCGGTCGTCTCGGGGGTTGGTCCCTCCACCATGACCCGACACATATTCTGCGTGCCGGAGTAGCGAACCAAGACCCGACCTTGCTCACCGAGCTCCGACTCGACCTGCTTGATGGCCGACACGATCTCGGGAACCGTCGCGATATCCGGCTTGCGGCCAACATCGACGTTGATCAGCTTCTGCGGCAGAACGTCCATGTCCTTGGCCAGCTCGGAGAGGGGCTTTCCGCTGGCCAGCATCGCCGAGATGAGCTGCAACGCGCTCAGGATGCCGTCGCCGGTGGTGTGGTGATTGAGGAAGATGAGGTGGCCGGAGTCCTCGCCGCCGATCACGGCACCGAGGCGCTGCATGTCCTCGAGCACGTAGCGGTCGCCGACCTTGGCCGCGTGGTTCTTGAAGCCCAGCCTCTTGCACGCGAGGGACAGGCCGAGGTTGCTCATGATGGTGCTGACCAGCAGGTCGTTCTTGAGCTTGCCCTGCTGCTTGAGCATCTTGGCGCAGATGATCAGGATCTGGTCGCCCGTGATCTCGTTGCCCTTCTCATCGACCACGATCAGACGATCGCCGTCGCCGTCGAAGGCGAGCCCGATGGCGGCGCCGCTTTCGAGCACGCGCTTCTTGAGATCGCCGGTGTGCTGCGAGCCGCACTTGTCGTTGATGTTGAGACCGTTCGGCGAGTCGTGGATGACTTCGAGGTCGGCGCCCAGCTCGGTGAAGGTCTCTGGCGCCACGGAATAGGTCGCACCATTGGCGACGTCCATGGCGATCTTCATCCCCTCCATCGACAGCTTGCGCGAGAACGTGCTCTTGAGGAAGACGATGTAGCGCCCACGAACGTCGCTGATGCGATAGGCGCGGCCCATCTCCCGCGGAGGTGGAACCATTTGCGGCAGCTTGCCGCCGAGGATGAGCGCCTCGATCTCATTCTCCTGCTCGTCGGACAGCTTGAATCCGTTGCCGTTGAAGATCTTGATGCCGTTGTCCTGGAAGGGGTTGTGCGACGCGGACACCACGATGCCGGCAGCGGCGCGCATGCTCTCGGTCACGAACGCGATCCCGGGCGTGGGCAGCACGCCCACGAGATAGGGAACCCCACCCATCGAGGTGATGCCCGATTCGAGCGCGCTCTCGAGCATGTAGCCCGATATGCGGGTGTCTTTACCGATGATGATACGCGTAAGGTAGCCGGGCTTCTTCAAGACGTGCGTGACCGCCTGCCCGACCGAGAAAGCCATCGCAGCGTCCATGGGATGACGGTTGGCCTCACCCCTGATGCCATCGGTTCCAAACAACTTGCCCATCATTGCTCCTTCGCTTGCTCTAGCCCGCCTTTGGATGCGGATTCATTGGGATATTCACGGATTGCCAGAGTGATACCGCGCGGGTGCACAGCGTGTCTACGATTTGCTGCAGCCAGCGTACACCGGCAGCCGAGACCGGGGCCGGCAGCCCCTGAATCGTCTTGATGTAGTCCTTGCCCGCGGCTTGCTCGGGTGCGAACCCGGTCATAAATTCGTCATGCCGCTTCGCGATGGCCTCGTCGCTCGTGTCTCCGGTGAAAAGCGCGCAGACCGCATCCAGGTTGCCGTGCAGCTGACAGCCCCCGCCGTGCTTGCAGGTGCACGCCGGATGCGTATCCGCGACCTTGGTGATGAGAGCCCTGAGCCGTTGCACACGCTCCTTCATGGCCGCGGCCAGCCTGTCGAGCGCGCCTTCGTAGACGAGCATGCCGAGCTCTTGTCGCTTGAAGAACGGCTGGCGAGCATCGCGGTACCAGGCCCCGAGGGCCACCAGGTTGCCCATGTAAATGAGGTTGTTGGCGAGCAGGCGGGGCAGGTTCTTGTAGGAGTGCGGCTTGTAGGGTTTGACGCCCCCATCAGGGGTCGTGGGAATGATGAGCTGACGGTCCGCGGGGACATCGTCACGGATGATCGAGCCCGCGGCAGCCACGCAACCGTAGCCGATGCGGATGGGGCCGACCGCACCGCCTTGTCCGCCGAGGAAGATGGCGGGCTGGTTCAACATGACGCCACGTGGAACATCGCCGAACAACGACGGCGTGCTCTTGTCCCCGTTGGGCGTGAAGTTGAAGTGGATGTACGAGCTGCCCACCTCGCTGTGGTCTTTGCGGCTGGTGCCGCCGGCCATCAGGCAGTCGCAGAAGTTGATCAAGCTGCCCAGGGTGACGAAGGGGAAGAGGATGGTCTGCTTGATGCCGACACAGTGGGCACCGTTGGCCTCCTCCTCCAGCAGACAGCCCTCGCGAACGTGAGCCCCGAGAGCCATGTTCGCCTTTTCGAGGAAGGTCGACTTGCTGAAGTAGCCCCCTTTGAGCTCGACGCCGGGGCCCAACTGGCAGTCCTCCAGCGTGACCGGCGCTTCCTTGCCGAGGGTCACGCCCGACGAGATGACGGTCTTGGCGCCCGAGACACGGCAACCGGGGAGGATGGTAACGCCGCTACCCGAGACTCGGCCGAGATCCACCTCGGCGCCGATCTCCACCGCAAGCGGATTGGGTATAGAGACCCCCTTCTTGGCCAACATCATCACCCTGTCGAGACATTCGGGCCTGGCTTCCATCGCGCGCTCCTGTGCTCAAAGGCTCGTGCCGGACAACGATCCTTGCTGCAAATGACATCGGAGAATGCGCCCCCATACCTCGGAGCGGCCGGTCGGCGCATTGTGGCTGTGTTGCCGGCGCAGATCAAGCAGTCCCCGCGGCCGGTCGGCCCCGATTTTTTTGGGGGCGCAAGCGCTGGGACCAGCCATGTCGACTCGCGAACCGCCGACGCGGCGCCGTGGTACCTTGTCGCGATCGCACATGAGCACGGTCGAGCAACTCCTTCGAGAACCTTCCTTCGATGACGTGACCTTCGATCGCCTGCAGCTGCGTGAGCCGCTCGTGGACAAGGACCTGACCGGCTGCACCTTCCGCGGGCTGCGCGGCGAGACCAGCATTTGGAAGGGCGTGCGCCTGGAGGAGTGCCTGTTCGAGGACTGCGACCTCACCCGTGCGCAGTTTCCACACACGCGCTTCTTCGGCGTGACCTTCCGCCGCTGCAAGCTGATGGGCATCGACTGGTCCTCCGTGGCGCCCAACCCGACCTTGACCTTCGATGCCTGCGACCTTCGCTACGACTCGTTCGTGAAGGTGAACCTGCGCAAGACCCGATTCCACGGCTGCAGAGCCAGCGAGGCGAACTTCATCGACTGCCAGCTCGGCGAGGCGGACTTCGGCGACACGGATCTCACCGGGACGAACTTCGAAGCCTCGGATCTGACGAAGGCCAACCTCGGCAACGCCAAAGGCGCCTTCCTGCCGCCGGGCAAGAACCGCGTGAAGGACGCTCGCATCTCGGTCGAGAGCGCGGTCCTCATCGCGCTGGCATCCGGGATGAAGGTGGTGGGCTACTCCGAATCGCGCGGCTCGGACGGAGGGTCGACGCGCAGACGCTCCGGGTAGAGCCCGCCAGGGTGACCCCACCACGCCTACCGGCAGTCCATCCGCATCGTTGGCGGCAGATGTTCCCCAGGAAGGCTTGCCGGAAATGCTAAATTCGGCGTCGATGACAAAACCGTCTGCACGTCCGCCTCTCACCCCCGTACTGGCGACGATTCTGGCCGTCACCGCGTTCGGCTGCTCCGGAGGAAAGGGCGCCGCGGCCCCGAAGGACGCGCAGGCGGGGCAGGACGCAGCAGCGGCCGAGCCCGACAGTAGCGCCGTATCGCCGACCGATAGCGCATCGACCGCGTCCAAGGACGTCGTCCCAAGCGATGTCGGGATTGCCGCCGGCTACGATGCGATGGCCACGATCGATGCGCCCAACGCGCGGCCCCCGGCCTACGTCGAGCAGATCCCCAACGGCAAGATCTCGTACGACTTCCTCGGCAAGGGATATGGCGAGTGGATCTGCGCGGTGCTGCCCCAGGCGAACGGCCAAGTCATCCTGGTGGGCACGACCAACACCACCTGGGTTTCGGGCATGGACACGTGGGCCGAGAACGCGTTCACCCTGGTGCGCCTGAACCCCGACGGCGAGCTGGACACGACCTTCGGCACCGCCGGCAAGATTCAGGTCACCCCGACCACCCATACCGTGAACGCCTGCCGGGCCGCCGCGCAGACCAAGGACGGCAAAATCCTGGTGGCCGGCGATGCCATCGCACACACCAGCGGGGCCGAGGTCCGAAACGAGGACTTCGTGCTGGCTCGCTTGAACCAAGATGGAGCGCTGGATCTGGAATTCGGCGACAGCGGGTTCGCGACCGCGAACTTCCACCCCACCGCGGACGATCCGGGCAGAAAGGACACGCTCGATTCCCTGGCCCTGCTCGACGACGGGCGCATCCTTTTGAGCGGCAGCATGACCGTGAAGGAGGCTCCGGCCTTCAGCTACCCCGCCCTGGCCCGCTTCACACCGGACGGTGTCCTCGATCCCAGCTTCGGGACGGCGGGGCTCCTGACTTTCAATCCGGCCTCGCTGCCAGGCGCCACGGCGGAGCTCCAGCGCAACGCTTCGCTTACCAGCACTGCCAGCGCCATCGTCGTCGAGCCCGACGGCGCCACGGTGGTAGGCCTTAGCGTCCAAGGGAACATCACAGGGTATGACTTTGCCCTCTTTCGCCTCGAGCCCGACGGCACCCCGGACACGGGCTTCGCCGATGGAGGCTCGCGCTGGGAGTCCGCCGGGTCGCCGCAAGACATCTTCGAGCTGGCGCAGCTGTCGAGAAACGCAGACGGTACGTTGCTGGTGCTGGCACGCGGCTACCGTAGTTTTCGGCTCTATCGCACGACCGCCGAGGGCCGGCCGGACCCGAGCTTCGGCACAACCGGCAGTCTGCGGCGGGCCACGACCACCTCGGGCACGCAGCGAGCCTTGTTCATCTTGCGCCCGGCGGACGGGTCGGTTCTCTTGGGCCTTGGCGAGAGCAGCGGCAACTACGGCGCCTTCGGACTGCTTCGTATCTTGGCCGATGGAACCTTCGACGACCCCTTCGGCGAGCCGATCTGGACGTGGGACAACGACCCCACCCAGGTCCCCCACATCACCGCCGGAGCCCTCTTCCCGAATGGCGACATCGTGGTCGCGGGCGACATCACCACCAAGAACAACACCGACACCGTCGCCTTTCGGCTGAAAAAGAACACGAGCCCTTGAGTCCTTGCCCGGACGGCTGGCCTGACATGTGCCGCAGGCCTCGGGTTCACTATTTCGCGGGCAAAGCAAGGAAAGCGGGCGCAAACTTCTACCGTGGAAGGGAGGGCTGGCTATGAACCGATTGAACCTGACGGCGCAAGAGACGGAGCTCGTGCAAGGAATCCTCAAAGGCTATCTGGTCACGCTGGATGTGGAGATCGATCACGCTGATCACAAGGAGTTCAAACGGATGCTCAAAGACCGGCGCTACGTCGTCAATGAGCTGCTCGAACGGTGCTCCTCGCTGCCGACGCAGGAGGAGGGTCCGCCGGAGCGAGAGATCTTCCCGTCGGATTGAAGGCCCCTTTGGGGCCTTGGGGGATTGGCGCTGCTGGTGGCGCGGGAACGGTCTCCTGCACCACCAGCCGCTGCTACTCAGCACGGGACCGGCGAGCCACTGGTGCTCTTGCACGGGTTCGGCGGTTGCTCCCAGAACTGGCACCCCTTCACGGCCGAGCTCTCCCGGCGCCATCTCATCCCCGGTGGCGACCACGTCCCCATTTTCGATCCCGCGGTCCCATTCACCTCGACCGCCCTGCGCTTCCTCGACGGGGCACCCGCGGCACGCTCATGACCATTCCTGTCCAAGGCGTCCTCGCGCTCACCCTGCTGATCGCACAGGCCGATGCCGGATCGCCGAGCCCTGCCCCATGGTTGCTCCCGCAAGGCTTCGTCGAGGATGCGAAGCCGTCCTCCGAACTCTGGTCCGAGCGGATGTGGACCCGGTCCCGCGACGAGTGCGTCGAGCACATCATCGAGGTGAAGCCACGAAAGCGGCTGACCCTGCGACAGTACATGCGCCTCTGGCGCAGCAACCACGGCTGCGCCCTCTCACCCTCGCCGAGGGGACAGAGTCTGGCGTGGGCCGGTGACGACCAGGGGACGTGGACAGGCTCCTGTGGGCGGCGACCACTTCGCCATGCACGTGGGCCGGCGCAAGGACACGTTCGTCGAGATCCAGGCCACGCGCCTCGCAGCCCCCCAGCCGGGCCCCGTCGATTGTCGCGCGGTCCTGCAGCGACTGCTCGGCGAGATCCAAGCTCTCGCGACGGCGAAGGGCCCGCCCTCCCGCACGCCCAAATCCGCCTTTCGGGCGGAGGCCCGACGGCGCAGCTCGGGCGTGCCGTGATCCTCGTTAGGTCGAGGTTTCGGAGCGTGGTTAGCGCGCCGCTCGCGGCACTATCGCAGCGGTGGGCAACAGGCCTTGACGCATTTCGGTCATTGGCTAGAGTGGTGGCGGAGAGCCGCCCATGGAGTTGGACTGCCCCTACCTCGACCTTACGCCTCACTGGGCATACGACGGTCACCTGCGCAATATCATCGTGGTCCGCGGGATCGACGGTATCCGGCTTTGCAGGAGCTGGGATTTCAACTTCACCTTCGACAAGGTGCCAAGCTGGCAGGCCATCAAGGAGCTCAGGCGCGCCAGCAGATCCCTCGAGCGGGAAATCAGCGATTTCCTCGCCGAAACCACCATCGACGGCCCGGGCGGGCGCTCGCACAGCCTGCACCAGATGGTGAACGAGATCGCGGACCATCTCACCCACGGCCTTTACGTTGGGCTGCGGCGCGTGGCACTGACGCTGGCGGAAAGCGATCCGGCCCTGGAGGAGCGCCGTCTGGTCCGAGAGATCGAACGCGACACACACGGCTGGCTCTGGGTGGCGGGACTCAAGTACAAGCTGGTCGCGGGCGCCGATGTGGATGGCGTTCAAGGCCGAGCCAATTTCGAGGTCACCCGTCACGACGACGCCGGACGAGTCCTGGAGAAGCTCGCGAAGCAATTCGTCGGCAAGCCCGACTTGCGCAAGAGGCTGCTCACGGCTCGGAGCAAGCTCTCGCCAGACTGGCGGCCACCGATGCGTCCCACTGGCATGGTTCTGCTGCGACGGATCGGCGCCAGGCCCGTAGCTTCGGCGGTGCCAACGCCAATACTGACGCCGTCCCAGCTGCAAGCTCTGCGCGCGAAGGCGGAAAGCCCAAGCACCTTCCAGTTCATGTGGGACCAACCCTTCAGCCAACGCCAGTGGGTGAACCTGCCGAGGCAGTGGGGCGTCGTGGCCTTCGGCGAGGTGGCGACTCTCACCGGACACGTTGAGCCGCGTGTGGCCGGACAGACCGTCACGTTCACCTTGCTTCCCGATCCATCGAACCCTCCCGAGGCCAGCGGCGCGGCACTGGAAACCACGACCGCGCTCTCCGATGCAGAGGGCAAGGTCCAGGTCGAGATGCTGTTTCCGAAGTATCCAGGCGCGAAGTTCAAGGTCGCCGGGAAGACGGCTTCCATGGCGGCCCCCGTCGAGAGCGAGCCCATCACGGTCTGGCGAAAGGTGTACTACCAGATCACCGAGATGGCGCCTGCGCCCGATGGCAGGCGATTCAATCCGCCACCCGACATGATCGCCGCGCTCGAGAGAGCATTCAACCCGGTCTGGATAGAGCTGGCCCCCGGAACCAAGAGCACGGGGACGACGCCCTACAAGGCGCACATGACAGCCGCCGAGCGGTGGTCCGTCGAAAACAGCCTGAAGCCATCGTCGGTGGACAACCGCTCGCCGTACAAGATGAACATCGTGATGGTGGATTCCGCGGATATCTTGGCGACTGGTGAATGGAATGCTATGCGCGCCGGCCCTCAGGTGGAGACTCCTGAATTCCCCAAGTGGCCTCACGAAGGAGCCGTGATCAGCGCCGAGTATCAACCGCGTCCTGGGCAATGGGCTCCTCTGGCCAATGTTCAGGTGGTCGACATTGGTTTGGAAACGGCGAAAATAGTGGCAAGTATCCCCGGGCCTGTTTCTGCACCGGTTGAAGTCCTGATTCGCTACCGGTACCAATTCGGTAACGGCGGCGGATGGGGAGGCACCACGGGCACTCTCTTCATCTGCATCGGACTGCTGCGCAGGAACAGACCCGACGTGGACGCGACCTACCTCCAACCCACGCTCACCCACGAGATTGGACACGCGCTGGGCCTCGTCCCCAAGACGTCGCCTTGGCACGATCCCGACCTGCGAGACAAGGACTACAGTTTGCGACACTGCGAAAGCAAGACGGCCGCGGGACAGCCCAGTTGTGTCATGTGGTGGAGGGGCGGTGGCGCCGGTGTCCGAACACAATTCTGCAGCGGCAACTCCCCCAATGACTGCAAGACCTTCCTCTTGCGAGCCGACCTGTCAACCATACGGTGGATTTGAGCCATGCAAGAACCCGGTATCAAGCTCGTTTGTCCGCCAGAAGGACGAGGAACCGACCCAATCCCCGTGCAAGTGCGAATCAGCGCCGACATGCGCACCTACTGGGACAACAACGGGCTCATCGGCAGGGCATTGACCGTAGCTGTTCTCCGCCGCGACCGACCCGGCGTGCGGCTTTTGGCCCAGGTCGACCCACGCGCCATCATGCTGTCCGATACCCCCCTCCATGGGCGCCCCTCCGACGAGGAGCTCGACTCTGACAACGCCACGGTGAGCGAAGACAAGGTGCTAGACGCTAGACCATGGGAAGAGGTCGGTCGTGGCGCTGCGGAATACTACGTGACTGGCAGCTTTTCGAAATGGTGGGCGGGGGTCCGTGAACTGCGAGTAACGGATCCGCGAAACCATATAGCGCCTTCGGAGGCACCCGGGCGTGATCGAGACGGCCGGGCATGGAAGGTGCGCCCGCGTCTCGCCGATCAGGAGGCCACCATACACGCTGAGAGCGCGAACGACGGTGAGTACTTGGCAGTTCCCATTACGGCTGGGTTGTTTGCGGGGCCCCAATGGTTGCCTCGAGGACGCGAACAGCCTTGGCTATCCGTGGTCGGCTTCAATCTATCCACCCGTGGCGGCGTTTGCGGCGGGGACTTCGCGATTGAAGTGGGCCAGAGCGAAGGTGCGGCGGATATCCTGTTGCCACTGGAGGCACTGTCGTTGACACCGCTCGAAGGCCATTGGCTCTTTCTTGGTGTGGCCGGAGGGCTCCTTGTGCCCCCGGCGGAAATACGCCTGGGGGCCAGCCATGCTGGCTGACCGGGTCCTTCTTGCTTGCCCGATGGTGCTGCTTGCGGCGGCACCGATGGTCGTCGGCTGTCATCGAGCATCCCGGCAGCCCGATGTGTCGTCGCCAACCCATCACGTTCAACTGGTGGGAAAGACCGCGGCATTGCGGGACTTTCGGTCCAGCTCCTCCGTCAGGGTGGCGTGCCCCTCGGAGTCCCCCGCGCGCGGCGAGGTTCCTGTGGACGTCAGAATCGCCGCGGATATGCGGACCTACTGGGACAACAACGGCATCATCAACGGGTCTCTCAGCGTGGTGTTCATTAGGTTCGACAAGCCAGGCATGGTCGCGATCGCAAAGACAGCCCCCAGGGCTTTCATGCTCCCGGATACCCCTCTGACCGGTCGGCCGAGTGATCAGGAACTGGACCGGGATGACGCCACGGTATCCGAACAGCACCGCTACGATCTCCTAGCCTACGGCCGCACGCACCCAGGGTCGGCGGACTACTTCGTCGTGGCGGCGTTTTCCGATGCGTGGCAGGGGCCCATCAAGGTGCGGATCACCTCGCCAGACGGTCCGAAGCAAGCCGATCCATTCGGTTTCGGGCCCAAGAACGCCGACCCGTGGTATGGGCCTGGTCCCAGCAGCCGGGGTGTGGTCGCTAGCCTCGCGTGGGTGGATGGCCGGGTGGCGGTGGTGGGCACCTTTCGTGTGTTGGCCACCAGCGATCCGGAGGTTCCCGCGCCCTTCCTCTCGCTGGTCATCGCGAAGCTGCGGACCACGGGAGGTGTCGTAGCTGGCCAAATGTGGGTTCCCTGGGCCCGAGACAAGGACGACTGGGTGGGCAGCTTCAAAGTGGCGGTGCAGGACTTGAGGATGGCCAACCGAACCGAGCTGGATCCGGGCAACTACGCCCTGTTCGCCTTCGTGGGCAGCGAAGCGGCGCTGGTGCAGGTCTTCAAGGTCGAATAGCCATGGCGCTCCTCGGTCGCGATACTACAGTGATTGGCTCCTTTCCCCAGGGGCTGCTGCTGCTCGAAACGCTGACGGGAACCGAGGAGCTGGCCGCGCCTTTCGCGTTCGAGCTGACCCTGCTCTCGAAGGACCACGATATCCCGTCGGAGGTCGTGCTGGGCAACGAGCTGTCGGTGGGCATCAAGCTCGACACCGGCACTTGGCGATACTTCCACGGCGTGGTGAGCAGCTTCGCCAAGGTCGGCACCACCCGTCGGCACGCACGTTACGCCGCTAGGCTGGTCCCAAGGCTGAGCCTGTGCGACCACGCCACGGATTGCCGGATCTTCAACGATCCATCGCAGGACGCAGTCAGCATCGCCACCGCGGTGCTCGCCGGCCGGGGCGTGGCGGCGGTCGAGGCGACGTCGCTCGTGGAGCACGCCCTTCGCAAGCGCGAGTATTGCGTGCAGTACCAGGAGAGCGACCTGCACTTCGTCCAGCGTCTCTTGGAAGAAGAAGGCGTCTATTACTTCTTCCGGCACGACGTGGCCAAGCACACCATGGTGCTCGCCGATTCGCTCACCGCGCACCAGCCGACCCTGGGCTACGAGGTCGTGCCCTACACATCCGACGAGCAGAACGCCCTCGCCGAGGCGGAGCACTTCTGGGGCATGAGCGTGCGAAAGTCGCTGTATCCGGGTCAGCACACGGTGCTGGCCGGCTACGATCCCGCCCAGCGTCGCAAGCCGGCGCATTTTGGTGAGACTCCCTCGGACGAGCCGGCGCCTGGTTCCAGCTTCGAGCACTACGATCATCCGGGTGGGCTTTGCGACCCCGAGGAGGCGAACCGAGAAGCCCGGTTGCGTGCTCAAGCCAGCCGGGCCGACAACACCGTGCTGGAAGTCGAAGGCAACACCATGGGGCTGGGGGTCGGCGCGCTGGTGCGACTGCGGCCGGGCGCCATCGGCGAGCTCGAATCACAGCCGTTCTGGAGCGCCGACGGGTTCGGCAAGGAGTACCTGGTGGTGGGGGCGAAGTACAGCCTGAGCATCGACCAGTACGAGACCGGGGCCGCGGTCGGCAGCGACCAGCCATTCAGAGCCACGTACGTCTTGCTGGATACGAAGGTACCCTTCCGCCCGCGCAGAACCGCGCACAAGCCACGCATGGGTGGGCCGCAGACCGCGCTCGTGGTGGGGCCTGCGGGCGAAGAGATCTGGACCGACAAGCTCGGGCGCGTGCGCGTGCAGTTCGACTGGGACAGGCAAGGTGGCCACGACGAAAAGTCAACCTGCTGGGTGCGCGTGGCCCAGGCATGGGCCGACGGACGCTGGGGCTCCTTGCACTTGCCTCGCATCGGGCAAGAGGTCCTGGTGCGCTTTCTCGACGGCGATCCGGACCGACCCATCGTCGCCGGGGCCCTGTACAACAGGAACAACATGCCGCCCTACGAGCTGCCGTCTGCTGCCACCCAGAGCGGCATCAAGAGCCGCAGCAGCAAGCACGGCACCGCCCAGAACTTCAACGAGATCCGCTTCGAAGACAAGAAGGGCGCCGAAGAGCTGTACGTCCACGCCGAGAAGGACATGTCGACCGTGGTGGAGGACTGCCAGACCCTGGACGTGGGGAAGGATCGCAAGGTGGTGGTGGGCCACGACGAGGACAATCGGGTCAAAGCCAACCGTGACCTGACGGTCGACGTGAACGACAGCGTGGTCATCGGCGGCAACCACGACAAGACCGTGACCGGCCGGGTGCTGCAAATCTACGGCAGCGACCACCGTCGCAAGGTGGACGGCGACCAGGACCTGGTCGAGGAGCAAAACAAGGACGAGCACGTCAAGCAGGCCCACACGCTCACCACGGACAAGAAGTTCCAACTGGTGCAAGACGCGACCAGCCTGACCTTCAAGCGCAACAACGTGACCCTGAGCGCTGGCGGCGAGGTCGTGGTGTTGGCCGGCGGCGCGACCTTCAGCATGGACACCAAGGGCACCACCACCTTCGACGGTCCCGCGGGCGTCAAGCTGGTGTGCGGTGCCAGCAGCCTGACCGTGTCCCCGGGTGGCATCGCCCTCGCCAGCCCCAACATGACCATCACCGCCGGTGCGGGCAGCATGATGGCGCTGGGCTCGGACGGCGTCTCGATGAACGCCCGCAAGGTCCACATCGAAGCCACCGGCGTTTGCAGCATCAAGGGCAGCAGGAAGATCAAGCTGCAAGAGTCGA
>CAZYFU010000041.1:0-44899 GCA_964647025.1 uncultured Myxococcales bacterium | reverse complement strand
TCCTTTCGGGCGGACTTTCACCGCCAAGACGACGTTCATGCTAGGCGCACTCGGCGAAGGCCCGCCTCCTCACGGAAGTGGGCCTTTTGCTTTTCCGGGGCCTCGACGGCTATTTCTTGGTGCCCTGGCGGGCGTGCGGGTCGGTGACCGCGGCGCGGACCGGGCCAAGCTGTGCGTCGGCGAGGCGCAGGGTCTGCGCATTGTAGGGGACGTTCTTGCAGAAAGCGGCGCTGTCAGCGCGAGGCCCGAGGCCCGCGGCTCGGACGAGCAAGCGCTCGCGGGCGCGCACGAGCACCTGCTGGGCAGCCTCGATGTCTTGCGCCGCAAGCAGGCACTCGGCGTAGGCGAGTCGGACCACGGTCTCGCATTCGCCCATGGCACCCATCGCCTCCAGGGCGCCGTAGTACGCCTCGTGCGCGACCACGGATGCCTCGTGGACGTTGCCGCCCCCCAGCCGGGCCCTGGCGAGCAGAGCCAAGGCGAGCGTCCGCTCAGCGGGAGCGCGGCCAAGCATGCCGGCCGCCCTCTCGGTGTGCTTCGCGGCCTCGTCGTAGCGGCCGAGGGTCAAGAGGATCTCCGCCAGGTAGACCGCCGCCACGCCCTCCTCCCGAGACTCGCCACGCGCACCGAGCGTCGCGATGGCTTGCCTGGCCAGCCGTTCCGCCTCGGTGGTCTCGCCTCGCCAGCCCAGCACGCGGGACAGATCCCGACGACCGATGGCGGCCACCTCGAACAACCCCAGCTTCTCCGCACCGGCGATCACCTCGCGCAGGATCTCCACGGCGCGCCCGCCGTCGCCCAGATCCGCGTACACCGCCCCGATGCTGGAGCGGACCACGCAGGCGTTGCGCAAGTCGCCAGCCTGTTCGAAGAGAGCCCATGCGCTCTCCAGCTCGCTCAGGCATCGCAGACTGTCGCCTCGGGCGGCGGCGCGGGCCGCCCGGGCCTTGTGCACCAGCGCCCATGCCTGCGGCTCGATGTCCGAGAAGTAGCCGGCCAATCGAGCCGCCTCTTCCAGCAGGGCATCCGCCGCCGCCAGGTGGCCTGCGGTGATGAGGTGGGACGCTCCCTCGCTGAGGCAAACCAAGAAGGCGTCCCGCGCCTCGAGCTGGGGCTCGACCGCGCGAACCTTCGCGATGAGCGCCCCCAATTCCTGGGCTTTGCCTCGGCTGCCGAGCGCGACGATCGCCTGCCCGGCGGCGCGGAACCACATGGGCGTTCCGGGAACCAGAAGCCCCAGGGCCTCGATACCAGCCGCCTCGGCCTGGCCGATCTCGCCACGCCAACGGTGCGCCTCGGAGCGGACCAGGCACAAAGCGCCGCGCATCTCGCCCAATGGGGACTCCGTGCCCGCGTTGCCGAGAGCCGACAATCCCAAAGTCACGCGCGAGATCGCACCCGAAAGATCATTGGCTTTGAGGGCTTGCTCGGCCGCGCGCCGGTACCAATAGGCGGCACTGCGCGTGTCTCCGCCGCGCCGGAAGTGCTCGGCCAGCACGATGGCCTCGGGGGCGCTGTGCTCGAGCAACCACTTCGCCGCCAGCCGGTGGCCCAGTTGTCTGTCCTCGTCGGTCAACATCGCGTACGCGGCCTCGCGGATCAGCGCGTGCGCGAAAGTGAAAGCCGGGCTCCCGTCCGATGCCACTGCCGGCGCGGCCGGATTCACCAGCTCACGGTCGGTCAGGCGCTCGATGGATTCCCCGACGGTCGAGTGCTCGCCGCCGAGCAAAGCCGCCACACCATCCCGCGAGAAGGTCTCGCCGAAGATCGCCGCCGCACGCAACACACGCCGGCCCTCCTGGCCTTCGGCTTCCAGTCGGGCCTGTACGATCCCGAGGATGGGTTCGGGGACCTCGCCCGAGCGCCCGGCGTGCTCGGCGCGGACCAGTTCTTCGAGGAAGAAGGGATTGCCGTCGCCACGGGCCACGATTTGCGCAACCGCTTGGTCGGAGACCGCGGACCCCAAAGCCTCGCGAACCAGCCGTTCGCTCGCCCGCCGAGACAGCGGCGGGAGCTGAATCACGTGTACCTGGCGCTCGGCCCACAAGTTGGGGAACACCGTCTGCAGGTCGGGCCGCGCGATGGCCAAAACCATGAACGGGTAATCGCGCAGGCTGCGAATGGCGCCGTCGAGCAAACCGACGGTTCCGGCATCGCCCCACTGCATGTCCTCCAGCACCACCAACACGGCGCTAACCTCGCACTCGGCGCGCATCCAGGTTTCGAAGGCGTGCCTGGTGGCGTCCGCCATCAAGACGGGGTTCTGCCTGGCGGCACGCAACGACTCGTGATCGCTCTCTGGGAAGCTGACGCCGGCGATCTCGCCAATGAACGCGGTGACCCCGGCCCGCGTCTCCTCGGGGAGATGACTTCCCACGCACGCCACCAGCTTGCTTCGTCGTTCATCGGCGCTATCGGTCTCCGCGATGCCGGCCAGCCGCCTGACTGCGCGCCCGAGCAGCGCGAACGGAGCGCCAGCGGCCAGGGAGTCGCCGGCGCCGAAGAGCACGAGCACGGGCTCGGGCCGGCACTTGACCCATGCCATGAATTCCTGCAAGAGCCTGGATTTACCGATCCCCGCGGGGCCCGAGACCAGAACCGTGGCCGCTTGACGTTCGAGCGCCGAATCCGTCTGCAGTCCCGCCAGGAAGGACAGCTCCTGACCGCGTCCGAGGAAGGTGGCCGGACGCCCGAGCAAGCCCCGTTTTCCGTCGAAGGTCTCCCGCTGCCCGAGCAGGTAGGTATGGCCTTCGACGTGGCTGAGCTCGAAGCGAGCTCCCAGAAGAGGCCCCACATCCTCGTCGATACGAACCCGCCCGGCAGGCGTGTCGTCGAGCATGTGGGCTGCCTGCTCGATCACGTTGCCCACCGCCGAGCGACGCGAGAGTCGCGCGATGCCGAGGGCCACCACCACACTGGCGTCGGGCAGGTGCTGATGAACCAACAGGGCGGAGCGCGCCGCCAGATACGCCTGATCCGATGCCACCGAGCCCTCGGGCAAAGTGACCACGATCTTCCCCCCCGGTAGGACGAACGTCCGAGCGGAGAAGCGCAGCGCCAACCGCGCCTCCAGCTCGGCCAACGTCGGCGCCGTGGTGGCAGAGCCCAGCATCGGCGTCACCCGGTCGACTCTCTCCCGCACAGGCTCCCTGGTAGGCTGGGCAGTCGCCATCACGATGCAACTCACCCGCTGCTCGACCACGGTCAGTTGGGTTTCTTGACCGCGCCCAAAGGCGCCGGGCGAGTCCTCCGCCACGTCGCCGAGCGCCGCCAGCGTTCGCAAGACCTGTACCGCCGTCGGTCGCCGCTCGGGGGTCTTGGACAGCATGCGAGCAACCAGATCTCCGACGGCGCGGGGGACGTCCGGAACCACCTCCGACAGATGCGGCGGATCCTCCAGCATCAGCTTGGCGATGAGGACGCCCGGCTCGTGTCCGCGGAAGGTTGGCTTCCCGGTCAGACACTCGTGCGCGACACACCCAAGGGAGAACACGTCGGCACGACCGTCGATGGTGCTGCCGCCGTCGATGGTCTCCGGCGCGAGGTACCCGGGCGTGCCCACGAGGTTGCCGGTCCGGGTCAGTCGTCTGCCGGCGTTGGCCAGCTTGGCGATGCCGAAGTCGAGCAGCTTCAACTGGGAGATCTTCCGTTCCAGCAGGAAGAGATTGTGCGGCTTGATATCGCGATGGATCACGTCGTGCGCATGGGCATAGGCCAGCGCTTCGGCGGCCTGCTTGAGCAGCGCCACCGTGTCCGCGAGGTCGAGCGGCTCGCGCTCGAGCCGGCGGGCAAGGTCCTCGCCTTCGAGCCATTCCATCACCAGGTAACGGTCGTTGCCCACCATGCCGTGTGCGAGGTAGCGCACGATCGATGGGTGTTGCAGCTCGGACAGGATCTTCGCCTCCTGGACGAAGCGCTCACCCTCCCGCTCTTCGACGGTTCGCAGAAGCTTCACGCACACCTGCAGGTGCGAGACGACGTCGCGGGCCCGGTACACCTCGCCCATGCCGCCGGACGCGACAACGTCCTGCAGACGGAAACGGCCGGCAATCAGGCCGGAGCGACCAGCGCCTCGGCTGTCCCGTCGACGGGCGACCATCCCGTCAATTATGCACCCGTTCGCGGGCTTCGCTACAGCGGCCCCGCAGAGGCGCTCGCACCTTTGAGCACCTGGCGGGCGATGACCAGCTTCTGGATTTCGTTGGTCCCCTCGCCCACCTCCGCCAGCTTCACGTCGCGGAGGTAACGTTCCACCGGAAACTCACGGGTGTAGCCGTAACCGCCGTGGATCTGCAGGGCGGAATTGCACGCGTGCACCGCCGCTTGGCCGGCGTAATACTTCGCCACCGACGACTCGCGCGTCGTGCGCTCGCCTCGGTCCTGCATCACGGCGGCGCGGTAGACCAGCAGGCGGGCAGCCTCGAGCTCGGTCGCAGCGTCCGCCAGCATGGTGCGAATCGCCTGAAACTGCGCGATGGGCTTGCCGAACTGCACGCGCTCCTGGGCGTAGCTCCAGGCTGCTTCGTACGCCGCCCTGCCGATGCCGACCGCCCAGGCGCCGATTCCGATACGACCGCGATCGAGCACCTTGGTGGTGTCGAAAAAGCCACTGTCGATCTGTCCCAAACGCTGGCTGTCGGGAACTACGACATCGTCGATCACGACGTCCGCGGTGTCCGAAGCCCAGAGTCCCATCTTCTTGAGGATACGCCCCACGCCGAGGCCGGGTGTCCCCTTCTCGACCACGAACGCAGTCATTCCCTTCTGCCTGTGCGCTGGCGTGGTCGACGCGATCACCACATAGACCTCGGCGACCGAGCCTTGGGTGATGAAGCTCTTGTTGCCCCGGAGCAGCCATGAGCCGTCATCCCGACGTGTCGCACGGGTACGGGCCGCACCGGCGTCGGAGCCAGAGTCGGGCTCGGTGAGGCACCAGGCGCCGAGCGCGGAACCCGACGCCAGACGCGGCAGGTAGCGCATGCGCTGCTCCTCGTTGCCGCCCAGGTAGATGTGGTCCATGCACAGGAGGTTGTGCGACGCCACCGTGAGGCCCAGCGACGCATCCGCGCGCGACAGCTCCTCCACGGCCACGCACAGCTCCAGCATGCCCATCCCGGCACCACCATAGCGCTCTGGGATGTGGATACCGAGGAGCCCCAAACTGGCGACGGGCTCGATGATCTCGTGCGGGAAGTGCGACTCTTCGTTCCAGCGGGCTGCGTTCGGTATGACCTTCTGCGCGCAGAAATCGCGAACCGTCTTCTGCAGGATCTTCTGTTCTTGGTCGAGCTCGAAGTTCATCTGGTGTCCGGGGTTGTGGGCCGTTCGGTCATTTCTTGGGCGCGGTCGGCGCGGCTGCGCGTGGCTTCGCCGACGAGGCCGGCACCTTGAATTGGGCGATCAGGATCTTGTCGCCCTTCTCGCCAGGCGCCGCCTTGAGCACGTATGACGTTCCGCGTGGCACATGGATCACCGCTTCGGGCGCAAGCGCCGAGGTCTCGCTGCCCACGCGCACGCTGCCGCCACCGGCGATGAGATAGAGGATCTCCGTGGAGGCCGCATCGCCTTTGCCTTGAAGCTCCGCACCGTCCACGGGCTCGAGCAGCGACAGCGACATGGGGCGCGGGCCGCCGACTTGCAGCAAGCTCTTGAGCGTACCCATCTTTCCCATGGGCACGCCCTTGGCTTCCGCGGCCGAGGCGACCACGACCTTGCCTTCGGACTCGGGCGGAAGCTTGGCCTGCGACGGATCGCGGATCACCTCGAATTCCTCGCGTCCACGCGCGTCGGTCGGGTCGCGATACACGCGCTCGGGGCCGGGCGGAGAGAACGCCTGCAGAAACACGGCGGTCGACTGCCGTCCCATGTTCTCGATGACGTGCGGATGGCCGGCCGGTATGAACGCGGCGCTGCCCTCGTCGAGCTTGATCGGCGGGACGCCCTCGGGCCCCAGCAGGCGGGCGTGCCCCTTGAGCAGGTAGAGAATCTTCGCGCTGTGGGCATGACGGTGCATGGCCACGCGGCTGGCTGGCCCGACGTTGAGCTGGGTCAGCGAGATGCCCGCCGCTCTGACGTTGGTCTCGTCCGCCAGGACCTTCACCGTGAAGGGCGCGTCCCGCTTGGGACCGGCCTTGGCCTTGGCCGCACCGCCGAGAGCGCGCTCGGGGATGTCGCTGCCGTTCACGACGTACTGATTCGATTGAGCCTTGAACGAGAATGGAAGGACGACGGCGGCGCCCGGCTCGATGCCCTCGATGGTCCAGCCGAGGGCAGCCTTCTCCACGCACGCCGCCAGCGCTGGCGGCGCCCCCGCCGACGTCTTCTTCACCTTCGCACCCGTGACCTTCCCGGCCTTGCCGACGTCGACCGACACCTCGACCATTCCGGCCGCATCCAAGCGGTCGGCGAGCACCTTCCCGAAACACCGGTGCACGTCCCCGCCATGCTTCTGCAGGGCCTTCTCGATGGCCTGGGCAGCTTGGTTTTGAGCACCCTTCGCCGGAGCGGAGATGGCCTGCCCAGCAGAAGTCAGGGCCAACACGGTGCATGCGGCGACGACCTTGGTCTTGCTTGTCAGTGGCATGGTTCTCACGGCTCTTTCGTAGATCGTCGGCGCCAGAAAGTCTCGTAGTTTTCGCACAACGGAAGAATCGGACACAGGTGTACCGACGCAACGAGACTTGCGCCGATTCATGCCCTGCGCGTGGGTGCCGATAGATCGAACAGGTCATGCGGCGGGCGCTGTACTGTGCTTTGTTGGGTGCCGCACTCTGCGGACCGGCAGACCTCTACGCGAAAACGGAATTGCTCAAAACCCAGCCAGGCTCGGTCGTGCATTGGTCACGTTCGGTCATCAGCGTCGGAGTCGACCCCGCAGCACCCAGCAAGACCGTGGACGGCGACGACGTCGCCCTCGTGCTGGCTCGGGCCATCCGAGCATGGAACGAGGTTCGCGCCCAACAACCGCTCTTCGAAGCAGTTGCGGTCGGAAAGCCCGACGTCACGGTCAGTTTCTGCGAAGGGAAATGGGAGGGCGAGACCATCGATCTGGGCAAATCGAGGTTCACGGCCAGCCTGCTCGACGGCACGGTGACCGGCGCCATCGTGGAGATCAACGAATGCGACCATAGATTCGTGGCACCTGACCGTCCGACGCGCACTGCGTACGACTTGCAGGCCGTGCTGACCCACGAGCTCGGGCACGTTCTGGGGCTTGGCCACAGCGACAACCGGGCCGCCATCATGTTTCCGAGTGGCGGGGGTGCGACCGTGCGCGCGCCGCACATGGAAGACCAGACTACGTTGGCCCTGATCTACTTCGGTCGAGGAGGGCTCGCGGCAGCGAAGAAGGACGACTCGGAGACACGCATGGGGCTAGGCGTGGCTTTGGTCGATACGCGCCTGCGCGGAGGCTCGCCCGAGGCGAAACAGCCAGGGGCCAACGCCAAAGAGCAATCAGCGCAATCTCTGCCAGAAGGCTCGGTGTCTCTGCTCAACCTCAAGAACGCCGCCGGACGAGAGATCGTGGTCTACACGTGCGAGCCCACGCTGCTGCCGCCCATCGCAGCAGCGCCGGCCAGCCCCAGGGAGCAGGCCCCATCGGCACGCTCCTCGAAGCGCAGTCGCAGGTAGCCCCGCCGCGGGGTCACGGTCGTGTACCGGTCGAAGCCGACGGAGCGAGCCGGCTGCTCTGTCGCCTCTACGAGGCGTCTTCGGACTGGGGAGCCTGGGACGTCTGGGCAGGCTCCACGGGGGCCGGCGCGGGGGCCGGCTCGGCTGCCGGCACCGGTGCCGCGACGGGCGCCGGGGCTGTCTCGACGGGCGCGCTCGGCGCTGGCTCGTCCCAGCCACCGCGGCGGCGACCAGACCAGTTGCCGCCGAAGCGGTTGCCGCCGTTGCCACCTTCGGGACGGCGGCCTCCAGGTCCGCGACCACCTGGGCCACGGCCGGGGCCACGGGCTTCGGCATTCGGGCCGGCGCCCTCCGGACGGGGACCCGCACCGGGGCGCGGACCGGCACCAGGTCGAGGACCTCGGTTGTCGAATCGACCGTCGGCCCTGGCCCCTTCGGGACGTGGCCCACGCGGCGGCCTGTCGCCCATCGGTGGACGAGGACCACGGTTCGGATCGCGCGGACCACGTGGAGGGAAACGGCGCTCGCGACGATCTCCGCCGCCGGCGCCACGATCTTCGCCGTGACTGCGGCGGTCGTCGGGGGCGCGGGTCAGCATCCATCCTGCACCACCGCGCGGCATCTCGCCCCGCGCTTCTCGGCTGTCGCCATCGCGTCCTGGGCGGTCGTTGCTGAACTTGCCTCGGCTGCCCCCTTGTCCACCGCCACCGCCAGCCCCTCTCGGCCCGCCTGGACCGCGGTCTCCAGGACGACCACCTCGGTCTCGGCCGCCCGGGCCCCGGCGCCGGTCACCGTCGCGTCCTTCGAACGCGTCGCGCTGGCTCTGGGGCCGCGGCATCAGATCCACTACATAGAAGAACTCGCCGCGCTTCTGCGCCCCCTGCGGAGCGTTCTCGCCTTGCAGGACGCGCACGAGCCTGACTTGCCCGACCCGTCGACCGACGACGTCGAGAGCCTCCATCATGCGCGAAAGGCGATCGCCCTCCATCTGCAGAGCGGCGCCCACCGCCTCGGCCTCGGGCCCCTCGCCCAGAGCCGGCTCCGGCGCCGGCTCGGCAGCGGCCGCCTCGTCAGCAGGCGCCGCCTCGTCAGCAGGCGCCGCCTCGTCAGCAGGCGCCGCAGCTTCCGCGGGAGCTTCCGCGGCAGCTTCGGGGCTTGCCCCCTCGCCATTCGGGGTGGCCTCGCCGGTCGCTTCTTCGGCGGGCGCTGGCACTGGGTCTGCGGGACGGGTTTCGCTCTGCGGGTGCTCTGCCCGGTACGCCCGTTGGGCTTCTGCCGCCCGCTGCAGCACGATTCCGGAAAACTCTGTGATGGTCTTCATTGGGTACGCCCTTCCTGGCGGATGCGCCAGGGCTCGAGTCTCTTGGGATGAGCGCCTGTCGTAGATGTTTTGCGTGTCCTCGTCAATGGCAAGCTGGTCCGCCACCTCGCGAGCGCACAACCCCTTCCACGGATGCCAGCCATTTGCGGCGCCAAACTAGCACGAATCGGCTTGGATTCTCGCTAGGGAGCTGCAAGAAACGCGAAAATTGCAACGCGTCACACGGTCTGACGGGACAGCACTTTTTTCTCCGATTTTTCTTCCCGTGGTACTCAAGTCCGCGAGCGGAGAAGCCGAAAAGGAGGGGGCCTGGCTTGGAATCATGCGTCTCCCTTCGTGGCGCTCCCAAGTCCTTCTGTCTCCAGAGGTAATCCACATGCACCGATTTGCACTGACGCCCGAGCTTGAAACAGGAAACCTGGACATCGACGCTCATCACCAGACCCTGTTCGCGATGGCGAACGAGATCATGTTTTCGAACGAGCTCGCCCAGGCCCCACAGCTGTTTCGTCGTGCGGTGACCTTCCTGGTCTCGTACCTCGAATACCATTTCGCCTCCGAAGAGCTGGCCATGCTCCAACGCGGGTACAACCGCCGCCGATTTCACGCCGCCTTCCACGATCACATCCGCCGCGAGGCTCGCGACGTCGCGGAGAGGATGGAGCACGGCGCACATTTCGACGAGACCCGACACGCCATCTTCTTCATGTTCGAAGACTGGCTGATGTACCACGTGGCAGACTCGGACCGGCAGCTCGCGAGCTTCCTCTGCGAGCACGCTCCGTCGGGCATTCCCGCGCGCCTGCCCGACATCAGACCGCTCAAGGACTGCGGCGCCATCGCGCCCGACTTCGACGAGCGTGTCTTGGTCGGCGTCGCTGGAATCGCCTGAGAGCCGGTCGAGCATCCGGCGACCAATTCGATAGCACCCGGCGAGGAAACGCGAGGATCGCGAAGGCGACCTCGCGTGTTCACGTTCGAGGTCGGCATCGCCTCGTCTGCGACAAATCGCGGGGCCTTCGCACCGGCAGCGGATGTTTCGCGCCCCCCACATCCGGGTGGTCCGGGGTGCCTTGGCACCCGAGCGGCTACCGGCGTGAAACGCGTGCTCGATGGGTTCTCTATCGCGTCGGAGCGATCGGGATCGCCTATGGAAGTTCGGCCCTCTACGCCCGCCGGGATCGGCGTGAGGTTCTGATCATGCGCGCGAGTGGCCTCGTTGCGTACGGTCTCCTCGTCGTCGGCTGTCTTCCCACCCAATCACAGACCGTGGTCTGCGAGACCGATCTCGACTGCGCCGCTGTGCCGACGTCGGCACGACCAACGCCGACGCCGTCGACGAGGATCCGGGGCCGTCGACGCCGATCGACGCGGGCGTTGTCGACCAGGCGACGCCCCAGTTGGAAGATAGCGGGCCTTAGATTTGCAGTGTGAGGGTGCGGCACCGCCATGATCCCCGACAAGATCGCCGAACCGCCTTCCGACGTTCGGCAATCCACGATCCGACTTCACCGCCGAACAAATCGCGGAGAACCGGCTGCGCTTCCGTCGGGAGGCCGCAATCTCCATGGCGCTCTCGAATCCCTGCATCGCGCGCACCGCCATCCACAAGGATCCTGCCAATCGCTTTCAGACTGCCCGCGAGTTCCTCGGGGCAGTGGCGCCGTTCGCACACGGACCGAGCGACGACCAGGCCGTGCTCGCCCTTCTGGTTTCACGCTTCCGGCCCACACACCAAGAACCAGCGTTCGCCGACGCCATCAGGCGAGGACGGCACTTCCTCCCGACGAGGCTGCGTTCCTCGGGCTTGCCATCGCGAAGCCCGGGACGACGACGACTGGCGCTTGCGCTGCTCGTGGTGACGTCGATGCTCGCCGCGGGCGTAGCCGATCCGCGTCGGCGTCGCTCCAAACGGGTCGCCCTGGCGAGACACGACGGAAGTCCCATCGTCTCGGCAGGCGCCATGCTCGACCAAGCCGTCGAGGCGATCTTCCGCGGCGACACCACCTCCGCGCTGACCCTGGCCCGAGCTTCGGCGAAGGCGCGTCCGTCGCCCGATGCGTTCATCATGGTCGGGCGCCTTCAGTTTTCGCGCGATCCCGTCGAGGCGAAGATGGCCTTGGAGGCTGCGCTGGCGCTATCTCCGGCCCATCCCGAAGCGATCAAGCTTCTGACGGCGCTCGACGGATCTGCGCGCGCAGGCACTCAATGAGCCGAGTCCTGCTGTTCCCAGTTGTCGCTCGGATGGCGCATTTGTCACGACGTCGAACAGAAAAATGGTGCTGTGAATGAGCATGCGCGTGCACGTCGGAAGACCGACCGCCTGTCACGCCGGCACCATGACAATTCCTCGGTGCTCAGGCAAATGAAAGCGGGGGACGTGGCCTACTAGCATGCGAGAAAGAAGCGACATTCGATGAGAGACGAGGCGTCCCGCATGCCGCGTTTCGCGCCCGAGGTCGAAGCGCTGCTCGCTCACGAGCGGACCATACCTCCGCCCTACGACTTCACTCGGGCGCGCGTGCTGGCCCGGGCACGCAAGTCGCTCAAGGATGGAAATCTGGCTTCTTTCACCGCGCCGACCTTGGCGAGTCACCACTTGCCTTACGCTGCACTCGCAGGTCTCGCGATCGTGGTCGCGACAGCAGCTTTCCAGGTGCTCCGGAGCAGCAGGCCGGGCTCCACCATGCACGCGGAGCTGGCCACGAACGAGCGGGCGACGCAACGGATCGCGCTGCCCAAGCAAGCGCCGCTGGTCGAGCAGAAGGTCGATGCTCTCCCCTTTCCCGTCGAGCCGGAGGGGACAACCGGACCGCTCACAGAGCGCCCGCCCATCAAGCGCGACACCGCCATCGAGGAGCTGGCGCTGCTCGAGCGTGCGCAGATCGCAGCCACACGCGGTGACCACACCACGGTTCTGGTCATCACCCGTGATCATGAGACCCGATATCCGAGGGGACGCCTGAACGAAGAGCGAGAGGCGCTGCGCGTGCGGGCCATGATCGGGCTCGGCCGGCTGGACGAGGCCCGCCAGGCGGCGGCGCGGTTCCACCGCAGTTTCCCCCACAGCGTCCTTCTAGCTCGCCTCGACGACATGCTGGGATCGCGCTGACGGGTGCCAACCGCTCGCATGCCAACTAGTCGTATGATCGACTACCGGGCTCGGTGTATCTTCCCAGTGCCGACCCCATGCGTGTTACTCGCGGAAGCAGTCGCCCTTCGCCTGCGGGCGCCCCCAACCGTGGGCGGCCACGCGTGCCGCCTGGACGCGCCCCGCGCCGAGCGTCCTGCCCTGTCCTCGCAATCGGTGCCGTTCTGCTCTCACTCGGTGAAAGCCCGAGCGCCGCGTCCGACAGCGAGCTCTTCGTTTCCATCCGCTACAGCCTCGACGATTCGACGCGGGGATGCTGGGACGAGGCCGAGTTCCGTCGCCGTGTAGCCCAACGCATCGGCTACGATCCATTTCGCGACGAAGCGCCAGTCAAAGTCAGCGTGCACGTCGGAGGGGCAGCCAACGCCGTGGACGGGCACGTCGAATGGCGCAAGGCGAGCGGCGCGCTGATGGGCGAGCGGCGCTTCGTGGCCAAGGATGGAGACTGCAAGAACCTGCTCACCGAGATGAGCTTCAGCGTGGGCCTGCAGATCGAGCTTCTGAGGCCCAAGACGTCCAGCGAGCCAGCCACGTCGTCGCAGCCAGCCCAGGATGCGACGACGGCCAGCGCCTCGGCCGGGACGTGGGCAGGCGGCTCGGACTCCGCCGCCGCGAAGGACGCGACCGTTGCGGCGCGTCCGAATCCTCCCGCCAAGCGGGAGGAGCAGCCCCCAGCGCCCCGCCCTTCGCTTCAGGAGGGCCAGACCGAGCCGGAAGCCACGGCATCCGGCCACTGGCGAGGCTGGGTGGGCTTCGGGCCGGGCCTGGCGTGGGGACTTTCGCCTGGGGCCACGGCCGACGCGCGGCTCTTCGCGGGGATACGCGTGGCCGACTTCTCTTTCGAGATCGCCGGCGAGGCCACCTATCCATCCAAGCAAACCCGCTGGGATCAGAGCGGATTTCGGCAAACGCTGGTCGGCGCCAGCATCGCGGCGTGCGGACATCTGGAATGGCTGTCGGCTTGCGGCTTGGGACGTGCCAGCGCGGTTCGAGTCACGGGTGAGGGCGTGAACAAGCCGAGGTCGCCGACCGGCTTCGTTGCCCATGCTGGCTTGCGAGTCGCGGCCACGGCCCCGCTGGGGCAGTCATGGTTCCTGTCGGGACATGTCGACGGTCTCGCGTCGCTCACCTCGTCGCGGGTCGAGTTGAACGATGGCATCGTGTGGGAGATGCCCCGACTTGGCGCTCTCGCTGGCATCGACGTCGCCGTGTTCTTTCGATGACAAGTCGTCCCCGCCCGCGCAATGTCATACTGAAGGCGGTAGTGACTATTTGAACCAGCCTCGGATTGCCCCAAACCAGCTGAGCCCGGGAATGGCCTCCATCCAAACAAGTGCCGAGGCCTGTCTCGACGCCTATCAGTGTCACCTCGACTACGTGCTACGGACGCTGCGCCGTCTGGGGGTCAGCTCGACGGATGTCGAAGACCTGGCCCACGAGGTCTTCCTGGTGTTGTGGCGAACCTGGGAGCAGTACGATCCGACGCGCGACCTCAAGCCGTACCTGTTCGGGATCACCTTTCGGGTCGCAGCCACCCACCGACGCAAGTTCTGGAGAGAGGTCCCGAGCCCGATCGGTGAGCAGCCCGATTCCGCACCGCCTGCCGACCGGACGCTCGAGTCGGAACAAGACCGAGCGGTGGTCCTGAAGGCGCTGAACTTCGTTCCACTCAAACGCCGGGCCATCTTGGTCATGCACGATCTCGACGAGATCCCCATGCCGGAGATTGCGACAACCCTGGCGATTCCCTTGTTCACGGCATACTCGCGCCTGCGCAAAGCCCGACGCGAGATGGAAGCCGCCATCATCGAGATCCAGAAGACCCGCCGAAGGAGCGGCACGCCATGATTGGCAATGACTCGCACAAGACGCCTTCGCCGGTATCACCCGCGCTGTCGGCTTTGCTGTCTCAGGAGAAGGACTACGCACCAGCCCCCGAGATGATTCGCGCACGCCTGATGTCGCGCGCGCGACAGGCGGTCACCACGACCGGGATGCCGGTGCCCGAGCGTCGACTCTTCTGGCCCAGTCGACGGCTGGCCTACGCCGCCGGTGCCGGCTTCGTGCTGGTGACCGGAATGGCTGCGGCCTACGAGCTGTTCGTGCGGCCAGTCCCGGCGCCTCCGCCGAGCGCAGCGCCTCGCACGCACCTCGCGAAGCCAGCGCAGCCCGGGCTGCCGGAGCCCACGGTCCCGCAAGGGCTCCCAGCCACCGAGGAGCCCGAAGTGCCGGCGCTGTCGCAAACGGAAAGCGACCTCCCCCGCCGAGCCTCAGCCACCAAGAACGAGGCACGCCTGAGGGAGATTCGCCTTCTCGTCCGCGCACGACAGGCGGACGCGCGCCGCGACTACGCGACCGTGCTATCCGTTGCTGCGGAGCACGAGCGAAGCTTCCCCGCTGGCCGACTCTCGGAGGAGCGACAGGTCCTGCGCGTGAAGGCTCTGGTGGGACTCGGCTGGGCGGACGAAGCTCGGCGGGTCGGGGAAGACTTCCGCCGTCAGTTCCCGCACAGCGTACTGCGACAGACCGTCAACGAGATGCTCTCCTCCATCCGGTGAGCAGCCCGAGGCCGCGCCCGCCGCTTCGCTAGCAATCGTGCCAGCGCCCCTTGGTACCACCCCAGGTACCGAGCCAGGCGTCCCTGCGATAGAGCTCGTCTTGTCGCGACGTCGTCCCATCGCCATCGCCGAGAGCAGCGGCCCGTCGCGCCCTGGCCAGCAGCCGGGCACGGATCTCCGCCAGAGTCTCGTTCACCAAGAGGTCTCGAACCATCGGGTCGTCGATCGATGGCCCATCATGCTGTCGAGATATTTTAGGTTTTCCTTTAGCCATAACCAGTCACGCCGCCGAGGTAGTGGCCGCGGCCGTGCGCCTTCGAAGACCGAGGGCCTACCGCGGATACCGGGAATTGCAACAGCCCCGCGAAGTTGTCACGATCTCGAGGCGGGATGGGCGCAGATCGTCGGTCGACGTAACGTGGCCTCGACCGACGCTGGAACGCGCTCTACTTAGTCAGCTTGCCGACGATGTACGGGCCATGACCATTTAAGTAGCTGCTGGTCCAGCCGCCGGTCACGGGTGCCCCGAGCTTGAGGATGCAGCTCGTGTCCGCCACGGTCTGTCCGTCACAATCGTCCAGCTTCCAAGCGACCCAACTGATGTCGTTGCTGTCCATCCAGGCGTGCCACTCGTCGGCGTAGTCGCTGCACACGCTGGTGCCACCGAGACCGCCGTCCGCCGTGGTCGCGCCCCATTCGCTCACGAAGATGGGCAGGCCCATCGATAGCGCCCTCTCTGCCTTGTCCAGCTGCCCCTTGTACGAGTTGTGCGAGCATGCGTAGAAGTGCAGCGTGTACATGATGTTGGTATCGCCGGCCATCGGATTGGCGGCCGCCACGTCCACGTCCTGATCCCAGTTCGGGGTGCCAAGCAAAATCACGTTCTGGTTGAGGTCGGGATCGTAGGAACGAATCGAGGTGTAGACGCTCTGGTGGTATTGCTTGAGCGTCGTCCAGGCCACATTGAGCGGCTCGTTGTAGGTCTCGTAGATCACGTTCGGGTGCTGGCCGTAGCGTTGCGAGATGTCTTTGAAGAAGGCGTTCGCCTCGGTCGTGTATTCCTCGGCCATGTGGCTGTGCCAATCGACGATGACGTAGACACCGGCGGCCACCGCGTTTTGGATGATGGTCTCGACTTGGGCTTGCATCGCGGCCTTCCCCGTCGACGAGTCGAGGTATGCGCCCGTTTGATCGGGATCGACGCCCATCGCCGCGCGGATCACGCTCAACTTCCAGTTGTCTCGCATCCAGACCAGCGCCGACAGGTTGGTGGCATAGCCATCGGACTCGTAGTTGAGCCACTGGCTGCTCACGCCCCGCAATTGCACGGGATTGCCCTGCTGGTCCACGAGCTTCGTGCCCAAGACGCCGAGGTTGCCGTGGATCTGCACCGGCGTGCCCGTGGCGGTGGGCACGCAAGCATTCCCGACGCAGCTTTGGCCCGTGGCACACTTGCTTTCGGTCCACACGCCGCCCGCGCACGTTTGCAGGTTACCTCCGCTCGTGCACTGCAATTGCCCCTCGGTGCAGGCGACCGTGGATCCTCCGACGAATCGCAACCCGTAGATCGCGATGCCGAACCCCGCGCTGATCGACGTGGGCTCGAACTGGAACTCGGTCAGCTTGCTGCACACGATGCCCGTGAACGAGGCCATGCTCACGGTCTTGGTCACCGTGCCCGACGTGGCCGGCAAGGTGACGTACGCGCGCGGCGCGGTCTCGCCGGTGCCGTTCCATTTGGCATACATGCGGATCGATTGATCCGTTGCGTAGGCGACCTCGACGGAGCCGTACGCGCACGCGTCGTAGGTGACACCGGTCTTGTTCAGCCCGACACCCAGGCCGGCGTAGGCATCGAGCGTATCGTAGAGGCCACCCGCGATCCATGCGCCGCAAGTCGTTCCCCACGGAGGTGCGCCGATACCAGAGCAGGAGACCATGTCATCGCACCCCACGCCGCTGCCCATGTAGCGGTACCAGGTACCTGCGCGCCCCTCGGCGGCGTAGATGTTCGAATCGCAGCTTCCGAAGTCGTCGATGGTGCCGGGGGCGATGCAGCGTCCTTCACCCGAACAAACCGCTCCGGCGACGCAGTCGCAGGTGGCCGAGCCTCCCGCCCCCCCTGCGCCTCCTGCACCTCCCGCGCCGCCCCTGCCCCCGACGCCGCCGCCAGCGCCGCCCTTGCCGGCCACGCCACCCGCGCCGATGATGCCGCCGTTGCCCGGCCCGGTGATTGCGCCGCCGGTGCCGGATGGGATCGCGCCGGCCACACACATGGTCCCGTTGCACACCAGGCCATCGCCTGCGCAGGCGCTGCTCCCGGAGCCGGCACAGCACGCCATTCCGGCTCCGCCGCAGGCAACGCAGATGTTGCTCGAGCACTTGGTGCCCGGGGCCGTGCATGTTCCGACGCCGCCTGACGAGCAACAGCTCATGCCCGCGCCGCCGCATGTCCCGCACAGGCCGTTTTGGCAAACTCCGCCGACGCTGCCGCAGACCGCGCCATAGGCAGCGCACACGCCAAGCACGCAGCATCCGCCTTCGCCACAGGCATTGCCCGGACAACAAGGATAGCCGGGCATGCCACACAGCGGGGTCACGACTGCACCGCCATCGGCCCCAAGCGCGGCGTCCGGAACGCCGGGCCCTAGAGGACCATCGACCGCAAGCCAGTCTCCATCCAGAGCGTTCCCGCCCCCCGTCGCCGCATCCGAGCTCCCACCGCCGCCACAGGCAGACAACGACACGCCAACGGCCAATGCGAAGCAAAGAGCATGCAAGCAAGTCACGCGAAACCTCCTCGTCGAAGCAAGACGGTGGTCAGCGTAACAGGCCAGCACCGTCGATGGGAAGAGCCCAGAAGGGCCACGTCGTCGGGCGTGCCGCCGATCACACACCGAAAGCACGTCCGCCCCCGGGTCAGCGTCCGCCTATTCTTCCGATCGCGCCAGCCGACATGCCTATACTCCGCGCATGCTCACCGCCGCGCTCCTTGGCGCGACACTCCTCGGTACTCTCCCGGTTCGACTGGAAGCTGACGCGTGCCCGTCGGCGAAAGAGATCGAGCGCCGGCTGGAGACGATGCTGCCCGCGACGCCTTCCGAATACCCCGACGTGGTCCGGGTCAGCCGCTCGGCGCAGGGCGCGCACATCGAGCTGATGAGCGCCGACGGCGTTCTGGTTGCCGAGCGCGACCTCGAACACGCAGGGAGTTGCGTCGAGCTGGCGGACATGGTCGCCGTCATCGTGGCCAGCTGGCAAAGCGACGTGCACCCCGAGTTCGTACATGCCGCGCCTGCTCCGACCTCGCCACCTGCGGCGATGGATGAAAGAACGCCGAGAGTCCGCAGCCACGTCGATGTGGCCGCGGGCGCGGGTCCCTCCCTGTCGGATTCGATCGCCTTGGGAGGAGCCCTGGCCGTCACCTGGTTTCCGCCCGACGCGGGGCTGGGCGCGCGGTTGTCCGCGGTCGGAGAGACCACCCACACCAGCGACGTTGGAATTCGCCAGGCAGATTGGAAGCGATGGCTGGTCGGACTGGAGCTCGATTGGCGACTCGCGGGCGCCATCACGTCACTGGACCTCCACGGCGGCGTGGCGTTGGCGATCGTGGAAGCCGGTGGCGTCGACTTCGACCGGAACACGTCCGACACCTCGCTGTCCGCCGCCGCGCTGGCGGGGACCAGGTGGTCGCTGTGGTTGGGTCGGCGTTGGGCGGCTTACGCCGATGTCACGGCGGCCTACTGCCAACGCGATCAGACACTGCTCGGCACGACGGCGCGACAGCTTCCGCATTATCAAGCACTTGCAACCATCGGCGTGGCCTTCGGTCAATCGCCGGGCGCCAGGTAAGGTTTCCGCGGCACGGGGACACAGACGGCGGTCGTGAGCTCACCAAGTCTCGTCACGCAGGCATCGGTGGTCGCCCCTGAGGCGGCCCCGATTCCCACGCTCGAAGAAGTCTATCGAGCACACGCGAAGACGGTCGCTCGCTGGGCCATGCAACTCCTTGGCCCCAGGGACGACTACGAGGACGTGGTGCACGAGGTTTTCTTGGTAGTAGGGCGGCAGCTGCACGGCTTTCGTGGCGACGCCCAGATCACCACCTGGCTCTACGAGATCACCGTGCGGGTCGTGCAGAGCGTGCGCCGGCGTGCGCGCTGGTGGTCTTGGATCACAGGCCGCGGGCGCAGCCCGAGCCGGGGCCGCGCAGGCGAGAGCTTCGAGGGGTGGGGCCAGCCTGCCGCGGATCCAGAGGCTTGGCTGCAAGCGCGCGAGCGAACCCGACTGCTCTACCGGTTGCTCGACGAGCTTGGCGAGGACCAACGGACCACCTTCATCCTGTTCGAGCTGGAAGGGTTGTCCGGCAACCAGATCGCGGAGATCACGGGAACCAGTGTCGGTACCGTCTGGGTCAGGCTGAGCCGCGCCAGGCAGAAGTTCGCCGAACGCATGCGCACCTGGGAAGCGAGGGCGATGCCATGAAACACACAGGGCAAGACCAGATGCAGCGTTGGCGAGACGGCGCCCCCGGCGACGCAACGGTCGAGGGCCGGGCAGCGGCGCTCATTGCCGGGGCCCTTCCCCCTCGCGAGCCTGACGCACGCAAGCTCGCGCGGGTAGAACAGAAGCTGCTCGCGCCAGAGCCGAGACGCAGGCCATCGCGACTGGCGTTCCGAGCGGCCATCGTCGCGGTGGTCATGATCGCAGGTGCTGCCACCGTGAAGGCATACGAGATGGCACGGCGCTCGGCTTGGTTCGGATTGCGCACGCCAACGACGCCGTCGGGGGCGCGGCCGTCGTCGAACGAGCCCCGTCAACCGGCGACGCCTTCACCACGCACATCCGCGCCAACCGCGATGGCTGCGCCGTCCCGCCAGGGTGCGTCCGCGGACAAGGCGAGCCCGAAAGAGGTCCAGCTCGCCTACGCGCCGCCGAGGATCGATCGTGCGCCCGCCGTTCCACGCCGGCCATCACCACTGGAACCGTCGCCGTCGACGCCAGCCCAGCTTCCGACCACGGCATGGCCGGAGCCCACGCCTTCGCTGCCGCCCGCGCACGTGTCGCGGCCATCGCCGGTAGAACCCGCACCACACGTGTCGCCGGAGACCTCCGCTTCCGACGAAGCCCATGCCCTCGATCGCGCCATGACGCTGTTGCGACGCGACCACGACGGCCTCGGGGCATTGGCTGCGCTCGACGCATACTTGGATCGCCATCCGCGAGGGATCCTCAACCGCGAGGCACGCTTCGCTCGCGTCGATGCGCTGCTGCTGCTCGGGCGTTCGGACCAGGCCCTCGCCGCGCTCGAGATCCTGCCGCTCGACCGAGGCCGACGCTCGACCGAGCTGCAGGTCATCCGCGCCGAGCTGCGCGCTCGGACCAGCTGTGCAAACGCCTTGGCCGACTTCAGCGAGGCTCTGTCACGCAGTCCGAGCGCCGGGCTTCTGGAACGAATCCTCTATGGCCGTGGCGTTTGCCGTTCGAAGCTGGGCGACACCACAGGCGCAGCGGAGGATCTCGGACGATACGTCGAGCGATTCCCGAACGGCGCACATGCGAGCTCCGCGCGACAGTGGCTGGGCACGACCGAGCCCCGTGCGAGAAGCAAAGAAGCGCCCTGATCACGGCCCCTGTTAGGTCGGAGCCGCTCGCGACACGGATGCGTATCTCAGGAGGTCATCATGGCAAGACAAACGAGTTGGACAATCGCGATGGTTCTCGCCCTGTGGGGCTGCAAAGCGGACGAGCTGGACATCGGGCGCGACCAGACCGCCGGTACGGACGCGGCGAGCGACACGACAGGCGCGGGCGGCGTCTCGGGTGCGAGTGGCGGCATGCCGGGCACCGGGGGCAGTGTGCCGAGCACCGGCGACGGTGTCCCGGGCAGCGGCGGCAGCGTATCGGGCACCGGCAAAGTCTCGGGCGCGGGCGGGGCGGCGCCTTGGTCTGCCGTGTGCGGCGACGGAGTCGTCGCCGGAGACGAGTCGTGCGACGACGGCAACGATGTGTCCTTCGACGGGTGCAACGCCCTCTGCCAGATCGAGTCCAGCTTCCGATGTGACGCTTGGGGCATGCCGTGCATCCTGGAGCAGCTTTGTGGTGACGGCCTGATCGACCCCGCGGAGGTCTGCGACGACGGCAACACCGACAGCGGAGACGGTTGCTCGTCCGACTGTTCAGCCGTCGAGAGCGGCCATCACTGCCCCACGCCGGGAAGCGCGTGCCGACCCCTGTGCGGGGATGGCATCGTCTCCGTTGGCGAGGCCTGCGACTGCGGCACCGGCGCCGCGCCCCTGCCCGCCGGCTGCTCGGCGACGAACGGCATCCTCATGGACGACGGGACCGGGTGCACCAGCACGTGTCAGCACGAGCCGACCTGCATCGACGGTGGTGGCGACAGCCAGTGTCTGGCCATCTGCGGTGACGGTATCGTCCAACCCGCGGAGGAGTGTGACAGTGGCCCGCTCAACGACGACGCCACCTACGGCGGCTGCGGCACCCAATGCAAGCTCGGTCCCTCTTGTGGCGATGGCGTGGTCAATGGCCCGGAGGAGTGCGACCTGGGTGCCGACAACGGCAAACACGCAACCGGCAAGGACGGATGCACCCTCGCCTGCACCAAGGTCCACTACTGCGGCGACGGCATCGCCGACGGGATGATGGGTGAAGAGTGCGACCTCGGCATCGAGAACGGAAACACGGGCTCGCGCTGCACGCGAGACTGCCAGATCGCACGGTAAAACAGGCTCCACGCCCCCCCACGCGGGATGGACGATCGCGCCAAGTCGGCATAACCGTTCCGAAACCCCAGAGAGCATGTTTTTACCATCGTTCCCGATTGCTGCACCTCCGCCCCGGGCGTACGTTGGCCTACCTTTTTTTCGAGGTTATTTATGAGAATTCAGCGAACGAAGAGTGTTGCTTTCTGGGGCCTGTCGCTTGCGATGTTGTTCGCGTACGGGTGCCCGAGCAATCCTGGTGAACAGCAGGACCAACTCGGCATTCAGGCCAAAGTGAAGGCGGCTGGACAGACCATCAGCGTTCCCAACCGTTCGCCACAGCCACCGGCGACAGTCGCGATCATTCGCGACAACGACGTCAACTACGCCACGATGGTGTCGCAGGCCCTCGAGGCAGCGCTCGGCCCCGGTGGCATCGCCAACCTCGTCCATTCCGGCGACACCGTCGTCATCAAGCCCAACGTGGTGACGAACAAATCATCGGCCGTCACCGACTGGCACGTGATCAAGGCCCTGGTCGATCAGATCAAGGCCGTCAACGGCGGAGCCGCCATCACCATCGCCGAGGGCAGCGCGGCCCAGGACTCCATCGCCACCATGAGCAGCATGGGGATCAACGCCAGCAACATCCCTGGCGTGAGCTTCGCGAACCTCAACGACACCGGAGCCAATCCGACCAACAGATACGTGCTGGCCGATGCCCGCACCGGCGCCAACAAACACATCGCGGCGCTCATCACCGAGGCCGACGTCTACATCGACATGCCGAAGATGAAGACGCACTACCACGCCGGCTACACCGGCGCCGTCAAGAACCTCGGCATCGGCACCGGGCCGATGCCGAACTGGAACAGCGGCGGCAACTTCGGTGCAGGTGGCAGCGCCAAGTACGGTCTGCACCACGACATTCGAACCGAGATCGTCGACCACATCGCCTGCCGCGTGCCCGACCTGACCATCATGGACGCGATCCAGGGCATGGAGGGACAAGGGCCGGCCAGCGGAACCTCGGTCACCATGAACATGGTCCTGGCCAGCAAAGACCCGGTCGCCCTCGACACCGTCGCCACCACCATCATGGGGATTCCTCCGTACCTCATCACGCACTTGGTGCTGGCCGCGAATGAGAACATCGGTGTCATCGACCTCGACAACATCACGGTTGCCGGCAACATCACCCTGGCCGCCGCCTCTGCCATTCACACCTTCACGCGCGCCAATCCCGGCAACCCTCAGGCCCCGATCGAGCCGGGTATCATCCCCTACCGTGCCACGACGGTCATCCGGACCGTGCCCGCGACCATGACCATCGACGGCGACCTCTCCGAGTGGGGTCACGCCAACGCGATGACCGTCGACACCTCGGCCCAGGTGAAGTCCGCCTCGGGCTGGGGCGGCGCCGCCGACGCCAGCATGCGCGCGCTGACCATGTACGACGCCCAGAACCTCTACGTGGCGATGTTGGTCAAGGACAACACCAAGCTGACCAACGGCAACACCGGGGCCACGGTCGCGAACGGAGACGGCGTCGAGCTCTACCTGAGCACCGTGGTCGAACAGTACAACACCACGGCACGCAGCTATGGCAACGACAGCAACTACCACCTGGGCATCAGCTACGCGAATCCGCCCCAGGCTTACATGCTCTCCCACGACCGTGCGCTCACCGGCGCGACCATCAGCAAGGTCGACACCAGCGACGGCTACGTCATCGAGGCGAGCATCCCCTGGAGCAACTTCGGCAGCCCGACCCTCACCCCGGTCGCCATGGCCGCCGGATTCGTGCAGTACCGGCAGCTCGGTCTCAACGTGGCCTTGAACGACGCCGACACCAGCGCCTCCACCGTCGACCACAAGCTGCTCTGGAATGCGGCGACCGACAGCGCGGTCGAGACCAACGCGGTCAAGACCGGCATGTCGTACGTCGATCCGGCCGGCGGGCTCTACGCCACGCCGACCTACACGTTGACCACGGCGGCCACCAATGGCTCGGTCAGCAAGAGCCCGGATGCCGCTTCCTACAGCGCCAACCGCGTGGTGACCCTCACCGCCGTCCCGAGCCCAGGCTACGTCTTCACCGGCTGGAGCGGCGACGCCGCGGGTACCACCAACCCGCTCAGCGTGGCCATGCTCGCCAACAGGAACATCACGGCGAACTTCGCGACCGGCGGCACCCTGGCCAGCATCGCCGTGTCTCCGTCGTCGGGTTCGGTCGCCACCGGCCAAACCCGGCAGTTCACCGCCGTCGCCTATGATCCAGACGGTAACCAGCTATCGCCCCAGCCCACCTTCACTTGGGCCGTGAACGGCGGCGGAACCGTCAGCGCGACCGGCCTGTTCACGGCCGGCGCCACTGCGGGCGGCCCTTACACCGTGACCGCCACCAGCGGCGGCATCAGCGGCACGGCGACCATCACCGTGACCTCGACGTCCACCACGGTCTACCAAATCAACTGCGGCGCCAACAGCGCGGTGTCACCCTTCGTGGCCGACCAGTACGGAAGCGGCGGCACCCAGCGCTCGGTGACCAACACCATCTCGACGGCCGGCGTGACCAATCCCGCGCCGACCGGGGTGTACCAGAGCGAGCGCTACGGCAACAGCACCTACACCATCCCCGGCCTGACCGCTGGCAGCCAATACACGGTTCGCCTGCACTTCGCCGAGCTGTACCAGACCGCCACTGGCAGGCGCGTGTTCAACGTCGCGATCAACGGCACCACGGTGCTGTCGAACTTCGACCTCTACGCCACGGCCGGCACCAACTACAAGGCCGTGGTGCGTGAGTTCACCGCGACGGCCAATGCGTCGGGACAGATCGTCATCGTCTTCACCACGGTCACCGACAACGCCACCATCAGCGGCATCGAGATCGTGGCCCTGAGCACCAACACCGCGCCCACCATCGTGACCGCCGCGTCCGCCACGCCGACGCCGGTGACGGGCGCGTCGACGTCGCTGGCCGTCCTTGGCGACGACGACGCCGGCGAGGCGAACCTGACCTACACCTGGTCGGCCCTCGGCACCCCGCCCGCCCCGGTCACCTTCGGCACCAACGGCAGCAACGCGGCCAAGAGCACCACCGCCACCTTCACCAAGGCCGGCAACTACACCGTGCAAGCCACGGTGACCGACCAGGCCGGGCTCAGCATCACCAGCTCGGTTTCGTTCACCGTGGAGCAAACGCTCACGAGCATCGAGGTCGCACCGGTGAGCGCGACCGTCGCGCCCCTGGCCAGTCAGCAGTTCGTGGCCTCGGCGCGCGACCAGTTCGGCACCACGCTCGTAACCCAGCCCACCATGACCTGGACGGCAAGCAGTGGAGCGATCGACAGCACGGGCCTCTTCACCGCGGGCGCCGGCGTCGGCGGCCCCTTCACGGTCACCGCCACCAGCGGCGGCGTCAGCGGCACGGCATCCGTCACGGTGGCGACGCCCAACCTCGCGCCCACCATCGTCACCCCGGCGGCCGCAGACCCGACCTCCGTCAGCGCCACTTCGACGGCCCTGTCCGTGCTCGCCGACGACGACGCGGGCGAGCCCAACCTGACCTACACCTGGGCCACCGTCGGTACCGCGCCCGCCGCGGTGTCCTTCAGCACCAACGCCAGCAACGCCGCCAAGGAGACCACGGCCACCTTCACCGCGGCCGGCAGCTACACGCTGCGGGTGACGGCCACGGACCAGCAAGGGTTGAGCATCACCAGCCAGGTGACCGTGACGGTCACCCAGACCGTGGCCAGCATCGCGGTGTCTCCGTCGAGCGCCGCCATCAACACGTCGGCCACGCAGCAGTTCACGGCGACCGCGCGCGATCAGTTCGGGGCCAGCCTGACCACGCAGCCGACCTTCACGTGGTCGGTGAGCGGCGGCGGCGGCATCAGCGCAACCGGCCTGTTCACGGCCGGCGCCACGGCAGGCGGTCCCTTCACCGTCACCGCCGCCAGCGGCGGAGTCAGTGCCACCGCCAGCGTCACGGTGACCGCGGAGCCCACGACGATCCACCAGATCAACTGCGGCGGCAACGCGGCCTCGCCCTTCACCGCCGATCAATACGCCAGCGGTGGCACCAAGCGCACGGTCTCGAACGCCATCACCATCACCGGCATCACCGACCCCGCGCCCGCGGCCGTGTACCAGTCCGAGCGCTACGGCAACAGCACCTTCACCCTGCCCGACCTGACCCCGGGCAGCCAGTACCAAGTCCGCCTGCACTTCGCCGAGCTGTACCAGACCGCCACCGGCAGGCGTGTCTTCAACGTCGCCATCAACGGCACGACCGTGCTCTCGAACTTCGACATCTACTCCGTCGCCGGCGCCCGCTACAAGGCGGTCCTGCGCGAGTTCACTGCGACCGCGAACGCCTCGGGTCAGATCGTCATCACCTTCACGACGGTCACCGACAACGCCACCATCGAGGGCATCGAGATCATCGCGCTCACGCCCAACAATCCGCCCGCCATCGCGACGCCGGCCACCGCGACTCCCAATCCTGTCTCCGGGACGACCGCGGCGCTGTCCGCGCTCGGCGACGACGACGGCGGCGAGGCAAGCCTGACCTACACCTGGGCCACCGTCGGCACCCCGCCCGCCGCGGTCACCTTCAGCGCCAACGGCACCAACGCCGCCAAGAACACCGTCGCGACCTTCGGCAAGGCCGGCACCTACACCTTGCAGGTCACGGTGAGGGATGCACCGGGGCTTTCCACCACCAGCCAGGTCGCGGTGACCGTCAATCAGACCCTGACCAGCGTCGTGGTCGCCCCCACCACCTCCTCGGTGGACATCTACGGGATGCAGCAGTTCGTGGCCACGGGCCGCGATCAGTTCACCACGGCTCTTACCAGCCAGCCGAGCTTCGGCTGGACCGTGAGCGGCGGCGGAATCATCGACTCCACCGGACTGTTCACCGCCGGCGCCTCGGGCGGTGGCCCGTACACCGTGACCGCCACCAGCGGCGGGGTCAGCGGCACCGCCACGGTCTCGGTCACCACGCCCAACACGGCGCCCACCATCAGCACGCCCGCGGCCGCGACCCCCGATCCGGTCGTCGGCACCGCGGCCACGCTCTCCGTGCTAGGCGCCGACGACGCGGGAGAGACTGGCCTCACCTACACCTGGGCCACCACCGGCACCCCACCGGCTGGCGTCGCCTTCAGCCCCAACGGCAGCAACGCCGCCAAGAACACCACGGCGACCTTCACCAAGGCCGGTAGCTACACCTTCCAGGTCACGGTCAGGGATCAGCCGGGCCTCACCACCACCGGCACCGTCACCGTCACGGTCAACCAAACCCTGACCAGCGTCGTGGTGACCCCGTCCAGCGCCACCATCAACGTCTCGACCACGCAGCAGTTCGCCGCGGTTGCGCGAGACCAGTTCGCCACCGCGATGACGACCCAGCCCACCTTCACCTGGACGGTGAGCGGCGGCGGCAGCATCAGCAGCGCGGGCTTGTTCACGGCCGGCTCCACCGGCGGCGGCCCGTTCGTGGTCACGGCCACGGCCGGCGTCAGCGGAACGGCGGCCATCACCGTGACCGTGCCCAACACCGCCCCGACCATCGCGACCCCCGCCGCGGCCAGCCCCAGCACGGTCACCGGCACGACCACCGCGCTCTCCGTGCTCGGCGCCGACGACGGCGGTGAAGCCAACCTGACCTACACCTGGGCCACTACCGGCACGCCCCCGGCGACCGTCGCGTTCAGCGCCAACGGCACCAACGCCGCCAAGAGCACCACCGCGACCTTCACCAAGGCCGGCAGCTACACCTTCCAGGTCACGGTCAGGGACGCGTCCGCGCTCACGGTCCAAAGCTCGGTCACCGTGACCGTGAACCAGACCCTCACCAGCATCGTGCTCGCCCCGACGACGGCATCGGTCGCCGCCTCGGGCACGCAGCAGTTCACCGCCACCGCGCGCGACCAGTTCGCCACCAACCTGACCACGGCGCCGACCTTCACCTGGTCGACGAGCGGCGGCGGCAGCGTCAGCGCCGCAGGGCTCTTCACCGCGGGCACCACCGCCGGTGGCCCCTACACGGTCACCGCCACGAGCGGCGGCAAGAGCGGCACGGCCACCGTCACCGTCACGGGCGGCGGCAGCAACCCGTGCGCCGGCCTGTGCACGAACCCGACCGTGTTCACCAGCAGGAACTACCAGTCCGGCAACCTAGGCACGGGCGCCACCTGCCACGAGACCACCGCCTCGCTGGCCGGCGGCAATTGCAGCAACCTCAGCAGCCGCACCATCAAGGTCAACAACACGACGGTCAGCTGCAATGGCTGGGCGTTGCCCGCCAAGCTGAACGGCGGCTACTGCATCCAGGTCGGCGCCGGAACGCCCAGCTACACCTCCTTCGCGACCTGGTAGCCCGACCTTCCGGCCGCGCGAGCGCAGGCGGGCTTCTCGCCCCACTGCGCTCGCCGCTCATTAGAAGAACTCCAAGTCGTCGATGTCCACGTAGCCGGTGTCCTTGCTGCCCTCGGGAAGAAAGCCCGAGATGTCTTGGCCCACGCACTGGGGCTGGAAGTAGAGGCCGGACATGGTGGCAAGGATCTCGGGCAAGGAGTCGTTCACCACGCCGCACGCCCTTCATGAGGTCGGGGTTCTTCGGACTGCGTCGGCAAACCGAGCTGTCTCCAGGGCCTGTTGGACGCCCTTTGGGCCGCCTTCGTCGGCTGCTTGACTTGGTGGCCGCGATCATGCTGCTGCCTGCGTTCGTGGCTGATGCTGATCGTCTTCCACCTACTCCCTCACCCTACCCGTTGCGCGCTCAGGTAGCCGCATGATCGCGGCCACATTCTCCCACGGGCTCAAAGACATCCACAACCGCGACCGAACCTGCCTCGCCAACCTCGACCGATAGCGCCGGCATCGCCTGGCCTCCTGTCGGTTGTCATCCACTGATCGCCCCAGCCTCCGTTTCTCGACCGGGACTCCGTCAGCCCAACTATACGCGTCCCTGGCTCCGACGAATGTCTCTGAGCCACTGCGCTAGAATCTCCGCTCTCTTGGGAAAACAGTCATCTCTTGCGCAGTCATCTCACGAAGCAGCCCTTCTTAACACAATGTGAGACCGTCCTCCTTCACAATTCCCATTGGACTTCCCTGTGGAGCGCTCGGATAATGCGTCTGCAGTAGCTGTCCTTGACTCGCAGCACCTGACAAACGCGGTTGTTCACTGGACGGGAGATCGGTGGTTGGGTCTTTCGTATGCCTGTGCCCGAGCCTGGTAGTCGTGCGGCATGCGCTCGGATGAGGTCTGGTCACAGGGCTTGTGATCCAGTGACGATCGGCATCCGACCTAGCATGGAGCACAACTTCGATGAGTCCCGTCCATCAGACCGCCGACCCGCTAATCGGCACCACGCTTGAGGGCGGGTACCACATAGAAGGCCTGCTTGGGGCCGGTGGGATGGGAGCCGTCTACAAGGCCATGCATGTTCGGCTCGCGAAGCATGTGGCCGTGAAGGTGATGGCCGCCGAGCTGACCGCGAACTCCGAATCGCTTGCGCGCTTCCACCGTGAGGCCCTGGTCACTGGCAGCCTCGGCCATCCACACATCGTGCAGGTGTTCGACTTCAGCACGACGCCGGCCGGGCAGCCCTTCTTGGTGATGGAATTCCTGGAAGGCGAGGACCTCGATAGGCGACTGGACCGTGTGAATAGACTGTCGACTGGAGTGTTCTCCACATCACCAGGCAGGTCGCCTCGGCGCTCGACGCCACACATGCCAAAGGCATTGTCCATCGGGACCTGAAGCCCGCGAACATCTACCTGCTCGACGCCGCCGGTGAAGCCAATTTCGTCAAGGTCCTCGACTTTGGCATCAGCAAGATGCGAGCAGCCACCAGACAGCTCACTCGCACATCGTCGGTGATGGGAACGCCCAACTATATGTCGCCCGAGCAGGCACTGGGCAGAATCGATGAAATCGACGAGCGCACAGACCAGTGGGCGTTGGCTTGCATCGTCTGGGAGTGTCTTTCCGGAGAACGCACCTTCGACGGCGAGGAAGGCACGTCCATCCTGTACCAGGTCGTGCATGAGGAACCCCCATCGCTCGTGGAGAAGGTTCCCAGGCTCAGGCCGGCCGTGGAAGACGTCCTCCGACGGGCACTCGCCAAGAACAGAGACGAACGCTTCCCGACGGTGAACGAGTTCGCCGCGTCGCTCGAATGCGCTGTCACAGGCGCCAGCGCGTCCGCGGCCGTAGTTTCTCGGACCGTCGAGTTCGGCTCCCGGTCGACTCCCCATCCGTCGCCTCCCACCACGCTGTCGAGAACCAACGGTGAGCTGGCCGGACCCCACCCCACCTCGTCCCCTGGATCGAGCCGCTTGGTCTGGGCAGCGGCCATGGCAGCCACCGCGACCTTGGTGCTCGCTGCTGTCTTCTTCTTCCGTCATGAACGGCCAAAGGCCCCCACCGTGGTGGGAGAGTCCACCTCGCCTCAGGCTTCCACCTCGCACGCACCACCGTCCCCGCCCCCGACGGTGACAGCCCCTACTTCGCCCGTGACGATATCCGCACCGGATGCGAGCCCTGCGCCTCAAGAAAGGGCGATTGGCAGAGAAGCCGCGATGGCGATGGCACCTCCGGTCGAACATCCCCAAACGCCACCAACGGGCCCAGCACCTCGTGCGAAGCCGAAGAAAGTCAAGCCGCTCGGTGATTCCAAGTCGGAAGTAGCGCCTAGGGTCGACCTGCCATCCCAGCCCAAGAGACCCACGCCCACGAGGACGTCGGACGAGGAGGAGGACAAATGGCGTCTCGACTAGTACGGCCGCTCATCGCGGTCCTGGTCGTCTTGTGCTCAACGTGGTCTGCTCAGCCGAGGCATGCGGTCGCCGCCGGACTGGACGACCGAGGCGAATCCGAAGCCAAAGAGGCGTCCCAGCTCTACAAACAAGGCCGCTACGAGGAGGCGGCATCGATCTTCGCAAAGCTGAGCGTCGACTACCCCGAGATGGTCGTGTTCGAGCGGAACCTCGGTGCTTGCTTCTACTACCTGCGCAAGCCCGATCCGGCGCTCTCCAACCTTCGCCGGTATCTCAGCCGAAAGAAGAACATCACCCCGGATGACAAGGCCATCGTCGATCGTTGGATAGACGAGATGGAGAAGCTGCGGGCACAGAACGTTCCGGTCGAACTCGTGCCCAACACTCCATCGGAACTCCCCGCGCAAGTACCCGTACCGCTGCCCGTCCAGAGCTCGGCACCGCTCTCTGGTTTGCCGGAGGGAAACCAAGGTTCCTCTCAGGCGACGCCTGCCCCTGCCGGGGTTGACGTCTCCACCATCGTCACATCCAGCGAGACCACCCCCAAGAGACGCCCGTTCTACAAGACCTGGTGGTTCTGGGGTGGCGTCACGGCAGTGGTCGCGGCCGGAACGGCAACAGCGGTCCTGCTGACCCGCGGCGAAGGAGACGCGTGCGGAGGCGCCAGTCACCCGTGCGTGGGGGTGAAATAGTCATGCGCCGCCGATTGCTCGGTCTCACCCTTCTGACCGCGCTGGCTTGTGAGGACAGCAGCGCAAGCAGGACCAGGATCGTGATCGCGGTCTGGAGCGATCTCGCGATTCCCAGCCAGATCGACGGCATTCGCGTCCAAACCTTCTCGGCCAATGGTGCGAGCGACCGCACGGTTCCCCTTACGCAAGAGAAGACGACCTGGCCAGTTCAGATCGATCTCGTCCCGTTCGGGGCGAAGGACGCCGCATTCACGGTCACGGTGGCAGGAAAGCTCGCAAACAAGGAGGTGGTCTCCCAAACAGCGAGCGTCGCTTTCCTCCAGGAACAGAGCATGTCGCTCACGATTACGCTGAATCGAGACTGTGCCGGGGCAATTTGCCCATCTGGCTTCACCTGTGCCCACGGCAGCTGCGGTCAGCCAATTGCTGGCGCGACCCTTACTCCTTACGATCCGGTGCACGTCCTGGTTCCCCCAGATGCGGCAGCGGCGACTGAGAGCAGGGACGGCGCGAGCGAGACGTCCGTGTCTGTCGACGGAGTTCCCCTGGACCAGAGCTACCCCGCTGAGCGGAGCCCTGTTGATTCAGCACTGGATCTATGGCCGACGGACGCCCTGAAGCCGCTCTCTCTCGGAGGTGCGGACGGGGATGGCAGGGCTGCGGACACCGAAGGGGCCTGGGACAGTGAAACCATCCTCGGGATGGGCGGCTATCCAGGAACGGGAGGCGTGGGCGGTTCTGGCGGTTCCGGGGGAGGAGGCGGTGGTGCCGGCGGAGACCTGCGCTTCGACGCTCCTCAGACCGCGACAGGTGGTGCCGACGCGGCCCCACCGGATCTGTACGTCCCCGATGCCCCAGGGACATGCGGAGCAGACGGAGAGTGCCCTGCTTCGGCCCCGATCTGCCTCAGGGGCCTGTGTGCCCGATGCGCTAGCGGACCTGATTGTGTGGGGAATGCAGGGGGCCCTCTGTGCGACACCGCGACGGGGCGCTGTGTGGAGTGTCTATCGAGGCAAGACTGCACGAATCCGAGCACCCCGCTATGCGGTAGCGCTGGAAAGTGCACCGCCTGTACTTACGCGAGCCAGCCCAACGGCTGTTGCGGAGACACCGACTGCACGACCGGCGGCATGTGGACTGTCGGCAAATGCGGCACCTCCAACACGTGCAGCTACACCTGCGACGCCGACCACAAGTCCTGCGGCAGCAGTTGCATCGCCACCTCAGCTTGCTGCGCCAATTCGGATTGCACAGGTGGAGGAACTGGCACCGTCGCTACCTGCGACTCAGCTCACAAGTGCAGCTACCCCTGCGAGCCTAGCCGCCGAGAATGCAACGGCCTCTGCATCACATCCTCCCAGTGTTGCTCCGATCCCGATTGCCCCTCGGTTACGCTGCCCAACGAGTGTCAGTATCAGGGCTGCATAGCCGGCAACGCCTGCGGTCCAAAGGGCCGCCCCAACACCGTATCCTGCTCCACCGGCACGGGAATGTGCGACGGTAGGGGCAATTGCATCGCTTGCGCCGCCAATCAATACAAGTGCAATGGAAAGATGCTGCAAGGGTGCAACGCCACACGTACCGGCTTCGAGGACGTGGCCGACTGCACATATCCAGAGTGGTGTGACGCCGACGGGGGACACTGCCATGTCTGCGAGCCGGGCGACCATTGCGACCAGACCGATCCCCACAAGCTCGACACGTGCGCGACGGATGGGATGTCCAAGACCACCACGACGGACCCCACCAAGTTCTGTCTGGACGGTAGCTGGGTAGGCTGTCGAGATGTCAACGACTGCACGCAGTCGGCGAATGCCTGCATGCAAACGGCTTGCACCAACGAGGCTTGTGTCGTGAGCCCTGCACCAAACACCACCTCGTGTTCAGGCAACGGGATGTGCGACGGCCAAGGGCGGTGCAACGGCCCGGTCGGAAATTCCTGTAGAGGAACGCCAGTCGTCAATTGTCAAGGCGTCACGGCGAGTGGCTCGGCGCAGACCGTAAGCTGCTGCCAGAGCATGCTCATCGGTGGCACCTTCCCCATGGGACGAGGCAGCGGCGATGACTGCCCCCTCTCCATGAGCTGCGACGCTATCGAGCAACCTGAACACCCGGCCACAATTACGAGCTACTACCTGGATACGTTCGAGGTCACCGTGGGCCGCTTTCGCAAGTTCTACATCCAATACCCAGGCCCTAACGTAGCAGCGGGCGCCGGAGAGAACCCAAGGATTCCGAGTAGCGGGTGGAACTCGGCGTGGAACGCCAAGCTTCCAGCCAACAACTCGGCGTTGCTCGGGAACATCCTTCAATGTCCGGACACAAGCTGGCCGTCGAGCAGCGATCCAACCACGCCGGATCCCGAGCAGCGGCCGGTCAACTGCGTGACCTGGTACGAGGCCTTTGCGTTCTGCATCTGGGACGGAGGCCGTCTGCCCACGGAGGCGGAGTGGGAGCTCGCCGCTGCAGGCGGGGACGAGAACCGGTTTTACCCATGGGGAAAGTACGACCCCGCTGCGACGACACTTCCCATGAACTACGCTCTCAACCTCGGCAGCGTGAAGATCCCTGTGGGTAGTGCTCCAGCGGGCGTTGGACGCTTCGGTCAGCTCGACCTGCTCGGCAGTGTCAACGAGTGGATTCTCGATGGGCTCTCGACGGGCTGGTATACCAGCACGGCGGGAAATCCTTGCAACGACTGTGCAGATCTCTTGACCGCAGACATCAACTCCCGGGGGATACGCGGCGGTGCCTGGAATTCCAGCAATCTTACCTACGTCCGCTCGGCCTGTCGAAACTCGGCCAATCCCACGACGAGAATCTCAATTTATGGTTTCCGGTGTGCCCACGACAAGACACTGTGAATCGGTAGTGGGATTGTTCGTTAACGACAGGACGGAGGAAGGCAATGACATCTAGAGCGAATGGACTTCTTGTAGGATATGTTCTTGTGGCCAGTCTAGGAGTAGCCGGCAACGCGTATGCGGATCCTGCGCCAGGCTCTGCGGAGAAGGGGTTCCCCACCGACGGGATCATCCTCGTGCTTCTCGATCGGACCGGCTCGATGTCCTTACCCGGAGCCCAATGCCTCGACGAGGCCGGCCTCCCTGCCGGGGATGGCTCGCTTACCAAATGGTCATGTGCAGTCAACAAGGCGCGTGCCGATCTTCAGGACATCGACAATGGCAAGAACGGACGATATTTCCTGTGGGACTACTCAGAGCGAGACAGCAGCAGTCCCCCTTTCTGGTCTGTCGATGGAAATGGCCAGGACCTCGCTACAGCCGAGATCAACGACGACCTGGCTCTCAACAAGGATGCTCTGAGGACCGCGCTTGGCGTGCAGGGAGCACGGTCACCGAGTGGCACCACTCCGTTGGCAGGGGCGTTCTGTGACGCATTCGACAAGTTGCGGGTCTACCGTCCAGACGCCTTGAAGGCGGACATGAAGATCTACATGCGCGTGTATTCGGACGGTCTCGAGAATGCCACGAAGCGGCTTGGCCTGAAGTGCTCGGGGGATAACAGCGCCACTCCCTACGCGATAGGCGAATACGCGGAACGCGTCGACCTGACGTACTGGCCTTCTGCCAATGAATACATAGAGACCGCTGACGGACTGACGGTCCCCTCGTGGCAGTCCAACATGCTAGACCGGGCGGTTACCGGCACGACACATGAGCCTGACCCCAATGACCAGAATGTCCCGAAGAGGGTGCGCGCAGACAGCCTGGCTTTCTACGCAGACGAGCCGGTGAACCGAAACAATTTAGTCGCCGAGATCACGTTCTTCGACGATTGGATTTCGTCGCCCTTGGCAGACGCCGCTACTCTTCGCGCTCTCGCCAGCGACCAGCCTGGGCAGAATGTCGGTGGCTCAGCCACGACGTTGGCCAACCCCAACGGCATAGCCTTCCTCAAAGGACTGGCCGAAATCACAGGCGGACGTCTGACGGTATTCGGCGGCACACCCACGCCTGGGGATCCCACGGCTCCCCACGCAACTCCTGGCGACGCTGACAACAGCGGCTGCGTGGACCTGGCGGACTACAATCTCCTCAAGCAGTACTACGGTCAGAGAATCTCGCCCACCGATCCGCAGAGCTACGCGGCGGATATCAACTACGACGGTGCCATCGACCTCGCCGATTACCTCTTGCTCCAGACACAGTATGGGCAGGGGTGTGCGAGCCCGCCGGCGCCGATGCCCTTGTTGCAGCAGGTCATCTTTGGATTCGACAGTCTCGCCAGTTGGTCGTCGGACCAGGCTCCATTGAGTCTGGCGAGACTGCCACGAACCGAGGGTGACTACGCCATGAATGTTGGTGGCAAGGGATTGCGGATCATCAAGACAGCTGATCTCGACACATCGATCTTCGAGGGGGTTGCAGCTCATCTCGCACTAGACGTGGCGCCTCCAACGAGCGAGGCCGACCACCATTTCGTTGGTGAAGTATTGCTGTTTGCCAGTTGTCCATCGGCGCATGTGTACTACATGCCGTTAGGTGTCGCCGAGTTGACCGGAAGGCCACTCGGAGCGTACTCGACGGTCAAGTTCACCGTTCCCTGGCTGCTCCGCAGAGTGATGAGCCAGTCACACTCGGACCTGTCGTTTACCATAGCGCTGATGGCACACGACCCCGGGTTCCTCTTCGACAACCTGCGCTTCGTGCCGTAACTCACGCAGGGCTGGCTGACCGGGCAGATTGGCCAGCCAGCCCTGGACCGTCTGATGTAGGCGAACTGGCCCTATGCGTAGAAACACAGCCAAGCACCTATGTATCTATGTCTCTGCTTTCATGCTCGGTGCCGGATGCAATGACAGCGGAGCCGGGGCGCCACGCGTGAACGGCGACGCTGGTGCCGAGGGGGATTCGGCATTCCCAATCGATTCGGCCTTCTCGGAAAAAGATACGACAGGTGAGCAAGGGGAACCCGACGGCGCAGGCAGGTCCCTCGACGTAGGATTCTTTGATACGCGTTGGGATCTAGACGGCGGGACCGGGACCGTTGGCGAGACAGCGCTGGACGGAGGCCCCGGGGAAGCAAGATTCGATGCGGACATCTCCGGAGCCTCCATGGATGGGAATGGACTGTCCGTCCCGAGCTGCGACGACGGGAACCGGTGCACCGCCGACTCGTGGGACTTTTCCTCGGGATGTATCCATACCCCGATAGACGACAGCCAGCCTTGCGACGACGGGGATGCCTGCACCGAGAAGGACCGATGCGTTGCGGGGACTTGCCGAGGAAATCCGCGTGCGAGCGTACCCGCGGTGTTGGGAAGGGCCCAGAGTTATGGCGGAGAGCCCGCGCTGCAAACGGTTGTCGGATTTCCAAGTCCAGACCGCGCAGTATTCCTGTCCGGCGACCAGCTGACGCTGGTCAAGATCGAAGGCGAGGGGATGGAGGTCCTCGATCGTCTCCAGTGGGGAAGCCATGTCAGGAGCTCACAGATCAGTCCAACGATCTGGGTGACCCGTCCCAGAACCTTCATCGTTCCGGTCTCGTCGCAGCGAATTGCAGTGGTCGGGGCAGACTGGTCGATCGACCTCTTCGACATTGGCGAGAATCGTTTTCGGCAGTCCCTTCGCTACAGCTTTGGCTCCGGCGGGCAAGACATGATCGCGGCCATTGTCCCGCAGGACAACTACCTATGGACCTGCATCGGAAACTGGGTCCGGCGCTACGAAATCGACGATGCTCGCGGGTTCATAAAGCAAGGCTCCGGGTTCGGTCTGCCTGCTGGGCATAGTTGCTACGGCCTGGCAATTGCCGACGACACGTTGCTTGCCGCGACCGCGGACGGGCTAGACGTCATCGACATTTCGAAGAAGGACGGCACGGGCGCCTTGCTCAAGACAGTACTCCCCGACACGCGCCTTCTCGATGTCGCGCAGGGTGGCTCCACAATCGCCGTTTACCAACTGGAGAGCTTCACGAGCGGCGTCGGGAAGATCCTTGTGCTGGACGCCAGCGACTACTCGGTGCTGGCAAGTTTTGCCAGTGCGGACCCCATCACGCCGATTGGGTTTTCGCTTTCGACGTCTGGACTCCTTGTCGAAAGCTGGGACCAACAAGAGTGTCGTTCGGTGCGCGCCGATCTCTACTCGCTCGCGACCAGCATCACGACACCCTCGGTGAGCTTCGTCCCGATGTCCGCTTGCCGGGCCCACTTCGGGCTCCCCCCGGCGGTCATAACCGCGTCTGGTCCCCTGGTCGACCTCCCTCCCGCGCATCAGATCGTTCGCGTCGATGCGCAGAAGGGAACAGTGACTGCCATCCACGGCAGAGAGCAAGGTTCGTTCGCTCGCGTGCGTGCCGTCGGGGCTAGCCTCGTAGAGGTCCACGGGCCCACCTCCATGCATATGGTAGACATCTCTCAGCCGAGCGCTCCGGTAGTTACGGACGGTGGAATGATCTGGCCGATGACAGCCGATTGGTTGCGGGTCGAGATCTCGCCAGACGGTCGTCCATTCATTCTGACCGTACCCGACAGCGATCTGGCGCTGACTGGGCCCAAAACGTCGCTGTATTGGCAGAGCGCTTCGGGCCTTCCCAGAATCGAGGGCTCGATTGGGAACGATGATCCGGACGCGCAGTGGGCTGCGGCGGGGCGCTATCTCTATTCGGTCTCTCCGAAGGGCGTGGAGGATTTTAGGCTTCGCCGCTTCCCCGTGAGCCGACTAACCCGCGAGGAGAATCAGACGCCAAGTCCGGACGTGGACGTTGTGGTGACTGGCGTCGCGACGTTGGGCCTGGATCAACGACAGGGAATACTGGCTGTTGCCGACGTGAGGACCGGCGACTTGGTCGTCACGGAGCGCCGAATGGGCGTAGTGAACACAGTCACCACCACTGGAACCGTCCTCAACTGGTTCACCCCGATCGAGGGAAGCTACGGGCTCGTGTCCACGCGGACGCCGGACAGCGGGATTCTCGTCGATCTAGGCGTGGCCAGCGGAAGATGCGTGCTCATCTTCACCAGCGCAGTGTTCTTGGTCGACAAGACCGGGCAGACGCTGGCCGCCAGCGCTGGTAAGGACCGAGGGTACCAACGCTTGCTCTCGTTCGACGATGACTACCTCTATGTGGCGGCCTCCTTTTCGGACGCCAGCCGGAAGAGCGTGGACGGCGTGCTGGTCCTCCGATCGAGCGACCTGTCAGATGCCGGACAATATGTGCTGCCGGAGCCGGTGCTCTCGTCGACCGTGGCAGGAGACTATCGGGTGTTTGGCATGACCTCGACTCTGGCGGTGGTGTCCCCGGTCTGCAAGGGCAGCAACAACTGACCCCGTCCCGTCCGCTGCGCCGAGCGAGCCAGAGATATCCATGGCTATCCGCGGCGTCCGCCCAGCAGCGCGGACCGCCATCAGTTCACCACTGCCCTGACCAGCCAGCCGACCTTCGACTGGGCCATGAGCGGCGGTGGGATCATCGACTCCATCGGCTTGTTCACCTCCGGTGCCTCGGGCGGTGGCCCGCTCAGTAGAAGAGCTCCAAGTCGTCGATGTCCACGTAGCCGGTGTCCTTGCTGCCCTCGGGAAGAAAGCCCGAGATGTCTTGGCCCACGCACTGGGGCTGGAAGTAGAGGCCGGACATGGTGGCAAGGATCTCGGGCAAGGAGTCGTTCACCACGCCGCCCCACCCGGGCGTCTTGGCGTCGGCGAATCGAACTTCGACGGTCTTGGCCGTGGCGTCGAGCGGGATGCTCCAACCACGCCGCACGCCCTTCATGAAGTCGGGGTTCTTCGGACTGTCGATGTCCATCCGCAGGACGCGCGGCACGTTCGAGCGGGCCGTCAGGCGGATTCCGGTGAGAGCAGTTACGTTGGTGGGGATCGTGTCCATGGGTACGCCATAGCTCATCCACTGCTGGTAGGCCGTCGCCTCGTTGCCGAATGCAAAGGCGATCCGGCACGACTTCGCGCCTGCGAGCGGCGCCGTGGTCAGCAGTTGGACGTCGGTGCTGCTGTTGGCGTTGCACATCTGCGACGTCCCGGAGAGCAGCCCGTAGTCGTCCGCGGACTCGAAGTCGTTCTTGGCCGTGCTGCCAAAGACGAGCGGCGTGCTGGGCTCGCCGGAGAGCAGGTGTTCGAGGCGTACGCGCAAGCGCGGCAGGTCCTGCTTGATGAAGCCCACGCCCTTCTCGAACCCATCGGCGCCGGGACCATGCGGATCCGCCGCCGCCGCCTCGCGGATGAAGGCCGCGTGCTGGGCTAGCGCCGCCTCCATGTTGGCCACGGTGAAATGCGTGTCGAGCAGGGCTCGCGCCGCCGCCTTGTAGGCGGTCAAGTCGAAGGCGATCGCGCGAAAAACCCGATCGCACCCTGGCGCTATCACCTGATTCTGGCCCCCCCAAACGGGATAGGCGCGCGTGCAATCCACGGTCTGGTGCCAGGTCGGCACGTTGCCGTAGTTGGCCGACAAGCTCAGCGTGGACTCCAGATCCCACGGGATCATGGTGAACTTGGTGGGCCCCTCCTCGTAGATGAAGAAGTTGTGGTTGCCGGCCAGCGTGGGGTCGCCGTCGGTGTAGTAGGTGATGGGGCCGTCGTAGTTCGCGATGGCGTCATCCACGGCCATGTAGCGGGCCAGGTAGTCGAGATCCATGTACTGCCCCAGCACGACCCGCGCGTCGGCGTCGGTCGTGGTGGCCGCCATCGCGTCGGAGAAAGCTCTGAAGGCCGACACATCCGGCGCCTTGGTGTTGGTCTCCAAGCCGGACAGCATCCGCGCCACATCGGCTTTGCCAGGCCACACTTCTTTGTAAAGGTTGTTGTCGGGCGTCGCCGGGAAGCGCTGCTCGACGAAAGGACCATCGGGCTGCTCGACCATGCCGAAGAGGCCCTGCGGCTCGCCGTTGACCCGCAGGTTGGCCCACGCAGCGCGGGGCGCGACGATGCCCATGGCTCGGTAGAGGTCGTACGACAGGCGTTCCTTCAGGTAGCTGTCGTCGTAGCGGTAGCTCTGGAAGTCGAGCCGTTTGAGGCCGTGAAAGCGTTGCCCCTCGACGTACTCGTCGAACTTGAGCTTCATGGGCAACTTGCGACAGGTGTTGTTCCCCGCCGCATCGAAGCAGTTGTAGAGCGAGCCGTAGGAGCCCTTGAAACGTAGGCCCACGTGCCCCACGGCCCTGCCCTCGTAGCATGCGTCGGCCTCCACGTAGGTTTCCTCGCGGGCGTGGGCCTTGAGCCATTCCCACGACTCGGTCGGCAGATAGACGTCGAACGTGGGGACCGTCGCGGCCGCGAACAGCGCCGCCGAATCGGCCATGGCCAAGGATGGATCCGGCGTGCCGCAAGGGCTCCCGACTTCGATGCCAGGGCTGCCACCATCTCCAGGGTTGGGGGATTCGGTCCCGCCGCATCCCAACACCGCAACCAAAGCGACCACACACACAGAAGTTGTTCGCATGCCAAGGGAGAGTCGCCGGACACCGGGGACGGGTCAATGGGGTGCGAGCATCACGCATGACACCATCGCGCCACGCACCGATCCACAAGGCCATGCCAGCGGCCTTGCGATCGCTTGGAGGTCTGCGTCGAAGCGGCTATCGTCTCGACTTCGATGAGGCCCAGAATCGAGACGCGGATGGCCAGATCCCCCGAATTGCTCGCCGCACTGCTCGTGGTGGGATCGCTGGGGTTCTCGGCCAGAGCGACAGCAGGCGACGGCCCGAAGACCTGCCGTTCGAAGGTGGCGGCCCTCTCTGGCTGGCTGGAGGGTTGGGCGCGCGCCATGGACCGGCAGCCCGAGTTCGTGCCCGTGCCCAAAGACGCGGAGTTGGTCGCCATCGACCGCCCCGCGACGAAAGTGGGGTACGGAGAGACCATCGTGCTCAACACCGACGGCATCTACCTCCCTGGCGGCGACGTTGCCCTTGACCCGCCGGCGTTGACCGAGCATCTGCGCAGGTCGCTGGCGTCCGAGCGGAAGATAGGCGAGATCACGGGCCAGGCCATCGAGCCGTCGCCGCTACTGATCGCGGCGCATCAGCGCGCGCCTTGGCAGCTCGTGGTGGATGCGACCAACGCGGCGGCCGCGGCCGGAGTCACGCGGGCGCTGCTGCTCTTTCGCTCGGCGAGAATCCGCCATGTCCCCGCGCCTGGCCCGTCCGCGTTCGACGGCCCTTTGCGGGAGATTCCGACGATGCCCGAGCCCAGCCAACGCACCTCGAGGGTGGCCAGCCTGACCGACGAGCTGGTGTCCTCGTGCCCGGCCTTGCGCCCCCTGCTCGCGGCCTCGACCCGGCGGGGAGGACTTGCCCACAGAAAGATCGTGGCGGCGATCGTCGGATGTGACTGCGCGGTCGACTTGCCGGCGCTGGCGACCTTTCTGTGGGCCGTGCGTCCGCCGGATCCCGGGACCGCGGTTTCCATCGCCCTGGCCCCGCCAGAGAGCCGAGACGCGGGCGTCACCGCCATCTCCGCGGCGGCGAGCCAGCCGTGGAGCAGGGCCCACACGGCGGTGCTGCCGATTGCGACAGCGCACCAGCCTCGAGCGGTCCGGCTGAAAACCGACGCAGCTCCGGCACAGTGAGCTCGACGCTTTCCCAGAAACGAACGGATGCTTGTTCCTGTAAAGTGATGTTCCCCATGTCGTTCCGTCGCCGCGCAACGTTCCACACTGCCTTCGCCATCTTGCTCGCCGGCTGTGCCAGCACACCGCCCAAGAGCGCCCTCGAGGATCCGACGCCGATCTCGCTGCCGCCCGCCCCTGAAGGATCGCCCGTCGCGATTCACGGGCAGCTGCAAGTGGTTGGCACGAACCTGGTCGATCAAGCCGGCCAGCCCGTGCAGCTCAAGGGCGTGAGCACCATGTGGCTTGGCAACGAGACCGCCCCCTTCGGGCAGAACTACGACGGCCTCAAGTTCATGCGCGACGCTTGGAAGCTGACCGTCGTCCGTGCGGCGATGGGCACCGCGGGCAGCGCCGTGCCGGTCAGCGGCTCGGGCAACGACGTCATGACGAAGACCGAGACCATGGTGCAAAACGCCATCAAGCTGGGCGTCTACGTGCTGGTCGATTGGCACACCGAGAAGGCCGTGGCTCACCAAGCCGCCGCCGTCGCCTTCTTCAGCGCCATGGCCAAGAAGTACGGCGCCTACCCCAACGTGATCTGGGAGCCCTACAACGAGCCCACGGGGTACGACTGGACCGAGATCAAGCCGTACCACGAAGCCATCGTGGACGCGATTCGCGCCGAGGATCCCGACAACATCATCGTCATGGGGACGCCCAACTGGTCCCAGTACGTGGACGTCGCGGCACAGAACCCGGTGGCGCCGGCCAGCGGGACCACCAACTTGATGTACACCCTCCACTTCTACGCCTGCACGCACACGCAGTGGCTGCGCACCCGCGGCGACACCGCGCTCGCCAAGGGCGCCCCCCTGTTCGTCACCGAGTTCGGCGCCACGCCCGCCAATGGCGGTGAGGGCTCGGAAAACTTCGTCTGCCGAACCGAGACCAACCTGTGGTTCGACTGGATGGCCGCCCACAACATCAGCGGCGTGGCCTGGAAGCTCGAGCGGTGCGCGGACACCTCCTGCATTCTCACCACGTCGGACGTCTCGGGGCCGTGGACCGACGACAAGCTGACCACCGACCTCAACAACGCGCCATCCGACACTGGCAGGACCCAGGGTGGCGGTCACGGCCAACTGGTCGTGGACTGGATCCGTCAGTAGCCCCGTCGCTGTGCCTGCAATCACCCGCGCCGAGGAGACCACGGGCTTTTCTCTTGCTGGCATGAACCGAAGGTAGGACGATCATGGCGGCCCATTTGGAGGACGTGAAATGAGCGAGCAGCAGATGCGGATGCGGGTATTCAGGTTTCTCAAGGCGCGCATGCGCAACATGATCATGCCGGCCACGGTTGGCATCGGATTGGCCGTCGCGGGCGGGTGTACGCAATCGGATTCGACACCGGTGTACTCGGCACCGATGGATGCGCTGAGTGGGCCGGACGCGGTGTACTCCGCGCCGTTGCTCCAAGATGCATCCGACACCAAGCAGGACGCGCCGACTGTGCCCGACTTGGCAAAGCTCGATGCGCCCAAGGTCGCGGACACCGCGGCCGACGTGGGCCGCGACGTTGCCAGCCCCGAGGATGCTCCAACCACCGACGCGCTCGCTGGCGAAACCGGCGCCGATACGCGGCGGTACGACGCCCAAGGCGAGGTGCCCTGGGTCAAGTACGGCTCGCCCTTCGACGCTGGCATCCTCGATGCCCAGACCGAGGCCGGGCAGATCATCGCGAAGTACATCGCGCCGATCCCCGACGCCGGGATCGACGCCACCGACCCGGTGGTCCGCTACATGGCGTCCATGCCCGACGCGGCCCGCGACCTGAGCGTGATGCCCCTTTACATGGCCCCAATAAGGTCCTGACCAGCGCCTGTTCGAAGAGCGGGGACGACGCTTCGCCAACCAAGACCGACTCCGCCCTGCCGTCGACACCCGGCCGGCCGCGACCCCCGACGCGGGGCCGGACGGCCGCACGGACGCGACCGTTTCGGATGGCAAGACCACGACGCCGGATAGCCTGACCGACGCCGGGCACGACGGCAGCCCGGACTTCGGCCCCGACGTGCGGTCCGACGGCGTTCTGTCCGACGCCCGCACATCCGATGGCGCCCTGCCCGACGGTGTTCTGCCCGATGGCGCCCTGCCCGACGCCATCGTCGCCCGCGCGGACGCGAAGCCCGACAGCGCCGGCGACGCCCACTTCATGCCGCCGATGCCTGTCGTGGAACCCGACCCTACCCTGAACGACACCACCGACTTCGGGACCAGCAAGGGCTTCAAGATCATCCTCGACTACCGCTTCGACGACGCGAAGTTCATGACCACCGAACGCCGCAAGGTCCTGCGTACCGCGGCCGCATCCTGGGAACAATTCATCGGTTCGGACTTCGCCGCCCTCCCGGCGGGCACCACGGTGCGGGCCCGCGACCCCGAGAACACCACCGACGGGGGCACCAACTTCAGCGTGACCTACCCCATCGACGACGTCGTCGTGTTCGTCGGCTCGACCACGATCGACGGACGGGGCGGCACCTTGGCGAGGGCCTACTCCAGCTACACCAGCTCGGGCGCGAGCGCCGACCTGGCAGCCACGTTGAACCAGCGCTACAACGGGAATCCCTTCCAGCCGTGGGTCGCGACCATCGTCTTCGACGCCGACGAAGACGCCTTCGTCGACGGATCCCTGGACAGCGCCAACGACATCCCGAGGACCTCGTCGGACCTGTACAGCACGGCGCTGCACGAGCTCGGCCACGTCCTCGGTACCGGCCAGTCCGCCGCGTACCTGGCCATGGTCGAGAACACGGCCTTCGTCGGTCCCAAATCGCTGGACCTGTACGGCGGCCCCATCCCGCTGGCGTCGGACGGAAAGCATGTGGACAACGCCGTGCTCTTCGATGGACGACGCATCGTCATGGACGTAAGCGACATGAACGGCCAGCGCAGCTACATCACCCGCCTCGACCTGGTGATGCTGCAGGACCTGGGCTACACGATCCTGTGGTAGCGCAGCCGCAGCGGGCGTGAGCTGTGCTCCCTGGGGTCGGCCCTCCAGCCCAGTCGTGACATGTGGAGCACGAAAGGAGTATTCTCCCGCCATGACTCACCGCTGGTCGTCGCCCCGCTCTGTCATTGCTAGCGCCGCCGTCGTCTTCTGCCTTGGTTGCGGCCTGGGCTGTTCCGACAACAGCACCAGCGGACAACCCGGTACCGGCGGCAAGGGATCCGGAGGCGCGGCCACCACCGGCGGCAAGGTCGGGGGCAGCGGAGGTTCCAGCGCGGCCGGCGGCAGCGTCGCGACCGGAGGCGCCAGCAAGGGCTCGGGCGGCAGCGTGGGCTCGGGTGGACGAACGACGGGGACCGGAGGAGCGACGAGCGCCGCGGGTACTGGCGGAAGCACGACCGCGGCCGGCGGAAGCACGGCGGGTGCGGGTGCAGGGGTGCTCGAAAGTTCGAGGCGGCAAGCCGCCGCGAACTTCCGAGCGGGA
>CAZYFU010000040.1:46610-48167 GCA_964647025.1 uncultured Myxococcales bacterium | reverse complement strand
TGATGGTGCCGCCGCAGTTGTCGCCGATGGTCCCGCCGCAGTACTGCGCGCCGTTCGACAGCTTGCAGGTGAGCGGCTGGCAAGTCGCGTCGCCCACGCACTGATTCTTGGCCGTGTTGCAGACCCTGCCGGCACCGCAGTCCGTGGTCGGGCAGGTCACACTGCCGCCGCAGTCGTCACCGATGGTCCCGCAGTACTTGAAGTCGGTGCCGTTCTCGCAGGTCTTGGGCGTGCACGTCGCATCGCCCTTGCAAAGGCCGGTCTTGGTGTCGCAGACCTTGCCCGTGCCACAGTCGGTCGTGCAGGTCAGGGACCCGCCGCACTTGTCGCCGATGGTCCCGCAGTACTTGAAGTCCGTGCCGTTGTCGCAGCTGATGGGCGTGCACGTCGAATCGCCCTTGCACAACTTGTCGGCGCCACAGACCTGGTTGGCCTTGCAGGTGCAATTGATCTTGCCGCCACACTTGTCGCCGATCTCGCCGCAGTAGCTGAAGAGCGTTCCATTGTCGCAGCTTGCCGGCTTGCAGGTCGCGTCGCCCTTGCAGACACCGTCGACGCCGCAGACCTGGTTGGGTGCGCAGTCCTCACCACAGCGGATGATGCCGCCGCAGCCATCGCCGTTGTCGCCACAGTAGTTGAAGTCCGTACCGTTCTGGCAGGTGACCGGCTTGCAGGTCGAATCGCCCTTGCAGAGGCCGGCGACGGGGTCACAGACCTGGTTCGGGCCGCAGGTGGTTCCGCAGCGAAGCGTGCCGCCGCAATTGTCCCCGATGTCACCACAATAGTCGTACAGCGTGCCGTTCTTGCAGCTCACCGGCTTGCAGGTCGCGTCGCCCTTGCAGAGGCCGGTGGTCGTATCGCACACCTTGCCCAATCCGCAGTCCGTGCTGCAGCGGAGCGTCCCACCGCACCCGTCGCCGACATCGCCGCAGAAGTCGAACGGGGTTCCGTTCGTGCAGCTGGTGAGGCGCGGGCAGGTGGCATCGCCCACGCAAAGGTTATCTGCCGAGCAGGTAAAACCTTCGGGGCAAGTCGACGGGCACGTGAGGGTTCCGCCGCAGCCATCGCCGATGGAGCCGCAGTACTGTCCGCCGGTGGGGTTGCAGGTCAGCGGCGTGCAAGGCTCGGGAATGCACTGATGGTTCTTGCACACCTCGCCGTCGACGCATCCGCCGCAGTCGCTCGATCCGCCGCAGCCATCGCCGATGGTGCCGCAGTACTTGCCCTTGCCGGTGCCGCAGGTCACGCGGGTCGAGCAGGCCGTGCCGCCTTTGCACAGGTTGTTGTCGCAGGTCCAGCCCGGGGTCGAGCAACTGCCGCAGGTGATGGAGCCACCGCAACCGTCACCCATCACGCCGCCGCAGTACTGTCCGCCGACCGGATTGCAGGTGGCGGGGATGCACGCGCCGGCCGGGATGCACTGGTTGTTCTGGCAGATCTGGTCGGCCGCGCACCCGCCGCATTCCTTGGCGTGGCCGCAACCGTCGCCGATGGTGCCGCAGTACTTGGTGGCGCCGGCTCCGCAAGAGGCCGGCTGGCACGTGGTCTCGTCGGCGG
>CAZYFU010000040.1:0-46510 GCA_964647025.1 uncultured Myxococcales bacterium | reverse complement strand
TACTTGGTGGCGCCGGCTCCGCAAGAGGCCGGCTGGCACGTGGTCTCGTCGGCGGTACATAGACCGTTCGTGCAGGTCCAATCCGCGGGGCACGCCGGGCAGGTCAGGGTGCCGCCGATGCCGTCGCCGATCACGCCGCAGTACTGTCCGCCGGGCACCGTGCACGATGTAACCACGCCGCCGTCGAAGGCCGAGTTGCCGCCGCAAAGACCGCCCACACAGGCCAGCCCGTTCTGGCAGTCCCCGCAGTTGACGCTTCCCCCGCAGCCGTCTCCGATCACACCGCAGTACTGCCAACTGCCGACCCGACAGCTGGCGGTGGAGGAGCAACCATCGATGCCAGGCGTGGCGCCACCGGTGTCAGGGAAGGAGACGGGCACCAACGTGTCGGGGAACGTCCAAGGCGCATCGTTCTTCGCGACCCCGGCGTCGTCGACAATCTGTCCACCGCCGACCTCACCCGAGCTGCTGCAGCTCGCGACCAACGCGACACAGGCTAACGCCACGCCCGAGAGGCCAAGCGAGACGGTGGAACTAATCTGCACAGTTTTCAACATGAACGCGCTCCTACCAGCGGGGCCGTGTAAGCCGGCTGGGGCACGATTGTAATACAAGTCAGCCCGCACTTGGGGCGTTGATATGTCCCGCGCAGCCTGAGATCAGGGGGCTGGTTTCACTATGTGGCGCGACAAACCACCCGCCTCCTGGCGGTCTCGGCCGGCTATCCCTTGGCAAGCGGCCGTCCGTGTGACAGAAAGGCGCCCACCTATTTAGGTTAGGTAACAGCCCATGACGAACGCAGACGAATTCACCTTCCAAGGGCGTGGGACCCTCAAGCGGGTCGACACCTTCGTTTCCAAGGCCGGAAAGTCCATCATTACCCTGATCTTCGAGACCCAAGGTCAGTACCCCCAGCTCGTGCCCATCAAGGTTTTTGGGCGCTTGGCCGAGCAGGCTTCGTCCTGGAAGCCGGGCTCCGTCCTCGCGGTGAGCGGACGCCTTGGTGGCCGAGACTGGAACGGCAAGGTCTATGGCGACAACGTGGCCAACAGCATCGAGGTGCTGGATGGGGCCGACGCCGCCGCAATGCCCGAGAACGACGCGCCGCCACTGGGCGACGACGACGTTCCCTTCTAGATCCTGCGAATACCGCGGTTTGGCGCTTCGATTCACCGCAGCGCCAGCCGCCATGGGCGGCGCCGCCCGCTTCCTAGTAGCCGTTCGGGCAGCCGGCTCGCACCAGCGCGGTCGCGCAGGCGCTGACGGGAGCGCTTCCGCTCGCGACGTTCAAGCAGTCCTGGAACACCGTCGACGAGCGCGGCGCGGGCTTGGACGCGAGACAGTCGATCATCACCTGGCACTTCGTGGCCAGCGACAAGCCGTTGTCGCGACATTCCGAGCAAGGAGGCGCGCTGCCTGCCTTGTAGCCGGTGCTGGCGATCTGGGCGACGCAGTTCACCTCTGCGTCGGGCGGCGTATCCGGAGACGCCACGTCGAACCCGAGATCCGGCGAAGCCAGGTCCACCAGGGTATCGACGTTTTCGGTGATGTCGGGGGATGGACCATCGGAGCTGCCGAGGTCGAGCTCGACGCCTTCATCCAGCGAAGACGCGTCCGAGGACGGCAAATCCAGCGGCGAATCGAACGGGTCCGCATCCACGGGGCCGCCGTCCATCGCGACGGGGGCCGCGTCTTGGCGAATGGTCGCATCGCCTGCGTCGGGAGAAGAAAACCGATCGGGGCTCGAATCTGGCAGCTCGGGTAAAACGTCGCCCGTCCCGGCGGCATCCTCCAGCCGCGCGTCGGGCGTCGCTTTGTGGCCGTCCGAAGCATCCGATTTGGGCGTCGGATAGTCCGAGCAGCCCTGGGGCGAGCTGGCACATTTCTTCACGTTCTCGGGCTTGTCCAGGCTCACGCACCCCATGAGGAAAGCACTGGAGAGGACCGTGACAGTTATGCTACTGAGCCAGAAAAATGTTGCGCAACTACGCTTAGTTCGGGTCATGCGTGTAGAGCCTGAGTAAGTGAAAGTGCGTGGTCCTGGCCGCGGCGATCTGCTCAATCGAGCGCAGTCGCGGCGGAGTCGTATCTAGCACATGTGAAGACACTCGCCCATGGGAGCGCACGCGGACGGAAAAGCGATTCAGTTACGCGCCCTTGTCGTGGCACATGCGCGTGACCCAAGTCACCGCCGGTCCGCGAGCGATACACTCAGTGAACCTGGCAGGGCCAGTAGTCGTCCACGCGCCAGATGCCGTCCTGCCGTCGCAGTGAGACCCGGAGCCCATCGCGCGACGACCTGCTTCCGGCATCGAGTCTTGCCCTGGCTCGATCGCCCCGGATCGCGACCTGATCGATCCTGGTCCTGGCGACACTCGGCCGCCGGCGGTGCTCGATGCCGGCGAAGTAACGAACGACCGCCGCCACGACCGCGGCCTCGTCGCGGTTGGTTCCGCTCGGCAGGCCAGCCGCTTCCGGGAGCGACTGCGCCTCGAACACGACGAGCCCCTCCCATTCCGCCGGGCCTCCACCACGCACGAGCATTCGGTACACGGCCGCCCGGGCGTGATCGATCTCGGGACGATCGCGCTCGAGGTCGAGCTGCGCAGGTGGAGTGAACCAACTCGGAGGATCGAACAGGATCGCCGTGAGCCGGGGAAAGAGCTCGCGACGATCGAAGCTCGCCAGCCCGACCACCGCCACACGCCAGGCGGCCACCGCCTCGGCGTACCGGTTGGCGCGGGCCTTGGCCGCGAAAGAGGTCTCGCTTGGTCCGCCCGGCCCGTGCCAAGGACCTGGCGGCAGGGGCGTGTCCAACACCGACAGCAACGCCGGGACCACGGCCTCGATGCGCAGGTACGCAGCCAGCGCGGCCGCGTGACCTCGCACCGGCGAAGAAGGATCGTAGGCCAGCTCCACGAGGATCCTCGGGTGCTCCGCGACGGCGAGGGTGGCCGCCATGCGATCGTTCGGCAGCGGCGAGCTGTGCATCGTCCCGTGCCACCGCGGCGTCTGCAGCAGCTCGGGGAGAAGCGGCAGCGCGGTCAGGTTCTGGATGACCTTGTCACGGTCCGACGGCGCCGGCCGATCGAACAGCTCGGCATCGCCCAGCCGGCGCGCATGCTCGATGTCTGCCGGGCTCGGCATCGGTGGGGACGGCGCCTGCTCCCAAACGGGCGTCGCGTCCGGGACATGCGCAGCGGACACGGGGCGAGACGCAGACGACGCCTCGAAGGCCGCGCAGCCCTGGACGAGCAGCGATAGCACGAAGGGCAGGATGGTCCGGCGATGGGTCCGCATCGGGCGATTGTAGACCAAGTGCAGCACGCGGGACACTTCGAGCGTCGTACCCGCGCGATGCCCGGCGCCACTTTATAGGACGGCTCAGGTCCTATTTACGGCCGAACCCGACCTGGTGAAGTAAGCTTTCTACCTACCCTTCCCACGAGGTGTTCGAATGACTTCCATGCTGCATGACCCGGTCAAGCCGGTGAACGATGTCGTGGTTCGCGCCGTGAGCGCCTACATGCCCGACGAGTCCGATCTGTCGGATCCGGACGAGAAGAAGTACGTGTTCGCCTACCACATCGAGATCGAGAACCAAGGATCCCACCCCGTCAAGCTCCTGTCCCGCCACTGGTGGATCACGGATGCGAAACAAGTCGTGCGCGAGGTGCAGGGCGAAGGCGTGGTGGGACAGCAGCCGGTCATCGCGCCCGGCCAGGTGTTCAGCTACTCGAGCTGGTGCGTAATGCCGACTCCGTCGGGATGGATGCGCGGCGTGTATTCGATGCTGGTGGCGGGCGGCGAGACCGTCGAGGTGCCGATCCCGCTCTTCAGCTTGTCGACCCCGACCGCGCTCAACTGAGCGTGGCCCGACACCGTTTGGAGCGCGCGCTCGGCCGCAAAGCCGCCGGCGAGGAGGGAAGGCTGAAGGGCAAGAGCAAGCCGGGCGTTACGCGCGAAGCACTGAGCGAAGCGCAAAAGAAGGCCGATCGAAACGTCGTGGGGCGCGAGCTGCCGTCACGCAGCCGTTGAGTGTCTGTCGAGCTCACTTGTCGCGCAGGGCCTGCGCTCGATGCGACGCGGTCGGAGTGCGCGCTGGTGCGGGCGTTCGGTCGCCATCGGCTTTGCTGACGGGCAGCTCGGCCCCGAGCACACAGCCGTCCCGGCGACACAGCCTGCGATACAGGCGTAGCCCGCGAACCAGAAAGGTGCCGCCTGCCCACAGCGCGATCGCCGCCACCGCGTACGCGAGCACGCGTGGGAACAGCACCACCAGCGCAGCGAGCGCGCACAGGGTGAAACCGGCCAAGATGGCCAGCCGTGCCTCGACGGGACCGAGCAGGCGATGGTTGGTCAGGGCGGCGCCGATGGCGCGACCGACGCGAACCGCACCGGCGGCGACCCGTCCTGGGTTGCCGCGCCCCCGCGCCCCAGACAAACCATGGTGGTGCGGCCGCGGGGCGCGCATCTTGCCGCGCTTGGTGAGCACGATCTCCGTGGTATGCGAGAGGTCGTTCTCGAACATCTCCTCCATCTCGCCGGCAAAGGCGTCGTCCTCGACGACGGCATCGAGCTCGCAGTTGCCGAGCCAGCTCGCGAGGTTGAGGTTGGTCGACCCGACCCGCGCCCAGTGGCCGTCCGCCACCGCGGTCTTGGCGTGCACCATGGTTCCGTTCCAAGCGAAGATGCGTACGCCGGCCTCGAGCAGGGTGCGGTAGCCGGCCTGCGAGAACGGCTTGAGCAGCGGGATGTCGGTGGCCTCGGGCACCAGCAAGCGAACGTCCACGCCGTCGCGAGCGGCGGCGCGCAGGGCCTGCACGTAGGTGGCCGTGCCGCTGAAGTACGGGTCGGTCAGCCACAAGCGGTGCTGCGCCAGGGCCGCCACCATCTGATCGAGCCGGAGCATCCCGGCGGTGGCCGGCTCGGTGGCCACGATGCGGATACTGACCTGGCCGACCGGGCTCGCCACCACCGAGGGCTCGGGCATGGGATCGCCCGACAGGGCCCAGGTGCGGGCGAAGGCACGATCGATCTCGGCCACGGCAGGACCGCGGATCTCGACGCCGGTGTCGCGCCAAGGCGCCCGCCCCCGCACCGGATCGCCGACCCACGGCTGCCCCACGCACAGCCCCGACACGAAACCGACCAAGCCATCCACCGCTAGACTCTTGCGATGATCGCGCGACAGCAGACCGAGTGGGCTGCCCAGCCGGGGCGGGTTGTAGGCGCGCACCTCGACCCCGGCCGCACGAAGCGTGCGCCAGAAACGCCGGGGCGCCTGGCCCAGGCAGCCGACCCAATCGTAGATGAGGCGGACAGCGACGCCCGCCCGCGCCTTGTCAGCCAGCGCCTCGGCGAATTGCCGGCCGATCGAGTCGTCGTGCACCATGTAGTTCTCGAACAGCACGCGCTCTTTCGCGGCCGCGATGGCATCGAGCCAGCGCGGATAATTCTCGGCCGCGTCCTCGAGCAGCCAGACCTGGTTGCCCGCCACGAGCGGCGCGCCGGCGGCACGGGAAAAGGCAGCCTCGGCCAGCCCGCGTAGCTGGACCAACATCGAATGGGCGTCCGGGACGGCCCCCCGTGGCTGCTGCATGTGGGCCAGCATGGCATACCCATGCGCGATTGTGTGGCGTTTGCGCGCGACCGCCGCGCTCCGCGGGCAGCTTCGGAGCCAGGCCCGGGCCGACCGATGGCACTCGACGGCTCAGGGCGCGGCACGGACCGCCGCGATGAAACCCGACGGATCGATGACCGAGCACCCACCGGCGATCGGACGCGCCGTCTGGAACGCCGCCCCCATGGATTCGCCAACCAGCAGGCTGGTGACCGACGGGCCATGCATGCTTCCCCTGTCGGCGGCCGTGTCACACCCCGTGTCGTGGTAGGCATCGACCTTGCCCGCGAACTCGGGTGATCGAGCTGCATGTTCTGGTCGATGATCGCCACCTTGACCCCGGCCCGTCGGAGACGAGCGGGCGCTCACTGGGAAAGCGTCATGGTCGCCGACGTGAAGTCGACCATCCCTTCGCCACCGCCCGCTTCCGCGAGGATCTTGGCCTCGAACATCTTGCCGAGGCGAAGCCCGAGTCGTTCCCATTCGATGAAGTGCTGCGACACCGAGATGTGGCCGCACTGCCGTGGCACCTGCCTGACGCTGAAGAACTGGTCGAAGGTCGCCGTGCCGTCGATGGAAGGCTGGTCAACCCGCGTGTTCTTGTAGACGGTGTAGGCATCGCCGTCGACGGTGATGGTGCCCACCTTGCTGCCGGGCCGGGGCGTCGAGTACCAATCCTCGACGATGTAGAACTCCACCAGCGGAGAGCGCGACCATCCGTAGACGCCGATGTACGAGAAGCTGCCGCCGGTCCCCGAGCGCGTGAAGGTGTAGTCGGCGGCCACGGTGCCGATCTGGTCATGGGTCTGGGTCGTGTTCCACTGGAAGCCGGCGCGGGCCAGAAAATCGCCCGACTCCTTCCAGGTCGCCTTGAACGCGCAGCCAACGTTGTACGGGGTGATGCACCCCCCGCTGGCGGTCGACCAGATGGACCACTGGAATCCACCTGCGAGGCGGCCCTGCCCCGTGGACGAGCAGTAGGGGGTGCCGGAGCTCGGCGGGCTCACCGACTCGCATGCGCCGGAGGGCTCCGCGCCGTTCGGAAAGGCGCTGTCCTCGTCGGGACTGCAGGCCGTCACGCCGAGGGCCACGCACAGGGTCGCCCATCGAAGCGCCGCCGAGCGCGCGACGGGGATTCTTTCGAGGCTGGTCGCCATGGATCGTCTCATCGGTTGAATAACCCGCGGCCTGGTCCTAAGTGGAAACCCGATACGCATTCCCAGATTGTTGGGCCGAACGAGCCACGGTCCACCGGAGGGTTCGTGACAGGAGCCGTACCATCATCACCGCAGCCGTTCGCCTTGGGGGGCGGATGGCATCAGATGTGGTTTCTCAGCATCAGCTCCTTGGGGTGCGGCTCGAGGTAGGTTTGGCCCAGCAGATACGACACGTTCAACCGGCGGGCATGGTGGCGAAGCAGGGTAACCGGAACGACGAGCGGCAGCACGCCACGGCGGTGATCCTCGATGGCGGCGATGAGCTCGTGCTTGTCGCCGTCGTCCAGGATCTTCTTCAGGTGCCCCACCATGTGGGTGAGGACGTTGGCGTGGCGCCCCCGCGTGGCTGGCTTTCTCAGCGTGGCCATGTACGCGTTCTCGTACTGGATACGCAGCTCGTCACGGGGCATCGACTTCCCTTCCGCCACCAGCTTGCCGAGCGCCCGGTAGCCATCCGTGGAATGCGCAAGCAGCGACATCTTCGACGCCGTGTGGAACGCCACCAGGGAACCCAGCGTCCAACGCGACCGCCACAAGTCGCGCAAACGGCGGTAGGCGAAGAGCCGCTCGATGAAGTTCTCTCGCAGCGTGGGGTCGCACAGGCGCCCCTCTTCCTCGACGGGCAGGTTGGGATAGGCCGCCAGCAACGCCGCCGCGAATAGCCCCACGCCTTCGGGCTTGGCCATGGCCCCCGGCGCGTTCGAGGCGTAGACCTTGAGCCGCTCCATTCCGCAGCTCGGCGACTTGGACTTGAGCACGTAGCCGCACAAGTCGAGCTTGTCCAGCGCCGCCACCCGCCGCGCCGAGAACCGATTCATGCGCAAGCTGACGTCTTCCCCGGTCTTCTGCACGATCATCCGCGGACCTTGCGCCGAGGACACCAAGCGCAACGTGTCGCGCGGAATCCCGAAGCCGGCCTCGACCTCCGGGCAAACCGGCACCCACGCCACGAACGGCCCCAGCTCTTCGACCAAGAAACGGTCCCGCTTGTGTTGTCCGTCGAAACGTACTTTCTGCCCAAGTAGGCACGATGAGATGCCCAGGCGGAGGGGCTTGCTATCGGAGGACGGCTCGACCATGGCTACAGCATACAGGTCGCGGCTCGAAGCGAAAGGACGAGCCCACGCGATCATGCCGGGGAGGTCAGCTTGAGACCGACGATCGCCACCACGAGCAGCGCGAGGAAGACGATGCGCGACGGCGGCAGGGGTTCGTGAAACAAAAGCACGCCACCGATGGCGGCGCCGAGCACGCCGATGCCGACCCAGACCGCGTAGGCGGTGCCGATGGGCAAGGTCCGCGCCGCCTGCGCCAGCAAGAGCATGCTGCCCACGATGGCCGCGCCCGTGATGACGCTTGGCAAGGGACGCGAGAAGCCCTGCGTGTACTTGAGACCAAGCGACCAGACCACCTCGAGAAGACCGGCGACGATCAGAACGAGCCATGCCATGACAAGTTCCTGGTCCGGAGCGCGACCATCCGCAAGTCGTTTGCCGAGGATCGTGCCGGTCGTGAAGGCGCGCGCGTTGCTCAGCCGACGCTCGCCCGGGGATAGGCGCGCGTGTGGGTGACCTCGATCCCGAGCGGGCACCCGGCCTCGACCCCGCGCAGAAGACTCGACCGGCGCGGGAACTGGGCCACCATGGGTTCGCCGGTGGACAACGTCGCCTCCACACGCACCCGGTCACCGAGGGGCAGAACCCGGTTGGCCGTGGCCATCCCGTCCTGCTCGACCCGAAAGAACTTGATGTCGTAGGGCCGAATGACGAGCCGGACGTGGCTGTCGTCGTCGTGCCCGCTGACCGGAACGTCGAGCGGGCCCACGCGCGCGTGACCGCCCGAGACGATGGTGTCGTACACGTTGACCTCGCCCACGAAGCGCGCGACGAACTCGGTCGCGGGATGGTCGAGGATCTCGAGCGGCGACCCGTTCTGCTCCAACTTCCCCTGGTTGATGATGAGCACGCGATCCGCGACGCTGAACGCCTCTTCCTGATCGTGGGTGACGAACAGCGTGGTGGCGTGCAGCTCGTCGTGCAGGCGGCGCAGCCAGCGGCGCAGCTCCTCGCGAACCTTGGCGTCGACGGCGCCGAAGGGCTCGTCGAGCAACAGCACCTTGGGTCGCGGCGCGAGAGCGCGCGCCAGGGCCACGCGCTGGCGTTGGCCCCCCGAGAGCTGGTGGGGGTAGCGGCCTTCCATGCCACGCAACCCGACCAGGTGGATGAGCTCCGTCACCCGTTGCTGCCGTTCGGCCTTCTCGACCTTCTGCACCGCGAGCCCGAAGCCGACGTTCTGGGCCACGGTCATGTGCTCGAAGAGGGCGTAGTGCTGGAACACGAAGCCCACCCCGCGCGAGCGGGCGTGCAGGTGATCGACGCGTTGGCCGCCGAGCTCCACGGTCCCGCTGTCGGCCACCTCGAGCCCCGAGACGATACGCAACACGGTGCTCTTGCCTCCGCCCGACGGGCCGAGCAGGGCAACCAGCTCGCCGTCCGCGATGTCGAAGCTCACGTCGTCGACGGCGGTGAAGGTCCCGAAGCGTTTGGTCAGTCTGTCGATGCGAATCCCCATGCGTGCTACATCCTTTCGGCTTGCGCGGGTACTTGGGCGGTCGCTTGCGCGGCTTCGCGCGTGGCCGCGCTCATTCGGTTGGCCTGGATACGCTCGGCCACCTTCTTGATGACCAGCGTGGCAACCGCCAGCAGGGTCAGCAGCGATGCCACCGCGAAGGCCCCCACGAAATCGTATTCGTTGTAGAGGATCTCCACCTGCAACGGGACGGTGTTGGTGACACCGCGGATGTGGCCGGACACCACGGACACGGCGCCAAACTCGCCCATCGCGCGTGCGTTGCACAGAATGATGCCGTAAATGAGGGCCCATCGGATCTTGGGCAGGGTCACTTGGCGGAAGATGCGCCAGCCGCTGGCGCCCAGGGTGAGCGCTGCTTCCTCTTCGGTGCTGCCCGACGCCTCCAGGGCCGGCAGCACCTCGCGCGCGACGAACGGGAAGGTCACGAACGCCGTGGCCAGGATGATCCCCGGCGTGGCGAAGACGATCTTGATGTCGAGGGCCTCCAGCACACCACCGAACAGGCCCTGGCTTCCGAACAGAAGCACGAAGATGAGCCCCGAGATCACGGGCGAGACCGAGAATGGCAGGTCGATCAGGGTGAGCAGCACGCTTCGTCCCGGGAAGCGGTACTTGGCGATGAGCCAGGCCATGGCGAGCCCGAAGACGGTGTTGATGGGGACCACGGCGAGCGCGGTGATCAGGGTCAACCGGATGGCGGCCGCGGTCTCCGGTTGCTGGAGGGCCGCGAGATACGCACCCACCCCCTTCTCGAATGCCTGGGCGAAGACCGAGATCAAAGGCAGAACGACCACGAAGGTCAGAAAGGCCAGCGCCATGCCGATGAGGAGGACGCGGACGGGAAGTGGCGTGCTGCGGACCTGCGCCAAGGGGGAAGGTCCCGCGGGCACCGGCGGCAAACCACGCGCGGCCGCCCCTTCCATGGTCGCGGAAGCCGAGCTAGCCATGGCCCGCCCACCTCCGGTTCCACGCCTGCAGCAAGTTCACGGCCAGCAGGGTCAGCAGCGAACCAGCCAGCATCACGACGGCCAGCGCGGTGGCCTCGCGGTATTGGAACTGTTCGAGCTTGGTGACCACGAGCAATGGGACGATCTCGGTCTTCGACGGCATGTTGCCCGAGATGAACACGATGGAGCCGTACTCGCCGACCGCGCGGGCGAAGGCGAGCGCGAAGCCGGTGACCACCGACGGCGCGAGCAGGGGCAGGACGATCCGCACGAAGGTCCGCACGCGGGATGCGCCGAGGACCACCGCCGCCTCCTCCACTTCCGGGTCGAGCTCCATCAACACGGGCTGCACCGATCGAGTAGCGAAAGGCAGCCCCACGAACACCATGGCCAGGATGACCCCTGGCCATGAGAAGGCGATCTCGATCCCGTGGCGAACCAGGAATGCGCCCACGAGTCCGGTCTCGGAATAGACCGCCGTGAGCGCGATGCCCGCCACGGCGGTGGGCAACGCCAGCGGCAGATCGATGATGGCGTCGACGAGATCCTTGCCGGGGAAGCGGTATCGTACGAGCACCCACGCCAGCAAGAGCCCAGCGACAGCGTTGATGGCTCCGGCCACCAGCGCGCCGCCGAAGCTCAGCTTGTAGGCGGCCAAAGCGCGCGACGAGGTCACCGTGCTCCAGAACTCGGGCCAGGTCAGGCCCGCGCTCTTGCACACTAGGGCCGAAAGCGGCAAGAGCACCACCAGGCTCAGATAGAGGATGGTGAATCCCAGCGTGCCCCGGAACCCCGGCAAAGGTCCGGGGCACCACGCCGACCGCGCTTTTGCTTGCCCAGCCACTGCTACTTCTGTCCTTCGTAGATCCTGTCGAAGGTGCCGCCGTCGGCGAAGTGCGTTTTGTGCGCCTTCTTCCAACCGCCGAAGTCCCCGTCGATGGTCAGAAGCTTCAGGGTCGGGAAGTGGCCCGCGTGCTTGGCGGCCACCTTGGGATCGCGGGGCCGGTAGTGGTGCTTGGCGACGATCTCTTGTCCCTCGGGCGAGTAGAGGTATTCGAGGTAGGCCTTGGCCACGGCCGTGGTGCCGTGCTTGCCGGCGTTCTTGTCGACCAACGCCACCGACGGCTCGGCCAGAATGCTGATGGAAGGCGCCACGATGTCGAAGCGATCCTTGCCGAGCTCGTTCACCAACATCAGGGCTTCGTTCTCCCAAGCGATGAGCACGTCGCCGATCCGACGTTGCGCGAACGTGGTGGTCGAGCCCCGCGCGCCGGAGTCGAGGACCGGCACGTTCTTGAAGAGCCGGGCCACGAAGTCACGTACCTTGTCCTCGTCACCGCCGAACTTGGCCAGCGCGTACCCCCAGGCCGCGAGGTAGTTCCAGCGCGCGCCACCCGAGGTCTTGGGGTTCGGGGTGATGACCTTGATGTCGGGGCGGACCAAGTCACCCCAATCCTTGATGCCCTTCGGGTTGCCTTTGCGGACGACGAAGATGAGGGCCGAGGTGTAGGGCGCGGAGTTGGACGGGAGCTGCTTCTGCCAGTCCTTGGCCAACCTTCCGCTGGCCTCGTGGATGGCGTCGATGTCGTAGGCCATGGCCAACGTCACCACGTCGCCTTCCAGCCCGTCGATGACCGCGCGGGCTTGCTTGCCCGAGCCGCCGTGCGACTGGTTCACCTTGACCACGTCACCCGTCTTGGCCTGCCAATGCTTGGCGAAGGCGGCGTTGAAGTCGCTGTAGAGCTCGCGCGTGGGATCGTACGAGACGTTGAGGAGGCTGACGTCCTTGGCCTGCGCGACGCCCGCGAACAGGAGGCCCGCCAGGAGCATGGAGGAGAAGCGAACGTACTTCATGGTTGATGACCTCTCTTTAGAAGGCGGTTTGCAGACGGGTGAACAGCACGCGTTCGGTCTTGCGATCGCCCTTGGCGGCGCCGCCCTCGAAGTGCGTCTCTTCGTAGGTGACCGCCAGCTTGACGTTGCGACTCCAGTGCCAGTTCGCGGCTCCGGCGAAGCCGCGCGCGAGCTTGATGGACCTGGTCGGGTCGGCGTAGAGCGGGAACGCATCGGAGTCGAAGCGCAGCTCACCGTAGCGGACGGCGAGCTCGAGGACGCCCAGCCGCCCGGTCTTCGGGTCGAACGGGTTCTTGACCTGGACGCCTTCGAAAGAATTGACCCCGCTGCCGACGAGGTACGTGGCAGCCACCTGCCATGCGCTGTGGTTGAGCGTCGCGCTGTCGATGCCGACGGCGACCTTCTGGCTCGAACGGACGTACTCGCCGAGCAGGCCGAGCGCGCCCACGTAGTAGTACGCCTGCGGCGCCAGACGCGTGTGCCGGCCCCACGACAGCACGGTCGACGAGATCTTGTCGTTGCTGAGGTACGAGAACACCGTCTGCTGACCGCCGCTCTTGTACGACGACAGCGCGGGCGACGATGCGGTGGTCACCGTGGTCGTGCCGCCCGAGACCGAGAGGACCCCCGGCTTGCCCTTGCGATCTCCCGTGGAGGCACCGATGCCGAACCCGAGCCCCGCTAGCGCAGAGTGGGGATCGCTCTTCCAGGGTCGCAGGAAGATTCTCGCGGCGAGGTCCTTCGCGAAACCGCCGTCCAAGTCGGCGCTGCCACCATCGGCGACGCCGTTGAACAGGCCCAGGGCGTAGCTCACGAAGCCGCCCGCGACGTCGCCGTGCAGCTGCACGCCCACGTCACGGTTCGGGACCAGGGCCGTCGGGGCCGCGCGCTCGACGAACGGCATCGCGGTCGCGCTCTGCAGGCGTTCGAGGCCCACCGGTGACTTGAACTTGCCCACGCGCAACTTGAGCCACGGAAACGGCCGCAGATCGCCATACGCATCCTGGACCACGGCTTGCCCGTTGCCGAAGTCCGGCATCAGGCGAAAGTCCGCCACGTCGTAGAAGCTGGCCTCGATGAGCGGCCGTGCCCGTCGGATGAGGAAGGTGTCGGCGCCAGACAGCTTGTCGTCGTCCAAGAAGGCGCGCCCGTCGGCGTGGACGTAGCCGCGTATCTTGACCGAGAACGCCCCGTCGGCGCTCTGCAGCCCGAATCCCTTCTCGCCGGCTTTCACGACCGGCGCGCCTTTCGCCTTGGCCTTCTCTTCGGCCTGCAGCTCCAGGGCCCTTTCCAAGATGCGGGTTCGTTCGTCGAGCTGTTCGAGCTGGCGACCCAGCTCGTTGGTGGATGCGGCCGCGGGCGGACTTTGCACCGCGGGGGCTGGAGGCGTCGCGGGAGCCGCCTCCTCGGCCAGCCCGTCGGCGGGGACGATGAAGAGGCCGCCGAGCAGGGGGATGAGCGCAAGGCCGCGTGCAGAGATGGATCGAATCATGCGGGGAGCTCCTTTGGGGGGACGGAGACAGCAAGAGCCATGCCTCGCAATCGGCTCCACCGACCACACCGCCGACGACCAAGCGGCGCTGCCGTCAAATCGGAGTTTTCTTCGTTCACGCCACAGGCTCCCTGTCTCTGTTTCGCAGGAAGTCCAGGCGCCCAGACGGCGAGCCCGTCACATGTGCTGGATATCCGTCAAATATGACGGCCAGGGCGTGTCCAGGCCCATGGTCCCGCTTCTGCGGTCAGGCCGACGGGATCGCCTTCGGTCGGTCCGACGCGATCCGGCCGTCCACCAGCGTCACGATGCGGTCGCACCGCTCGGCCATGCGCGGATCGTGCGTGACCACCAGCAGCGCCGACCCCTGCTCTTGGTTGAATCGGCGGAGCAGGTCGAAGATCTGCGTGGCGCTGGCGGTGTCGAGGTTGCCGGTGGGCTCGTCGGCGAGGATGAGCGGAGGGTTCTGCATGAGCGCGCGCGCGATGGCCACGCGCTGTTGTTGCCCGCCGGAGAGGTCGAGGGACTTGTAGTGGGCGCGCTCTTCCAGACCGACCCGCCGCAGCAGCTCGGAAGCGCGGGCGCGCATTGCCGCGCTCGGTCGACCACGCTCGGCGTACGCAGGCAGCATCACGTTCTCGAGCGCGGAGAACTCGGGCAGCAGGTGGTGGAACTGGAAGATGAAGCCGATGCTCTGGCCGCGAAACCGGGTCAGTCTGCCCTCGTCGAGGACCGTGGTGTCGTGGCCCTGCAACAGAACCTTTCCGCCGGAGGGTCTGTCGAGCAACCCCATGATGTTGAGCAAGGTGCTCTTGCCCGAGCCCGACGGACCGACCAGCGCCGTCAGCTCGCCCGGCACGACGGTGAGGTCGATGCCGTGCAGGACGTGGGTGACCACGTGGCCCTCCGCCCCGTAGCTCTTGGTGACCGCGCGCAGCTCGAGGATGGGCTCAGCCATTGTGGATCGCCACCGCGGGATCGAGCTTGGCCGCCCGACGCGCCGGAAAGACCGCCGCCGCCAGCCCCACGCCGGTCGCGACCAGGACAGCGCGGGCAAACAGCATCGCGTTCAGGTCCACCGGGAAGGTGGGCGAGCCGTCGGGGTTGACCGCCAGGCGCGAGAAGATGAGCGCGAGCGTCGAGCCCACCCCGATGCCGATGGCCGAGCCCGCGATGCCGACCAAGCCCCCTTCGATGAAGAAGATCTTCATCACCTTGCCGACCGAGGTGCCGGTGGCGCGCAGGATTCCGATCTCCTTCGACTTCTGGATCACGCTGACCACCAACACCGACGCGATGCCGAGCGCCACGGCGAGCACCACGAAGAACTGGATCATCACGCTGGAGCTGCTCTGCGACTTCAGCGCGACCAGGAGCTGCCGGTTTATCTTCATCCAACTGTCCGCTTCGAGCCCGGTGAGCGCGGCGGCCTGGCTGGCCACGGCTTCGGCGTCGAACACGTCGCGCACCACGAGCTCGATGGTCGAGACGCGGTTGGGCAGGTCGAGCAGGGTCTGCGCCGCGCGAATCGACACGAACACCCAGCGCTGGTTCACGTCCTTGTTGCCCAGATCGAAGATCCCGGCGACCGTGAGCACGTCACTGCGACCGCGCGTGCTCTCCACGCGCAGCTTGTCCCCGATCTCCACGCCGAGGTCGCTCGCGAGCTGGACACCGATCACCGCGTCGGTGCCGGTCATGCGAAAGCGCCCCGCGGTCATGCGGCTCGACACCGGCACCACGCGGTCATAGCGCTCGGGATCGACCCCACGCAGGGCCACCGAGCTGCTCACGTTGCCCCGATGGATGAAGGCCGAGCCCGCCACGGTGGGGGCGACGGCGGTCACGTTCGCGAGACGTCGCAGTTGCGCCTCCACTTCCTCGAAGCGGTCGATGGAGGCCATGCGCTGGCTGGACTTCTCCACCTTCGCGATCTGGTCGGCGGCGGGCTCGGCCAGGACCCGGGCGCGCTCCTCGGCCTGCTTCACGACGACGTGGGCTTGGACGCTGAGGGTTTGCTGGACCAGGCTGGCCTGCAAGCCGTTGATGAGCGCGGACAGGAACACCATCACGCCGACGCCGAAGCCCACGCCTGCCAGGATGAGCACGGTCTGCATGCGCCCCTCTTTGAGGAAGCGCATCGAGACGAACCACTCAAAGGGCATCGGCGAAGTCCTTCTCGGCCGGCCGAACGCGCCCGCCCACCTCGACCTGGGCCGTGCGCAGGATGACCGCGTCCCGCTCGTCGAGCCCAGACGCGATCTCCACCAAGCCATCACCGCGCGCTCCGGTACGCACCGACCGGCGCTCGGCACGGCCTTGGGCGGCCAGCAGAACCCACGGCTCGGCCTTCTTCGGATCGCGGAGGGCCGACTCGGGCAGAAGCAAGGCCTTCTCGCGTCGTCCGATCTCGATGTTCACGCTGACGGTCATGTCGGGTCGCAGCCCGGCCGGTGGCTGGGGCACATCCAGGCGCACCTCGATGGTGCCGCGATCCGCGTCGACCTCGGGCGCGATGAAGGAAAGCTGACCTTCGAACAATCGATCGGGTAAGGCGTCGGCCACGGCGCGGCCGCGTTGCCCTATCCTGAGCACCGCCAGATCCTTCTCATCGACCTGCAAGGTGAGCCGGGTCGGCCCGCTGCGGGCGATCACCATCAGGATCTGCCCGGGCCGGACCACGTCGCCGGGCTCCACGCTTCGGGTCAGCACCCAACCATCGGCCGGGGCCACGAGGCGCGTCTGCTCGAGTCGGGCCTCGGCCAAGGCCAGGTTGGCCGCCGCCTCGCCGACCGCGGCCGACGCCACCTGGTGGTCGCTGCCCCCTGGGCGGGCGCTGCGGACCTCCACCTCGGCGGTCGCGAAGCGCGCTCTCGCCGCCTTCAGCGTCTGCTCCACTTTCTCGAGCTGCGCGGGCGGCAACGCGCCCGCCTGTGAGAGCGTGACGGTGCGCTGGTGTTCCTGCTCGGCCAGTGCAAGGGCGCTTTTGGCTTCGTCCAGCCGCTGCTCGGACAGCGAGCGCGACACGCTGCCGACCCGTTTCACCATGAGGTTGGAGCGGGCGACGAGCGCGCGGGCCTGGGCCACCGCGGCCAGCTGCTCTCGATCGTGCAGACGGATCAGAAGATCGCCCTGGTGAACCTGCACGCCCTCGTCGACCCGCACCTCGGCGACCTGGGCCATCAGGGTGCTGCCGAGCTGGATGCGCGCCTGGGGCAACACGCGCCCGGTGGTCACCACCTTCTCGACCAAGTCGCCGCGCTTGGGACGGACGACCGGGACCACCTTGCCACGCAAGGCTCGCAGACCGAGCACGCCACCGAGCCCCACTCCAAGCGCGACCAGCACGAGCATCGTCAGCCGGGGCTTCTTCTTCACGGGAGAGTTTGTCATGGGCGCCTGCGTAGCTTACTACACCTGTTTTCACCGGCGCGCCGAGCGGCCCGGCTCAGAAGTCGGGCAGTGTCCAGGGTCGGTCGGCCACCCACTGCTCGACCGCCGCGATGTGGGTCTGGGCGGCGCGGTCGTACCAATTCCCGCTGAAGTCCGCGCCCCCGCAGCCCCAGGCATCCCCGGCGACGTAGGGTGTGTCCGCGGGAGCATTGTCCGCGAGGTAGGGCGCCCACCCCTCGAAGCAACCCGGCGCAGGCCGAGCGCGAAGTCCACATGGAAGGCGGTGGCGTCGCGGATCATGGGCCAGCTGTCCGGGTACCAGTGCCACATGATTTGGTAGAGGCCATAGGTCTCTGGACACTCGGTGGAACCGCGCCCGGAACGCGTCGGAGCATCGGAGGGACAGTCGTCGAGGTCGCTGGTCCAGGTACCGATGTTGTCTTGGCGCCAGTCCGAGAGCTGGAACGCCTCGCCACGCACGAGCTCCTCGTCGAAGCCCCATTTGCAGGCACCCCACTGCAAGATCTCGTCGGTGGTGCCGGAAAACTGCCCCGAGACCCGCTGGCCGAGCGACACCGCGCGCTCGTCAAAAACCCAGATCGCCGTTCCAGAGCGCAAGCCGAGCAAGCTCGCTGGCGCTGGGCCGTCGCTGATTGAAGGCGGCGTTCTCCGAGCGCGGCTCCCGTGGGGTGGAACGAACCCTGGCCCGGCATTCCTCATCACCAGGCCGAGGCGGCAGCGCCAGCGGCGGCAGCACCCAGAGAAGAGATGGCGGCGCGACGGTGGACGCGGACGTCGACGGCTCGACCTTGGCCGGTGCCAGCGAGGCAGGCGCCGAGACCTGTTCCGCGGGCAGCGGCTCCTCGCCATCGGTTCAGACCTTGGTGTTCGTACGACACGCGGAGACCCTGGAGAACGTCTGCCAATCCGAATGCGACGACGACTCCTGCTGCGAGGCCTATGTGTGCGCGCCCGGGTGCGAAGGAAGCTGTAGCTGCGACGAGAACGTGCTCACCTTCAGCAGCGCCGGGTGGGGCCAGGTCGGCGACGTCCTTTTGGGCAAGCTGCGGGCGCTGCGCCTTGGGTGGGACAAAGTCCTGGTGAGCCCGACCTGGCGGACGCAGACCACCATCAAGGCCTACCTGGAGGCGGAGAACCTCTGCGGAGAGATCGTGCCCGAGCTCGACGAGTGCTGGAGCGAGGACTCGGGATCGTGCTCGAGCCCCGCGTGGAGCTCCGAAGCCTAAGCGGCCATCGCGTTCGCCGGCGGCGCGAACCGACTTTCGCCTCGCCCCCATAGCAGCAGCTGGGATATGTCGAGCCGCCCGCTCCTGTACAAGCACACCAACCTGGCTTGCGAGAACATCATCATGGACCGTGGCCAGCAGTACATCGAGAAGCAGTTCACCGAGGGTGCCAAGGCCGTGCTGGTGGTGACCCACGCGATGACCGGCGCCGGCCTCCTCGAGCGGCTGACCGGCAAGTCCAGCTACGATCTGGACAATGCCGCCGCCCACACGGTGATGACCCGTGCCACCGGCAGTGGGAAGTGGACCATGGTGTCGAACAACGCCAGGTAGGCTGACTTCCTGACCGAGCAGCGTACTCGAGCATCGGCGATTCCGGCGGCCGCGATCCCGACGAGCAATAGCCCCGTACCGCCGTGGGCAAAACCGGGCAGGCCCACGCGCGCGCTGGAATGTCGTGGCTCATCCCGTACAATGTCGCGACATGGCCGTCCTTGCGCTGCTCCTCCTGCCCTTCCTCGCAAGCGTGCTCGTCGCGTTCATTCCGACGCGGGCACGCTCCGTCCTCGCGGGCGTGGCGGGTCTGGTGTCCGTCGCGGCAGCGGCCTGGCTGGTCAGCGTATCGTCCAGAGTGAGCGACGGCGGGGTCATCCGCGAGACCATCGCGTGGGCGCCCTCCCTCGGCCTGGATCTGATCGTTCGCATCGACGGGCTGGCCTGGACCTTCGCCTTGCTCGTCACCGGGATCGGAGCGCTGGTCTGCCTGTACGCGCGTTACTACATGTCGCCCGAGGATCCCGTAGGACGCTTGTGTGCGTTCTTCCTGGCATTCATGGGTGCCATGCTCGGGGTGGTGGTCTCGGGCAACCTCATCCAGCTCGTGATCTTCTGGGAGCTCACCAGCCTGGTTTCGTTCTTGCTCATCGGCTACTGGCACCATCGGGTGGACGCGCAACGGGGGGCGCGCATGGCCTTCGTGGTGACAGGTGCTGGGGGGCTCGCCCTGCTCGGCGGCGTGCTGACCTTGGGTCACATCGTGGGCAGCTTCGAGTTGGACGTGGTCCTCGCGGCCGGTGACCGCGTGCGGGCACACGCGCTCTACCCGGTCGCGCTCGTCCTGATTGTGACCGGCGCCCTGACCAAGAGCGCGCAGTTCCCGTTTCACTTCTGGCTGCCGCGCGCGATGGCCGCGCCGACACCGGTGTCCGCGTACCTGCACTCGGCCACCATGGTGAAGGCAGGCGTCTTCCTGCTGGCCCGGCTCTGGCCCGTGCTGTCCGGGACCGAGCTGTGGTTCTGGCTCGTGGGTGGCGCGGGCCTGACCACGTTGCTGCTCGGCGCGTTCGTGGCGATGTTTCAGCACGATCTGAAGCGCGTGCTTGCCTACTCGACCATCAGCCACCTCGGCCTCATCACGCTGCTCTTCGGCCTCAACAGCCCCTTGGCTGCTGTTGCCGGCGTGTTCCACATCATGAACCACGCGACATTCAAAGCCTCGCTGTTCATGGCAACGGGAATCATCGATCACGAGACCGGGACGCGGGACATCCGCCGCTTGAGCGGGCTCATCCGAGCCATGCCCCGCACCGGCGCACTGGCGCTGGTGGCCAGCGCTGCGATGGCCGGCGTGCCGCTGCTCAATGGCTTCTTGTCGAAGGAGATGTTCTTCGCGGAGACCATGTTCCTGTCGGCTCACCCCGTGGTGGAGAAGATCTTGCCCGGGCTAGCCACCCTGGCGGGCCTCTTCGCGGTCGTGTACTCGCTGCGCTTCGGCTACGACATCTTCTTCGGAAAGCCCTCGAGCGATCTTCCGCGCCACCCCGAGGAACCGCCGCGCTGGATGCGGATACCGGTCGAGCTGCTGGTGCTCACTTGCCTGGTCGTGGGAGTGGCCCCGGCCACCGTGATCGGACCTGCGCTCACGACGGCGGCCCGGCCCGTGGTCGGGGGCACCCTCCCCGGGTTCAGCCTCGCGGTCTGGCACGGGCTCAACGCCCCCTTCGTCATGAGCATCATCGCCATCTTGGGCGGCATCGCCGGCTACCTTTGGTTGCGCAAGCATCAGGCGCGCGGTCGCTTTCAGCACGCCCCGCTCGTCGAGCGCTACAACGGACGCCGGCTGTTCGAGAGCGGGCTCGTGATTGTCACGCGTCTGTCGCGACGTTTGCTGCGGCTCCTCGGAACGCAGCGGCTGCAAACCCAGATGTTTTTGATCATCGCCAGCACGCTCCTGCTCGGGCTTCTGGCGGCACGGGTGGTCCCCTTGGAGTGGGGCGATCGTGAGCGACTGCCGGCGTCCCCGGCCTTCGTCATCTTGTGGGCCATCGGCGCCGTCTGCGCCGTCGGCGCCGCGGTGATGGCGAAGTTCCACCGCCTGGTGGCGCTCACGTTGCTGAGCGTCGCGGGCCTCGTCACCTGCCTGACCTTCACCTGGTTTTCAGCCCCCGACCTCGCCATCACCCAACTCGTCGTCGAGGTCGTGACCACCATGCTGTTTCTGCTCGGGCTGCGCTGGTTGCCCATGCGCCAGCAGGGAATCCCGACCCCGCCGTCGCTGGGCGACCGCGCGCGACGCACGCGGGATCTCCTGCTCGCCCTGGCGACCGGAGGAGGTCTGGCCGCGCTCTCCTATGCGATGCTGACCCGCCCCGCACCGAACAGCATCTCTCCGTTCTTCCTCGCCCGCGCCCTCCCGGAGGGCGGCGGCGCCAACGTCGTCAATGTCATGCTGGTCGACTTCCGCGCTTTCGACACGCTTGGCGAGATCACCGTCCTCGGTGCGGTCGCGCTCACGGTCTATGCGCTGCTGCGCCGCTTTCGTCCGGCCCCGGAGAGCATCGGCCTGCCCCGCCAGCAGAAGGTCCTGCCGGCCGACGTGGTCACCGACTTGGTCAAACCACGCAGCGCCGAGGACGCGGCCCGCGGTTACATGATGGTCCCCGCGACCATCGCCCGCCTGCTCCTGCCGGTCTCGGTGCTGGTCGCCGCGCATTTCCTGCTCCGTGGGCACAACCAGCCCGGTGGTGGCTTCGTGGCGGGGCTGGTCATCGCCATCACGATGCTCATGCAGTACATGACCTCCGGCGTGCTCTGGCTGGAGGCGCGCGCGCGAGTCAAGCCGGTGCGTTGGATCGCCGTGGGCATCCTCCTCGGGGCGGGCACGGGCCTCGGCGCGCTCGTCGTCGGCTACCCGTTCCTCACCTCGCACACGGCACACACCACACTGCCCATCATCGGGGAGGTACACTTGCCAAGCGCCACCTTCTTCGACCTCGGCGTGTTCGGTGTCGTCCTCGGCGCCACGCTGCTCACGCTGACCGCGCTGGCGCACCAGTCGCTGCGCGCACACCGGCGGCCCGAGCAAGGGCCCCCGCTACCCAAGCCGGAGGGTACGCGCTAGTGGAAGCTCTCTTGGCATCGGTCATCGGCGTGCTGGGCGGCGCCGGGGTTTGGCTCCTGCTGCGCCCGCGAACCTTTCAGGTGCTCATGGGGCTCACCCTGCTGTCGTACGCCGTGAACCTGTTCATCTTCAGCATGGGCAGCATCTTCATCGACAAGCCGCCGATCATTCGCCCGGGGCTGCCCGCCGACCTTCAGCACTACACCGATCCGATGCCGCAGTCGCTCGTGCTCACGGCCATCGTGATCGGCTTCGCGACCACGGCGCTGTTCCTCGTCGTGCTGCTGGCGTCGCGAGGCATGGCCGGCAACGACCACGTCGACGGCACGCGGGAGGAAGCATGAGCGAGCGATTCTCCCACCTGATGGTCGTCCCCGTGGTCTTGCCGCTCGTGACGGCCGCTTTGCTGCTGCTGCTTGGACGGAGGCGCAAGCGCGCCTTGGCGATGGTGAACATCGTGGCGACGCTTGCGGGCCTCGCCGTCGCGATCGACCTCTTGCGCGGCACGACCACCGGCACCATCGGCGTGTACCTCTTGTCGAACTGGCAGGCCCCCTTCGGCATCGTGCTGGTGGCCGACCGATTGTCGGCGCTGATGCTGGTTCTCGTCGGTGTGGTCAGCGCGTGCGCGGCGGTGTACGCGGAGGGCGCCTGGGCCCGGGCGGGCACCTACTTCCACCCGCTCTTCCAAATTCAGTTGATGGGGCTCAACGGCGCCTTTCTCACGGGAGACCTCTTCAACCTCTTCGTCTTCTTCGAGGTCATGCTCGCCGCCTCGTACGGTCTGCAGCTGCACGGCTCGGGGTGGCCGCGCGTGCGCTCCGGGCTGCACTACATCGCCGTGAACCTGCTCGCGTCCGCGCTCTTCCTGATCGGGCTGGCCGTGCTCTACGGCGTGGTGGGCACGCTCTCGATGGCCGACGTCGCCGAGAAGCTCGCGTCCGTGCCCGATCGCGACCGCGGGCTCCTGCACGCGGGCGTCGCGATCCTCGCGATGGCGTTCCTGATCAAGGCGGCGATTTGGCCGCTCAACGCCTGGCTGCTACCGGCGTACGCCGCGGCCAGCACCCCGGTCTCCGCCCTCTTCGCGCTGATGACGAAGGTCGGGATCTACGCCCTGTTGCGGCTGTGGACCCTGTTCTTCGCCTCGGGGCCCTCGATGCAGTTCGGCGAGACCGTCCTACTCTGGGCCGGCCTCGCGACCATCGGGTTCGGGACCGTGGGCCTGTTCGCGTCCATGTCGCTCGGGCGCATCGCGGGCTTCTCGGTCATCGTGTCGTCGGGAACGCTGCTCGCGGCGCTCGGGACGGGCAGGCCCGCGGTGACGGCCTCGGCGTTGTTCTACATGCTGAGCGCCACGCTGGCGGTCAGCACGCTGTTTCTCCTGGTCGAGCTGGTCGAGCGTATCCACACCGATGGACAGCGCTGGTCCCCCCAGGTGGACCCGGATCCCGGCGAGGACACCAACCTCGACGACGAGGAGGCGCCCCTGGTCGGTCGCGCGATACCCGTGTCCATCGCCCTGCTCGGGCTTGCCTTCATGGCCTGCGCGGTGCTCGTCGCGGGCCTGCCGCCGCTATCGGGGTTCGTCGCGAAGCTCTCCTTGCTCACGGCCCTGCTCTCGTTCGACGGGAACGCCCAAGCCAGCGCCTCCATCGGCTATTCGACGTGGGTGATGTTCGGGCTTCTGCTGCTGGCGGGGCTTGCCGCCACCGTCTCGCTGGTGCGGGCCGCGATTCGGCACTTCTGGTCCAACCGCGGCCGCCTGCCGCCGCACGTGAAGCTCGCGGAAGCCGCGCCGGTCGTGGGTCTCATCCTCTCGTGCGTGCTGCTCACGGTGTTCGCCGAACCGGTCCTGCGCACGACCAGCGCGACGGCCGCTGGGCTGCACGCACCCAGGGCGTACGTCGACGCCGTTCTCTCCACGAAGCAGCGACCAGGGGTGTCCCGCCCCGAGCCGGGCCAAACCGAGGTGGCGCCATGACCTTCTTCGCCAAGCTCGTGCCCGCCCCCCTGCTGTCGGCCGCGCTGTTCGCGACATGGCTGGCGCTGGCCCGCACGACCAGCCCGGAACAGATCCTCCTCGGGCTGCTGCTGGCGTTGGCGGTGCCAATGGTCACCACGTCCTTGCGTTTGACGAACGTGAGGGTTCGGCGGCCCCTGGTCGTCCTTCGCTTCATCCTCCGCGTCGGTGGAGACGTCGTGATCTCGAACTTCCAGGTCGCGTGGGGTGTGCTCACCTGGCGCCGGCGGCCGGCACGGTCGAAGTTCGTCGTGGTGCCACTCGAATTGCGGGCGCCCATCGGGCTCGCCGCGCTGGCCATGGTGACGACGGTGGTGCCCGGCACGGTGTGGTCCGAGCTCAAGCCCGATCGCAGCGCCTTTGTGCTGCACGTGTGGGATGTGCACGACGAGGCCGCCTTCGTCGCCCGCTTCAAGGCGCGCTATGAGGCGCCGCTGAGGGAGATCTTCGAATGAACGCACTGCTTGCGGGCGCCACCACGTTCGCCCTGGGTTGCTACGCTGTCGCCTCGGTCCTGGTGTTGATTCGTCTGCTACGCGGCCCCCGCGCGCAGGATCGCGTGTTCGCGCTCGACCTGCTCTACTGCCACGCGCTGCTCGTCATGGTCGTGCTCGGCATAAGGCACCAGAGCGACATGTACTTCGAAGCCGCGTTGCTCATCGCCCTGTTCGGGTTCGTCAGCTCGTCGGCGTTGGCCAAGTTCATCCTTCGCGGCGAGGTGATCGAATGAGCCCGCTTCCCCTCTGGGCCCAGGTGACCATCGCCGCGCTGCTCGTGCTGAGCGGCGTGTTCGTGCTGGTGTCGGCGATCGGGTTCGTGAGCTTGCGGGACTTCTTCGTGCGCATGCACCCCCCTGCACTCGCCTACACCTTCAGCAGCTGGTGCGTGTCGGCCGCCGCCATCCTCCAGCTCTCGCTGATCGAATCCCGCGTGGCACTGCATTCCTGGCTCATCATCATCCTGCTCTCGATCACGGTTCCGGTGACCACCGTGCTGCTGGCCAGGCTGGCGCTCTTCCGGCAGCGCGCGGCCGGTGCCGAAGGTGTGCCGCCTCCCGATTAGGGGGCCGAATACTCGTGCCCGGAAAGGTGGCATTGGGGGAAAGCAGCGCTCGGTCTCAGCCAGGCACCAGTATTAGCGACGGCCCCTACTCCGCCGGCACGTTTCCGTACACCAGACCTCGACCGGCCGTGCTCATGTACACGCGCCCGAACACGTTCATGTCGCCCTGGACGAACGCGCCGTTCCCGGGGCCGCCGTATTGGTGCTTGTCGTCGTTCATCCGCTTCCAGGTCGCCCCTTGGTCGACGGAGTAGTAGATGCCGAGCGGGTTGTCGCTGGCCCCGGCCACGCCCCAAATGAAGAGCGTCTCGTACGCGCCGCCCGGAGAGGCCTTGCCGATGCCGACGGCATGCGCGGAATAGACCGACGAGAAACGAGTCCAGCTGACCCCGCCGTCCTTGGAGAAGGCGAGACCGTTGGTGCTGTACTTGCCGTTGGTAGCCCAGCTCTGCACTTGGTCGAGTGGCGCCCACAGGTGTCCCTCGCGGCCAGGCACGGTGCGAATGAGGCCATTCGTGGACTGATACAGACCCTTCGACTCATCCTGGACCGAGCCCACCTTGGCGAAGGTCGCGCCCTTGTCCTTGGACTTGAGCAAGCTCCCCTGTTGATCCAAGAGATAGAACACGTCCGCGTTCACCGGGTCGCACACGATACGCGCGTATTGTGCCTGGCCGTCGAGCCCGGTCACGGTGGTCCACGTCTTGCCCTGATCGGTCGAACGGTGGACCGTGCTGGAATTGTCGGGCCTGTGCAGCAGCACCTTGCCGTCCGCCGAGAGGACCACCAGACCGTGTGTGCCCTTGGGGGTCGGCAGCGCGGTCCATGTCGCGGCGTTGTCCGCCGAGAAGTACATCACGTCGCTCTCGATGCCGGTGCCGGTCGAGTAGTCGGTGACGTGTCCCGCGCGCAGGAACGCGCCGACGAGTGGCGCGTACCCCAGCGTATACGTGGTCCCGATGGCGGGGTTGTGGCGCGGATACGACGTGGTGATGTTCTGGTAGACGGCGCCGTCGTAGTCCCCGATCGCGGTCACCAGCGGCCCGCCCGGAATGCTGACGATGTCGAGCGGCACGGTCTCCTCGATGCCCTTCGCTTCGAACTTCCAGACGGGCAAGGTGTCGCCCAGGTTCTCGCTGTGGAAGATGCCGTTGCCCGACACCACCCACGCCTCTTTGCCATTGAAGGGATTGAAGGCGATGTCGCCCGCCCAGTGGATGGCGCCGCCGCTGATCCAGGCGTTGCCGTTGGCCGACACGTTGGCGCTGCTCGTGTCCGTGGGATCTTTGTACGTGAAGGTGGTGGTCCAGGTCTCGCCGCCGTCGCTAGAGACGTAGATGCGGTCGCCCCAACCCTCGCGCCCGTCGGCGTAGCGGCTCTGCCCGCCGTAGAAGTTGAGCGTGGCGAGCAGGATGTGCTTCGCATCGCTCGCGTCCACGCTCACGCCACCGAAGCCGTGCGCGGCGCCTTGCCCACCGCTCCCCATGTACCCGCTGCCGTCGTCGGTCTTGGGGGTCAGGTTCGTCCAGGTGCCGCCTGCGACGGCGTAGCGATAGAACGCGCCATTGGACAAGCTGTGGGGGCCAAGCGCGTTCGAGAACGTGACGAAGAGGTTGCCATCGGCGAGCACGGCCCGGTTCGGCATGAGGCCGGCGGGTGCGCCCGCGATCGGCGTGAAGGTCGCGCCGCCGTCCTTGCTGACGTACAGGGGATTCTTACTGTCGGAGACGCCCATGTAGATCGTGCTGGTCCCGCCCGCGCTGGTGCGACTGGACGAGGCATCGAACAACACGAAGGCAATGCCGTTGACGCTCACCAAGTCGGCCCCGGACGAGGCACCAATGGTGCTCACGTTGGTCCAGGACTTCCCCGCGTCGGTGCTCTTGAACAGTCCCGCGGCCCGGCTTCCGCAGAAGACGATGTCCGCGTTGTTGGGATCGACGGCCAGCTTCTCGCCGGTCTGGCGCCCGAGGCCGTTGCCGTGCGCGCGCCAGAGCGACGACACGTCCACGGTGTCGAAGGTCGCGCCGTAGTCCTCGGAGCGCATGATCACGGTCTTGCCCTTGCTGAAGTAGCTGGTTCCGGCCAGCACGTAGAGGCGCTTCGGGTTGTTCGGATCGAGCGCGATGCTCTCGACGCCGAGCAAGCCCACGTCGTCTTGCGAGAGCCAGTCGAGCAGCGGGATCCACACCTTCTGTTCCGCGTTCCAGCGGTAGACGCCGCCCACGTCGGTGCGCGCGTAGTAGAGGCCAGGCTCCTTGCTCGAGGCCAGGATGCCGTCGACGAAACCACCGCCATCGAAGCGAACGTTTCCCCAACCCTTGCCGTCGCTCGTGGTTGGCCCTGCCCCGCCCGCGCCAGCCGCGCCGCCGCCTGCCCCGCCTTTCACGGTCGCACCACCGACGCCGCCGGAGGCTCCTGCCGCGCTGCCGCCCGAAGCCGACGAGCCCGCGCTGCCGCCCGAAGCCGACGAGCCCGCGCTGCCGCCCGAAGCACCGCCGCGCGCCGACGAGCCCGCACCACCCGAAGCGCCGCCCGCGTGGAATCCACCGCTCCCTCCCTGAGCAACCGTGCGTCCTCCCGATCCCGACGAGCCCCCCTGAACGATGGCCGCATCGGGCCCAGGGTCTTTCGGGGCGTCCGTGCTGCCACACCCGAGCGTCAGAAAGAGGAGGCCTTGAAGCAGGCGGCCGTGGTGGCGCTTGCCCTGCAATTGGCTCATTCTTTTCGAGATTCGACTGTCGATTTCTTTGTCTGTTTTTCCGTGCACAGTGACTGTGTAACAGACTCGTGATTGTTCTTGGGAAGTCAATTCCACTTCGCAATCGCGCCCCGTCTCGGATGCGTGGCGCGGGCTTCCAGAAAAGGCGATTGCGCTCGGCAGACCGCGGAACCGACAACGGAATTGGTATCTCACGCACCCCGACTTGTTCGCTACGATACACGCGCTACCTTTGCGCCGTTCCATGTCTCACCCCACACCCCATCCTACCCCGACCACCCCGCCCGACGCGGACCAGCGCGACGTCACCCAACTCTGCCTGAGCACCGGGCTTGTCCTGCTCCAGCACGGGGCGGAGAGCGCCCTGGTGGAATCCGTGCCGTGCCGGCTCGGCAAAGCCCTGGGCATGGACACCACCGAGCTCATGGTCCTGCCCAATTCCATCTCGGTCACCACGGTACACGATGGCCATGCGGTGACCCTGGTCCGCCGCAGCGTGGATCGGGGAATCAACATGCACCTCGTGACCGAAGCCCAGCGGGCCATGCTGGAGGTGGAGGAGAAGCGCCTCGACCGAGAAGGCTACCGCCGGCGCTTCGAGGCCATCACCGCGGTTCCCCAGTGGCGCTATCCGCGCTGGGCCGTGGCCTTGGCCATCGGGGTGTCGTGCGCATCCTTCGCCAAGTTGGCGGGCGCCGACCTGATCTCTTGCCTGCTCACGTTCGTGGCCAGCACGGTGGCCATGGGCGCCAGGCAGCTCTTCGTGGCCATGCACTTCAATCCCTTGGTCACCTTCTTCATCTCAGCTTTCGTGGCGACCTCCATTGCCGGCCAGGGCTTGATCTACGGCTGGGGCGCCACCCCCAAGTTGGCCATGGCAGCGTCCGTGCTGCTCTTGGTGCCGGGGTTCCCCATGATCAACGCCGTGTCGGACATGGTGAAGGGCCACTACCAGAGCGGCTTGGCCCGGGTCGTGATGACCCTGCTGCTCGGAGGCGCGACCGCGGGCGGCATCTTGCTGGCCATGACGGTCTGGCACGTGTGGGGGTGGCTATGACCTTCCTGCTTTCTCTTCTGTCCCAGATGGTGTTTGCCGCTTTGCCCGCGGTGGGCTTCGGCATGGCGTTCAACGTGCCCGTGGGCGCGCTCGGCTACTGCGCAGCCGGCGGCGCGTTGGCGCGTGGCCTGCGCTTCGCATTGGCCGAGGCCGGCGTCCCCTTCGAGCTCGCAACCTTCATGGCCGCGTCCGCGGTCAGCCTGATCAGCGTGTACGTGGCGCAAAGGTGGCGGGCCCACCCCAAGGTGTTCACGGTGGCCGCGATGATCCCCATGATCCCCGGCGTGCCCTTCTTCACCGCCGTGATTGCCATCATGGAGATCCAGCGCACGACCATGACGCCCGAATTGCTGGCCACCGCGGTCAACGCCAGCCTTCGCACCGCCATGATCGTCGCGGCCCTGGCCGTGGGGCTGGCAATGCCCGGACTGCTCTTGTATCGCAAGCGCCCGGTGGTTTGAGTCCGCGCCCAGACGGCGCTCAGGGGGCCGACCGTCGCCGCACCACCCATGGATACAGCGTGGGCACGATCAGCAGCGTGAGCAGGGTCGAGGTGATGAGGCCACCGACCATGACCGTGGCGAGCGGGCGCTGGATCTCGGCGCCGACGCCGGTGGCCACCATCATCGGAATGAAGCCGAGCAACGCCACCAGGGCGGTCATGAGTACCGGGCGGGCGCGGGCATGTGCGGCCCGCACGGCGGCGTCGGCGGGCGAGCACCCCTCCTCCTCGTCGGCGATGACCCTGGATACCAGAACGACGCCGTTGAGCACGGCGACGCCGGCCAGGGCGATGAAGCCGACCGCGGCCGATATGGAGACCGGCATGTCGCGCAGGGCGAGGGCGATGATGCCTCCGACACAGGCGAAGGGCACGTTGGTGAACACGATCAGGGCTGGGCGGACGCGCCGGAACGCGGCCAGCAGCACGCCGATGATGAGCACGATGACCACGGGAACCACCAGCCTGAGACGGGCCGCCGCCGCCTGCATCTGCTCGTACTGCCCACCCCATCGCAGACGGTAGCCTTCGGGCAGCTGCACGTGCTTCTCGATCCGCTGACGCGCCCCGGCCACCACCGGGCCGAGATCGGCGCCACGCACGTTGAAGCCAATCATGAGGCGCCGCTCGCCTTGATGGTGGTTCACCAGGATCGGCGCCTTGACCAGGGACACGTCGGCCACGCGCGCGAGCGGCACCAAGCCACCCGCCGCGCTCGGGAGAGCCGTCTCGGCCAGATTGAACGCCGTCGCCGTGGGCCCTCCCAAGGTCAGGCGGATGGGGATGCGGACGGGACCGTCGTAGGTCACGCCGACGTCTACGCCGGTGCGCACCGCCTGCACGGCGTCGAGAATCTCGGAGACCTCGAAACCGAGCTGGGTCGCCTCGAGGTGTCGCGGCCTTACCTCGAGCACGGAGACATCGGGCGGGGCCAGGATCCGCACGTCCGCGGCGCCCGGCTGCTGCTTCACCAAGCTCGCGACGGCGTTACCAAGCCGCCGCAAGGTCGTAAGGTCGTCGCCGTAGATCTGGATGCTGACGTCGGTGACCGCGCCTGCCAAGAGCTCGTTGAAGCGCATCTGGATGGGCTGGGTGAAGGCTGGTTCGTTACCCGGATCGCGCTGTTCGATCAGGTCTTGGATGGCGCCGATGAGCTGCTCACGCGAGACGCCCGGCCGCCACTTCTCGATTGGCTTCAGGCGCACGAACACGTCGGCCTGCTCGAGCCCCATGACGTCCGTCGCGATGGCCGGGCTGCCCACCCGCGAGACCACCTGTTCCACCTCCGGCCCCGCGGAGAGCACGGCCTTCTCCATCGCGGTCGCCCGCTGTACCGCCTCGTCGAGGGAGATGTCGGCCGCGCGCATGGTCTGGATGACCAAGTCACCCTCGTCGCTCTGGGGCACGAACTCGCTGCCCGATCGGATGTAGACGAGGATGCCGACGATCATGAGGACGACGGAGACGATGGTGACCAAAGCGGGATGACGGCGGACCCGATCCAGCGTGGGAAAGTAGATTCGCTGCGAGAGGCGCACGAGCCACGGATCCTTGGCCGGGATGTCCCGGGGACGCACGAACAGCGCGACGGCGGCGGGGACGAAGGTCAGCGCGAGCAGAAGCGAGGTGGCCAGCGCCAAGATCACCGTGATGGCGCGGGGCCGAAAGGTCTTTCCCTCGGGTCCCTCCAACGCCAGCACCGGCAGATACACCAGCAAGATGATCAGCACCGCATAGAACATGGGCCGCGCCACCACACGCACGACCGAGCTGAGCTGCGCGCGGAAGCGCGACCGCTCGTCTTGCTCGGCGAGAGTGCCGGGAGGAGGCCGCTCGTCGCTGCCTGGTCGCAAGGTGTGGAAGACCTGCTCGACGATGACCACCGCGCCGTCCACCACCAGCCCGAAGTCCACCGAGCCAAGGCTGATCATGTTGCCGGGCAAGTCGATGAGGACCATGCCCACGGTAGCGCCGAGCAACGACAGAGGAATCGCCGATGCGACGATGACGCCGGCGCGGAAGCTTCCCAGCATCAAGAAGAGGATGGTCACCACCAGCGCGCCAGCTTCGAGCAGATTGAGTCCCACGGTGCGCAGGGTTCTGCCCACGAACACGCTTCGGTCGTAGACGATGTCCAACTGCACGTCGGCGGGGAGCATCTGCCGCAGCTCTTTCATGCGCGCATGCAACCCGTCGATCACGCGCAGGGCGTTCTCACCGCGCAGCATCTGGGCCATCACATACACGGTCTCGCCGCGCCCGTGGGCCGTGGCCGCTCCGATGCGCGGGACCGAGCCTTCCTCGATGTCGGCGATGTCCGCGACCCGCACGGGCGGGTCGGAGTCGTCACGGCCCCGAACCACCATCGCCTGCCCGAGATCCGATGCGCCGCTGGGCAGGGCCACCCCCCGCAAGAGCACCTGGGTCCCACCGCCCGCCGGCACCGCCGCGCCCGGAACGCTGCCCGTCGCCCGCTGCAAGGCTTCCTTCAGCATCTCCAGCGTGATCCCTCGTTGCGCCAGCTTGATGGGATCGGCGCGTACGACCAATGTGCGCCGCTGGCCGCCCCAGGTGTTCACTTCGGTGACGCCAGGGGCGCTACGCAGCACGGGCGAGATCTTGTAGGTCGCGATCTCGAACAGCTCGGCTGGCGTTCGCGACGCCGAGCTGACCGTGAAATGGAAGATCTCGCCGAGCCCGCCCGACAGCGGCCCTAGCTCGGGCGCCTCGACGCCCGCGGGCAGCGCGCCCAGGACCAGGTTGATGCGCTCTTGGACGACCTGCCGTGCCCGGTAGGGATCGACGTCGTCCGCGAAGATGGCGGTAATGGCCGAGATGCCATAGCGGGAGAGGCTGCGATGCGTGGAGAGCCCTGGCATGCCACCCAACGCCGCTTCGATGGGCCTGGTCACCCGGCGCTCCACCTCCTCGGGTGTGAGCCCTGGCGCACGGGTCAGCACCAAGACCTGGTTGGTGGTGATGTCCGGCAGGGCATCGAGCTTGAGGTACGACGTCCCCCAGGCGGCGACAGCCAGGAACGCCAAGGTGAGACCGAACACCAGGGTTCTGCGGCGGACCGCCCAGTCGACCAGCGCTGCGATCATGATCCGGCGTCCGCCTGTTCCTCGAACGCGGCGGCCTCCGCGGCGACCACGTCTCCTACCTTGAGAGCCGAGGATTGCACCAAGGCGTCTGCCCCGGAGCTCGCGAGAACCCTCACGGGGATGCGCTCTTCGCGCGAGCCCCGACGGACCAGCACGTGGTTCTTGCCGTCGCTCACGCCGATGGCGCGGGAGGGAACCACGACGGCCCCGCTGTCCTCGGCCAGCACAATGCGCAGCTTGCCCGACAGTCCGCCGGGAAGAAGCCTGGCCTTCAGGGGCTCGAACCAAGAGGGCGCCGTGCCGTCGCGCGGATCGACCAAAGCCGCCTGCGCCACCAAGGCCACGGCCAGGCGCTCGCCGGCCTGCGAGACGAACTCGAACCGCGCCCCATCGGGCAAGCGGTGGGACAGCCTCGCCTCGATGCGCGCCGGGGAGTCTCCGACGATGCGCGCGAGCGGCTTCCCGGCGCTCTCGCGGGTCTCGCCCAGGACGGCCGCGACCTCGGTCACCACGCCCTTGACCGGGCTGCGCAGGGTGACCGCGCCGCCGCTTTCCAGAATGCGAGCGACTTCCGCGGGCGACACACCGGCGCTGCGCAGAACCGCGAGGGCGCTCTGCTGATCCGCGCGCGCCTCCGCGAGGCGTACCGCGGCCTCCGAGATATCCGCCACCCGCGCCAGGCCCTCGGCGCGCAGCGCCTCGAGTTGCTTCTTGCGCTCGCCGTACGCCTCGAGGCGTGTCGACGCGGCGGCGTACAGTCCAGCGGAGCCCGAAAGCTGTGGCATCACGACCTCGACCACGGGGCTGCCTCGTTCGACCCGCTGGCCGGCCTGCACGAAGATGCGCAGGATGCGCGCCGAATAGGGTGGAGTGACGGCCCCGACGGTCTGCGGGGATAGCAGCACCTGAGCCGGCAACTCGAGCAGGGAGATCCCGCGCGGCTCGCGAACCTTGACCCAAGGGGCGGCCACGCTGGCGCGAGCCGCGACCACCTGTGTGGCCTCGGATTCCTTGCGTGCGCAGCCTCCAGCGATCGGGATCGGCAATAGCAGGAGGGACAAGGCCAGGGCGCGGATCATGGTTTCGTCTCCTCAGGCGGAATCGCCACGCTCGCGAGCAGCATCCACAAGCGGACCTTGGCCCATGCGTGGGCAGCCGCCGCCCGGTGCAGGCGGCTCACGGCGCCGATGGCGACACGGTCGGACTGCAACACCTCGACCATGGTGGTTCCTCCTGCTTGGAACAGTCGACGACGGGTCTCGGCGCCTTCGCGGGCCGCCGGCACCAAGTCGTCGCGCAGCTGCACATGCAAGGCAGCCGAGTGCTCGACCTCCTGAATCGCGGACGCCAGATCGTGGCGGGCTTGAATGAAGGCTTGCTCGCGCTCACCTTGCAGCCGCTCCGCTTCCGCGGCCAGAACGCCACGCTCGCGTTCGCCCTGGTCGAAAAGCGGAAAGCCGAGGCGGGCCACGCCCGACAGCACCAAACCGCCAGGCGCGTCGCGCTGCCCGGCGATACCGAGCGACAGGACGGTGCCCCTGGCGGCCCGCTCTTCGACCTCGCGGGCACGCTCGGCACGTGCGGCCAGCTCGGCGACGAGCACGGCAGGCAAGCCGTCGACCCGGTCGAGCAACGCGCGCTGCTCAGGGATGGGCGGCAGCGGAGGCTCCGGCAGCGCGCCGTCGGTAGCGAGGGGCGCGACCGGGTGCTCTCCCATTTGTTGCGCCAAGAGCAGCCCGCGCTGGACGACCTCGCCACGGGCGGCGATGGCGAGCGCGCGGATCTCCGCATGGAAAGCCCGGGCATCGGCGAGGTCAGCGCGGGTCACGGCGCCCAGTGCTTGCGCCTTGGCCACCCGGGCCGCGAGCTCGCCGGCCACGCCGTCTTCGCGCAGGGCCTCGGCCAAGACGTGTTCGGCGCCCCACAGCGCGATCCATGCGTACGCCGCTCCCATGCGCTGCACCAGCGCAACCTGGCGCGTCTCGGCGGCGAGCAGCTCGGCCTCCAGGTTGGCGGCCTCTCGGCGCGACCGGCCGTGCCCCGCCAGGTTCCAAGGCTGCACCACTTCGACCAGCAGCTCTGGTTCTCGGTCGCCCCGCCGGAGCAGCCGATATCCGGGCTGCACGCCCACGGATGGATTGAGCGTCACGGAGGAGATCTTCTCGTCGTAGCGCCGCTTGACCTCGAGGGATCGGACAGCCGCACGGACACGCGGCGCCGTCGCCGCCAAGCCAACGGCACGATCGAAGCCGACACGCGTCGCGCGAGCTTGCTCGACGTCGCCGCCCTGCCCCTGCGCCGAGCGCGCCGTCGCCACGGATGCGACCATGCCCATCAAGAGCAACGTGGTGTGAGCCGTGTACGCCATATGCCGGCCGGGGAAGATAGACAACCCGCCAGCGCCCCGCCGTGACAACGACATGAATTCTTCGTAATGTGGCGGCCACGGAGACAGCGCCTTTGAAGCTCCTGGTGATTGAAGACGATGCCAAACTGGCCCAGCTTCTGCGCCGCGCGCTGCAGGAGGAGGGCTACGTCGTGGACTTGTGCGCTCGTGGCCAGGAGGGGCTGCGGCAAGCCTCGATGCCGATCTACGATTTGGTCGTGCTGGACTGGATGCTGCCGGATCTGGATGGGCTGTCGCTTTGCCGCGAGCTGCGCCGAGGCGGTGCAACCGTTCCCGTTCTCATGCTCACGGCGAGAGGCGAGCTTGGCGAGAAGGTGCTCGGGCTCGAATCGGGAGCGGACGACTACATGGTCAAGCCGTTCGAGATCGAGGAGCTTCTGGCTCGGATCCATGCCCTGTTGAGGCGTACGGGAGCCTTGAGCAAGCTGGTCGTGGGCCCGCTCGAGATCGATCGCGAGCGCCGCCGCGCGACCGTGGGGGGCGTACCGTGCGAGCTGACCGCGCGGGAGTACACTCTCCTCCTCTATCTCGTCCGAGGTGCCGGTCGGGTGGTGAAGCGGAACGATCTACTGCGCGAGGTCTGGGAGACGTCGAGTGACAGCCCCTCGAACTCCCTGGACGTTCATGTCAGTCGCCTGCGTGAGAAGCTCGGTGCGTACGCCTGGCTCATCGAGACCGTGCGTGGTGCCGGCTACCGGTTGCAGACGTCGCCGCCCCACCCATGACGTTCCGGGCGCGCCTGCTGGCAGCCGTCACGGCGCTGACGCTGGTCACGCTGGGCGGGGCATTCATGGTCGTCTACTTCGCCGTGGCACGAAGCGATCTGCGCCAGCTCGATCGGGTGGTGCAGGCGGCCGCGCGCAGCAACGTGCTTTTGACCCGCGCACCGATCAGCCCGGCGACGTCGATGTCCATGAGCAGCCACGGCGTCTCGCTCATGCGGCACGAGGCGATCTACCGACACGGTCTGACCATCTCGGCAACGCCGGGCTTCTTGCCACCCGACCGCGCCTCCTTGTCCACGGCCGGGTGTTGTTTCGACCTGCGCGCCGACGTCGCGTTACGCGCGGCCCTGGTACAGGTTCCAGGGCAACAAGGCGTCGAGATGTTGGTTGGGCTCCCGCGCACCGATCTCGACAGCGACATGGCGCAGCTACGCAGGTCGATGCTGATGGTCTACGGCGCGGCGGTGGCGTGGACGGTGCTCTTGGCCTTCGTCATCGTCGGACGGCTCACGCGCGGTCAGCTCCGTATCGCCGCGATCGTCCGGCAGGTGGCGGGTGGCAACCTCGACGCCAGGGTCGGCACGGCGGCGGGCAGCGCCGAGGTGGCGCAGCTAGGCCAGGACATCGACGAGATGATCGATCGACTGGCGGTGTTGGTGGCTTCTCAGCAGCAGTTCATTGCCCACGCCGCGCACGAGCTGCGATCGCCGCTGACCACGCTCTATGGCGAGCTCTCGCTGGCGGTGCGCCGGGAACGCAACCCCGCGGAGTACCGCGCCACGATCGACGAAGCGCTCGAGTCGACTCGGAGGCTGATGTTACTGGCCGAGGATCTGCTGACCCTGGCGCGCATCGGGTCCGCCGGGCCCATGGGCTCTGCCCGGCATGCGGTGCGCACCATTCTCGAACAAGCCCGGGCTGCCATTCCAGACCGCTCCACCATCGTGGTCACCGGCGACTGTCGCGATGTCAAGGGCAGTGCCGACGACCTGGCTCGACTCCTGCGCAACCTCCTCGAAAACGCCATTCGGCATTCTCCCGAGGGTGCCGCTATCGCGATCGCTCTGGCAGACCGAGATTCCGTCGCCACCATCACGGTCTCCGACCAAGGCCCCGGCGTGGCCGAGGCCGAAGTCGAGAGAATCTTCGCCCCTTTCTATCGAGCGCCCCATCGCATCCCCAGCCAGAAAGGTGCCGGCTTGGGTCTCGCCATCGCCCGGGCCATAGCACGGCAGCACGGCGGCGATCTACGCTGCCGGCCCGGATCCCGAGGTGGCGTCTTCGTCGTCGAGTTGCCCGCGGAGTAGCGCTCGGCTTCGGCAGCCGCGGCCCAAGGTTGGCAGCCTACGCCGTACTATCACCCGCGGCTTCCGGGCGAGCCTCGTCGCCCTTGCCGGGGCGAATCTTGGTACGAATGTCGTGGCGCAGCTCGCGGCCCGGCTTGGGTGCGAGCAAGAGCGCTACGCCCGCACCGACCAAAAGGCCGATGCCGAATGTTCCCAGGGTACCGAGCAGCTCGTGCGTGAACGAACGCTTGGTCTGCAGCCCGACCAACCCCAGGAAGTCGTCCTTGTCCATGTCCTTCAAGTCATGCAGTCTCATCACGATTCTCCTTTCTCTTCCAGCGTCTCCGTTGTGTTCGCGGTCCGCCCGATGTGCCGTGCAAGCTCTCTCTCCAGCCGCGGTAACGCCGCCATCAGCCCCATGCGCAGGGCCGTCCCCGCGATCTTCTCTGTCATTCGGGAAAACAGGCCGCCACCCAGGATGAACCCGGCGCCCATGGCACCGGCCACCATTCCGTATGGATGGCGCTCGACGCGCCCCCTGATGTCGACGATGTCCCTGACGAGCTCCACAAGACTGCTTTCGGCTGGCTTCATGGCGTCCACCTAGCCTCTGCGGCGCGCGATGCGCGCGACGATGTATCCCAGGCCCAAGGCGCCCATCAGGCAAGCCACGGAGTGTTCCTTGATGAACCCCTCCGCCCGGTCGTTGAGCGACACCACCCGCTCTTTCAATTCCTCGATGCGGGAGCGCAACCCATCGTCGCCGCCGTCGTCGTGTTCGTGCTGATATTCTTCACCAACTGCGGTTTCCATTTCGAGCCTCCTTGCTGCTGTCGCTCATGTGCTCCTGCGGTGGGATTTGGGGAGAAGGCCGCCCAGCAAGGCGCCTGCACCGAAAGCCAAAGCCACGGCCAGAATCGGCCGCTGGCCAATCCATTCGCGCCAATCGAGCTTGCGCGAGATCTCCCGCTGCAACGCCGCCACCGACAACGCGACCTCCTCGCGGACACGGGCGAGGTCGGCCTCGGCGCGCGCGATCTCGGGATCGCGCGTGACACTGGCGTCCTCCCATCGGGCCGGCGTCACGGCTGTCCTCCCACGCGGTCGGGCGCCGGCTTCGCCATGTTCCCGAGCCCCAGCGGCGCCAGGCTTTGATGAACCTCGTCTGCCGTGCTGTTCATCAGGCGCAGACGGCGCAGGCGAAGCACGGCCACGACGATCCCGATACCCGCCCCGACGGCATGCAGGGCCCCGATGACGAGCAGGGGGACGCCCCCCTTGGCCCCGCCGTCGAGAACGAGGGCGAGCCCCGCGATGGCCAGGCCATACCCCACGGTCGCCAGTCCGGCCAACACGGCGATGATCCCGGCATGCAGCCCCATGGTGCGCAGGTCGGCCTTGATCTCCAGGCGCGCGAGTCGCAGGTGTTGAACCGTCAGTCGCCCCAGAGCGTCCGCGGTCTCACGCGCAAGCTCCACGACACCGTCGGCCTTTGCTCGCTCGCCATTCTTCATGGTCCAAGAACAATTGTACGACTGGCTGGCGATTCAACCAGCGACTTCTGCGACTTCTGCATCGTCTTCGGCCTCGCCGCATTCCCTGCCATCGCCCACCTCGGCACATCGGCGGCGTTTGGAACACCTCTCAGACAGACGGACGGCTCTGGTATGGTCGCCCCCTATGCATGAAGGAGCATGGCCGATGAGACGACCGCGATGTTTCGGAATCCTCTGTATGGGGCTCGCCCTGTCTTGGGCAGGCCTCGCCCATGCCGCGAAGGAGGCCAAGTTGTTCGACCTGTACCAGGCTTCGGTGAACGCCAGCGACTGCAAGATCTCGTTCTTTCTGAACGGCAAGCGCATCGAGTTCCTCTCGGGGGATGGCACCCAGGGCATGTCGGCCTCCGCGCCCTTGTCGGCGCTGGAGCTGGCCAAGGAGAACCAAGTCAAGATCGTCGTGGAGTCCGTGAAGGCCGCGCCCGCGATCACGTTGAACGTGCAAGGCATCAACCTGGACCACGACGCGGTGGTGGACACGCGAGATCCCGGCGACGTCCTGGCCTTGGAGCTCGGCACCGCCGAGATTCGTTCCGCGAAGAAGAAGGAGTTCCGCGCCAAGTTCACCGCGAACCTGCGCGGGTACTACCAGCCTTTCACCGACGAGAAGCAGGTCAGCGACTACGCCGTGCGCCTACTCGGACTCTTCCAGAAGCTCGACTACCAGGCGTTGGCCGCGGAGCTTCTTCCCGTGGCCCGAAAGAATGCCAAGCCCGGCGCCACCGACGAGGAGGCGATGGCGGAGGCCGTCCAGGGCCTCGAGGGCGCGCTCGCCGGCGTGGTCTTCAAGCCGGTGGATCCCAAGAAGATCGGGTTCGCCTGTCAGGGCAATCTGATCTGCCGGCCGTTCGTGGGTGACGAGCCCATGCTGCAAGTGCGCCGCAAAGGCAGCGCGCCCACCGACTTCTCTCCCGTGAGCATCGGCATCGGGAAGATCGCCGGCAAGCTGCAGGTGGTCCGCTTCATGGACGGCGACTGAGGGCAGCGTGCTATCTTGCCGCGCAAGCTCTTGGTGAAATCAGGAAGCACACCAACCTGACGATAAGCGCTTGGTAGTACATGAGGCGCACCTCGATCAACCTCGTGAAGCTCTGCCTGTTCCCGATCCTCGCGGGCTGCACCCTGGACCTCAGCAACCTCGAGACTCCGCCCGGTGCGGACGCCGCGACGTCGCCAGACACGGTCCTTTCGAAAGCCGGCGCGGGCGGAAGCACGCGCGCAGGGGGAGGGTTCTCGACGGACGCCCGCACCCCAGGAGGTCACGGTGGCGCTGCGGGAAGTGGGGGAAGACAAACCGGTGGCAGCACGGGCGCGGGCGGAAGTCTTGGGGAGGATGGCAGGCCCGCCGCGGGTGGCAGCTTCGGAGCGCCCGCTGACGCGAGCGACGTCGCCGAGGACGACGCGACCGCGGCTAGCGACGGTGGTGGATCCGACTACCTGGTCGATTCGCCAAAGGACGGTGGTGATGGCGTCGACGACGCGGCCGCGGCCCCGGAGGTCAGCGACGACGACCGAGACTTGGGGATCGATGGGTCCGAGACCGGCGGCAGGGACCAAGCCGATGCCGGCTGCACGGGCGCCGGCTGTCCCCCGGTTGTCGTCCCCATCTCCCCGACCGCGATGGAGTGCAACCTGGATGGCTCGACGGTGGAGCTCGCTTGGTCAGACCTCTCCACCTGGCAACCGACCCGTGACTCGCGTCTGTGCGGCAGCGCGGGCGCCTACTACGTCCAAGGAAGTATCGTCCCATTCCAGCCCGGGCTGCAGGTGCTTGCCGAGGTGTACGCCCCGGAGGACGCGACCTGGCACCCGATCTCGGGCGGCCCGCTCGTCCGGCCAACCCCCGCTGGCGACTTCGATGGATACTTCTGTCTGCCGGACAAGGCGCTCGAGCGAACGTTTCGCTTCCGAATAACGAAGCAGAATACGTCACAAGACGTTGGCGTCCCCTGCCTCATCCATGTGAAGTGAGGTCAACGATTGCGCCGGGAGCAGCCCGGGCGCAACCGATGCCATGTTCCGCAAAGGTACCCTCGAGGGTCAGGCTCCCGGAATCGGGACCACGACCACGGCGTTGCTGGTGTCGAGGACGAAGCTGTGCTCCACCGTCCTGCCGTTGAGCTCGGCCGCGGCGTCCGCCTCGGTCGCATACACGGAAACCGCCACACGGTAGGTCCCCACGGCGATGGGCTGGTGGCTCACGCACTGGTAAGCGCCGAGCTCGCCGGTCCGGCTCTCGAGGGTGGACTTGCGCGCCGTCCAGGCGATGTCCTTGCTCTCGCCTGCGGCGACCGCGACGCCGGACGGCGGAGCGCACGGGGCACAATTCACGGTGGAATTGCACTGGCTATCGGCGCAATCGCAGGCGCAGTAGGAAGCGTTGGCGTATTGGCTGCCGTCCGCCAAGGAAGTCACGGTGAGGGGCAACCAGCAGGCGTTGCGCAGGTACACGGTCGCAGCCGCGCGGTTGTCCAAGCGGAAAGTGATCTTCGCCATGGTCGTGATCCCGCCGTCCACGGCAGGCGCACCATCGATGACCGGCCCCGCCTCGCCCGAACCGCCGTCCAGGATCGCTGCCCCGTCGATGCGCGCACTGTCCGGGCCCAAGCCACCGTCCACACCGGCCACGTCGATGGCGACATCGCCGCCGCCCGCATCGAGCGCGCCCGCCTGGTCCAGCGGCGCGACCACGTCGACGGACGGCGCATCCACTGCGACGGTATCTACGCTCGCGTCGGCGCTAGGCGCGACATCGAGCTTCCCCGTGTCTGGCGCCAGCGGCGTATCCATGGAGCCATCCCGAGTCGGGTTTGGAGTGCTTTCGTCACTACAACCGATCGCTGAAACCAGAGCGAGACCAAGCAACGACCGAAGGACGAGGGTATCGAGCTTTCGCATTTACTTCTCCAATTTGGTTGAGCTTCCGACGATAGCCGCCGGTCTTTGCAACCGACGTGCCATTCACCGACGAGCTTCCCAGCTCAGTCCTGGTGCGGGGTTCAGCCTGTTTGGTATCAGAATTTCGAGGACGCCCCGGGCCACCGCGCCGGGTACGGCCGGCCTCGCTCTGCCCCGGTCAGCGATGAGCCAACCAGCCGTGCACGTTACTCCAACCCCCGCAGGTACTCTGGAATGGCATCGATGTAGCCGGACAGGGAACGCGCGTTGATGTGCCTGGCGCTATCGAGCACCTCGATGTACGAGGGCGAGGCGCCCGCGACGGGCCCGCCGATGGGCAGCGAGGTCAGGTAGGGCAGCCGGCGCTGTTTCGTCGTATCCGAGTTCTTCTGCTCTTCGTCCCACCAGTGATTGTTGGCGGGCGGCGAGGTTCTGAAAGAACCCCGGAAAACCACGCGGCCCGAGGTGTCGACGCCCAGCGCGTTGGCTTCCTGCAAGCGGAAGCCGTTGACGGACGGCGGTTGGGCCTTGTTCATGGATCCCCAGGAGAATGCCCGCTGGGTCTTGACAGCGTCGAAGGTCGCTCGCAAGGGCGCATCGACCAGCCAACGTGCTTCGAACGTGCCGAGGTGAGGGTGGTTGCGCAGCGACCAGATCAGACGCGTGATCGAGAAATTGGCGTTTGCCACCCCGGGCCGCCAAAGGGGCAGCAACGGGGTGGCAAACGCGAGACGGTCGTTGGGACTGGGAGGGCTCGAGGTGGATGGCGGGGTTCGCCAGTAGATGACCAGCCGGCCGAAACCGAGCGGTCGAGAGGTGCGCGCCCTGCGCAGCGGGACGACCAGATCCGCGGGGTAAGGAGGGGCGGCGACCTGCGCGATCTTGTTGATGATCGAGCTCCCGAGCAGCCGGTCCCAGTTGCCCCGTCCGAGCGGCCCCGTGTCGGTGTTCTCGGTGTCAGGATCCATGGCCCCGGTGTCGAGCAACTGAAACTGTCCCGACTCCAGTGCGCGCAGCACGAACGCGATGTGGAACGCCGTCGGCACCCTTGCGTAGAACGTACAGGGCCGAAGGTATCCTTTGCTCTTGGCTTTCAGCCCGACCCGGTAAGCATTGGAGTCGAGGTACGCCTTGTCCGGATCGGCGTTCGGCGTGCCGTTCAGGATCTTCGGCTGGGATCCGCTGCGGACGTTCTTCGTCCAGTGTGTGATGTTGCTCGCGCTGGTGCGATCGATGGGATATTGCGGAACGTCGTCGAAGCCGCGGGTTATCGCGGCCATGTCGCACAGGTGTTGGCACGCGTAGAAGATCGAATGGGCCGGATCGGCCGAGTCCGTCGCCTCCGCGAAGAAGGTACTGTCGGTCTCGCCACCGCTGTAGCTCGGGGGGCCCGCATAGCAGCTTCCCACCATGAATTCCGAGAGCAGCTGCGCCCAGCATTCGTCTTGTTCGCGCGGCGTGAGGCCTGCCGGATCGAGGTCCGAAATGGCCTTCCCGCCCTTGGTGGTGTGGCACGCGGCGGAGGCCCCCTTCCATACCTGTCCCAGACCGTCGTGGAGAAGGTAGTCGACGTGGTTCAGGATATCGACGATCTGCTGTTGCTCCGCCGTGGGGGAGCCGGCAAGCGGCGTGAAGGCTGGCACCGTGGGAGCGACCTGGTTGAGCAAGGCCGAGAGCTGCGGCGCCTCGGTTGGCAGGGCCTCAATCACCGACGGGACATTGACGTCTTCTCCGGCGGCGAAGGCCTGTTCGCGGATCTCGGCCCCGGTGAGAGGAGACGTCCAGGACACGCGAACCACCACCTGACCGACGAAGGACTCTTGCTCGAGACCCGCACTCCAATAGGGAATGAAGTCGTCGTCGGGCCTGCTGTCACCACCGGCCACGATCAGCCGCACCGCGGGCGTATCGACGCCGTTGTTGCGGTAGAAGACCTGGAAGTCGGGCATGTCAGACTTCTTGGGCGCGATATCCGGTGGAAAGTCGAAACAGAATTCGATCCACTTGATCTGACTCGAGGGTTGGTCGGTGGCGAGGGGAGGCTCACCGTGATAGTCGGTGAAGTAGTCTCTCTTGCTGATGACGACGTCGGCCATGGTGCTCGTGGTTACTCCAGCTCGTTGACCAGGTGCCAATCGCGCAGGACGATCCCCACACCTCCGGGGGGAAGTCCCACATGTTCGACCATCCCCGTGTCGGAGGTCTTGCCCTCGATGTAGCCCCACGGGCTGGCCAGGGTGTACGCAATGCCGGCGGCCGGGACCTTGTCGGACGTATCGAACACGTACTGCTTGGATACCGTGTCGCCGTAAGTGAGCTCCGGCGAGGCGCAGTCCGGCTGTCCGGCCACCTGCACGACGAACGAAAACCTCACCGGCAAGAAGAGCTCATCTTGCTTGAGCTGCTGAGGAGTGCCCGGCAGCTCGACGGAGAACCACTCACTCCAGGTTGCCTCGGCGACCTTGTCGGCGGCGGTGACCGCGATCGGCGCCCCGTGGGAAATCACCCTGCTGCCGACCAGGCACGTTCGCTGGAAGGTCACGAGCGTGCCTGCGACGAGGTCCTGGCTCTTGAGGCGCATGATCCGAACGTCACCCATCTTGATGGGGAGCGGCTGGTCCCAAACCGCCATCCAGCGAGGAACGTTGGCCACGGGGTCGCGTTGGTAGGCGACCTTTTCGTGTACATCGCACCCGTCGGGGACGCATGGGCCCGACCGACAAGGCGCTTGCGGCTCCTCGCCGGGATCGAAGAACAGCACCTCCACACGGCGGTTGGTCTGGCTGCGAAAGTTGTCCACGCCCATGTGATCGAGAGGCTTGTACTCGCCGCAGCTCGCGTAGGGCGAGGTCGATGGCAAAAGCTTTAGCCTGCCACGCAGGGACGACAGCTCGTCGGGAGACAGGCATAGGCACTCGGCCAGCTTGACCTGGTAGCAGTCGAAGACCGCCGCCCACGTCGGTCGGTCGAACACCCCGGTGGCGTTGATGTCCGCCTGCATGGCATCCGCCTTGACCTGGCTGGCGTTGTAGGCCTTCTGTAAGCGCAGGGTGGCGTCGTAGATCCAAGGCGGCCCGTTGGGATAGCCGCACTGGCAGTCCCAGCCGAAGTTGTCGGCCAGCCAGTTGAGCACGTCCGCGTAGTCGGAATATAGAGTCCCGGCCTTGCTGCCGTCTCCACCGTTCGGGTAGCGTTGCTCCTGCGTGAGGTGGGGACCAAAGCAGGCTTCGGCAAAGTCATCGCGCAGCCCCATCAGCAGCCCGTGCACCGCCTGGGCTCGCAGGCCCGACAGTCGAACGTTGCTCTCTGGACTGCCCACCGTATCGGTGTGACCCGCGACCAGGATGGCCTTGTCCGGGTGGTTCTGTGCAAAGAACAGGCACGCCGCCACCATGTCCAGCCCTCCCCTGTCCAGACCGTCCGACGAAGGTGCGATTTCGACGGGAAGGAGCGCGGCGCTGTTGTACCGAAACAACGCATCGGAGAACTCGACCATATGCGCCCGCCTGCGACGGACGACGATCACATGCGATTCTCCCCGCCGCAGAGAGAGGGAGAGCTTCTTGCCGGTCAGGAGGTCTGCCCTGGTTATCTGGTATGTGGCCATGTGAACACCGAGCCCGCCGTGTGGCGTGCAGTATAGGCTGGCCGAGACGTTCTAGGCGTATCGCTCGACCGCCGCCTCGTCGATTGCGCTTCCGCAGCCGGAGCGCGACGCACGCGGCGAGGCGAACGTTCGTGGCGGCGACGTCCCACGGCCGCGAGTAGGTCGGGCCGCCCCATGCTACATTGCGCGTTATGCGGCGACCGCCCACACCGCCAACGAGACTGAAACGATTGCTCACGCCGACCAGCCTGGTGCTGGTGGCGATTCTTGCGTGCGCGGCCTGGATCTCTAATCTGTGCTTCGACGGCGAGCGCCTCCGCCCGTGGCCCGCCTACGCGTTCAGTGGCGATGAGCCGCACTACGTGCTCGCGATCAACAGCCTGCTGGCCGACCGGGATCTCGATCTGCACGAAGACTATTACCGGGTCAGGCAGGGCGGCACCGATGCGGGCGTGAGGTTTCGAGGACAATCGCTCGATCACCATACGCACATCCTGGACCCGGCTACCGGCAAGCGCGCCAGCTGGCCAGACGTGTACGACCGATCGGTGCGAATCCCGTGCCCCCCCAACACCCCCCCCTGCGTCGGATTCGCGCCCCTGGGTCCGCAAGCACAGGTCTTCGCCCTGGCTCAGAACGTCCGCGAGGTCGGCTCACATCCTTTTGCCTTCCCCGCGGTGCTCGCCGTCATGATCGCGCCCTGGTGGTGGCGGCCCGCCGACACGGAGCCGCTCGCCAGCTCCGCCTTGGTCGTCCTCATGCTGGCCGGGATCCTCGTCACCTACCTTGTCGCGCGTCGTGCGGGACTTGCCCGCCCTTTCGCGATCGGTGCAGCCGCAACCTTGGGTCTGGCCAGTCCGTGGCTGCCCTACGCGAAGACCTTCTTCAGCGATCTGGTGATGGGCCTCCCCTTGCTGGTCGCCCTGTGGGCCATGATCGCCAAACGTCCACGCGCTGCCGCCGTCGTGATGATCGCCGCGATTTGGATGAAATCCCTGTTCGTGGTGGTGGTGGTGGGGTGGACCGCGACTCTATGGCTACGCGGTGAACGTCGCGCCGCCCTTTGGCACGCGGGGATCGCCGCCGCAGGGACAGTCGCGCTGATAGCCGTCAACTACCTCCTCATCCGAACCCCCGTGCTGTCGGGCCATCTGGGGTGGGAATGGGTCCACGTATGGTGGCATCCCGTGCTCACGCTGATCGATCCCAAGAATGGCCTACTGTGGTTCGTGCCGTGGTCGGTGCTCTCTCTCGTGGCTATCGCGGTGACGCTTCTACAGATGGCCTTTCGCCGGCAACCGGCGGAGTCCCTCGAAGCCACACATGTGGCGCGACTCACTGCCATTCCGATCTTGCTGATCCTGGTCGTCTTGGGCTTGTTCAATTCCTTGGGAGGCGACTGCCTGGGGCCGAGGTACTGGGTCCCGATGTTGCCCTGGTTGGCGCTGATCGCAGCGGAGTGCGTCGCCTACAGCCGATGGGCGGTTCGGATCGTCGCCTCGATCTTGGTGATGGCCGGCTTCCTCTTCGCGGTGTCCGGCACCCTCCTGCGCGATACCGCGTGGAATCGTCCCCCGTGGCAGCCCCTGGGCGAGGTCTATCGCGGCATGATGCATTCGCCGTAGCCACCCGAGAGGGCACCGCTCACGATACGAACGAGGCCCCAGCAGACGGCTGCTAGCCCGCGAACCGATCCCGCACGCGGGAAGCGCCCACCCAGCGCGGGGCGTGCGGGGCCAACGGGAGCGCCGCGTATCGACAGCTGAAGTGGAAGTAGCGATGCCGCAAGATCTTGA
>CAZYFU010000039.1:17799-48320 GCA_964647025.1 uncultured Myxococcales bacterium | reverse complement strand
GCGATGCGAACCGCAATTCCCCATTCCCGTGGGGGCAGAACTCGATTGCCCTGGATCCGCCAGTGGGTCTTCGTCTCTTCGACCCAGGTTCGGATGTCCCGCGGCTGAAACGTCAATCCGGCCAACGAAGGAATGACCCCCGGCCCTGTGGGTCGCTCTGGCAACTCATCGCGAACAAGGAGCCCGTCCGATTTTGGGATCTCTATTCCGAGTCGCATGTCCTCGACCAAGACCTCGCTATGATTCGTCACACGAAATCCTAGTGGGACGAGAAGAGCGACTTCTTTCCGATACGCCGCAATCGCCTTCGGGTCGGGCCTGTTCCACGGAATTGGTTTGGCGATCTGTATCGGATCCGCCTGCCTGAACATCGCCTCAGAACCGAAAATTCCAACGCTCCTCGGCAGACGGCGGGCAGGATGAGGAGGAGCAGGTGGCTTCTCCCGGAGAAGTCTGGACGTGACCCGCGCCGAATTGCCAAAGCTGATCTCTGAATCGGGGTCTCCCAGTTCGAGGAGTAGTGCGGGTTCCCGTGCCGCCACCGTCCTCGCTTCGCCCATTCGGGCAACTTCTTCGGGATTGGCTGTGGCAGTGGCGGAGCCTCTCCGCACGTAAACTTTCTCTGCTTCGAGCTTTCCGAAGGCCTTCCTCAGAAATATGGGCCGTTGTTGTGCCTGAGCTATCGTCACTACTCCAAGCTGGACTCCCTCTACTTCGCAGGCAGTGTACGAGAACGCCACAGGAACGTTCGTCTTCGCGTTCACCAGTTCCTGGAGGCTGGCATCGTCAAAGTGCTTTGAGACGCCCAGGACTTGAGCCCGCCCGCCGTTCGGATTCTCAGCAACGCCGACGACGATATGCGCATCGGACCGCTTCCACGCGTTCGCAAACGCAAGGACATCCTTGAGGAACTCACTCTTCTGTTGGGGGTCTTCCAGCGGGTATTGCTCGCGCTTAAAGTCCAGCGTGTCGCTTTCGCCCATGTGCAACAAGGATTCAATGAGCTGACTGTCGACGGGCGTCATCCGCAGTATTCTACTGCCGTCACGCCGGCGATCGCGAGTCGGTCGCCGTTGCATCGACCTCTCGTTTCGTCTCCAGAGACGTGCGAACGGTCTGTGTTGTTTCCTTTGCCACGCTTTTGCCACGAAATCCGACTTCGCTGCGGTGCTCAGCGGTTCGACGCGGTCTCAGGCGGCGCAACCTTTCGAGACCGAATCACCTGAAATCACTCCGGAATCCATCGCAAGGCCGCGTCGCGCTTTGGTTTTCCCGGAATGGCTTTCAGGTGATTCAAGTCCCGATGGGGTCACAACGACGACTCGCCCACCCATGCCCGGGTAGGTTAAACCCAGGGCGCAACGGCTCAGCGGCCTCCTGCCAGACTGGAAATCGCCGCCTGCGTGTCCCTCTCCAAGCGGGCGAAGGCGGTCAGGCCCCGAAGCTTCTCTTTCTGCTGCATGACCTGGGCAACGCGGTGAACGTGGCTTCCCATGTCCCGCTTGAATTGCTCGAGCCTGCGCCCGGTTCGCCCTGATGCCACCACCAGCGCCTTTTGGAGCGCTTGCTTGGGGGACGGCAACGCTTCCAGGCGCGAGAGCGGGGGCAGCGCAAGCGGAGTCGTCCCCGAGGGATTGGCTGCCGCGAGGCGAATCGCTGCCTCGTCGATGAGTAGCCATGCCTCGGTCATACGCACGGGAACGACGGGCACCAATCGAGCTCCACCTGTGGCGGCACTGGCTGAACGGCGAATCTCCTCGATGCGCTCCTCGGCCGGGAAGGACTCCGAATCCCGGTGCACAAACAACAGGTCGCAAGGATACAGCTCAACCGCCGTGCGGATGCGTGCCTCCAGCGTCTTGGGCGGATCGGGAAGAATCCCGAGATCGGCGAACGCGGATTCAATCTGAACCTGCGGTGCGGACTCACCCACCAACCAGCGCAACAAGACCAGCAAGCAAGCGTCGCTGCGTCCATCGGCCAGCAAGGTGAGTCGCCAGGTGGCCGTCATGGCTGGTCAGCGGCTCGGAAGTGAAACTCCATTTGCTCCCAGGCCAGCGTTCGGCCGCGCTGCACGGGAAGGTGCGCCGGATTGTCCAGTCTTCCACGCCACGTGTCGGCCGGCACTCGAACAGCCACGGCCTGGCCCCGGACCTTCCCGTGAACGATGTCCACCGCCTCGAGAAAGACTCGGTCCTGGGGGCGTACCTTCCTGTACACCAGCGGAGAGTGCGTGTTGACCAAGACCTGTCGCAAGGGGTTGTCCTGTCCCACTGCCGATTGCGGATCCACGGCAAGGTCATCCAGCAGCGTCGTCATGTCGGCGATGCGATCCGGGTGAATGCCGTTCTCCGGCTCCTCGATGCACAGTGTGCCGGTCACCTCTGGATCCACGGCTAGCGTCGCCAGCACCAGGAAGCGCAACGTACCGTCCGAGAGGGCGCGCGCAGGGCGGAACGTACCGTCCGCGCCCCGAATCTCGGCCGTGTAGGTTTCCGTCCGCTCGTCGGCCACGACACGCAGCTCTTCCATCTCCGGCACCAGGCGGGAAACCCGCTCCGCGATGTCGGCCCAGGCGTCCGGACCGCGGCTCCTTGCCAACCGCTGCAGTGCCGCCGCCAAGAAGGCCCCGCGCTCGTCGATCTGTTTCGGATCAGTGAACAGGGACGGCGCCCGCATGGACGACGGCTCCAGCTGCAGCGTCCGCCAGGACTCCATCTCGCGCTTGGCCGCCAGGGCTGTCGGGAAGTCAGCGTTGGCGCTGGAGAGCACCGTGCGCGACGATCCCGCCGACGGAACCTTGCGCCCGCCGTGGCCATCCTGGTGCAACTGGATCCGAAGATCCGTGGTGCTGATGAAGGCCTTGCCTCGGCGGGCCCCCAACAGTACGGAATCCGAGAACGCCGGCTTGGCCCATGGGCCAAGATTCTTCCTGGCTTGGCCAAGGGTGATGGGGGCCAGGTGCTCTTCTTTCAGCACCAGGCGATCCTCGGCCTCGTCCAGCTCGAACGCGATTTCGTAACGGAGCGAGGTGATCGAGGCTTTGGCTTCCACGCCGAAATCATCGACGGCGTTGGGCTTGACCACCATCTCGACCGCGATGCGGATTTCGTCGGCTGCACGCTTGCCGCCGAAGCCCGTGAACAGGTCCCCAGGCCGAGCTGGCCGTCCGCGTGACTCGCGGATGGTGCTGACGGCCTCGGGAATCGGCCGGCTGGCCAAGAGGTGCAAGAAGCGGATCGCATCGAAGAGATTGGACTTGCCGACCGCGTTTTCGCCGACCAGGCAGGTGAACGGCCCAAGGCACAGGTCGACGTCGAGCAGGTTCTTGAATCCCTGTACTGTGAGACGGGTCAGCACGAGGCGGTCAGTCTACCGGCTTCCGGCGACCGGGTCACGTTTCGGTCTGGAGGTCGTGGCTCAGCGGCCCCTGTGGACAGTAGTTGCCTCGATCACACGGATCCCTCGCCGAGCTTCGTCGGGCCTTATTGTGGATTGACCGAGTTGCCGCGGCGGACAACTATCGCCCGATGCTGCGTCGTCGGCGTCGCCGCTTCTGGCCAACCGCATGGGTTGCGGTGCTCGGCAACTCCCTGCTTGGCTGTCTTCCCGTGGGAGGACCGCCCTCGGGGCAACAGGTGGTGCACGATCGCTCTCTGACCTGTGCGTTCTTCACGTCGTCCGAATCCGAGGCCGTCCCCTCGTACTTGCTTACCACCGGTCCGTACCGATCCTCCGACGTGCCCCCTGTGGGCGCCTGGGTCACCGACCTGTATATCCACCCCTACGGAGAGGGCGTCGGAACAGCCAACGGATTGTCGAGCCTGCGCCCCGCCGTCGAGAACGTGGGGCCGATACAACTGGGCGCCATCGGCCGCTCGCCCACCAGCGACAACGTGGGGCGCTTGTTCCTCACCACCCTTCAGGGGCAGTCCGGGTCATCCAGCGGGCCGTACCAGATCACGCGGGTTGACCCTAGGACCGGGGCCGTCGGGCCCGACATGCCCTGGACCCCTCGCTTCTCCAGCTCGCGAGCGCGGGTGTTCGCCGGCGACCGGACGATTGGTGGTGTGTTGATCGACCCGGACGGCTCGCGTGAGCTGCCCGGTGCTACCGACGGGATCTTCATCGGAGAGGATCTCTACTACGTCGCCGTGGTCCGCCCGCACCCGTTCGGGCCGCCGACGAGCTCGACACTCATTCGTATCAAGCCGGGCGCGGAGCCCGAGGTGCTGCGTTCGGTCTCTTCCTCCGGATCGCTGACCGTCACCGCGATCGAGGGCAGCCAGACGCAGCCCCATCTCTTGATCCATCAGACCCCGGCCCCCAGTCCCCAGCCGGGCTTCTTCATGCTTGACCTGGATACCCTGGCCGCGAGCCCACTTCCGTCGGACCTGGCCACCGCCAGCCTCTCATTGACCTCACCGAGCGGACGCTGGCTGCTCTTCATTCAGACCACGTGGTCGGGCACGGTGGACGAGCCTCCCACGGAGACGCAGACCCTGCTCGACTGGACCACGGGCGCACGCTTGGAGCTGCCGCCGCTGCTCGGAGACCCAAGCCAGCTCGGCGTCAGCTCCACGGCGCAATGGCGCCCAGATCGTGACGAGCTGTGGGTACCAAGCGGCCCTGGCACCCTCAGGATCGTGGCTCCAGGCGATGACGTGAGGGATGTGTCCCTGCCGGCGGGCCTGGGCCTCACGATGGTTCAACGCGCCGGAACGCAGGATTACTCTGCCTTCGTCCCCGACGGGCGACACTTCTTTCTGCGCGGTCCAGCCTACGAGGGGCCGCTCTACGTGGGCTCGGTCGACGCACTCGAGTCAGCCCCGGTGCAGGTCAATCCCCAAGGCACCTCGCCGAAGGCCTATTGGGATGTCGGTGACGGACGATTCCTGGTTGGCGCATCGGTCGAGGACGACTCCCGCCAGGAACTCCTGCTGGTGGATCCCACCGCGGGCACCTCACGGTCTTTGGCCGGTGGCGGTCAGCTGGTGGCGGTGGGAAAGACCCGCGCCCTCGCGCTGCTGGAATGGGACGGCGGGCGCAGCAGTGGGACCCTGACCCTCATCGATCTGGCGACCGGGGAGCAGACCGTGTTGGCCGAGGACGTGTACCTTGCCGCTCTCGATCCCGGCCACTTCGCCGACGTCCCTCCTGGCACCGACGCACTCGCCGTCGGCACCCAGGTCGCCTTCTTGACCCGCGGGCGTTTCGCTTCCTCGTACGACGGCCTGTGGGTGACTCGGCTGCCATGACCACGCTCTTGCTTCTCCTCTCCGTAGTCGCCTCGGGCTCGGTGGCGACCTTCGATGCGGGAACCGTGGTCGAGCGCGGAGAGCCCGACGCAGCCGGCTTTCACGTCGGGCTGGACGGCGGGGCAGAAGAGGTCGCTGCGCCGTCGTCGTCCGAGCCCCCCGGCCAGACCCCGCCGCCACCCGCGCCGGTCCTGGCCATGGGCGAGCTGCGCGGGAAGGTTCGGGCCAAGGGCTCGCGCAACCTCATGGTGGACGCGCAGGTCATGGCTACCAGCGCGAGCGGACAGGTGACCAGGATCGAGACCGACAATGGAGACTTCGCCATCTTGCTGCCCTGCGGTCCCCATGCGCTGGTGGTGCGCGCGCCGGGCTTCGGCTCCGCGTCGCTGACATGCGACCCTTGCACGGAGCCCCGCCCGCTCGTCTTTCGCCTGACACCGAGATCGAACGTCCCCGTCTACGAAACCGTGGTCGAGGCCCCCAGGGACGAGCCCGCGGTCACCCTGCGTGGCCAGCAGCTGACCACCACACCCGGCGCGCTCGGCGATCCCTTGCGCATCATCGAGTCGCTGCCAGGTGTGGCCGCGGTAGCGTGGCCAGCACCCATCTACGCCATTCGCGGATCGAACCCCGGCAACACGGGCTACTTCCTCGACGAGGTCCAGATTCCCATGCTGTTTCACCTGGCCCTCGGGCCGTCCGTCGTGCATCCGTACTTCTTCGGGGGCATCGACTTCTACCCGGGTGGCTACCCCGCGCGCTACGGCCGGTACGTGGGCGGCGTGGTCGCGGCGCAAACCCGTGCACCGCCGGAAGACGGATGGCACGCGGCCGCGGATCTGCGCCTCTTCGACGCCGGGGCGATGGGAGGAAGCCCATGGCCCGACGGTCACGGCGGCGTCGCGGCCGCCTTTCGCTATTCCTACACGGGGGCGCTCCTGAGCGTTCTGCAGAACAAGCTGGACCTGGCCTACTGGGACTACCAAATGCGAGCAGATCGGCGGGTGCGCGACTGGAGTTTGTCCCTGCTGGTGCTGGGGTCGAGCGACCACCTGAGCTACAGCACGCCTTCGGGCTTTCCGCGCGAGTACGTCATCCGCTTCCATCGCGGCAGCTTGCGCGCCAGCACCTCCTTGGGCGGCGGCACGGTGGTCATGCGCCTCACGGCCAGCGCCGACAACAGCACCGGTCCGGTGGTCCAGGGCTTCCCGATGAGCGTGCGGTCTTACAGCCTCATGCCTCGCCTGAGCTTCGAACGTCGAACCGGCCACGTGGATTTCGAAGTGGGGGTGGACGGTCAATCGCAATGGTTGAGGCCGACCGTCGGGTTCGCCGAGTCGAACGTCTCGGACCTGGGCTCGAAGCGCACGGCCCATCTCGTTGGGGCCTACGCGTCGGCCACCGTTCGCGCCGGGCGCTTGAGCGTGACGCCGGGATTGCGGTTGGACAGCTACACCATCACGAGCATCAGGAAGACCGACCTCGGTCCCCGCCTTTCCGTGCGTCTCCTGCTGGCCGACCAGACCTGGCTGGTCGCCAGCGGCGGACGCTTCTCACAGGCGCCCAGCTTGGCCCTTCAGGTTCCGGGCGCCGAGAACTTCGGGCTGGCCCGCTACGGGCTGCAGACGTCCTGGCAAGGTTCGCTGGGCGTGCTCGCGCAGCCGTCCAGCACGGTCCATCTGGAGGCCACGGGCTACGTCCAACGCTTCGTCCTGACCGACCTGCGCGACCCCACCTTGACCGTCCGCGACCCGCTGGCCGGGGACTTCCTGGTTCGCCGCGACGGCCGCTCGTACGGGTTCGAGGTCATGGTTCGGCGCCCCGAGAGCTCGCCCCTGCATGGGTGGCTGTCCTATACGCTTTCCAAGAGTGAGCGTGTGGTGGGCCGGGGCGCGATCGGGCCGTCGGATTGGGATCAACGCCACATCTTGACTGCGGTGGTCGGCTACCGCATCGGCAACTACACGCTGGGGACTCGGATTCACGTCAACACAGGGCGGCCGGTCTTGCTGCAAGACTCTCAGTCCGCGACGTTCGTTCGCCTGCCGACCTTCTACCAGCTCGATCTCCGCGCCGAACGAACGTCCCTGTTCGACTCCTTCACGCTCCACGTCTATGCCGAGCTGGTCAACGGGTCGGCGAGACCCACGGTTCTCGGCATGGAACAGGACCCTCTGACCGGTGCGGTATCGGAGAATAGCTATCGGATTGTGATGCCTTCCATCGGTATCCGCGGAGAGCTTTGACGCTGTCCCGGCTTCACCTGGGTTGGGTAGCCAGGCGAGGTGTCCGGAACCGATGTGCTCGCCGTGATCAACCCGGTCAATCCCAGCGAGGGCCTGACCCTCGAAGAAGCTGTCATCGCTCACACGCGTGGCTCGGCCTATGCCGAGCTCGAGGAGCACAGGAAGGGAACCCTGGCACCAGGGATGCTGGCCGATCTGGCGGTCCTTTCCCAGGACATCTTTCAGCTTCCGATCGAGGCGCTCCCCGGGACCCACAGCGTCTTGACGATGGTTGGCGGCAAGGTGGTTCACGCGACCGGAGAGCTGCCTGTTCCGTAGTCCTGTTTGGCCGGCATACGATCACGGGATGACGGGCTCGCAATAGCGAGCCACGTTCACGTCGAGAAAGTCGTCCTGCGCAGTCAGCGCGCCCGCGCCAAACCGCAAGAGCTTGGCCGACCGGTCGTAGCTGTAGCTGCTCGGCGACGCCGTGCGCTTGCTGCCCTGCTTGCTGGTCACGACCACCGTGTCGATGTCCTCGTACTTGTCCAGGTCGAGCGCAAAGCTGGTCTGAATCAGGTAGTCGGCAAACGAAGCGATGCGCTCGATCGCGGGGGCATAGTCCTGGCAAAGCGGGAACACGTCGGCGGGGCTGGTGGCGAGCGAACGCAGGTTGCTGGCGTAGCTTTGCCCAGGATTGAGCGGGCAACTGAAGGATGGGTCGAGCACGATCGCCTCGACCGAGTAGTTCCCCTTCCCGATGAGGGTGTCAGCGCTGGTCTTGAACGCCTGGATCATGTCGGTCGCGCTCTTGCCGGCCACCAGCGGCGTCTTCGATTCGCCATAGGAGACGCCGCTGCCGGCATCGGTGGTCGCGGGCTTGAGGCCCTGCGCGCGGCAGTCTTTCCAGGTCCCGCCACTTTGCTGGGCGCAGTAGTCGAGCAGACTGGAATAGTGCTTGCTGCCCAGGTCGAAGGGCTGGGTACAGAGGTCGGTCTGGTTGTCGGGGCGACGCACGCTACACTGCAGGGTGCTCTGGCCGATGAGGCAGGTACGGTTGCAGTCCTTGACCTCGGTCCCCGCGCCGCACTCGATGCCCGCCTTGACCAGATCCGCGTCGGTGCAGGTGCTGATCGTGGTCGTGCCCGCGTCTCCCAAGCAGCGGCTGATGGACTCGGCGGTCATCGACTTCTTCGTCGCGCTTTCCGGGTGCGCGGTTCCCTTGTCGTCGACGGGGATGCAGGAAAAATCCAGGTGCAGCTCCTGGTTGGGGCGGAAGGCTATGTAGAGGTACTCGGGGCAGTCGCTGTCGCAGTGGACGCTCCCGGAGGCCACGTTCGTCGTCTGATACGCGTCGTAGCCGGCCAGGCACACGTCGGGCGAGCTGGTATCGTCCTCGTCGGTGAGGACCACGAAGACCGCGTGCTTGGGCAGGGCCGTGGGGCTTTGCTTGATGTAGCGGAGGAGGGTGCAGATGGGCTGCTCTTGCGGCGAGCCGCCCCCGCCGAGCCCGAGGACGGCATCGGCGATCAGCTTCTGTTGGGCCGCGATCTCGTCGGCGTTCATGTCGGCCGTGATCGCCGCGACCGGCGGCGGCATTTGGAGCTGCCAGGTCCCCTTGACCTTCCAACTGTCGGTGTAGGTGTGAGGCGGCTTGGGGCAGGCCTTGGCCGTGCCGCTGCTGTCGGTGCAGGTCTGACTGTACTTGGTCACCGGATTCGCGAAGGCCTCGCCCGAGATGGCGTCGTGCCAACTGACGAGCTCGGAGCCCGTGATGGGCGAGACCGCATCCTGGCTGGAGGACCCGTACTGGGTCGTCGTGAGCACGAAGAAGCGAGCCTCGTGACCATGCACGCGGGAAAGGAGGTTCTTGAGGCCTGACGACAGGCTGTCGTGCGACCAGCTCAAGCTATCGGAGTTGTCGGCGACGATGACGACGTCGAATGGAACCGGGCGTGTGATGGCCACCCCGCGAAGGTTCACCGAGCGGGTACACCCGCTGTCGTCGAGCGTCTCCTTCGGGCGGACGTCGGCCTTCAGGGCAAAGGGGGTGGGGACATCGGCGGCCGCGTCGCTCGCGAAGCTGGCGGGCGCATCGGCGGCATCAGTGGAGTTGCTGCGCCCCACGGTGGCAGGGGGCGCGCAGGACAGGGAGAACCAACCCATGGCGAGCAAGCTTGGCCAGCGAGCGCCTGGCGATGGCAACCATCGAGGCTTACGACCTCTGGTGGAACGTGCGTGGAGCATGGAAGCGGTCCTCGCTGGCCAGCTTAGCCCGCATCGCCAAGCTCGTGCGCGGATGAATGACGAACCCTGGTCCCCGCGTGACGTCGACCACAGACTGCAGCCGAGGGGCAACCTTGCCCGTCTTCGAGTCTTCGGTCGTCCATTCGAGATGGGCGAGCGTGTTCAGTAGAGCGACGGCTGATACGAGACCGGGGCGAGGTGGGCTTGTGTCTCGGCGTCGAGCGGCCCGTAGTACATGTCTCGCAGCGCCTTTGGTTTGTATTCGCCGGAGAGCATCTTCTGGATGCGGCGGACGCGCTCTGCGTTGGCCGCGGGACGGTGGCGCACGTGGAATCCGATCGGTGAGTTGATCATCGCCACGAGCGAGAGGTACTCGGGCTGGTCGAGCTCGGTGACCGGCTTGCGGTAGTACGCGAGCGCCGCGCGATCCAAGCCATGGACCGGCTTCCCCTCGACGGTGCCGAGGTAGACCATGTTGATGAAGAGCTCGAGCTGCGACGCCTTGGAGAGCGCGGGGTCGAGCGCCCAGCGGGCGATCACGGTTTGCCGGAGCTTGTTCACCGCCCCGGGCTCGAAGCGCTCGAAGTAGATCCATTTCACCAGCGCCTGGGTGATCGTCGTCAGCCCCTGTCCCGGCGTGTGGAAGTCGACGCCGTGGTGTCGGTAGAAGGATGGGTCCTCCACGGACAGAAGCGCATCGAGCTGCCAACGAGACAGATCGGTCGGCTCGAGCGTGACGGGCAGTCGTCGCCGCGCCTCCGCGAGGAGCTCGGGCGTCGCTCGTCGCGCTTGGAGCACGGTGATGGTGGCCCAGATGAAGGTAGCAACGATCGGCGCAAGCAGCGCTGCGAGCGCGAGGAAGGCGGGTCTTCGAAGTCGGCGGAGCATGGTCGGACGCTAATAATGACGCAAAGACCGGCCTCGGAACTTGGATACCCGCGATCTACAGAAAAGCGCACTGCGTCTCCTCCCGCTGCGCTATAAGGCATTGGCGGAAGGAAAGGTCAGCGATGGCAGCACCCGTTTTCATCAATGGTCGAGCAGCGATCTTCAAGGGCTGCGTGGGGCAGGCTGTCGCGTTTCCTGATGTCTGCTTGTGCCCGCCGGGGCCGCCAGCCGGACCGATTCCAGTGCCGTTGCCGAACACCGTGGTGGCCGCCGATCTGGCCGGCTGCGCGGTCAGGGTCACCATCGATGGCCAACCGATGGCGCATCAGAAGTCATTCTTTGCCAAGTCCACGGGAAACGAAGTCTCGCGCAGCACGGGCGGCGGAGTGGTGAGCCACGCAACCCAAGGCAAGGCTTACTTTCAAACGGGCTCACCCGACGTCGAGGTCGAAGGTAAGAAGGCCGTGCGGCACCTGGACCTGGTCACGTGCAATCACACATCGGAGGTGCCGGCCAACACGCCGCCCACGGTGTGGATGTCGACCATGGATACCCCCGGCCAGGCGGCCCCGGGCGCGGTCAAGAAGACCTTGCATGAGGGCCAGGACTTCATCGTGCTCCGTTTCGTCGACGAGATTGGCGAGCCCCTTGGCAAGGGGCACTACCAAATCAAGACCGCGAGCGGTCGACAGATCAGTGGGCGCGTCCTGCACAAGGGGCGCGTTTCCCTGCGCCTGATTGCGAAGGGGAGCTGCGAAATCATCCTGCCCGACGCGGATGCACGCGCGGCCGAAGTTGGCCAACGCAAGCCGGCCCAAACCACAGGTGACCAGAAGGCCTATGTTCCAGGCAGTCCGTTGCGCCTGGCCACCGGCAAGGAATACGTGGTCGTCGTGCCGTACACGAAGTCCCTGTGGGTCGACCTGCCCGTGCGGGTGGACGACCCGAGCACGCGCGACGACGAGTTCGTGCTCGCCAGCAAGGACGGCAGCTTCCGCGTGGTGCGCACCATCGCCGACGACCGCATCCACGGTGACCGCCACCTGACCCTGGAACTCTTCGGCCTCGCACCCGGCCAGAGCTACACGCTGACCCACCACCCCGGCAATGACCTGCCGGTGCGAACGATTTTCGAGAACCTGACCTACGAGGAGATCTTCCCGAAGAGCGCGCCCAGGAAGAAGCCAATCGAAGAGCCCGCGGAGTTCGGTCTGCATCCCGAGATGTGGCCACCGTGGATGAGCTTCGACGGCCCCCAGCCGGCCGAAGACGGCGACGACACGGAATTGCACGACTGGCCGCCGCCCGAACAGAGCGGGGATGGGAGTCGATGAGCGAAGCGGCCACTTTTTCCGACGCCGAGCTGCGCGCGATTCGGCGGACGTTCTACACCCGCAAGGCGACGCCCGAGGAGGTGTGCCTGGTGGTGCGGCCAACCAGACGAAGCTGGCACATGGCGAGGTATCCGATTGCGTTGGTCGTAGTGCTTGGGCTGAATGTTGTCTTGGGGCTTCGAGAAAAGGTGTTCTCGTCCGGTCAGCCAGAATTCCAGGACATCCTGGTGTCCGAGTTCTGGGGGACATGCTGCGCGATCACCCTGCTGGTCCTGCTCGTCTTCTACCTCTTGCCTGGTGCCTATCCGCCTCGGTTCGAGTTGGTGCTGCGACCTGGCGGTGGGGATGTAACCATGCGGGGATTCGGCTTTGCGCAGACTCGGCCGGCAAGCTGTTGCTCCATCGCCAACCGCCACCTCTGGTGCAGCTTCTACGTGGACACCATTCGCTATGCGATGCTGAGGCGTTGGTGGCAACTGCTTCTGCCACCCGGCCAAGGCGCAGCGGCAGTCGCGGCTGTCCTGGCCCCGGCCCGGGCCGCCCTGCGCGCGCTACTCGCCAGCGGTGGGGGCCAATCGGAAATGTCCCTGTCGGCCAGCCGAACGCTCTGGGCGAATGCCTTCGGAGAGGCGTTGGTGACCGACAATGAGGTCGTGCTGATGTTGCCGCCCGCAGGTTGGTCCGTTTGGATCGGCGCGGTGATCGGGTGCGTCCTGGGTGGAACTGGAGTCCTGCTGTGGCAAGGATGGCATTCGCTCGTTTGGGGCTACTACACCCCTGACATGCAGGTGGTGAAAGGCCTGTCGTCCATTCCCATGTGGCTGCCGTCAGCAATCGTGATCCTCTACACCGGCTTGGTCTGCATGTGGGCTGACCCGTGGTTTCGCCGTGCGGTGGCCGTTGTGCCCAAAGGCCAGGCCAGAATCCGTATCCAGATCGGCAAGCGCGCCGTTGGTGAGTTTCCCTTCTGGATCGACAGCATCTTCGTTGGCGACGGTCGGGGGCACGAGACCGTGAGCAGCTACCTGTGGGTCAGGACGCCCGCCTGGACAGGGACCAAGGGCGCGGAGCCGCGTTTCGAGGAACACGTGACCGCGGTCTGGCGCCTGAAGTCCTGGGCCGGAGTGAGCACCGAAGAAGAGGACGGATGAAGAGGTCGGATCATGGCTGATGCACGCGTGGGGACGAGCCCCTACTGGTTCCGCTTCATCGACTGGCCACCGGGCCAAGGTGGTACCGCGCAGGCCGCGAGCATCGACACCTGTTTGTACGTGTTTCAGGTCCACAAGAAGGAGGCGCGTCTCTACGCAGAAGTCCTGCTCAGGGCAGAGACCAAGGATCCGGACACCGGCCAAGTGCAGAGGGAGACTTACCGTCTGGTCGACCTGAAAAGCCACAAGGGCAAGAGCCCGCGGCCTGTCACCGAGCCTGGCCAAGACACGGTCTGGCTGGACGATGACGACAACCACGTGCTCGAAGAGGCCCAGCACTATATCCTCTGCTCGCCATTCCAGTTGCACTGGTCGCGCATCGAGAAGCTGGCCACGACCCGTGACCCGGAGAAGTTCAGGAAGCTGGCGCGCGACGAGCGCGGTTTGCGCATGGTCCGCCTGGACGACAAGAACACGAAGCGCGGACCTGGAGGAAAGATCCGCATCAAGGCCATCTGGTCGCCCTGGGGGCAAGCCCTGGCCCTAAGTCGCGCGTTTCGCGCGAAGCTCGCGGAGTGGAAGAGCCGCGCCATGAGCAAGGAGCGACAACAGTGGCGCACGCTCCTCGCCGCCATCGACATGATGAACCGAGGCCGCGAGTTCAAGAGCCTGCTTGACGAGGACGAGTGCAAGCGGGTCTACGGGCTTCTGCTCGAGGACGATCAACTCTTCTCCGAGGTCGAACAGGCTGCGGAGAAAGTGGTGACCTTCTTGAAAAGCCCGGCCATGCAGGCCATGGAGCTGGACGCTGCGGCCACCAACGATCCTGACCAGCGCGATGCCTTCGCGGCGATTCGCCTGGCGGTGGAGAAGGAGCTTCCTCAGACGCGGGCCGGTCGCAAGTATCGCCAGGAGTGGTTCGAGGAGCACCACCACCTGCTGCTCTTCGACGCTTCCGCTGGCCAGAAGGTGGTGCGCAAGGGCGCCAAGGCCGTCTGGTATTGGGCCAAGTCGTGGGCCGATGTGGCGGCAGGATACCCTGCCAGCTCGAAGCGCGCGGGCCAAGTGCCCCGCATGTTCGTCGAGTACGCGCGCAAGCAGGCCTATCTGTTCGCCGGTGTAGACTTGCTGGCGGACTGCGGATGGTTCGAGACTGTAGCCGAACAGCGTGCCAAACGGGTGCTCTTGCCCGACGAGTTCGAGGCGTGGAACAAGCGCCGATGGACCATCGACCCGCCCGACACGCCTGCCCCGGCTTGGGCGTCGAAACTGGAGGGCCTGGAGCCCATTCCGATGAAGTTCGACAAGGATGGTGTCAGGCGGCTGAAAGAGAAGGTGAACGAGAACCCATGGTTCAATGGTGTGTTCCTTCTCGTCGACACCGTCAACGTGGCCTTCACCATGCGCGCGCTATTCGATGGCAGCTCCAAGGACGGTTCCGACAAGCTCAAGAAGGCTGCTTCTGCCGCGAGCGGGCTTTGTGCCTTCCTAAGCGCTGCCCTCGGCATGGCCAGGAGCGCGACCTTGCACCTCAAGCCCGCGGAGATCGCCAAGCTGACGAGCATTCGCAGCACGTCGCTGGACGCGCATGATCTGTTGACCACCTACGAATCCCAGGGCGCTCTGCGGCGGGGCATGGCCAGGGCAAGCTCCATCAGGATCCTCTCGTCCGGGCTGAGTGCGGTTGGAGCGGTGGCGGATGTTGTGTCGTATGGCGTGGAGATCGGGAAGGGCTTGCATGAGGCCAGGACCGGTGATTCTCCGGACCGTATTTGGCTCTGGCCTGGACTCGGCGCGATTGGGTCGACGGCCGCAATCGCCTCATACACCATACTTGCTGGCACTCCGGCCGGCGCAGTCCTGCTAGCCGCGGGCAGTCTGATTGGCGCCATCGCGACCGCGGGCGCCGTCTTCTGGCCAGGGATGGTATCCAGCGACACGGACAAGTGGCTCATGCACAGCTTCGTTGGCAAGCGTCGAAAGGAGTACATCAACGAGAAGGAGACCTTCACATCTGACAAGGTCCTGGGCGACTACCACGGCAACCTCGACCTCCAGATCGCGGCCATCGACTTCGTCCTTTTCGACTTCGAGCCCACCTGCGAGATCTACGAGGAGCATGGCCGACCCCGACTCAAGATCGACGTGGCCTTTCGTCAGCTCAAGTGCCACTCCAAGGTCAGGCTCAAGGTCTTTGGAAAGCTCAACGGCAAGTGGGGACAGGTCCTGCACAGGGACGACTGGCGCCCGGTGGGCAAGACCGAGGAGGATGAACGGACACACACCAGGAAGGAACGGGCCGCGAGGTACCTCGACGGGGTGGCGGCTGAAGGCTTCGACGAGATGAAAATCTCCGTGCAAATCGACGTCCTCGGCGACGGGACCTTCATGTACCCCAAGGATGCGAAGGAAGCCTCCGCGAAGGCCTGACATGAGCCAGATCATCAACCTGACCAACCATGCCGTGGCCCCGCTGGTGAACACCGGACTCGACGGACGTTTTCAAGCCACGGCCATCGTCAAGGCGACCTATGCGTGGGACGAAAAGGGGAAGTGCACGGCCGTGGAAGCGCTTCCCATCTTGCTCGCGGATGAATACGCGGGCCAGCCTGGCTTGTCCGGGCTCGTGCGAGCGTCCGAATTGTCGCCACGCAAGGCAAAGGTCGACGTCGTGCTGGCGGGGGCGATCGTGTTTGCTCAACCCACCACGACAATCGATGTGGAGCTTTCGCTCGGCGATCAGCTCGTCAAGCGGGCGCGCGTGTTTGGTGACAGGTACTGGCTGCCCGGCGTGATGGCAGATCTGACGCCATCCCAGCCACGGCCCGTGACAAGGGTTCCGATCGCCTGGGAGCGCAGCTTCGGCGGTGCGGATCCCGAGGACGCCAGCGTCGTCGAGCCGAGAAATCCCGCGGGCACGGGCGTCGCCAAGGATCCGAAGACCTTGCAGGGCAAGCCGGCGCCAAGCTTCGAGGATCCGAACAACCTGTTGCCGGTTCGCTTGGGGCGACCAGCCCCGGTCGGATTCGGCCCCATCGCGGCGCACTGGCAAGAGCGTCGCGCCTTGGCTGGAACCTACGATGAAGCCTGGGAGAAGGCTCGCCGCCCGCTGCCGCCCGTGGACTTCTCGCTGGAGTACTTCAATGTCGCGCCCAAGGATCAGCGAATCCTCGAGTACCAGCCCGGCGAGGAGCTGCGCCTGCTCAACATGACCACCGCGGTCCGTGAGCGCATCCGCCTGCCCGTGCTCGAGGTGCCGGTGACCTTCGCCACGAGCGAAGAGATGAGCGAAGAGATAGCGCTCGTGGACACGGTGATCGTAGAGCCGGAGGAACGCCGACTCTCGCTGCTTGCGCGTGCCCAGACCGAGCTCGACGAGGGACCGATGTCGCTTGGCCGTATCGTGGTCGGCGAATTGACCGGGGCCATGCGCAGGGCCATCGAGAGCAACAAGGCGTACCCCTGGCAACGCAGTCGTCGAAGGTCTACGTGAAGCCCGTTGTCATCGATACCGTCGGCATGGTCACGCCGGGCGCAGGGGATGCGGCCGGCAGCGTGGGACTCATCTTCACCGAGGCCCGACGTTTCGTCGCGCTCCCACGTGTGACCGCACAGTCGCTGCCGATCTCTGGCGCGAAGACACCGATTGCCGACGACATCGTCGGCGTGGATCGCCTGGTTGCCCTTGGTGAGCAAGCGCTGTGGGGCGCCATCGATGCCGAGCTGGCCGAGACCCCCATCGGCCTGCTGGTCTGCACACCGTCGGAGAGGGACGAGCCAGGATTGTCCGGCCAGCACGATGCGTTCCTTGCGCGGCTCGCTGCCGAGGCAGAGCTCACGCTGGCGCCGCAGGCGAGTCGGGTGTTCGCATCATGTCGCGAGGCCATCTTCGAGGCCTTGCCCTTCGCCATGGACCTCGTGATGCGCTCGGCGGTGCCGGCAGTCTGTATCCTGGGCGTGGATAGCCTCGTGACCGGGCCACGCCTCAGATCCTCTCTCGAAAGCGGCACGGCATTCGACGCAGACCACGCGCCTCCCGGCGAAGCCGCAGCGGTCGTGGTGCTCACCCGGCAACCGAGGGTCGATTCGCGCGCTCTTCTGTCGGGTGTTGGCGTGTCGACCGAACCCTCCGCGATGAACACTGGGCAGCCGAATCTCGGCAAGGGGCTGCTCGCGGCGACCGATAGGGCTTTGTCACAGGCGCAGTGGGATCGGCCGGTCTTCTCAGGTCTGGTTCACGACATGGCGGGCGGGACCAAGGACTACGAGGAGCTCGCCTGGACCAAAACCGGGTCGGTGTTCGCGCAATCGTCAGGCATGGCCACCGTTCTCCCATGTGTGGCGACCGCAGACGCCGGCGCCGCGATGGGCGCGCTGGCATTGGCAACATCCGCTTTTCTCATCGACAAGGGAACCTTCGCTGGCACTGGTCTATGTTGTCTGGGTTCGGGAGCGAGACGAGGCGCGGTGCTGCTCTCTCCGCTGACTGGCAAGAAGGGCTGAAGTCCGGCGCCGAAGCAGAGCGAGGCCTACGAGCAGCGCGAGCCCGAACGCCCAGGATGGCCTGCCGGCGGTCTTGCCCGTGAGAACGCACCCACAACCGCTGTCCGAGGGCGAGGATGCAGCACCAGCGCCTCCGCTGGTGGCTCCGCCCGCGGCTTGACGGGTGCCGCCGGTCGAGGAGTCTGACGTTCCGCCAGTCGAATGCCCCTGCGACTTGGTCCCGCCGGCTGCGCTGCCGCCGGAGTTGGTGCTCCCGCCGGTGCTGACGCTGCCGCCGGAGTTGGCGCTCCCGCCGGAGTTGGACCTTCCGCCGGTGTCTTGCGCACCTCCCTGGTTGGCTCCTCCGGTGGCGCCGCCGCTGGCCGCTGTCGTTCCACCTCGCGCTCCGGTTCCGCCGGAGCCTCCGCCGATTCCGCCGCTGGCGCCGCCCTGGGCAGTCCCGCCTCCGAAGCCTCCCGATCCGCCGGTCGCCCCGGCATCGACCGTCCCCGACCCGATGAACCTCCACCAGTTGAAGTTGAGCAGGCTGCCCGTGCCTCCCGTGAACACGAAGAAGAGGTCGTGCACGGCGCTGGCCTCGCTGATGGTGCACGTTTGCGTGGCCCAGGTCTGCATGCCGCCCGTGCTCGCAATTGCGCACGTCCCGACCAGCTTGCCGGTTTGACCATCGAGGCGGACTTCGATCTTGCTGTTGCTCGAGGTCGTGGCGACCCTGACCTCCAGGGAGGTGGCACCGGCGCCGAAGTCGACGCCCTTGACCTTGATGTAGTCGCCATTCTCGATGGAGGTCACATCGATCCCACCCTCGCTGCAGGTCTCGGTCCGCACGTCCCAGGCCCAAGCGATGGTCTCGGCCTCCGTCTTCACGTACGGGTCGAGCGTCCCGACCTGCTCCGGGCCCTTCTCGCTCCAAAAGGGTAGCTTCGGGATCGTGCCGTCAGCGCTATACGAGAGCTTGTCCACCGAGACCGAACGCATCTCCTTGTTCCGCGCGCCCGTGCGCTTCTCCTGCAATCTCCAGTTGAACCCGAAGACGTAAGAGCTCCCCTTGAAGTCGATGATGCCGGGATGGTTCCCGTTCGCCCGCGAGCTGGGATCCATGATCGAGCCCTTGTACTGCCAGGGCCCCGTGGGCGACGTGCTCATCGCGTAGCCTATGCCCTCGGGACAGCACGTGGAGGCGAAGGCGAGGTAGTACTTGTCGTCTCGCCGGTAGAGCCATGGGCCCTCTTGATAGGTCTGGAGCTTGGCGATCTTCGTGGGCGTGCCAGAGACGGAGATCATGTCCGCGTTCAGCTTGACGTAGTAGCAATTGGGGTTGCCCCAGTAGAGGTAGGCCTGCCCGTCATCGTCGATGAACACGCTTGGATCGATGTCGTCGCTGGTGCCCGTGCTGACGAGTCCCTTGTTGAGCGCGTCCTTGAAGGGGCCGAAGGGGCTGTCGGCGACGGCGACCGCGATGGTCCTCGTGCCGCTGGTGCTCACGATCGGCGCGTAGAAGTAGAACTTGCCGCCCCTCTCGATCACTTGCGGCGCCCAGGCACCGTTGTCCTGTGCCCACGAGAACGTCTTGTTGGGGGCCTTGGTCCCGGCGACGATGCCGTGGTCGGTCCAGTTGACCATGTCGGTCGACGTGTAGAGCAACCAGTTGTACATGTTGAAGTTGCCGAGGGCGGTGGAGGTGTCCTCGTCGTGACTGGTGTACAGGTACACGGTGTCCTTGTAGACCAGCGGCGCCGGATCGGCCGTGTACTTGGTCTGCACGACCGGGTTGTCCGCGAAGCCAACTGCGGGCCAGCAGATCCCGAGCGACAGCGCCAGCCGGCGTAGCAGGTTCCGTTCAAGCTTCGTTCGACGAAAGGAGATGGACCGGTTCGTTGCTTCTTGCATTGTGGCGACCTGTGGGCAAAAGGGGAGCCTCGGGAACTGTCGGTAGCCCGCGGTTTGTGGAAGAAATTGTTTCGGCTGTGGCCGGACGCCCTCAGGGCAGGGGTGACCGGCGTGTCTTTCGCGCCATGTCGCGCATCCTCCCGCAGACGCTTGCTGGTATCCTGCGCCCATGTGGATTCGGACCCTTGCAGTCGTGGTGCTCGCCGTCTGCTCGGCGCCCGTGGGGGCGCGTGCGGACGGGGTGAGGGTGCAGAAGTGGATCGAGCTGAAGGAGCTGGTGGCGACGAGCCACGAGATCGTCACGGCGACCATCCTCGAGTGCAAGCCGGAGCTCGCGAAGCGCGAGGCCTATGGTGAGTTGCGGGAGTACGTCGCGTCCTTCCATTTCAGGGTACGGATCGATGGCTGGCTCAAGGGCGAACGGCGCGACCTGCCGTCGTGGCTTTCGTATCAGGGCGATCCCTTGCCAGGCAAATGGATGCTGGTCCAGGAGGGGTACAGGTCGGGCTTCTCGCCCCGCGGCGCCAAGCCGGGTCAGCGTGTGATCGCGTTCCTGTCCGGTCAATCGAACGTCGACGGCACCGAGGTCGACGCACGGGAGATCGAGGACATCGCCCGCCTGGCCGATGTCCAGAAGACGCTGGCCAAGTCCACCGCCAAGGCGGCAAGGCCGGACCGAGCCAGGTCGCGCTGACACACGTCGGGGCAGGTGCCTTGGGCGCGGGGCGAATCGTCTCGCCTATTGGCGGGCGCGCGACAGGTCCGCGGGTTCCTCGCTGGAGAACACCAGCTCGCCCGGGGCTTTGCGTGGAGTGCGGGCGCGGCGGGTGGCGGCGGCGAGGCTGGACGCAAGCTCGTTCCAGGCGATGCGCGGTTGGCCGTCGTCGCTCGACGAGACATCGGCCCCAAGCTCGAGGGCGACGGCGCTGGCGAGAGAACGCGTGCGCGGGACTTCGTCACCAGCAGCCGCAGCCGGTTCGGTTGGGACACGGAAGCAAGGACGGGCCTGAAGATCGCAAAGGTGCGGATGCCCGAGATCAGCACGAGGACGAGCAGCGCGAACATGCCGACGTACCCGAGCAGCACCAATCCGGTCATGATCTCGAAGCCCACGACGAAGACGCCCCACAGAACCTGCAAGGCGGTGCGCAGGACGAGCCCCGGGGGCGCCGAGCGGCGCACGAAGCGTGGGTCGAACCGATAGATCAGCGTCCCGTCGCTTTGGACATCCAGGTGACTGCGGTACTCGACCAGGAGCCGGCGCAGTCCAGGCCCAACCTGGTGGGGCGCCAAGCCCGAGTCGACGACCAGGTCCGGCTCGGAGCACCGTCCGCCGCGCGCGCGGAGGGCGTCCCTCGGAAGACCGACACTTTCCAGGACCTGGTTCTTGCGTTACGCTGGGTGCCCCGGCGGGTTCCTGCCGGAGCTGGCTTTTCCAACCTGATTATTGCCATGTACCCACCACCCACTGCACGGACGACGTGAGGCCATGACCGGACTGCTCGATGCCTGCTTGCGCGTTCCCACGGTCATCTTCACCATCGCGCTGGGCATCGTCCTTTTGTATTGGCTTTTCGTTCTGGTCGGCGCGCTCGACATCGACCTGTTCGGCGGCGACGCTTCCGGCGCGGCGAAGGGGCTGGGCGATGCCTTGTCCGGGGCGAAGGGGGCGGGCGACGTGCTGGCCGGGGCGAAAGGTGCGGGCGAGGCCTTGCTGGGCGCGAAAGGCGCGGGTGAGGCGCTACTCGGCGCGAAGGGCGCGGGCGAGGTGTTGGCCGGGGCCAAGGGCGCGGGCGAGGTGGTGAAGCTGCCGGGCGGGGAGGGTGTCCACGGTTTCTGGGACGCGCTCGGCTTGGCCACGGTTCCCATCACCATCTCGGGCTCGGTGGTCGTGATCGTGGGTTGGGCCCTGTCGATCCTCGGTATGTACTACGGCGGCAAGTTGCTCGGTCCAGACAGCCTGCTGCTCGCGGGCATCGTGCTGGTCGGCACGGTGGTGGTGGGCATTCCGCTGGCGGGCACGCTGGTCCGCCCGCTCAACCCGCTGTTCCGCCTGCGCGCCGGCAAGAGCAACCGCGACTACGTCGGCTCGCTGTGCACCATCACCACGGGCCACGTGGACCGCGACTTCGGCCAGGCCACGGTGTCAGATCGGGGGACTGTGCTCGTGATCCCCGTGCGTTGCGACAAGCCGGCCGCCCTCGAGCGCGGCGACCAAGCGCTGATCATCGATTTCGATTCGGCCCGCCATGCGTACCTGGTCGAACCGGCCACCCAACTCGGCCTGGAGCCGTAATCCGTCGGAACCTGCCCCTGACCTAACTGGAGCCTTGCCATGCAAATGCCGTCACAGCTCGTTCTTGCCTTGATCGCGATCGGTGCCCTGGTCCTTTTCGGTTTCCTGATCCTCGTGGTGCGTTGCTGGAAGCAGGTGGCGCAAGGGCAGGCGATGATCGTCAACAAGATGCGCACCGAACCCCAGGTGACCTTCACCGGGGCCATCGTGTTGCCGGTCATCCACAAAGCCGAGGTCATGGACCTGTCGGTGAAGACCATCGAGATCGAGCGTCGGGGCAAGGAGGGCCTCATCTGCGCGGACAACATTCGCGCCGACATCAAGGTCACCTTCTTCGTGCGGGTGAACAAGACAACCGACGACGTGTTGCGCGTGGCCCAGTCCATCGGGTGCGCGCGGGCCTCGCAGCAGGAGACGCTGGAAGAGCTGTTCACCGCCAAGTTCTCCGAGGCGCTCAAGACGGTGGGCAAGAAGATGGAGTTCGAGCAGCTCTACGACCAACGCGACATCTTCAAGGACCAGATCATCCAGGTCATCGGCAAGGACTTGAACGGCTACATCCTGGACGACGCGGCCATCGACTACCTCGAGCAGACGCCCATCGAGGTGCTCGACGCCCAGAACGTGCTCGACGCCCTCGGCATCAAGAAGATCACCGACATCACCACCAACGCGAACATCGGCACCAACGAGCTCAAGCAGCGTGAGCGCATGGAGCTGGGCCGGCAGAACCTGACCGCCGACGAGGCCGTGTTCCGCTTCGAGCAGCAGCGCGCCGAGGCCGAGGCCAAGAAGAACAAGGAGATCGCCATCGCCGTTGCGCGCGAGACCAACGACGCCGCACGCTTCCAGCTCGAGGAGGAGAAGCGCACCCACGTCGAGCGCCAGCGCTCCGAGGAAGCCGTGCAGATGGCCGAGCAGGCCAAGCTGCGCGCGGTCCAGGTGTCCGAGCAAGGGCGGGTACGCGAGGTCGAGGTGGAGAAGGTTCGCGCCACCAAGGCGCACGATCTGGAAGAGGTGCTGCGCCAGCGCGAGGTCGAGCTGGGGGTGATCGACAAGCAGAAGGCGATCGAGGCGGAGAAGCGCGCCATCGCCGACGTGGTCCGCACCCGGGTCGCGGTCGACAAGACCGTGGCGGTCGAGGAGGAGAGCATCAAGGATCTGCGCGTCGACGCCGAAGCCAAACGGCAGAAGCAGATCGCCGTGGTGGGCGCCGAGGCCGCCGCGCAGTCGCTGTTCATCAAGGACATCAAGCAGGCGGAGGCCGAGCAGCAGGTGGCGCAGGCCCACGCCAAGAAGCAGCTCATCTTGGCCGAGGCGGCGATGGAGGCCGCCGACAAGGAGGCCCGCGCCGCGATTCGTACCGCCGAGGGGACCCAGGCCGAGCATGCGGCCGAGGGCTTGGCCGGGGTGCGCGTGAAGGAGGCGGACGCGGTGGCCATCGAGAAGCGCGGCCTGGCCGAGGTGCGCGTGCGCGAGGCCAACGTGGCGGTCAGCGATCGCGAGGGCACGGTCTTGGCCGAGAACGTTCGGCGCAAGGCCCTGGCCGAGGCTGCCGGACGCGAGGCCGACGCCGCCGCGGTGGAGAAGCAGGGCCTGGCCGCTGCCACCTCGCTGCGCGAGAAGCTGCTCGCCGAGGTGACCGCGAAGGAGGCCGAGGCAGGCGCCATCGGCAAGCGCATGGCCGCCGAGGCCCAGGGCCTGGCGCTCAAGGCCGAGGCCATGAAGGCGCTCGAAGGTACCGGGCGCGAGCACGAGGAGTACCGCCTGCGGCTGGCCAACGAACGCGACATCGCGATGGCCACCATCGACGCTCGGGTCAAGATGGTGGGCGAGCAGGCCAAGGTCATGGGCCCGGCCATGGCCCAGGCCCACATCAACATCGTGGGCGGCGATGGTCAGTTCTTCGACCGATTCGTGCGCGCGGTCTCGCTGGGACAGTCCATCGACGGCCTGGTCGATCAATCGGAGACTGTGCGCAAGGTCTTCGGCGACCACCTGACCGGCAAGGCCAGCCTGGTCCAGGACTTGAAGGAGGCGGTCAGCACTTCGGGGCTGTCGGCCGAGACCATCAAGAACCTCAGCGTGACCATGCTGCTGACCAAGCTCATGTCCACGGCGGACGACAGTCGCAAGGCCGGCTTGCGCATCCTGATCGACAAGGCGAACCAGCTGGGTCTCGACAGGTAAGCGGCGGAGGCCCATGGCAACGACGGAAGACGTCGACGGCAAGCTGGCCGGCGGCAACTACGAGGTCCTGCGCCAGCGCCTGCGTGGGGTGGGGCAGGAGCTGTCCACGCGCGCCGAGGCACTCAACCAGCGACGCAAGCAGGTCTTCGGAACCACCGAGCCGGCCCTGGTGTCGACCGAACGGCTGCGCACCGAGCACAACTGCTGCCCCGTCGACATCGTCTCGGTGGGCGAGCACCTCTTGGTGGGCTTTCAGGTCTTCCTCGGCCTCAAGGCGGAGACCACCATCGGCGACGTGCTGGCCCTGCACAGGTTCGAGCCCACGGGCAAAGACGGTGGCTTCGACTGCTCGTCGCTGCCGCTCGACAGCGACGGGGGCTTCCTGACCGGCGACGACCTCAAGCGCGACTTCGCCAACCTGTTTCGCTACTACCGGGGTGCGCGCCTCTTGCAGCTCGTGCGGCGGGACACCTTCCTGCTGGCCGCGTTCCAGGCCGGCGCCTCGACCAAGGATCTCAAGGTGTTTCGCTGGCGCCTCGACGCCGACGGGCGCATCGCCTACGTCGATGACCGGGGCGATCGCGACTACGCCGCCGCCTTCCCGTCCGCCTACGACTTCGAGTGGGTCGAGGTCAGCCGCGAAGATCAGGTCGCCGGCCGCTTTCCGCACTACAACATCCTCGACACCCTGTTTGTCGAGACCACGGGCGGCACTTTGACCGTCAAGGTCGAGAACAACACCGAGAGCGGTCGCGGGCTGTACGACGAGCCGGTCGAGGATCCCAACCAGACGCTCGACGACGCCCGCATCTTCTACGCCAGCATCGGCGCGGGCACCGGCGGGCCCGGGCTGATCCTGCTCAAGATGTTGCCCTTCCGCGAGCAGCGCTGGCGCTACCTGGTCTACGACCACCGCGCCAAGCGGGTCCTGCGCGCTGACGGCATCGGTCTCGGCTGTCGCAGCTTGCCCGAGGACCAGGGCATCGTATTCCCGGGCGGCTACGTGGTGGTGGGCGGCGAGGCCAAGCTGTTCGACGGGGACTTCGCCGACTTCGTGCTCAAGCGCGAGATCCGCTCGCCCAACGGCGAGGACCTGCTTTACGTGTACAGTCGGGTGGCGAACGGCGCATACCTGCTTTGCCCGTACAACTTGATCAACAAGGAGATCGCGGCGCCCATCCACTGCAACGGCTATTCGCTGTTCGCCGACGGACGCATGGTGGTGTTCCGCTCGCAAGGAGCCGAGCCGGCGCGCGTGCACCCCATGCAGGTCTGGCGCACGCCATTCACCTCCGCGGACTTCGCGGCTTCGGCACCGAGCGACGGTTCCTACCTGGCCAAGGTGGGCAACGCCGATCTGGTGCGCGGCCTGGCCGACGTGTTGTCGATCTGCCGACTCACCAACCAGGACAATCCGCGACGCCAGGCCTTCGAGGACATCCTGGCTTTGTGCAACCGGGCGCCCGACGCCTACTACTGGCTTGGCCATGCGGACGCCGGCGACCTCAAGAGCGCGGTCGCCGAGGTCAAGCTGGTGGCCAAGCAGATCCTCGACGAGTACGAGAAGGTGGTCGCGCTGGAGGACGAGGCACGCAAGGTGCTGGCCGCGACCGAGGCCGAGGTGGCCGAGCGGCTGCGCACGATGCAGTCGGAGAGCTGGACCAAGGTCGACCCATTCCTCGCGGCGCTGACCTCGCTGCGCGGACTGCGCGGCAGCCTGATCACGCGCAAGGAGACCCGCTTCATCGACGTGGCCCGACTGGGCGAGCTGGAACAGCAGGTGGTCGTGGCTTTCGACCGGGTCACGGCGGACTGCGTATCGCTGCTGGCGCGTGGCGAGGCCTTCGGCGAGCTGGTGGAGCGCGCGCAATCCATCGCGGGCGAGGTCTCCAAGCTGGAGACCGCGCTGGCCGTGAAGCCGCAGCGCGAGGCCATCGAAGGGGTGGCGTCGGGGCTCGCCCTTCTGGGCGAGGTCATCGGGTCGCTCAAGATCGACGACACCACCCAGCGCACGACCATCCTCGAAAACATCACCGAGGCTTTCGGGCAGGTCAACCAGGCGCGCGCCACCATCGAGGGACGCCAGCGCGAGCTCGCGGCGAGGGAAGGCAGGGCGGCCTTCGGCGCGCAGATCAAGCTGCTCACGCAGAGCGTGGCCTCGGCGCTGGCCCAATGCGATTCGCCCGAGCGGTGCGATCAGGAGCTGACCCGCTTGCTGGTGCAGCTCGAAGAGCTGGAGAGCCGGTTCGCGGACGTCGAGGACTTGGCGTCCGAGCTGGCGGTCAAGCGCGAGGAGATCGTCGACGCCGTCGGCAGCAAGAAGCAGCAACTACAGGCCGAGCGCCAGCGCCGAGCCGCCAACGTGCAGAAGGCCGGGCAGCGCATCCTCGAGGGGGTGGTGCGGCGGGCGAGTTCGCTCAAGACGGCCGACGAGGTCAACGCGTACTTTGCCTCGGATCCGATGGTGGCCAAGCTGCGCCAGCTGGCCGACGAGCTGCGTGCGCTGGGCGACGCGGTCAAGGCCGACGAGCTGGTGGCGCGACTGACCACGGCCCGGCAGGACGCCTTGCGCGGGCAACGCGACCGCGCGGATCTGTTCGAGGGCGAAGGCGAGTTGATTCGTCTCGGCGTCCACCGCTTTGCGGTCAACCAGCATCCGCTCGAGCTCATGGTGGTTCCGCACGAGGACGGGCTGGCGGTCCACCTCACCGGCACGGACTTCTTCGAGAAGCTCGACGATGCGCGCCTTGCGCAGGCGCGGCCGCTGTGGGGCCAGGAGCTTCCGTCGGAGAACGAGCAGGTCTACCGCGGCGAATACCTGGCCGCGTCTCTGCTCTTCACGGCCGAGGCCAAGGGTGAGGCTGGGCTCGAGGAGCTGCGCGAGGCGGTGCGAAGCGGCGGGCTGGTCGGCCTGGTGAGTCGGGCGGCACAAGAGCGCTACGACGAAGGCTACGCACGCGGCGTGCACGACCACGACGCGGCCAAGATCCTGGAGCGCTGGCTGGCGATGCGCGACGGCGCTGGCCGGCTCGCGGTGCCGCCGGCCACCCGCGCCCTCGCGGTCCTGTTCTGGGGAAGTGCTCCGGCATCACCCGAGGAGAGCGCCCTGAGAGCGCGCTGGCAGCGCCACGCCCAGAGCCTCGCTCGACTGGCGGAGGTGCTCGGCAGTCGCGGGGCCGACGCTGCTTTGGCGCAGGAGTTGGCGGCGGCACTCGGCGAGTTCGTCGCACGCCACGCTGGCGTCGCCGCGCTCGGTCTCGGCGTGGCCCTGGTGCCCGAGGCGGCTCGCTATCTCGTGCGCGAGCTGACCGCGAGCCCACCGCGCTTCGTGGTCAGCGGCGACGCCGTGGCCTTGCGCGATGCCCTGCTCGCCGAGCTCGACAGTCGTGCGGCCCGCACGAGCTTCGAGGAGGACATGGCCGCGCTCGCCGGTGCGCCCGCGGCGGCGCTGGCCCTGGCCGAGGCGTGGGTTCGCGGGGTGGTCGCGGGCAAGCCGCAGCTCGCGCCGGCCGCGCTGGAGACGGCGGTCTGGCTGTGCACACCGCGCTTGGACCGCAATCCGTCGAGCGCGCTCGTCGAGGCTCGTATCGAGGGGCTGCTCGGTCGCCATGGTCGCATCGTCGACGGCACCATGACGTTTCGCCTGGACGAGGTCACCAGCCGTCTGGCGAGCTTCGAGCGCGAGCGCGTGCCGGCCTTCCGCGCCTTCCGTGCGTTGCGCGGCGAGATCGCCGAGCGCGAGAAGGAGCGGCTGCGCCTGTCCGAGCTCAAGCCGCGCGTGATGTCGGCGTTCGTGCGCAACCGCCTCATCGACGAGGTGTACCTGCCGCTGGTCGGCGCGAACCTGGCCAAGCAGCTCGGCGCCGCCGGGGCGACCAAGCGCACCGATCAGATGGGCATGTTGCTGCTCATCTCTCCGCCCGGCTATGGCAAGACGACCCTGATGGAGTACGTGGCTTCGCGCCTAGGGTTGGTGTTCGTGAAGGTCAACGGGCCCGCGCTCGGGCACACGGTCACGTCGCTCGATCCGGCCGAGGCGCCGAACGCCACGGCCCGCCAGGAGGTCGAACGCATCAACCTCGCGCTCGAGATGGGCAGCAACGTGATGCTCTACCTCGACGACATCCAGCACACCTCCCCAGAGCTCCTGCAGAAGTTCATCTCGCTGTGCGATGCCCAGCGCAAGATCGAGGGCGTATGGCACGGCCGCACCCGTACCTATGATCTGCGCGGCAAGAAGCTGTGCGTGGTGATGGCGGGCAACCCGTACACCGAGTCGGGCGCGCAGTTCCAGATCCCGGACATGCTGGCCAACCGCGCCGACGTCTACAACCTGGGCGAGGTGTTGAGCGGCCGCGACGACGCCTTCGCGCTCTCCTACATCGAGAACGCGCTGACCTCGAACCCGACGCTGCTGCCGCTGGCCACGCGGGCGCCCGCCGACGTGTACAAGCTGGTACGCATGGCCAAGGGCGAGCCCATCCCGTCGAGCGAGCTCGGCTACGGCTACTCGGCCGTCGAGCTGGAAGAGATCCTGACGGTGTTGCGCCATCTGTTTCGCGTGCAGGGAGTCCTTCTGCGGGTCAACCAGGAGTACATCCGCTCGGCCGCGCAATCGGACAAGTTCCGCACCGAGCCCCCGTTCAAGTTGCAGGGCAGCTACCGCAACATGAACAAGATCGCCGAGAAGGTGGTCGCCGCGATGACCGACAAGGAGGTCGAGGCGCTGATCGACGACCACTACCAGGGCGAGGCACAGACCTTGACCACGGCCGCGGAGCAGAACCTGCTCAAGCTGGGCGAGATGCGCGGACGGCTTTCGTCCGAGCAGCAGGTGCGCTGGCAGCAGATGAAGGACGAATTCGTCCGCCAGCGCCGCATGGGCAGCGCCACCGATGATCCGGTCACCAGACTGACCGGCGCGCTGGGCGGTGAGCTGGGCGCCATCCGCGAAGCGCTGGTCAATGGTGCGAAGGAGAGCGGCACCACCGCCGTCGCCACCGAGTCGGCCTTGGGCAAGCGCCTGGAAACGCTGGCCACCCAGCTCGCGGTGCAGGCCCAGCGCCCGGTGCGCGTGGACGTGCAGTACGAGCCGAACTTGATCAAGGACGTGCTCGAGCAGCAGCTTCGCCTGGTCGAGCGCACGCTGTTGCCGCTGGCCCAGGCCGGCCTCGAGGAGCGAAACGATCGCCAGGATCAGGACGCGCTGGCCGAGCAGCTGGCGCAGATCTCCGATCTGCTGCGTCAGCTCGACGCGAGGACCCGTCGTTAGACGTGGCCGCTCAGGGCGCGAGCGAGTTGATGTAGTCCTCGAGGTTCGTCCAGCCGTCTTGGTTGCGGTCGCCGTTGCGATCCGAAGCGTCGTTCGGGTCGAGGCCGTTGGCGCTCTCCCAGTCGTCGGGCATGCCATCCTGGTCGGTGTCCTTGGGCGCGGCGCCGCCCGCCACGTTTCCGACCACGTTGGGGATGCCCAGGCTGCGCTCGTCGCTGATGGTCTTGCCCTGCTTGCCGAGCGAGCGCAGCTCGGCCACCACGTAGTCGTCCACTGGGTCGCGCCAATTGGACGCGCCAGCGTGCTTGGCCACGTGGTCGAAGGCCTGGGACGCGGTCATGGCCGGCACGGGCGGGAAGGACACCGACGGCTTGCTTTCCCAGGTGGCGGTGCCGAAGTCGGCCTGACCCAGCAGGCGCCCGTTGAGCACGCCATCCTTGTTGTTGTCGTAGTAGTTGCCGTCGGCGAAGACGTGGTACTCGAGCGTCGGACTGTCCAGCGTGCCGCCGTTGGTCTCGGGGCCAAGGATGAAGTAGTTGCCGATCAGCGCGCCGTCCGAGCGGCCCGCGGTGTCGCCCAGGATGTAGCCCGACGCCACCCAGTTGTAGACCACGTTGTTCACGAACTGCGTGGTGCCGCGCGCCTTGGGGTTGCGCGAGTTGTTGTCGATGTAGAGCGAGCGGATGATGGAGGTGCCGGCCGTGACCACCAGGCCTCCCGTGCTGTGCGTCTGCAGCCCCTGCGCGATGATGGAGTCCTGCACCGTGATGTTGTAGATGGCGCCGGCGCTCTCCTGGTTGAGGTCGAGGGTGCCATCGCGACCCCAGCTCATCGAGCAGTGGTCCCAGATGATGTCGTGCCCGCTGGCCGCCGTGACCGCGTCCTTGCCGGATTCGCCGACGACGCCCATGCGGAAGCGCACGTAGCGGACGATGGTGTGGTTCGCGCCCGAGAACGACGTGCCGTCGCCGTAGATGGTGATGCCGCCGCCCGGCGCGGTCTGGCCGGCGATGGTCTGGTTGTTCTTGAAGACGAGACGGGAAGAAATCTCGATCACGCCGCCCACGTCGAACACCACCGTGCGGTTCGCCTGGCTGATGGCATCGCGCAGAGAGCCCGCGCCGCTGTCGTTCAGGTTGGTCACGTGGTACACGTCCTTGCCCCGCGCGCCGACGGCCAGGCGACCGAAGCCTTGTGCGCCCGGGAAGGCCAGCAGCTCGGATGAGGTCGCGCCGCCGGTGCCGGTGCCTCCGCCCGTCGCGCCGCC
>CAZYFU010000039.1:0-17699 GCA_964647025.1 uncultured Myxococcales bacterium | reverse complement strand
GTTCCGGCTGTCCCGCCCATCCTGGTGCTTCCTCCGGCCGCGGTGCTGCCCCCGGCGGAGGGTGTCCCGCCCGTGCCCACGCTGGCGTCCATCGCGGACGCGCCGCCGGAGGCCGAGACGCCGCCCGTCGCGGTCACACTGCCGCCGGTGCCTTGGGCCGAAATCGCGGCGCCGCCGGTCGCCCCTTCCGTGCTCTGCGCTTTGCCCGCCGGATCGCCCGAGCAGCCGCCGAGCACGAGGGCGGGGACGAGCCAGTACATCGCGGTGCGCTTGCTTGGGGACATGGATACCTCTCTCCCTGATGGAGAGTGGCGCCTGCGCGCGAGAAGGCTCGACCTGGCTACGACGGATCGCCTTCGCCGTGGCCTTTCGGGCGGTCGGTCCAGCCGGGCAGATCGTTGCCGCCAGTGATGAGGCGCGCCGAGCGCTCGTACGTGAAGTACGACCACGCCCACTGGATCAGCACCAGGACGCGGTTGCGGAACCCGATGAGAAAGAAGACGTGGATGAACAACCAGGCCAGCCAGGCCACGAAACCCGACAGGTGAAGGCGACCGATGACCGCGACCGCGGCCGAGCGTCCGATGGTGGCGAGGCTGCCTTTGTCGACGTAGCGGTAGGGGCGGCGTGGCCTGCCGGCGAGGTCGTTCGCGATGGTGCGAGCCACGGCGCGCCCTTGTTGCATCGCCACCGGGGCGACGCCGGGCACCCAGTTCCCCGACCGGTCCTTGATGGCGGCCAAGTCCCCGATGACGAAAACCTCGGGGTGGCCGGGAATGCTGAGGTCGGGTTCCACCAACACTCGGCCCGCGTGATCGAGCGGCACGCCCAGCTTCGCGCCGAGCGGCGACGCCTGCACACCCGCCGCCCACAGCCCCACGGCCGCGTCGATGCTCTCGTCACCCAGAAAGACGCGTCCTGGCTCGATCCCGGTGACGCGCGCCGAAGTGCGAACCTCGACGCCCAGGCGGCGGAGCTGCCTCTCCGCGCTGGCCGACAGCGGCTCGGGATACGACGACAGTACCCGGGGACCGCCTTCGAGCAGCAACACGCGTGCCCGCGTCGTGTCGATGGCGCGAAACTCCTGCCGGAGCACCTGCCGCGAGATCTCGGCCAACGTGCCCGCCAGCTCGACCCCTGTCGGCCCCGCACCCACGATGACGAAGGTGAGCGGGGGCGTCTGCGGCTGCGAGGCAGCCCGCCGCTCGGCCAGCTCGAACGCGAGCAGGACGCGGCGCCGGATCTCGAGAGCGTCCTCGACGGTCTTGAGCCCGGGCGCCATGGTTGCCCACGCGTCGTGCCCGAAGTAGGCGTGGCTCGCCCCCGCGGCGAGCACCAGGTAGTCGTAGGGCAAGCGCAGTCTGCCCGCCTCCACCGTGCGGCCGTTCGGATCGATGTCGGTGACCTCGCCGAGCAGGACCTTGACCGGGCGGCCGCGGAAGATCCAGCGGATGGGGGCGGCGATCTCCGCGGGGGAGAGCCCGGCGGTGGCCACCTGGTAGAGCAGGGGCTGGAAGGTGTGGTGGTTGCGGCGATCGACGATGGTGACTGCCATCTCCGCCCCCGCCAACTTGCGCGCCACCTCCAGGCCGCCGAACCCGGCGCCTACGACGACCACACGCGGCATTCTGTCCATCACGGATCGAAGCCTAGCAAACCGACGGGCGATGAGGCTCGTCCGCTACAGAGGCTCGTGCCTCGCCTGGCGTCGTGGGTCGACGCCAGGCGAACGGTTGACGGCAGCTAGAGCGGCTGGCGAGCGGTGCTGCCCCATTCCCAGACGGCACCCGAGGCCGATAGCCCGGCGCCGTGGTACTGGCCCATCGACAGCTCGTCGAACGTCGTCGTCGGCGCGACCAACTGGCCGTAGTAGTTGTCGCCCCAACACGCGGTGTGGCCATCGGTCGCCAAGCCGCAGACGTGCGTCTGCCCTGCGGAGATCTTGGTGAACGACAGCCCCGTCGGCATCGGCATGCCGTAGTAGCTGTCGCCCCAGCACACGGCGCTGCCATCGGTCATCAAGCCACAACTGTGGCTGCCTCCCACGGAGACCTGACTGTAGGTTCCGGCGGGCGGCACCAGTTGACCACTGAGGTTGCTGCCCCAGCAGACCACGCTGGCATCGGTCCTCAAGCCGCAGTTGAGAGAGCTACCTGTCGAGATTTGGACGAAGGTCCCGGCGGGTGGCGTCGCCTGTCCGCTCGAGTTGTAGCCCCAGCAGGCGATAGTGCCGTCGGCCTTCAAGCCACAGGAGTGGTAGTAGCCAGACGCGACTTGGCTGAATGTCCCTGCCGGCGGCGAGGCCTGGCCAAGAGCGTTGTCTCCCCAGCAGGAGACGCTCCCCCCGGTTCTGACGCCGCAGCTGTGATATGTCCCGACCGAGACTTGAACGAATGACTCCGCGGGCGGCGAGGCCTGGCCAAACTCGTTGTTGCCCCAACAGACGACACTTCCTTCGGACTTGAGATAACAACTGTGATCGCCGCCAGCCGAGATTTGGCTGAACTCGCCTGTCGGTGGCGTTGCCTGACCGAACGAATTGTTGCCCCAGCAGACGACGTTGCCGCCAACCTCCCTGGCACAACTGTGCTGATCACCGACCGTCACCTGAGAGTAGGTCCCCACCGGAGGAAGCACCCAGCCGCCTCCCCAGCAGACGACGAACCCGTTCGCCTTCAGGCCGCAGCTTTCGCCATTCCTCACCGAGACCTGAACGAAGCCGCCCAGCGGCGGATCGCCGCTGTAGTTCGTGCCCCAGCAGGCCAGACTGCCGTCGGTCTTCACACCGCAGGTGTGGCGCACGCCGGCGGCGATTTGCTTGAACGTGTCGGCTGGCGGGGACGCTTGGCCATAGCTGTTGTCGCCCCAGCAAGCCACGGTGCCTGCAACGGTCACGCCGCACGTGTGATAGCTGCCTGCGGCGACCTGCACGAAGGTCTCCGCGGGCGGGGTCGACTGGAAGGAATCGTCCATGCCCCAGCAGACCACGTGACCGTCGGCCCTGAGCCCGCACGTGTGGAAGCCGCCTGCCGAGATTCTGCTGAACGTCTGCGCCGGTGGCGGCACGGTCTGGCCCGAGAAGTCCATGCCCCAGCAAGCCACGCTGCCGTCCGCTCTCAAGGCGCAGGTGTGACGCGCGCCGGACGAGACCTCGACGAAGGCCCCTGCCGGAGGCGTGGACTCGCCGTAGTAATTGGATCCCCAGCAGGCCACAGTGCCATCGGCCCTCAGCGCACAGGTGTGGGATTCGCCCGCCGAAACCGACTGCAGGGGCATCGTGCTGGTACCGCCGTCGGGTGGGACGCCCCCGTCCGGCGATCCAGAAGCGCCGTTGCAGACGTAGGCGGTCTGCTGAACCTCGGTTGATTGCAAGGTGCCATCCCCGTTGCTGTCCTGGCCAGTCTGGATGGCTTGCCCGCCCGATGCGCAGTTGGGGCCAGCGGGCTCGGCCACGACGTTGACGACTGTGCTGATCGTCTTGCACGAGAAGCTCGTCTCCGTGATCTCGACCGGGTCGAGAGCTCCATTCCCATTGAGGTCGAGCCCGCTTTCGATTCGGACCCCGCCCGTCGGGCAGTTCGCGCCGGCGGGCTCGTCCACCTGGTGCACAAGGGCGTTGAGCCCGGGCGTTCCGTCGCTGCCGTTCGAGCCCGAAGGGCCCGTGGGACCGGTTGCGCCAGTCGGTCCGGTGGCCCCGGTGCTGCCGTTGCACACCAGCGCCGTGGCTGTCACCTCCGCGGCGTCGAGCAATCCGTTCGAGTCCAGGTCGATGCCACTCGAGACGCGGACGCCGCCCGCGACGCAAGAGGAGCCCGGGGCCTCGCTGTCGACCTTCATCAGCGTCGTTCCTCCCGCGGGGCCGGTCGCGCCGGTCGCGCCGGTAGCGCCTGTCTGTCCTTGCGGACCTTCGGGGCCTTGGGGACCCGCGGGGCCGGTCGCGCCGGTCGCGCCGGTGGCGCCGGTCTGTCCTTGCGGACCTTCGGGGCCTTGGGGACCCGCGGGGCCGGTCGCACCGGTCGCGCCGGTAGCGCCGGTCGCGCCAGTCGCGCCGGTTGCGCCTGTGGCGCCTGTGGCGCCTGTTTGTCCTTGCGGACCTTCGGGGCCTTGGGGACCCGCGGGGCCGGTCGCACCCGTTGCTCCGGTCGCACCTTGGGGCCCCGTGGGTCCGGCCTCGCCGTTGCACAGCACGGTCGTCGACGAGACTTCATTGTTGTCGAGCGTGTCGTTGCGGTTCAGATCGAGCCCGAACTCGATGCGGGAACCGCCCGATGGGCACTCGGCCCCTGGATCGAGCGCGGTCACGCGGACGGCGCCGTTCATTCCGTCCATACCCACTTGCACCCAGGTTCGGGTGCTGCTGCGACAGGCGTAGAAGGCGGACTCATTCCATACGTAGTACACCTGGCCTTCCCGAGTCGATCCGCAGCTCGGCAGGGCTGCTCGGGTCAGCGCGAGCTGCGCGGCCCGCGGCTCGTCCGACGACGGCGTCGAAGCCGACTCCTCGCTCGAACAAGCAGCCGAGCCGAATAGCACCCCGAGCATTGCCAAGGCTGGTAAGCCAGGGTTCGCATGCCAATCACCTGTCTTCGTCGCTAAGCGCATGAGAGCCTCCATTCTCCATGGGTCCACTGAACGTCCAAGCCACGCCGGGCGTCATTATCCGCCCCGTTCTGCTTGCTGTCGAGGTCGTCTTTCGCGGCGCCCTTGCCAGGGGTTGGGTCATTGGGGCTTACTTCGTGAATGTGGCGCCCATCGTTGCCGGAAGAGGATGATCTCGTGGTCGAGATGTGTTTGGCGCTCTATCGCGAGGACCCGGGCGAGCCGGTCAGCGCGGATCAGATTCGCCGAACGCTTGCACGGTTGCGGGCCGAGCCGGTTCGAGGCAAGGCCGTCGTGGCCGAGGTCGACCGCAAGGTCGTGGGCTATGCGCTGCTCGTGTCTTTCTGGTCGAACGAGTATGGCGGGGAGATTTGCACCATCGACGAGCTCTACGTGGTGCCGCCCCTTCGCAGTCGGGGGATCGCGGCCGAGCTCTTGGGCGCGATCGGCGCGAATCCTTCCTTGTGGGGCAGCGCGCCCGTCGCGCTCGAGCTGGAGGTGTCGCCCTCGAATGCACGAGCGCGGTCGCTCTACGAGAGGCTCGGCTTCCGGGCGCGCAATCACACCCTTCGCCGCCGTCTGTAGCCCATGACCCTGTTGTTGAGCCTCGCCGCTTTCGCCTCCGGCGGCGCCGCCTTGCTCTTCGAGGCGCTGTGGTTGAGGCGCGCGGGCATCATGCTCGGCAGCACCGTGTGGGCGTCGTCCATCGTGCTCGCGAGCTTCATGGCGGGGCTGGGGCTGGGCAATGGGCTCGCGGCGCGCTGGGCCCGGCGCTGGCGACGCCCGCTGCGCACGTTCGCGGCGATCGAGCTCGGCGTCGGGTTGGCGGCGACGGCCGCGGTGCTGGTCGCGCCCGCGCTTCCCGCGGTGCTCGCGCCGGTGTTTCGTGGCCTGGCCGGCGCGGCGGGGCCGACCAACTTCGTGCGCCTGGTGGTGGCGTTCGCGCTCATGCTGCCCGCCACCACGGCGATGGGGATGACCCTGCCGTGCCTGACCCGGGCGGTGTCGCGCGACCATGCGGACTTCGGCCGCGTGCTCGGCTACCTCTATGGCGCGAACACCTTGGGCGGGGCGCTGGGCGCGGTGGCGGGCGAGCTTTGGCTCATCGGCCCCTTCGGCTTGCGTGGCGCCGCCGTTTGCGCGGCCGGCGGGAACCTGTTCGCCGCTGGCCTGGCGTGGTGGCTCGCGCGTCGCACTTCTGCCGCGATGGCGTCCCCCATGCCAAGCGAGCCCACCCACAGCCGAGGCGGAGCAGGACGCTGGCTGATCGCTGCGTTCCTGGCAGGCGCGGCCATGCTCGCCCTGGAGGTGGTCTGGTTCCGCTTTTTGCAGCTTTTCCTGTTCGGGACCGCGCTGACCTTCGCCTTCATGCTCGCCGTCGTGCTGGTAGGGATCGGGCTCGGGGGCCTTCTGGCCTCGTTGTGGTTGCGCCGCGATCCGCGTGCCCACCGCTGGCTGTCCGCAGTGGGCGCGCTGGCCGGCTGGGCCGTGCTGCTCGGCTATGCCGCTTTCTCGCCGTGGCTGGGCGAAGATGCCTTCTTCATTTCCAGACCCGACGCCACGTTGCTGCTGTCGCTGCGCCTGATGCTGCCTGCGTCGCTCGCGTCGGGCGCCATCTTCACCCTGCAAGGCGCGGCGCTGCGCCAGCACTTCGCGGGCGCGGCCGAGACGACCGGGCGTTTGCTCGTGGCCAACACCCTGGGCGCGGTGGCCGGGGCCGTGCTCGGTGGCTTCGTGCTTCTGCCAGCGCTGGGCATGGAGCGATCGCTTTGCGCAATCGTGCTTGCCTATGGCGGTGTGGCCGCGCTTTGTCGCACGCCCGGAACGGGGCGGGTGGGGCGTGTGGTGTGGCAGGGCTCGCTGGTCGCCGTCGCGCTCGCGCTCGGGGTCTTCCCCCGCGGGGCCATGACAACCCGCCACTTGCCCACCAGTCTGGCGCGCTTCATGGAGGAGGGCGTTCGGCTGGAGAGCCTGCGCGAGGGGCCCAACCAGACCACGGCATACCTGCGCCGCGACTGGGGCGGCCAGCCCGTGGCCTTTCGTTTGGTGACCAACGGGCACTCCATGTCGGGCACCGAGCTACCGGATCGCCGCTACATGAAGACCTTCGTGTACTGGCCCATCGCCGTTCGCCCGCGCATCCGCAACGCCTTGCTCATCAGCTACGGCGTGGGCTCCACTGCCAAGGCGTTGACCGACACCCGGGCCCTCTCCCGCATCGACGTGGTCGACATCTCCCGCGAGATCCTCGCGATGACCAGCGTGGTGTTTCCGCCTGGCCAGGACCCTCTGGCCGATCCTCGCGTCCACGTGCACGTGGAGGACGGGCGCTTCTTTCTGCAGACCACCAGTCAGTCCTTCGACCTCATCACCGGCGAGCCGCCCCCGCCCAAGGCGGCCGGCGTGACCAGCCTTTACAGCCGGGAGTATTTTCGCCTGCTTCACGACCGGCTCACCCCCGAGGGCCTGGCCACCTACTGGCTGCCCGTCGAGGAGCTCGACGAGGACGACGCGCGTGCCATCGTGAAGGCGTTCTGCGCGGCGTTCGTCGACTGCTCGCTGTGGACCGGGGCGGGCGCGCACTGGATGTTGGCCGGGACCCGGGGTGCGGGCTCGCCGGCCACGGAAGAGGAGCTCACCGCCCAGTGGCGCGACCCCGTGGTCGGGCCCGAGTTGGCCAGGCTCGCGCTCGAGCAACCCGAGCAGCTCGGGGCCACGTTCCTCGCCGACGCCGAGCAACTGGCGGGCTGGATCGCCACGACCGCTCCCCTGGAAGACGACCATCCGCAGCGCCTCTCGTCGGCCCGTCCCCATCCCGCGCGTCAGGGCTTCATCGATCGCTGGATGAACGAAGAGCAGGCGGCGGCTCGGTTCGCGCAGAGTCGCTGGGTCCGGCGTTGGTGGCCGCCAGAGCTGCGCGAGCGCACCCGGGCGCGTTTTGCCACCCAGCGCTTGGTCAACGCGGTCATGTCCCTGCCCAAGCGATGGCCCGGGCTCGAGGCCCTGCGCGACCTCTTGCTCGACTCGGATCTGCGAACCTTGCCGCTGCTGCTCGCGGGCAGCGACCCGTCGATGCAGGAGGTGAGCGAGCGCGCTCGGGCGGCGGGCGAGCGCTCGTCCGCGCTGAAGGAGCAGGCGGCCATCGGTGCCCTGGTCGCCCGAGACTACGCCGCTGCCGCCGAACAGTTCGCCGACTCGGCTGCGTCGGGTGGCGCGCGGGCCTTGGACGCTCGCATCTTCCAAGCCTTCGCGCTCGTGATGGCCGAGCAGCCCGAGCAAGCCCGGGCAGCCCTCGCCATCATCGGCAGCGCGAAGACCGCGAGCCCTGACCAGCGTGCTGCCCTGGACTGGTTACGCGCGATGGTCGCCACCGCGCAGTAGAGCCGCTGGCTGGCTGTCGTCACCAGCTTCGGCTTCGCCTGCTTTCCCAGGCTTGTCGGCGCGGTTGTGGTTCACCAACCAGTCGTTGGGCAAAGCCCGCCGTAGCCGGCGGCAGGGCTCTCGACGAAAGACGGGCTCTGCGAAGGGCTGGCCGTGCTGCTATCCTCGTCCCTCGTCGAGGAGGAGAGACATGGCCCTGTTTCGCGTCTATTTGGTCGTCGTTTTGGCCTGCACCACCATCTACACGACGGTGGTCACCCTCCAGCACGGCTGGAACCTGTTCCCCGCGTTCTTCTCGAACATCGCCGCGATGACGTGGTCAGGGCAGTTCAACCTCGACTTCTTGAGCTACCTCGGGCTGTCGGCCCTCTGGGTGGCGTGGCGGCACCAGTTCACGTCGCGGGCCCTGGCCTTGGGTGTGGCGGCCTTCTTCGGCGGGACGATGTTCCTCGCGCCCTACCTGCTGTGGGCCAGCGCCGAGGCCCGTGGAGATGTCCGGGGCCTGCTTCTGGGCAAGGCGCGGGCTGGTCTTTGAGCCAAGGTGCAAGAGTCCGAAGACTGTGGGACCTGGCATGACTCGACCATTTCTGCGTAGCTCTCGCGTCTTCGTGGTGGCGCTGCTGGTCTCCTCCGTGGCGACCTGCAAGCGCGACCAGCACGGCTGGGAATTCGAGGGGCAGGTCAGCCGCTCCAGCGTGTGGGAGTACCACGATGGCGTGGACCGGGCGATCTGTCCGACCTTGCTCGGGCTGCTCGACCAGCACGCGTGGACGATGGGCGGGAAGATCGGCCTGACCGTCGAGGATGAGCGACCGTTGCGCTATTTCCGTTTCGGCGACCTGGACCTGCTCGCGTCTGCCTGTCCGCCTGGTGTGGATGCGTGTGCCCAGCGTGACGAGGTGCTGACCTCCGAGCCGTTCCACGCCCACGAACAGGCTCACGCGTACGTGTCCCGGGCGTGGAACACGAGCTCGGTGGGCCTGGTCGAGGAGGGCGTGGCCGTGGCGCTGTCCTGCTCGCCGGCGTACGAACCATCGCGGGACCTCTCACCCCGGGACACCCTCGCGGTCGGGGACTGGCGCCCGCTCTTGCACATCTGGGGCAACTCGGTCTCGGGCTACTCGGCGGCCGGTTTCTGGGTTACCTACCTGGCGCGCAAGTACGGCTGGCCGAAGGTTGCCGAGCTTCACCGTCGGGTCTTGCCAGGCCTGTCCGCCGAAGACTTCGCCCTCGAGTTCGCGCGCACCTTTCCCATCTCGATGGACGCCGCCTGGTCCGAAGCGCTCGGCGGAGGCAGCCCGCCCTGCGACGATAGTTGGCTCTGCGCCGGTCCACGCCTATCTCCGGGCGAGCGCGTCCACGCCGACTGCGATGGAGACTTCCACCGGCTCATCGACGTCACCGACTCGGCCGGGGTCGTGCTCACGTTTCGCAAAGGGATCCTCAACTTGCACGATTGCGGCAGCGCTACGGCACCGGTTTACGAGATGCTCGTGGGCAAGGGCGTGGTGACCACGCATTGGGCGTCGCTGCCCCCGGGCACCTACGCCATGTCGAGCGACTCGCCCCCGAACGAGGTCGCTTTCGTCTCGTACCTGCCGTCGCCATTGTTCGCGTCTTCCTGCGAGCAGGCCAGCAGCGCCACCTTGCAGCCCGGCGAGTTCACCGTCGTCGACCTCCTGCCTGGGACCGCGAATGGGTGGCTGCGCCTCGACGGGGAGGGTGCGCGGTACAACATTGGGCTGCGCAACACGAACCAGTCGTCCTCGGGGGACGCGGCGCTGTGCGAGAGCTGCGATCCCGCGGCGGACTGTGTCTCCATTCCCGACTGGGGCGCGACCAGCGTGACCATCGGCGTCGGGGCCGTGCTTCGCCTGCACGACGTCACCGTCGAGCCTCAGACAGCGAAGGCTTGGGGGCAGATCATGCTGTATCCGGCGGCCCCGGTGGATGGGGGCACGTGATGGGGCCTTCTGTCGTGACCGCGCTGGTCCTGTCGGTTGGCCTGACTGACAGCGCCTCGGGCCATCTCGAGCAGCCCCGGTTCGTCGAGGACGAGGCCGTGCTGGCGCCGAAACGCGTGCGGCTCGCCGCGGGTGGTGCTTTTCTGGTGATGTCCTATCCCGGGGTTAGCGACGACGACAGACGCACGATCCTGGGCGGCGGCTGGAACCTGGAGGGCGCGGTCGGTCTCGGCCGCGGCTTCGAGGTCGGCGCGCGGGTAGGGCTGCGGGACCAGGAAGGCCGCGCCGTGCACGCCGACCAGGCGGCTCGGGTGCTGGACACCGAGACCTTCGGCACCGGGCTCGGCACCGTGGCCAACCCCGAGCTACGGCTGCGCTGGCGGCTCTTGCATCTGGGCCGGTTCGAGGTCGGCGTCGAGGAGCGCGTCGTGTTCCCGATCCCCCGCTATCCCGACGTCACCAACCTGCTGGGAGCGTGGGCGAGCCTGCATGGCGGGAGCCTCTGGCGCGCGGACGTGGGGCTTGGCGCCGTGCTCATCTGGCGCTCGTTCGCCGCGGGTCGCGAGCTTCAGCCCGGGCTGGGGCTGCCCGTGCGATTCCACGTGAGCATCACCAGCCGCCTGTTCGCCAGCCTCTTCGCGACCACCCACCACCTCGGGGCCACGGCGTCGGCCCCGTCACACACCAGCGTGACCGCGGGTCTTGGCCTGGGCTACCGTTACCGCGCGTGCGACGTCGTCGCCGCCTACCAGCGCTTCGACATCTTCGCCAGCGACGTCTTGCAGGGCTCCGTGGATCGCACCGGCCTCGGCCTGGGACTGTCCTGCCGGCCGTGGTGAGCGATGGGGCGCGGATGTCGAGGCACGGGCGGAGGAGCTGGGCGCGTTCGTGGGTTCGTGTTGCTCCCGGGAGGGGACTTCAAGGTGGACACTTGGCGTCTAGGTTCAGGTAGAGCTGCTGAGGGAAGGCACCCAGTAGACGGAGTCGAGCGTCCGCGGGGGGCGGGCCGTCTGCGCCGAGCAGCAGATAGCGCGACTTGAACGGGCGCCTCACCTCGCGCCAGCCCATCGTGACGCTGACTCCAATGCCCGAGGGAACGGTCTTGAGGAAGGGAAAGAGGTCGATCGGGGCGATGAGGCTGTTGCACCAGGGAGGGGCGTCCTTACCATGGACCACGTGCTCGGCCAGGCCGGCTTCGAGCGGCCGCATCAGCGCGGCCTCATCGGCGAAGTGTCGCCGGTGCAGCTCTTGGTAGGTGGTGTGGAACCAGGGTGTTGCGAGCAGGAATATGAGCACGGTCGCTCCCACCGGCCCAAAGCGCCGTCGCGCGACGAAGACGAACAGCGAGAGCAGCATGTGTGGCGCGAGGAAGCGATAGTCGCGGAGGAAGTAGGTGTCGTAGATACCCATCACGAAGGCGAGCGGCAGCCCCAGGTTGAGGACGTGGAGCAGGGCCTCGAGGTCGTCGTCGGTCAGCTCGTCGCCCAGCGTGCGCCAGCGGCGATAGGCGATCCAACCCGCCACACCCAGCAGCAGGAGAACCTGGAAGCGTTGGACCACCACCAGGGGAAGGTCGGAGGCGGGCTGGGTCCAGCGCGATAGGTTGCTTCCGAGGTGATAGAGCCAGTCCGCCAGGGCCGGCAACGGCTGGTGCGGGAGCTTGGCGAAGAAGTCGGCGATGAACCAGTAGGGGTAGGGCGGCGACACCAGCCGTCCGATCAGGAAGAGGAGCGCACAGCCAACCAAGCATGCCACCGACACGCGCACGCGCCTGGCGTCGGGCCTTGCGAGCAGGGCGAAGGGCAAGAGCAGGAACCCCCAGGTCGGGCGGGACACCGCGATCACCGCGATCAACGTCAGGGCTAGGACGGCGTGCCGGCGGCGGTGACTGACGTGCCCCGAGAACAGACCCGCCAACACCAGCGCGACCGATTGGTGCAGGCTCTCCTGCATGGTGGACGGGATGAAGAGCAGGAGCGGCCAGCAGACCACCAACAGCCCGAGCATCACGAGCGACTGGCGACGATCGGGGCGGGCCAGCGCGACGAAGGCGAGCAGCGCCAGTCCGAGTAACACGGCGTTGAACACCGGTCCGCTGTAGGGGCCCCATCCGACCAGCTTGCCCGCCCCTCCATACAGCAAGGGGTACACGGGACCGTGGGTGCCGAAGCGAACGATCGGCAGGGGCGCCAGCAGCTCGCTGTAGGTGTAGTAGCCGCTGTCCAACCCGTGGGTCACGAAGCTGCGCGTCTCGTGCCAGTTGTCGAGCTCGTCGCTCCAGAAGAGCGCATGACTGACGTTCAGGTCGCCGAGGCCTTCGGGTGCGTACTGTTCGAGGCTTGCGCCGAGCCCGAAGCGCACGAGCAGCAAGGACTCGACGGTCGGGGCCGCGACGATCGTGCACCACAGCAGCAGGACGGAAACTCGGCGACGCAAAGGTCAAGCAGCCTCGGCAAAGCACATGCGACCATCCTACGCTCGCGCCGCGAGCAACCGCAAAGGAGTTGCGCAGAAAGGCGGATGAGCCATTCGTCGTAGTGCCGCAAGGGCCGGATGAGTTTCGCGCGTTCGACAACGGCGGCTACACCGCCCTGGTTGGCTTGCTCGTCTCCGGCACGCGAGCCAAGACGGATCCGAACACCTCGCGAGCGACCGCCAGCGCAATCGCTGCCTCGTCGGCCGTGGGATCGCGGCATGAAGCAGGCGTCCCTCACGCGTCACGATCCCAGGCAGCGACCCTTGTAGGTGCACGCGGGCCCCAAAGTAGGCGCGAGTGCAAACGACCACGTCGGCGGCAACCCCGGTTCCCCGCAGAGCCTGGTATCCGAGCCTGCTCGTTCGCGCCTCGGAAGCAGCGTCGTCGGCGACCACGACCAGGAGATCGTAGTCGCTGCTCTCTCTTGAATCCCCACGTGCTCGCGAACCGAACAGGTAGATGCGCTCCGGCGCATACGCCTCCCGAAGGCGGCGGACCACCTCCGCCAGCTTGTCATCCTGGAGGTTCTGTGCCGCGCTCATGCTCGGCGAAGCGTATCACCGACCATCCGCCAGGGCATGCAGGCATGGATTCCGCAGGACGTCGCAGGCCGACGGCAAGTCACCGACGTGGCGCGGGGTTCGGGCGGTCGAGGTTTTCGATGAGGAGGAGGATCTCGGCGGCCATGGTGTAGTCGAGGTCCGGGGCGTTGGCGAGGTTGCGGTCGCGGCTGCCGTTGAGGACGGCTTGCAGGGCTTGGACGAAGGCGTGTAGCGACACGGGGAAGTCGGGCCTGGTGGCGAGCTGCTGGAGGAAGGCCGTGGCGGCGGAGAGGCCACCTTGGGCGAGACGCTCGCGCATGTCGAAGACGAGCCGGCCGGCACCGTTGTGGTTCTCGCCACCGTCGCGGCGGTAGGCGAGGTAGCAGTCGATGGCTTTCTGCTTCGCGGCGGCGGCGGCGGAAAGGTCGCCACTCTCGGTCTCAATGATGGCAAGGATGGACCAGGTCTTCCACGGCTCGGCTACATGTCCGAACGGAGTCTTGCACTCGATGGCCCGGCGAGTCTCCTGGCGTGCCTCGTCGAAGCGACGAAGCTTTCTGAGACGGTTGGCCAGATCGCTCCTCGCGACACCTTCGTTGGCAAGGTGGCGAACGCCCACGAATTTGTCAGCCGCTTGCTTAGCGAATTCTGCCGCCTCGGCGGTGCGTCCGAGGGCCGCGTCATACAGAACTCCGAGCTGACCCAACGTGCTCGCTTGGCTGGCGACATCGCCCAGTCGAACACTGATTGCAAGCGATTGGCGGTAGGCATCCTCTGCCGCTTCGGGCTGCCCCAACTCCTGGAACACCCTGCCGATCTGGTGCCAGCAGGTGGCCACGGAGCCGGGTTCATCCAGCTGGGTGAAGCGCTCGAGCCCTTGCCTGTAAGCCTCTGACGCCTCGTCGAACCGACGCTGGAGCAAACGAACTGATCCGAGCTGCGTCTTGCCTACAGCAACATCCCGCTTTGCACCACGCCTGTCATCAAGTTCGATGGCCTCCTCATAGGCGCTGGCGGCTTCATCCAGTCGCCCCAAGCTCCGGAGAGAATCGCCGCGTTCGGTAAGGCACGTCAACGCCATTCCCTCCGCGGCCTTGTCACCCTGTTGCCCGGCGATGGCCTCGAACCGCGTCCGTGCCTCTCCAAGCAAGCCCAACGCCTTACCCGCATCTCCACAGGCGTTCAACGCCCGGGCCAGGAACCAGCAAGCAAGCGCCAGATCGTACTCAGCGCCTGGATACCCATCCACCCCAGCAGCTCGAGCGCGCTGAAGCAGGTCCTTCGCATCTTCGAGGGCTCTGCCTATCTCGCCGCCGGAGAGCTGCTGCCCGATTCTAGTCATCTGCACATCGAAACACGCGTGGTTCCAAGTCCCGACCAACCTCTTCGCCGCCTTATCACGCACATTCGACACACTCGCGACCATTCGTGACTTGCCAAGCCTTTGGAGCAAGCAGCAGAGGTCACTCGCCAAGTCGATGGTGGACTCGGCATACCCAGCCTTCTCTTCCCGATCGAGCAGGGCGAGGAGGTTAGGAAGCTCCAGCACGGCCAAGGTGGCCACAGCCTCGGGATGCTGGCTCTCTTGCTGTTCGACGAGGAATCTGACATACGCGCGCATCACCGGAGTCCAGCGCATCGTGAGCACCTCGGTCTCCGCCCGGTTCATGCGCAGCCGCAGGTAGGGGCACAGGGCGGGATCTAGGCTGAGACGGTGGTGGGGATCTGCGGTGGCCAAGCCCGTGGCCACCAGCTCCCGAGCCAGCGCGACAGCCTCGTCGTTCTTCCACTCCATCATGACCCGCAGCATGTCCAGGACCACGCCGCCGTGGAAGACGGCGAGTACCCGCGCCCGCTCCCGGTTCTCGGCCGACATGCGCTGTAGCGACAGTTCCACGCTGGCGTACACCGACTTCTCCCGGTCGCCAGGGAAGCGCTTCTCCATCTCCGCCATCAGCTCGGCCAGGCTCTCGCGGGTGGCCTCGACGCCGTGACTGCGCAGGCTGGGCGCCAGCAGCGCCAGAGTGCGCGCGTGGCAGTGGACGGCGTCCACCAGACGCTCGATCTCCTCGGTCTGGGCGTCGGCCGCATCGCCAGCGCCGACGGCGTCCTCGCCGAGCAGCTTCTCCACCAGCGCAACCGCATCCTCGCGGGCAAGCTGCCCAAGCTCGCGCCGCTCGCGCTCGCCGTCGAAGGGCACAGGCAGGCGTTCGCGGCTGGTGAACACGATCCGTGTGTCGCCCTTGTCGCTCAGGCGCTGGCACAGGGCCAACAGCGCGTCCAGATCCGCCTTCGCCTCCGCAACCAGGGCCTCGTGCCGTTCGACGAAGGGCGGCGGCAGGATGCTCTCCATGTTGTCCACCACCAGCAAGGTGCGTCGCTCTCTCAGCGCACGGTCGATGGTCATCTCGGCCTTCTCGAGGTCGCCGCCGCAGTCGGCTTGGGTGGACCAGCCCTGCTTGCACAGTTGCTGGCCCAACCGGTCGAGCACCGACTCGACGATGTTGTTCTCCATGCCCTCCACGCATATGAAGGCCGCGCGGCGCACCTGCTGGCTGCGCACCATCCAGCGCGCGAATTCCGTGGCCAGGGCGGTCTTGCCCTCGCCGCCCTGGCCGCGAATCACGGCGTAGCGGCTGGTGGCGAGCAAGCGCTGCAAGGCCAGAAGCTCGCGGCTGCGGCCCACGAAGCCGGTCTTGGGTGGCTCGCGTAAGTCGCCCATGCGCCGCATTTGCCCGGCAAGGATGTCGTCTCGGGTCTGCCGGGCCGGCGTTCGCTTGAAGAGCTGCGGGTCGTCCTTCTCCTGATACAAGACGGGCACGAACCAGTCCTGCAGGCAAAGCTCGCCGACCCCGAAGATCCGGCCGCGCACACTGTCGTCTTTCAGCGCCCGCTGCCCGACCAGCATCGCCGAGCCCACCCGCTTGCCGGCTGCCAGCGCCCCATAGAACGCCTCCACGAACTTGCGCGCGGTCTCCACCAGCACGCTGTGGCTCATGGCCACCACCGAGACCACTCCCTCTTTGAGGATCGCACTCGCCACCGATTCCGCAGCCTTCTCGGCCGTCGCAGTATGGCAGGCTTCGAGGAAAACCAGAGGAACGCGGTGGTCCTTCAGCAGCGGCCCCAGATCCGTGGTGAAGACGGTCTTGTGACCGCGCTGCTCCAGCTTGCCGAGGTCCGTCGGATCCTCGAAGCACAGCCCACCCAGCCCCACCTTGCGGTCGTACACGCCATGGCCGTCGAAGTGGATCACGTGGTAGGGCTGGCCAGCAGCGCGCGCCGTCTCCAGCTCTTTGCCCAACGCGGACAACGTGGGCTCGTCGAGCACCCGGATCTTCACCAAGCCGCCCAGGGCCTCCATGGCTTCCACCAAGGGCAAGGCATTGGCCCGATGATCGATGTAGCCGCAGGCATCGTCTTCGGGCCGGGCAGTGACCAGAAGGATGCGGATGGGCGGGGCCACCACCGGCACCTCGCGGCCCTCGATGTTGGGCAGGCGTCGGCGCACCCGCATGGCCTTCGTGCCCTGGAAGAGAAAGCTCTTGTCATCGTGCAGAAGCTCCCAGGGCAGGCCGAGCAGCAGGGTCGCGGCCTCGCGCGCGGTGGACTGCTCGGCCTCCGATGCGCCCGATTCCAACGCCGCGTCCACCTCGACGGAAAAACGCCGCCCGGCCTGCTCGCCAACCTTCGCCCACGCGGCCATGACGTTGGCGGTGTGGGCGACGGGCAGGGCCACCGTGTGGAGCGCCTGCCCCCACTTCGCCAGATTCGCCTCGACCCGCTCGCAGTGTTCGCGGAAGATCCCGCTCGGCCAGATGGCGTACTTCTCCAGGTACCAGCGCAGCTCTTCCGCTTCGATGAGACCCAGCGGCGAGGTCAGTCGCCAGGGCTGCGGACTGGCGACCTGCGGCTGCCCGGGCGTGGCCGGCTCGTACACCAATCGTGCGCGCGCGGTCGCCCGGCGCTTGCCATCTTCCTCGTGAATCTTGAGATCCGTGAGGTGCAGGACCAGCTCTTCAACGGGCTCGGCTTTGGGCTGGGGCTCCGCGGCCCGATCCGCCGGCAGCCGTTTGCCCATGGCCACCAAGATAGCGTCGAGCACGGCCTCGTCGCCACCTGCACCACTGGCGGCGGGAATGTAGACCGGCTCCTCGCCGAAGAATTCCTCCAGCACGCCAAGCTTTGTGCCATCGAGCGAGACCGGAATCACCGGGAAGCGTTCCTTGCCGCGCGTCCTCTGCACCCCGAGCGCATGCTTCGACTCCTTGCCCACCCACTTCGACTGCAGCGCCGCCGAGCTGACCACCACCGCGAGCCCACACGCCTCGTCGATGGCCTCTTGAATCTCCGGCCACAGCAGGGCGCCACCGCGTAGTTGGCGCGAATCGATCCATCCGTCGTACCCCTGGTCCTCCAGCGCCTCGCGAAGCGCGCGCACGAAACCGTCGTCCTTCGAGCTGTGAGAGATGAAGAGCTTGCTCATGCCGACCGTGCTTCCTTCCGACGGAGGACCTGGAGGATCCCGTCGCGGTCATGAGAGGATGTCGCCTCGGGACAGTCAAGCACCGTCTATCGTCGCCGTCACACACCAGCCGCCTGCGCACGTCGTGGTGGCGGAGTCGCAGCTCTCGCTCCTTCGCTGGCCGCCAGACGCGTTTCGTGCCGGGGTCAGGTCGATGCCGTGGGCTTCCCTCGTCCGTCGAAGACCTCTCGCAACTTCAGGCCGAGTTGCTG
>CAZYFU010000038.1:0-48645 GCA_964647025.1 uncultured Myxococcales bacterium | reverse complement strand
GGGATGGCCTGACATCGCGCTCTGCTCTCCGAATTTCCCGACAAGCCCTAGCTACTGGCTGGCCAGCTCAGGCGAAACGAAGGAAGGCCAGCACAGCTTCGCACGCCGCCGCCGCCGCGCTCGCCGCGTTCTTCTTCCACTCGCGGTGGGCGGTCGGCCCAACCCGGTTGGCTACCCCCAAGACCACGGCAAACGGGATCTTCATCGACGTAGCCGCCCGTGCCAGGGCAAACGCCTCTAGATTTTCCAGGTCGCAGCCCGAGCGTCGGGCCGCGCAAGTGGCGGCGCGTCGGCTGGCGCTGATGGCAAGCGGGTTCGCGACCCGCGCGGACGGGAGCCGCGCGACCTTTCGGAGCTCTTTGGCCAACGCGGGGCTCGCGAGCTCCCGGCGGGGCATGGCCTCCGGCAAGTAGGTATCATCACCGGGCAGAATCTCGGGGACCAGGGCAATCTCGTCTGCGACCGCCGCGGTGGCCACGGGAAAACGAGCAGCGGACGCGGGATAGACCCCGGCGGTCCCGACCAGAATGACGACCCTCGGCCTTAGCGTCTCCAGGATTTGGGCCGCCCCTAGCGATGCCTCCACCAAGCCGACGCCGATGCTGGACAGCGCCAATGTGGCCTCCGTGGACCTCCGGCGCATGGCTTGCCGCAGGTGATCGACCTCCGGCGGCCACGCCGAGACCACCAGGCAGTCAGGGGCCGCGCCGAGTGGAAAGCGACGCGGGCCGGCGGCAAGTATTGCCTTTCGGGGGGTGCTGGTATATTGCCCTTTTCTCACTGTACGCATCCATGCCCCAACGGATCATTGTCATACCGGCCTTCAACGAGGCGCGGACGATTGCCGAAGTCGTTCGGGGAGCGAGTAAGTTCGCAGATCGCGTGATTGTTGTCGATGATGGTTCGCGCGACGAGACCGGAATTTTGGCCAAGGAGGCGGGGGCGCTGGTGGTCCGGCACGCCGTGAATCGTGGCGTCGGCGCTGCCATCGGGACCGGGATCGAAGCCGCGGTGAGGCTGGGTGCCGACGCGGTGGTCACCATGGACGCCGACGGACAGCACCGGCCGGAGGATGCGGGACGCGTGTTCGACCGCCTGGCCAAGGGCGACGTGGAGTTCGTGATGGGCTCGCGTCTCAAGAAGGGCGACGAGCCTGGCCACATGCCGCTGCACCGGGTGTTGCTCAACACCGTCGGGAACGTCCTGACCTTCCTGCTCTTCGGCGTGTGGGTGACCGACAGCCAGTGCGGTCTGCGGGGCCTGTCGCACAAGGCCGCACGCACCATCGAGCTGCGTACGAGCGGCATGGAGTCCATCTCCGAGTTCATCAAAGAGATGAAGGACAAGCGCTGGCGGCACGACGAGGTCGCCATCAAAGCCATCTACACCGACTACTCCATGTCCAAGGGGCAGAATTTCTTCCTCGGTATCAAGGTTGCGCTGAAGCTGATCTTCCGGCGTTTCATCCGATAGCCATGCAAGCGATTCAAGTCGTCCTCACCTGTTTCGCCATCTTCGCGGTTTCGCGGGTGCTGATTCGCTATCGGCGCGGCGGCATGCGGGCGCTGCACCTCGTGCTTTGGCTTCTGTTTTGGACGGCGGTCATCGTGGTGGCGGTTCACCCGACGACCACTGATCGCCTCGCCAACATGCTGGGCGTCGGACGCGGCGTCGACACGGCGATGTACCTGTCGCTGCTGCTCATTTTCTACTTGCTGTTCCGATCCTTCGCGAAGATCGAAGACCTGGATCGCCAGCTCACGCGCGTCGTGCGCGCGAATGCCTTGCGCGAGATGGAAGAGGATCTCGCGGCCGCCGAGAAAGAACGGCGCCTGCAAGAGTAGGCACGGACCGCGGGGCGGGGAAGGGAGAAGGGCGGCGGAACCTGGGCTGCGCCCGTCACGGGCTGCAGCTGCCGCTCCAGGCGATGGAGTACTTCCGGCACTTGTAGACGCCGTCGCCGGTATTTGTGCATTGGAGGCCGCTGTCGCAGTACACGCCCGTGCCGCAGTCGGCGTCGAGCTTCTTCTTTGCCTGGCAGGTGCCGTTCGAGCACTCGGCGTGCTCGCCGCACTCCGTGAAGTCGCTGCACGTCGCCCCGACCGCGGTGATGGCGACGCACGTGGAGGAGTCGGAGTCGCAGCGAAGCCCGTCCTGGTCGTAGCAGATCGCATACGGGGCCTTGCCACCGCTCGTGGTCCATGAGCACGTCGTGTAGTCGTCGCAGGTGACCGCGCAACCATCGCCGGCCTTGCCCCTTGGCGGGGTCATGCACTTCCCGCTCGTCGCTCCATCGACCTTGAGGCAAAGGACGGGCGTGCCTGCGCACTGGGCGGAGTCGTCGCAGGCTTCTCCGGCTTGGCGCGTGCCCTTGGTGGTGCTGCCGAGGAGGGCGTACGACGGCTGGTCGCAGCTGTCCGTGAGCCCAGAGAGGACGGTTTGAATGCTGTCGGGATTGATGACCGACGAGCCGTCGGCGAGATGCTTCACGAAGCCGAGCTCGTTCTGCTCGCAGGCGGCGAGGGGCGGCGTCGGGAAGCCGCTTCTGGCACAGCACTCGGCGAGTCGCGTGCAGTAGGGCTCGGCGAAGGTATCCACATACTCTTGCTCGGCAGCCGACAGTCCGTCCAGGCCGGGCGAGTCCTTGGCGGCGTCCGGAGCGGGCCGGTCTTCCTTCGAAGCATCGGTCGGGCCCGAAAACAGATCGACCGCGCCAGCCGCATCGCGGGTGGTGGCCGCGTCGAGGCCGGCCCCGGCGGAACCCGCTTGGCCTCCGGCGCCTGTTCCCGCGTCGCGGGCTGCGGTGGTGCCAGCGTCGCCCGCGGCGCCGCCACCCGTACCGGCGATTCCACCCGAGCCCGTGACCTTTCCACCGGTGCCGGTGATCGCTCCCCCGGAGCCGGTGACGGCCGTCGAAGTGCCCGTTGTCCCCGCCGCGCCACCCGTCCCAAGCGGGGCCGCGGTTCCTCCACTCGCCGCGCCTACACCGCCCGTGGCGCTCGGCCCGCTCGACGTCGATCCACCCCGCCCCCCGGCGGCATCTTGGTGGCCGTTGTCCGGGGCTGCCTCGTTGGAACCACACGCGGCAAGAGTCGCGGCGAGCGCGAGTGTCGACCAGACTGGCTTGCGATGGGCGTGCGTGCGCATGCCGAGCATCGTAGCACCGGACAGCGCCGCGACGCGGAAGGGGGCCTCGGGCGAGTGAGGATGGTCACTTGGAAATGCGAGGCTGCTCGGGGCGGAGTGCGCTACCGCAACACCCCCTCCGCATCGCCGAGCACGCTCTGGGCATCTCCGCCGAGCTTGAGCCATCCCGCCGACCGCTCGCTGCGCGCGAACAGCGTATCCTTCGCGCCCTCTTTCTCGGTCGCGACCGCGGGCACCTTCGCCACCTCGACGAATCCCAGCTTCCGGCCGCGCACGCTGTAGTCGATGCGCAGCTCGATCTGCGGCGCGCCCTCCGCCGGAACTTCGTCTTTGCCGAGGACGTCCATGGGCCACAGCCCGAACGCGCGGTCGTGCCACGTCTTCGCGGTCGCGTCCGGCTTGTCGGGCGTTGCCACGGGCGACAGTCGCACGCCATCGTCGCCACGCGAGACCACGAAATCCTTCTTCTTGGCGCCGCGCTGGATGGTCAGGCGGTCGGCCTCTTCGACCTTGAAGCCGTGCAGGCGGCGCTCGACCAGCAGCGACGATGCTGCCTGGAAGTCCGACAGGAACGAGCGCGACACCACGTAGACTTGGCCGCTGGCCTCGTCGCGCACGTAGGGATCGCTGCCACCGGGCGGGGCAGGGGCGATGGCGAAGGTTCGCTTGCCGCTGCGCAGGCTCAGGGTGATGCGCTTCTTGGGCGACTCCAGGCCCAAGTCCTTCAACTTGGCCGCATCGAGCACGCCCAGGGCCCGGGACGCTCGCCACGGCGTGAAGCTGGCGAGCAGCTTGTCCGCCGAGTCCGAGCCGCGTACCAGGCGCTCGGGTATCTTCGTCGGCTGTTGGTCCTTGACGGTGGCGGGCTTCTCCTGGGCGGACAGTCGCACCTCGACGAAGGCGCCGTGCTCATCGGAGGCGCGGCCTAGCTCGACCCAGGTGGCCTTTTCTTTCCCCTTGTCCTCGTCGTCGAAGCGGACCTGCGTGAGCTCGTTCTTCGCGATGTCCACCACGAAAGCCTCGCCGGGCGCCAGCTCGACGCCCCGCTGCCAGGTGAAGTACGCGGCACCAAGGCCCACCAGGGCCAGCGCTGCTTGCAGGATGACTTGGCGGTTGGTCACGGTTTCACCTCACGCTTGCGTCGCTTGCGGGTGGCGACGAAGCCGACGAAAAGGATCGCGGTGGGGACCAAGAAGACCGGGGCGTAGAACCACACCACGTCTTGCTTGCGGGTGTGGCGGACCGGCACGTCTTCCTCGCTATTCACCGGGCCGGCGACCTCGGGCTCGCCGAGCAGCCAGCGCATGACGTCCACGATGAAGACCGCATTGGCGCGGTTGACGATCATCAGGTCGGAGAAGCTGTCCGCGTCACCGACGACGAACGCGCGCGCCTCGGGGTCGGTCTTCCCGGCGGCCTTCTCGGTGGGCGTCGCGGGCTTTTGCGTGACCGCCGCGGCGACCGTGTGGACCTTGCGTGCTTCGCTGTCCTTGTCGAACTCGAAGTCGCCATTCTTGTCCTCCCACGTGCTGGCCTCGGTTCGCACCACCAAGTCCACGTTTGGCGCGGGCGCGGGCGCTACCTTGGCCTTGTTCAGCGCACCGGCGCCCAGGAAGACGATCGGCAGCTGGGCCCCGAACTGGGACAGGGTGGCTAGCGATGGGTGGCTCGAATACGACGTCGCGGCGATGCCGATGCGGTCTGACTTCTGGCGTGTGCGGGCCCAGAACATGCGGTCGTTCGTCAGGTTGGCGTCCGACAGCTCCAGCGCAAGGCCAGCCAGAAGTGGCGCCACGTGTTTGGCCGCGCTTGGATCGACGGCGACCAGCAGCCGGCCACCGCCCTGGAAATAGCGGAGGAGCGCCGCGGTCTCTTCGGTGAGCATCGCTTGCTCGGGACCGACGATCATCACCAGGCCGGCGTCGGCAGGCACTTCGTTCGCCAGGCCCTGCGCGACGCTGAGGTCGCGGACCTCGAGGTTTTGCGTGGAGAGCAGCTCCTTGAAGCGCGACAGGGACGCCCTGGGATCGCCGTCCTTGGGCGTGCTGAAGGCGCGCTCGCCATGACCTTGCACGAGGTAGATGGTGCGCTTGCCCCGCGAGAGCGTGGTGATCCGCTTGTACACGTCCTGGTCCAAGCTGCGCAGCCGGCCTCGGGCCGACTCGATCTTGAGCGGGATCTGCAGTTGCTCGTGCTGCGCGCCGCGGGCGAGGGCAATGGCGCCGTTGGTGGATACGCCAAGCGCCTTGCCGCGCGCCGGCTCGACGGCTTGGTCGACCCGGGCCAAGGTCAGCTTGCCGCCGCCGGTGAGGTCGGCGAAGTAGCTCGCCAGCTCTTCGGCGACCTCGTTGCCGGGCGGGTAGAACAACGTCACCTCGATGGGTTGATCGAGGGCCGAGACCAGCTGCTTGGTGGCGGCGCTTGCCCGCGCGGTCCGGAAGAAGCTGAGGTCGGCTTTGCGATTGCGCTCGGACGCCACGTAGACGACCGAGAAGCAGAACACCACGGCGAACGAGATGCCGAGGCCGGAGGCGAGGGCGCGGCGGAGCCTCTGCGCGTCGATGAAGGGCGCGTTGGCCATGCTGGCGTACGAAAACTCCACCATCAGGACCGATAGCGCGCTGGCCAGGATCACCGCGGGCCACAGCGTCGCGAGGGCGCCGTCGAGCTTCGGCATGCTCACGTCGAGCGCACGGTGGCCGAGCAGCCCCGGCAGAGTCGCTCGCAGGAAGTAAAGGAGCAGGCCAAGTAGGCCAGTGCCGAAGAGCCCCGGCAGGATCATGCCGGCGGGTTGCCCTTTGCCCTGACGGATGGCCAGGAGCAACGCGACCACGGCGAGGGCGAGCCCGGCCACGGTGACGATTCCAGCGGACGTCCCGGGCGACATCACGCGCTCGCCGGCATAGACGGCAAGCAGGCTTACGCCGAAGATGACCGACGCCGTTTTGCTGTGAGCTAGCGCCATCGTCGTGCCTCCAGCACCCGAATCGCCAAGAACAGGGCGAAGTAGGTCACCACGACGTAGTAGACGACGTCGCGCAGGTTGATGAGCCCCGACTGGAAGGGCGGGTAGTGTTTGTGCCACAGGCCCAGCGCGAACAGCACCTCGTTGAGCGGCCGCTCGGTCAAGCTGCCCATCGGGTGAAGCAGAATCATCCCGGCGATCATGCCGCCCGAGATGATCACGGCCAGAAGCTGTGTCTTCGCCAGGGTCGACCCCAGGGTGCCGATGGCCAGGCAGGCGCTGCCCAGCAGGAACAGCCCCAGGTATCCGGTCGCGACGTGTCCGACGGACAGCTTCCCGTTGACCAGGATGAGCAGCGGCATGAACACGCTGGGGATCGTGATCAAGACGAGGAAGACGAGCGACGAGAAGAACTTGCCGAGCACGATCTCGCGCTCGCGCACCGGCGACGACGAGAGCAGCACGATGGTGCCGGTTTGGCGCTCCTCGGCGAGCAGGCGCATGGACAAGAGCACCGAGACCACGATGATGGTCCCGCTGTACACCCAGAAGAATTGGCTGAGCACCTCGGTGGACATGCGGTTCTGTTCGCTGCCCAAGGCCAGGGCGTTGAACAGGATGCCCTGCACGAACAGGGCGGCGGCGGCGATGACGTAGCCGCTCATGGTGCGGAGGTACCCGGCGAGCTCGCGCCGCGCGATGAGCCAGGTCGCGGTCATTGCGGTCCTCCGGAGGGCGATTGCGTGAGGTTCATGAAGATGGATTCCAAGCGTCGGTCGTTCTTTTCGAGGCGAAGCAGGTCGCAGCCGTCCGTGACCAGGAGGCGGGCGACCTCGGCGCGCACGTCGCGGCTGGCGATGATCTCCAGCGTGGTCGCGGCCTCGTGGGTATCGGCCACGCGGATCTTGCTTACCCCGGCGATGCCGGCCAGACGCTCTGCGATACCGGACGGCTGCCCTCGCACCTCCACCTCGATGGTGGCGCTGCCTTGACCCATCGCCTGCGCCAGCTCGTCCTCGGTTCCTTGGCCGACCAGCTCGCCGGCCTGGATGACCAGCAAGCGGTCGCAGGTCTGACTGATCTCGGTCAGGAAGTGGCTGGAGATGAGCACCGTGTGCTCGCCCCGCAGTCCCCGCAGCATGTTGCGCATCTCGATGATCTGGGCCGGGTCGAGGCCGGCCGACGGCTCGTCGAGGATGAGCAGCCCGGGCTTGTGCACGATGGCCTGGGCGACGCCCACACGTTGACGGTAGCCGTGGGACAGCTCGCCGATGACCTCGCCGTGCACCTCGCGCAGGGAGGTCTTGTCCTCGGCCTCGGCCACCCGGGCCGCCACCTGCTGCCGTGGCACATGGCGTAGGCGCGCCGCAAACGCCAGATACGCGCCGACGGTCATCTCGGTGTACAGCGGCGGCGTGTCAGGCAGAAAGCCGATGTTGCGGCGGATCTCGTAAGGGCTCTGCGTGACCTCGAGACCGTCCACCGTCACGGTGCCCGAGCTTGGCAGGAGCAAGCAGCCTAAAATCCGCAACGTCGTGGTCTTTCCCGCGCCGTTGAGGCCGAGAAACCCCACCACCTCGCCCTTCGCAATCGAAAAGGAGAGGTCGCGAATGGCAGCCCGCTCGCCGAAGTATTTGGTGAGCTTGTCCACTTGGATCATGGCAGGCCCGTAGGAGTACTAGGCTTTCCGAGACCAAGCAAGAGGCGGAATATTCCCGAGAAAGCGGATAGAATTCGTCGTGGTGCCGCCCTCAAGGTTCATTCGTCGCGCTTCGCCGATTCTGCGCCTGATGGTCCCGTTGGCCTTGGCCAGTTGTGCCGAGCTCGACCATTCCGTGGATGGATCCCGGCCGGCCGCCACGCCGGATGCGGCGAGCATCGTGCTCGACGTTCGGCCGGCGACCGACCAAGCGCCCTGTATCGAGCCCGGGGTGATGAAGATTTGGCCCATTCCCACCGACGTCCTGGTCCTGCTCGATCGGTCGTCGACGATGGACGTGGCGTTCGGCTCGGGCTCGCGCTACCAGGCGGTGGCGAACGTGCTTTCCGATCTGGTCACGGTCTACCAGGACCACGTCCGATTCGGGTACATGGAGATGCCCGGGCGCTCGGGCTGCGACACGCAGGGACCCAACTGCTGTGTGTCACCTCCGTCTGTCCCGGTCACGCTCGGGAACGCACCGGCGATGGTCTCGGCCATCGCCCAGGCCGCGCCGCTCGGTGGCGGGACGCCCATGGCCGCGTCGCTGTTCGAGGCCGGACGGTACTTTGTCACCAGCAAGGACAACGCGCAGAATCGCTACGTCTTGCTGGCCACCGATGGCTCGCCAAGCTGCACGGCGGCAGGCTCGCTCGCTGGCACCACCTCGACCTCGCCGTCGGCATGTGACGAGGCGAAGGCGCAGGTCGAAGCTCTGGGCTCCGTCGGGGTCAAGGTGATCGTCCTGTCCGTCGGGGCCGACAGTGGGACCGGCGGGGCCGAGTCCGAGTGCCTCGAAGCGCTTGCAAGGGCCGGCGGGGCATCTCCCGTATTCGGGAAGCGCGGCTACTACCGTGCGGAAGATCCCGTGCAGTTGGAGAACGCCCTGGAGCAGGTCTTCGGCGTTCTGGCGCAGCCGTCGTGCCACCTGTCGATTCCTCTGGTGGACAGGCAGGCGCCGGTTCGGGTGCTCCTCGACGGCCAGGAGATCCCGTACGACGACGAGAACGGATGGCGATGGGCGGATTCCACGACCGTTCAGATCACGGGCGCGTACTGCAAACAGATCCAGCGGTTCCAGGTCAGCTCGTTCGAGGCGAGCTACCACGGCTGCGAGACCAGCTGCATCGAGCGTGGTGGATGCGCCGCGCCGCCGCCGAGCTAGACTGGCGGCTACCCCTCGCTGGCGAGAAACGCCTGCAACTCGGCCGACGCCTTCTCCCAGTCGGCCATGCGCTTGGCGAGCAGCTCGTCGAGCTCGCGCTCCTTGTCGGCCAGCTCGTGCAGCTTCTGCCAGTTCCCGCCGTGATCCTCGGCCAGCTTGGCACGCAGGTCGCCGAGCTCGCCCTCCACGCGCGCGATCTCCTCCTCCAAAGAGGCGACCAGTCGTTCGAGCCTGCGTTGCTGCCTCTCCCGATCCTTCTTCACCGTGCGTGAGCTCTCCGCCGCGGATTGGCTGACCCGTGCCGGGGCTTGTGCAACGGGGGCAGGGGCCGCCGTGGCCTGTTTGTGACGGTGCTCGCGCCAGTCCGAGTAGTTGCCCAGGTGGGGTTCGAGCCTGCCGTCGCCGGTGAAGACGAACAGGCGCTTGCAGATGCGATCCAGGAAGTAGCGATCGTGGCTGATGACCACCAGGGTGCCCTCGAAATCGTCGAGCGCGTGCTCCAGCGTCTCGCGCGCCGGGATGTCCAGGTGGTTGGTGGGTTCGTCCATGACCAAGACGTTGCGCGGGAAGAGCAGCATCTTGGCCAGCGCCAGTCGGCTGCGCTCGCCGCCGGAGAATCCGCGCACCGTGCGGAAGGGATCGTCGCCGAAGAAGCGGAACTTGGCCAGGTAGCTGCGCACGACCTCGGGGGACAGGTCGTTGCGTACCGCCTGGATCTCCTCGATGGCGGTGCGGTCTTCGTCGAGCGAGCTGAGCTTCTGGTCGAAGTAGCCGAGGCGAACCGACGAACCTCGCTCGACGGTGCCCGCCAGCGGTTGCAGCTCGCCGACCAAGGTCTTGATCAGGGTGCTCTTGCCGCAGCCGTTGGGACCGACCACGCCCACGCGGTCGCCGCGGTAGATGTTCACCGCCACGTCTTTCAGGATGGGCTTGCCTGGGTAGCCGACGGTGATTTGCGGCGCGCGGACGATCTCCTTGCCACCCAGGTCGCCCCCGGCCGAGAAGCGCAGGGCAATCTGGCCCGCCAGTTGCCAGTTGTCTCCGGGGCGCTCCAGGCGTTCCAGCTTCTCCAGCATGCGACGGCGGCTTTGCGCTTGCTTGGTCTTCTGGCCAGCCAGGTTCTTGCGGATGAAGTCTTCCGTCTTCTCGACGTGCTCTTTCTGCCTTTCGTACTCGATGCGGGCTCGCTCGAGCCGCGCGTCGCGCTCGACCACGTATTGGTCGTACGGGTACGCATAGCGGACGAACTCGCCATCCTCCAGCTCGACGATCTCGCGACACGTGCGCTGGATGAAGGTTCGGTCGTGCGAAACCACCACGAACGCCCCCGGATAGTCGCGCAGGTGCTCCTCCAACCGCTCGATGGCGGCGAGGTCCAGATGGTTGGTCGGTTCGTCGAGGAGCAACAGATCCGGCTGCCGCGCGAGCACCTTGGCCAGCTCGAGCCGCCCTCGCTCCCCCCCCGACAGCGTCGTCACGGAACGGGTGAGATCGGTCTTCGCGAGCCCGACTTCCTCGATGAGCTCGCGCACGCGGCTTTCGATCTCGTAGCCGCCTTCGATGCGATAGCGCTCCTGCAGCTCGCCGTAGCGCCGCAGATCGGCCGGGTCTGCGTCACCCAGGCGCGCCTCGAGCGCCGCCATCTCGTCGTGCATCTCGTGCAGATGCGCGAAGGGCTCGAGCAGGGCATCCATCACCGAGCCATCGCCCGCCTGCTGTTGCGACTGCTGCAGATATGCGACGGTGAACCGGCCGAGCACGCGCACGTCGCCCGAATCGGCGGCCAGCTCGCCGGCCAGGAGCTTGAGTACGGTCGACTTCCCCGTGCCGTTGGGGCCGAGGAGGGCCAGGCGATCCCCGTGGCGGATCAGCAGCGATGCGCCGGTGAGGATCTCCTTGCCGGGAAAACCGAAATGAACGTCTGCGAACTGTGCGAGCGACATACCATCGAACAGGGAGGCGGGGAGAAACGGCGCCCAGAGGAGCTCGCCTTTCGAGCATCCCTGGCCTCCGTTCCTCCCTGTCTGTCTTTGTTGTCTTGCGCTCTAGCCGTTCGCCTTGGCGAACTCGCGCATGTGCGCGGCCAGGGCCTGGCAGCCTTCGAGCGGCATGCCGTTATACACCGAGGCGCGGATGCCGCCGACGGTGCGGTAGCCCTTGAGCGCGACCATGTCCTTGGCAGCCGCTTCCTTGATGAACTTGTCGGTCAGGTCGTCCTTGGCCAGCTTGAAGGTGATGTTCATGTGGCTGCGGACCGCCTTGTCGGACACCGTGCCCTTGTAGTACCCGCCCGACTCGTCGATGGCGTCGTAGATGGCCTTGGCCTTCTCGGCGTTCTTCTTCTCGATGGCGGCGAGACCACCTTGGCGCTCCATCCAACGGAAGGTCTCGAGCAGGACGTAGATGCCGAAGGTGGGCGGTGTGTTGAGGCAGCTCTTCGCGTCGGCGTGCACCTTGTAGTTGAAGATCTTCGGCACGCTCTTGGGAATCCGGTCGTAGAGATCCTTGCGAATGATCACCAGCACCACGCCCGACGGGCCGAGGTTCTTCTGCGCACCGGCGTAGATGATGCCGGTGCGAGCGACCGGGTGCGGGCGGGACATGATCTCGGAGCTGGCGTCGACCACCAGCGTGGGGTGGGTCGGCCACTCGACGAAGCGGTTGCCGTGCACGGTCTCGTTCGAGCAAATGTGCATGTATGCGGCGTTCGCGTCGGGATTGATGGGCGAGGGGAGGCGGTCGAACGCGGTCGCCTCGCTGCTGGCGATCACGCGAACCTTGTCGGGCGCGATTCCCTTGGCCACGTCGGTCGCCTTCTTCGACCACTCGCCGCTGATCACGAAGTCGGCGGGGCTGGACAAGAAGTTCATGGGGATGGTTGCGAACTGCTGGTTGGCGCCCCCCTGCAGGAACAGCACGTCGTGGGTGTCGGGGATGCTGAGCAACGCTCGGCAGCGCGCGATGGTCTCATCCAAGACCGCGTCGAAATCCTTGCCGCGGTGACTACACTCGGCAATTCCGAAGCCCTTGCCTTGATAGTCGAGCAGAGCGGCGGCGGAGGCTTCGAGAACCTCGTAGGGAAGCGTGGCGGGACCGGCGGCGAAGTTGAATACGCGCTTTTTCATACGGGGCAGGATAGTCGAAGCTCTGCTCGCAATCCAGCCTGGAAGCGGAGCTGCTTCGCCTTCGCTTCGTCCGTCGGGGGACTCGTGCCGGTGCTCGTCACCGTCGGCATTTGACAGCGGCGAGCTTCCGTAAGTAGATAGGCGGAGTCTTTGTTGGGGTGCGGCAGACGCTCTCCATTTTTCATCACAGTAAGGAGACACCAATGAACGGTACACTCAAGGCGCTATCGGCTCTGGTTCTGGGCGGGATGCTCTTCGTCAGCACTGGCTGCGAGGACAAGGAGTGCAAGGATGCGCTTGCCAAGCAGACCGCGGCGGCCGAGGCTTCCGCGAAGTCCGTGGCGGCGATGACGGCTGATCTGGCCGCCACCAAGAGCAAGCTGGCCGCCACCGAGGCTGCTCTGGCGGCGTCGAAGAAGGAGCTCGAGGCTGCCAAGGCCGCCGCTGCGGCCCCGAAGCCGGAAGAGCCGCCGGCCGCGCCTGCCAAGAAGGGCAAGAAGTAGTCAGCGCTTCGATACCCAAAAGCGAAGGGGCATCACTCGCCAGAGTGACGCCCCTTTTTTGCGCCCGCCTTCCGCTACTTGCCGGCGGCGAGGATGCGGCTGCGCAGCGCCTCGTTCTGCTGCCACATCTCCTCGGGCATGCGCGTGCCGAAGGTCTCGAAGAACTGCCCGACGGCGTCGATCTCGGCCAGCCAGTCCTTCGGCTTGATGGAGAGCAGCTTGGTCATGTTTTCCGGCGGCAGGTCGAGGCCGGTCATGTCGATGTCCTTGGGGTCGGGCACGAGGCCGATGGGGGTCTCGACCGCGCCGACCTCGCCCCGGCAGCGCGCCAGCAACCACTCGAGGATGCGCAGGTTCTCGCCGAAGCCCGGCCACAAGAACTTGCCCTTCTCGTCGGCACGGAACCAGTTCACGTGGAAGATCCTGGGCGGACGACGGACGCGCGTACCCATGTCGAGCCAGTGCCCGAAGTAGTCGGCCATGTTGTAGCCGCAGAAGGGGAGCATCGCCATCGGGTCTCGGCGAACCTCACCGACGGCGCCGACCTGGGCCGCCGTCCGCTCGCTGGCCATGCTGGCACCCATGTACACGCCGTGGTTCCAGTCGAAGGCTTCGTAGACCAGCGGCGCCAAGGTGGCGCGACGGCCGCCGAAGATGATGGCCGAGATGGGCACGCCGTGGTGGTGCTCGTAGCGGAACGAGTGGGTGGGGCAGTTGGTGAAGGGCGCGGTGAAGCGACTGTTCGGGTGCGCGGCCTGCACGGGCTTGCCGTCCTTGCCGACGGTCTTCGGCGTCCACGGCTTGCCCTGCCAGTCCAGGGCCTCGGCGGGCGGTGGCTCGTCGTGGCCTTCCCACCACACGGTGCCGTCGGGCTTGAGCGCGACGTTGGTGTAGATGGTGTCGTGCTTGATGGTCTGCATCGCATTGTAGTTGCTCTTCGAGTTGGTGCCGGGCACCACGCCGAAGTAACCCATCTCGGGGTTGACGGCCCACAGCCGGCCGTCGGTGTCGACCTTCATCCATGCGATGTCGTCGCCCACGGTCCAGATGCGGTAGCCCTTCATCTTCAGGCCCTCGGGCGGAAGCAACATGGCCAGGTTGGTCTTGCCGCACGCGCTGGGGAAGGCTGCCGCGACGTACTGCACGCGACCGACCGGCTCCTCGATGCCGAGGATGAGCATGTGCTCGGCGAGCCACTTCTCGCGCTGCGCTTGTACGCTGGCGATGCGCAGGGCGAGGCACTTCTTGCCGAGGAGCACGTTGCCGCCGTAGCCCGAGCCCACCGACCAGATGGCGTTGTCCTCGGGGAAGTGCAGGATCAGTCGGCGGTTCACGTCGAGATCGGCCTTGCTGTGCAGACAGCGGGTGAACTCGCCGGCGGGGCCGAGCGCGTCGAGCACCGTCTCGCCCATGCGGGTCATGATGCGCATGTTCAGCACGACGTAGATGCTGTCGGTGAGCTCGATGCCGATCTTCGAGAACGGCGAGCCCACCGGGCCCATGGCGAAGGGGATCACGTACATCGTGCGTCCCTTCATCGCGCCGGAGAAGTACTCCCGCGCCTTGCGATAGCCTTCGCGCGGGCTCATCCAGTTGTTGGTGGGACCAGCGTCGCCCTGGAAGCTGGTGCAGATGTACGTCAGGTGTTCGGTGCGGGCGACGTCATTGGCCGCGGTCCTGTGCAGGTAGCACCCTGGTAGCTCGGTTTGGTTGAGCTCGGTGAGCTCGCCGGACTTCACGGCCTCGGCGGTCAGGCGAAGCTTCTCTTCTTCGGATCCATCGCACCAGTGGACACTGTCCGGCTGGCACATGGCAGCCATGCGATCGACCCATTCTTGAACGTGCGCGTATTTGAGCATGCAGTGGTTTTCTGGCACGCTCGTATGGCGCGGTCAACGACTGGAATGCTTGCAGTCCGCGTCAGCGTCGATCGCGGCAGTGCGCTTCGGCGGCCGTCGCGGGGATGGAGACTGCTTCGTCCTTGTCTTGTGCTGCGGCTCGCAGGGCAGCCGCGCCGACCTCTCGGTCGCACACGATGCCGAGAGCGTCGATGCCGGCGCGCTTGACCGAGACGTTGGGCTCGGAGATCAGACCGACCAGGGCCGAAATGGCCTCGGGCGTGCGGATGGTCGCGAGCGCCATGGCGGTATCGACAATCACCGTGTGCAGGGACATGTCGGCCTCGGCCTCGCGCACCAGTCGCACCAGCGCCTCCGCCATGCCGTGTACCGTCGAGGGATCCTTGCGCTCGGCCAGAAGCCGGGCGGCCTGCGAGCGCATGTCCGCGCTCTCCGGCAGGCGACCCAGGATCTGCAGCAGCGCCTGGTTCGCCTTGGGGCCATAGCAATGGGCTAACCCCACCAGCGCGACCTGCCTCACGTCGTCGACGTCCTTCTTGAGTGCGCGTTGGATCAGCTCGTTGCCGGCAGCCGTGCACAGCTCGCCGAGCGCCGCGATCTCGGCGCGGCGGACTGCCGGCCATGGCTCCTGCTTGGCGCCTGCGACGATCAGATCCGATGCACCCTTGTCGCGTTTGTGCCCGAGCGCGGCGGCCGCGGTCTCTCGTACCCGCGGATCGGCGTCTGCGAGCGCGGCGCGCAGCGCTGGGATCGCCGCTGGATCGTCCGATGCTGCGATCTCGTTGATGGCGAAGCTACGTAGCACGCCGTTGGGGTTTTGGGCTCGAACCTCCACCAGCTTGGCCAGGGCAGAGGAATCCCGCAACGCGCCCAGGCCGGCGATGGCGCGTGCTTGCTCCTCGAAGCTGGCCGGCGCGGCCAGGGCGGCACCGAGACTGGCGAGAGCATCGGCTCGCGCGGCCGGTTCGCGGGCCGCCAGCGACGCGAACACGAGCAAGAGATCCGCACGCCTGGCCGTGTCGGAGGCAGCCGTGCCGTCGAGCGCCGCCTTGGCGGCCGACGCCGCTGGCGCCTTCAGGGTCGAGGCGATGTTTCGCAACGAGCGACGCATGGGCTGATCGCCCTGTCCGACCGCGGAGAGCACCGCCTTGCTCGCTTCTTCGCTCGAGATCGCCGCGAGGACCCGGCCGGCGCGCAGCCGGTCGGCCTCTGGACGTTTCGAGTCCAACAGAATGGTCGCCACCGCGGCAATCGGCGGGGAAGGCAGGCTGGGCAGACGCTTGAGGATGATCTTCTCTTCCGTGGGCGACGCACCCGCGATGCTGGCGGTCAAGGCCTCCGCGACCTCGGGCGGAACGGCTGACTCGCCAGCCAGCAACGCATCCAGCGCTTCGACCAGGCAGCCTCGGCCTGGTCCCGCGGGCGTCTTCGCGATCGCGGCGGTGACCTTGGGCAGGGCCGGCTGACCCAGCCTGACCAGCAAGGGCTGGCGGGCTTCGCAGGACTTGGCCTGGGAGAGGCTCTCGATCAACCGATCCGCGGCTTCGGGACCGTCGAGCTCGGTCATCACCTCGAGGTCGGCGATGGCCGTGGGAATCTTGTCCGAGGTCGCTTCCCGGACGAGCACCGTCACGCAGGCGGATGCCACGGGCTTGGGCAGGGCGATCCAGAACGGCACCTTCGATCGGGCCACGCCAGCGTCGGCGTCTTCGATCAGGTCCACGTCGATCGCGTCGGTCGGATTTTTGCCGAAGATGAGGGTCAGCTTGCGCGGCTTTCCACTCGTCCGGAAGCTTCGATCGGTGCTCGGGTCGCCGGGCAGAAGGCGCAGTCCCGTGACCGCGAAGCCACCACTGGAACGCGCGGTCAGCAGCTGTCCCCGGCCATCGCCTTCGGTGGACCACACCGTGGCGGGATCTCCGTCATTGACAGCGGCCGGCGGCTTGAGCCGGCTCGGGTCGCCCGATGCCCCCGGCGAGGTCGACGCGGCGGAGAAGAAGAAGCCACCCAATGGCTTGCCTTCGGGCGCGCCACCGCGACGGGCTTGCACGGCCGTGGCGCTCTTCGGGGGCAGGGAGGGGCCGGCTGTCTTGAAGGCGCGACTCGCGAAGTCCCAGGTCTTGCTCGACAAGCGCACAGGCGCGCCATCACACCGCGAAAGCCGCGCCGCCGTCTGGTAGACGTGAATCCCGCCTTCGCCGACCTCGACCACCGTCGAGGTCTCGCCATCGGGGTCGTTGGCGCCGGCGAAGTCCCACCAGATGAGCTTGGTGCCGCCCCCCGTGCGTTCGGCGAGCCAGACTTCGGAGCGCTGTGCGCCATCGCCGAGCAAGGGAATGCTGACCTCGACTACCGCGCGCCCCGAGACCTGGGCTTGCCGAGCCGTCGCCGGGCCGCGCAGCTTGCTCTCGGTCTTGGGGACGAAGCTGGCCACGATTGTCTCGCCGTCCCGGACGGTCAGGCTTCCGCCGGGGTCGCTGACCGCGACCAAACCCGCGGCTTGCGATGCTGGCGCGCTCGCCAGGTGGTTTCCGATCAGCACAACCAGGGATGCGACGACGATGGATGGACGCACGCTCCCTCGATACTGCCATGGGCGACTGGACGTCAAGGTCAGAACGTTCGGCCGAGGTGCAGGACCAAGCTCAGCAGGGTGGCCCTCGGCGCGTCCGCGCCGGCCAGACGGAGCGGGTAGTAGTCGACGCGCCCCAGAAACGACACGAACGTGTGCCGCGACAGCAGGTAGTCCAGCCCGATGCCGGCCTGTCCGCCGAACCGCTGGCTGGCCCCTTGGCCGCCGCCGCGAACGTCGGCCACCACGACGCCGAGGTCGATGAAAGGCACCCAGCTGACCACGTCGAACGCCCAGGTGACGCCGGCGGCCTGGCTGATGATGGTGCCGGTCTCGGTGCCGTCGCCACCCGGCAGGACCGCGCCTTGCAGCCCGAGTCGAAGCGACCAGGCGTCCGTCAGCCCGTGGACGATTCGGAGCTCCGCCGCCACGCCCGAACGAGGATCCCCGTGAAGAGCTACCGCCAGCCCCGCGCCGGCCTGCAGACTCGACTCGTCCTGACCGACGGCGGCGGCGGACAGTGGCGTCAGGCAGGCGAGGGCAAAGGCGAACCAGAAGCGCATCGACCCGCCACTTTATGCGAAATGCCCGCACTTGTATCGGACAGCGGCATTGACCCGCGGGAGATGCTCTGTTATTTCCACTGGTCGTGGCAAAAGCACTCGAGAAGGAACTTAAGCGGCCCGATGAGTTCGTCAGCTTCTGGACGCACGTCGGACAATACCTCTCCAAGCACAAGAGCAAGGTCATCGGCCTGCTCGTGGCGGTGGTGGTTGTGGCCGGCGCGGGCTGGGGTATCTCGGCGTACCGCGAGGGCTCCGCCGCAAAGGCTACGGTGGCCTTCGATCGCATCGACCGCATCGCCAACGCCGAGCTGCTGCCCGAGAAGGCGCCCGACAAGGACGACGCCGCGGCGGCCAAGCCCGAGGCCAAGCCAGAAGATGACGGCTTGCCGCACTTCAAGACCGAGAAAGAGCGCCTGGAGGCCGCCAACAAAGAGGCGGACGCCTTCCTGGCCCAGTTCGGCAACGGCGCTCTCGGGCGCAAGGTCTTGTTCGGCAAGGCCAGCCGGCTGCTCGTGCTCGGCAACGCGGCCGAGGCCGCGACGATCTTCCAGAGCTTGGCGGCGAGCGAGACCAACCCGGATCTGAAGCTGATCCAGCTGGAGGGTGTCGCGGTCGCTCGTGAGGCCGAGGGAAAGCTCGACGAGGCCCTCCAGGGCGTGAGCGCGTTGGCCGACGCGTCCCAGGCTGGGTCGAAGTTCTATCTGGACCGGGCGCTCTATGCCAAGGCTCGCATTCTGGAGAAGCAGGGCAAAGGCAAGGACGCCGAGAAGGTCCTGCGCGAGATCCTGGACAAGGTTCCAAAGACGTCGTTGCGTTCGCAGATCGACGATCGCCTGGCCCTGCTCACCGAGAAATAGCCCGTGGTAAGGCGCCTCGCGGACGCGAGTATCGAAAGCCCACGCGCAGGCGCCGGCCGGCTGACCGGTTGGTTTCTGTCCGCGTTGCTCGTGGCGTCTTGCTCGACGTCGACCGTGCGGCGGGATTCGGTGGAGCGGCACGACTATCCTGCCGGCGTGGCCCGGATGCGCTGGCAGACCAAGATCCACGCCTACCCACCCACCGAAGGTCACCCCGAGGAGTGCGCCACGCCCGCGCTCGTGGGAACACGCCTCGTCCTCGGATCGCGGGGCGGCTCCATCGTCTCGGTGGACGTGGGCTCGGGAGCCGTCGTTTGGAACACCCCCGTCACCGGCGGTGTCGACGGCGAAGCCCGCTACGACAAGCAACGGGATCAGGTCTACGTGGGCAGCGACGACGGGATCCTTTACGCCGTCGAGCCCGGCACCGGCAAGATTCGCTGGTCGAACAAGTTCAAAGGTCCGGTCGACCGGCCCCCCGAGATTGGCACCGACAGCCTCTTTCTGGCCACCGCCGCCGACCGCGTGTTCGCCATCGATCCGGCGGACGGCAAGACACGCTGGCAGTACGACCGTGAGAAGCCCGAGGGCTTCACCATCCATGGTTACGCGGTTCCTCGCCAAGATGGTCACTTGGTCTACGCCGGCTTCAGCGACGGGTATCTGGTGGCGTTGCAGGCCGACAGCGGGGACGTGATCTGGTCGCGTTCCCTGGCTGCGGCGTCCGAGCAGTTCGTCGATGTGGACACGAGTCCCATCGTCTGGCGAGGCAAGTTGTTCGCCGCTTCGTTCTCGGGTGGCCTTTACGGGCTGCGGCCGAACGATGGCGAGGTCGTGTGGCACACCTTCCTCGAGGGGACCAGCGCCCTGACCCAGGGGGCCGCCAACCTTTACGCCGTGTCTTCTCGGGCGGGGCTGACGGCGGTCAGCACCGAGGGGAACATCCTGTGGCGACAGGGCCTGCCGAACGCCGGGGATCTCACGGCGCCAATCGAGGTGGGGCCCTACCTGGTGTTCAGCGGGAGCCGCGAAGGGCTGTTCGTCCTCGAGCGGGACACGGGAAAGCTTCTGCAGATCTTCGACCCCGCACGAGGGATGTGCGCGGCGCCGGTGGTGGACAAGGTGGGCAGGGCGCTGTACGTGCTGGCGAACAGTGGGTCGCTGTATGCGCTCGATCTGATCTGGTAGGCACGGAAATCCGGCCCAGGCCGAGTCTGTCGGACAGCTGCTAGGGCAGGTGGGCCAGGTGGCCGGAGTTGGTCAGGCGGCGGACCAGCTCTTTGATGCGGCGACCGCCGCCCGCGTCCCGGGCGCGCCACTCGATGCCGAAGACGTTCTCGGCGCCGGTCTTTCCGGTCCAGGCCACGCGGCCGATGAAGGCCATGGGGACCTCGGCGCCGGGCGGGGCGATCTCGAGCACCACCTGCGATTCGTAGGGTACCGTCGCGGGCGACAGGATGAAGGCGCCACCGCGGCCGACGTCGCGCAGCTTGCCCTTCAGTCCTTCGTTGCTGCCGACGGGATGCCAGGTGATGGGCAGGTCCACGGGGATGCGCTCGTGGCGGCGGCGGCTGTGCGTGCTCGCGCCCGAGCTCGCCATCTCCAAGAGGTACTCGCACTTGGCTTGCTCGCCCGGCAGGAACTCGACGCCGATGCCCGCGCGGATCTTCAGCAGGTGTCGACCTGGACGGCGCCATGCCACGTGCCCGTAGATCACCATGGGTGGCTGTCGCCGGCCCAGTCGGACCTTCACCGAGACCAAGTCGCCGACTTGCAGCTTGCTGCGGGTCGGGCAGAACACACCACCGTGACCGCCCGAGGGTTGGTAGCCCGCGTGGAACTCTCTGACGTTCTTGATGACGAACTCAGAGGCGGCTCCATCGGGACGGTCCGCTCCTTCGTGCTTTCGGGCGCTTGATTTTGTTCTCGCAGAAGGCATGCTGGCCACAAAGAAAAGAGGGGTTCCTGCTAACCGAAGATTTCGACTACGACCTGCCCGATGGCCGCATAGCCACACATCCGCTGCCGGACCGCGACGGGTCGCGACTGCTGATTCTTAGCAAAGATGACGGCAGGCGCAATCACGGATTTTTTTCTGCGTTTCCCAGCTTTCTGCGCCCGCGCTCCTTGCTGGTCCTGAACGACACTCGGGTCATCCCGGCGCGCCTGCATGCGCGCAAGCCGACCGGCGGTCGCATCGAGGTCTTCTTGGTCGAGCGAGCGTCGGGGCATGTTTGCGGGCTACCTCGCGAAGGTGGTGCCGATTGGGTCGAGTGTTGGCGGGTGTTGCTGAGAGGGCTCGGGCATTGCCCAATCGGAACCCCGCTCGGTTTCGATGCACCACTCGGCGCCGAGGTTTGCGAGCGTGGCGAGCGCGGAAACGCAGTGGTCCGGTTTTCCGGACAGGGGAAGGGCGGGTTGCTTTCCGCCATCGACCAGATCGGCAACATCCCCCTGCCGCCCTACATCGAGGCCGCCAGGCGCCAGCTGGCCTCCGCGCCGGCCATCGACGACAAGGTCCGCTACCAGACCGTGTACGCGCGCGCGCCGGGCGCGGTCGCGGCGCCCACGGCCGGACTGCACTTCACCCCAGCGCTGCTCGACCAAATCCAGGCCGACGGACACGAGGTCGCCCGAGTGACGCTGCACGTGGGGCCCGGCACCTTCCGACCCGTGGAGACCCAGGATCCGACGCAGCATCACCTGGACGCGGAGCGCTTCGAGGTTGGCGAGCAGGCTGCCGACGCCATCCGGCGAGCGCAGGCCGAAGGCCGCCCCATCGTCGCCGTCGGCACCACGGTGGTGCGCACGCTCGAAACGCTGGCCCGTCGGGGCGCCATCGAGGCCGGACAGGGCAGCACCGACTTGATGATTCTTCGCCCGGAAGATTTTCGGATCGTCACCGATCTGGTGACCAACTTCCACCTGCCGAAGTCGTCGCTCCTCATGCTGGTGACGGCCTTCGCCGGACGCGAGCGCGTGCTTTCGGCCTATCGTGAGGCCATCGACCACGGCTATCGTTTCTACAGCTATGGCGATGCCATGTTCATAAGGCCAGGACCACTTCCCACATGAGCGAGCATTTTCAGGTCACGGCGTCCTGCGGGCAGGCGCGAGCGGGGCTTCTGTCCACGGTCCACGGCACCATCGAGACGCCGGTGTTCATGCCGGTCGGCACGCAGGCCACGGTGAAGTCGCTGTCGTCGGGCGACCTCGAGGCCCTGGGCGCGCAGATCATCCTCGGCAACACCTACCACCTGGCGATGCGGCCGGGACACGCGCTGATCGCAGGGCAGGGCGGGCTCCATCGCTTCATGTCTTGGTCGGGCGCCATCCTCACCGACTCGGGCGGCTTCCAGGTGTTCAGCCAGCAAGGCCGACGCACCATCGACGAGGACGGCGTGACCTTCCAGTCCCACGTGGACGGCAGCAGCCAGCGGCTGACCCCCGAATCCGCCATGGCGATACAGGCCGCCCTCGGCAGCGACATCGCCATGGCCTTCGACGAGTGCCCGCCCGCCGACGCCGAGCCCGCGGTCTGGGTGAAGGCCATGGAGCGGACCACCCGTTGGGCCGCCCGTTGCGCAGCGGCGCCCAGGGCACCCGGCCAGCTTCGTTTCGGCATCGTCCAGGGCGGCACCAGCATCCCCATGCGCCGAAGCCATTTGGCCGAGATCGCCGCGCTACCGTTCGAGGGTGTGGCGCTCGGTGGTCTGTCGGTGGGCGAGCCACCCGAGGTCATGCACGAGGTGGTGGGGCAGGTGGCGCCCGCCATGCCGCCGGATCGTCCCCGCTATCTCATGGGGGTCGGTCGACCGCAGGATCTCTTGGTGGGCATCGCCTCGGGCATCGACATGTTCGATTGCGTGATGCCCACCCGCAATGCGCGCAACGGGCATCTCTTCGTACCCGGCGGCCACCTCAACATCGCCAACACCGGCCACCGTGACGACCGCCGTCCGCTCGACGAGAACTGCGCCTGCGAGGCCTGCCGTCGCTACAGTCGGGCCTACCTGTCGCATCTCTTCAGGGCGAAGGAAATTCTGTATTACCGATTGGCTACCTTGCACAACCTCCAGTACTACTTGAACCTCGTCCGAGGCGCCCGCAAGGCGATCGCCGAGGGTACGTACCCGGCGTTCATGCAAGCTGAGCTGGCGGCGACAGCGGCGGCCGAGGTGGTCGATCGGTAGACGGCCCGCCGGCTCCCTTGCTTGCCTCGGTGCCCGAGAGTTGGCGCTGGACCATCTTTTCTGATAGCCCTTCACCCATGGCAACCCGCGTGGGAGTGGTCCTGTCCGGCTGCGGATCCGAAGACGGCTCCGAGATCAACGAAGCGGTCCTGACCTTGTACTGGATCGAGCGGGCCGGAGGACGGGCCGTCATCATGGCGCCCGACGTGGTCCAGCCCCGGGTGGTCGACCACGTCTCGAACCAACCGGATGGGCAGGCCAGCCCGCGCAAGGCCATGTCCGAGGCGGCGCGCATCGCGCGAGGGCGCATCCGGGATATCGCGACCGTGAAGGACACCGACATCGACGCGCTCATCTTTCCGGGCGGGGCAGGGGTCACGTCCGTGCTGTCGAACTACGCCGAAAAGGGCGTCGTCTGCGAGATCCATCCCGAAGTCACCCGGCTGCTCAAGGGCATGCTGACCCGCAAGCGACCGATGGGGTTCATCTGCGTCTCGCCGATCCTGGCGGCCAGGGTCTTGGGGCCCGCGGCCGGCGTGCGCATCACCTTCGGCACCAAGGCCTGCGAGGAGGCCAAGCACGCCGCCATCATGGGCGCCGACGTGCGCCCGTGCCCGTTGCGCGAGATCCTGGTCGACGAGAAGAACCGCGTGGTCTCGACCCCGGCGTTCATGTACGACGAAGCCCGCCTGTCCGACGTCGGCTTCACCATCGAGCGGCTGGTCCGGCAGGTCGTCTCCTTCGCTCGCAACCGCCAACAACGTCCGCAAGCCGGTCCTCAGCAGCAACGGCCCCAGCAGGGCCAGCGTCGACCGCCCGAGCCGCGACAGACCCCAGGCGTCGTCGTGCGCAAGCCCGTCGAGCCCGTGGCAGGCGGCCGCTAGCCGAGAAGGGAACAGCCAACCGAGGGGACGGCGCCAGCCCTCGGGGCTTCGGCTCCCGCGCTCACTCGCCGAGGTGGCGGTTCTTCTTAATCAGGTCGAGCGCCTTCTGGTACTCCACTTCCCAGGTGGCGGTGCCTTCTTCGAGGTTCCTGATACGGCGGCGAACCTCGGCGTCGATCTCGTCGTCGACGTGCATGTGCTTCTTGAGGATGTCGCCCATCTTCTTGCGCAGGACCGTGTCCTCCGCGAAGACCTCCTCGATGTGCGGCGACTGCATGAACGACTCGATGATTTGATTCGTCATCCACTCGAGTCCCTCTTCCCCGAAGCTGAAGCCCTTCTCGTTGGCGACCTGGCGTTTGATCTTGCCGAAGTGCTCGTAGGGCAGGTTGCGCTTCTGCAGAAGGTCCTTGGCCTTGTCGGTGCATTCCCGCTCGAGGCGAAGGTATTCCTTCATGACGGCCTGAACGTCGAGCTCGGCCTCGCCACGGTCCAGGACCGCCAGATCCTCCCCGTCCACCAGAGCTTTGACGATCTCGGAGGCGATGCTTGGAATCTTGCCAGCGTATAAGCGCATATCTTCGCGGGCTTCTATCCAAGGCAAGGGGGCCAGTCAAGGACGACCCTCAGATTATGCGGAAATGTCGCTTTGTCACTCTCCGCTCTTGACAGACGTCTCGCCGCAAGCAAGATCGCCCTCCGCCGCTGGGCAGGCAAAACCGGCACTGCGGCGAATGACAATCTGGCGGGTTAGCTCAGCTGGTCAGAGCAGGCGTTTCATACGCGCCGGGTCCTCGGTTCGAGTCCGAGATCCGCCACCATCACGCCCTTCCGGGGCGTTCGTCGAGGGGGACGGTCCCTTCCATATTCACCCGAGTTCTAACCGGCTGGTAACGCAGCCCAGGTCACGGGGGTGATAGACCGTCGACAACAACCATGCACACGCAGTCCCCGCCGCTCGTCGCCGTGATTCCGTTCGTCGTGACGCTTGCGGGCATCGCGATTCTGCCGCTGGTGGCGCCCCACCTATGGGAGCGAAACCGCAACAAGGCGGTGTTTTCCGCCCTTCTGGCCTTGCCTGTCGCGGCCTGGCTGCTCCTTTCGCGACCCGGCCTGTTGCTTCATACCGCCCACGAGTATGCCTCCTTTCTATGCCTGCTCGGCTCGCTGTTCGTGGCGGCCGGCGGAATCCACGTCGCGGGCGACCTCCGGGCCACGCCGCGTACCAACACCGCCATTCTCGGGCTGGGTTCGGTGTTGGCCAACCTCCTCGGCACCACCGGGGCGAGCATGTTGCTGATTCGGCTGTTGCTCAGAACCAACTCCGAGCGCCGACACACGCGCCACATCCCGTTCTTCTTCATCCTGACGGTCTCCAACGCGGGTGGGCTCCTCACCCCGCTTGGCGACCCACCGCTCTTCCTTGGCTTTCTGCGCGGGGTTCCCTTCGCATGGACCTTGCGGCTGTTTCCAATCTGGCTGTTGGCGGTCGGCTACCTCTTGGCAGCGTTCTACTGGGTCGACCGCCGGGCCTATGCGCGCGAGAGCGCTGCCGACCTGGCGAATGACCGCTTGCAGTATCGGCCGCTCCAGATCCGGGGGCGAAGCAACCTGGTGTGGCTCGGGGTCATCGTGCTTTCGGTGTTTCTTCCGAGTCCGGCTCGGGAGGCGGTGATGGTCGCGTCGGCCATCGCGTCTCTGTTCGTCGGGGACAGGCATGCGCGGAAGATGAACGACTTCACCTTCGCTCCCATCGCCGAAGTCGCCATCTTGTTCGCCGGCATCTTCGTCACCATGACGCCGGCTCTGGTGTTGCTCGAACAGCGCGGTCCGGCCTTGGGGCTGTCCGCGCCGTGGCACTTCTTCCTCGTGTCCGGCGTGCTGTCGAGCGTGCTCGACAATGCCCCGACCTACCTCACGTTCCTGACCACGGCTCAGAGTACCGCCGCGTCCATGGGACTCGCAGTCGACGTGGTCTCGGTTCCTGCCAGCTTGCTCGCGGCGATCAGCGCGGGCTCGGTCCTGATGGGGGCCAACACCTATATCGGAAATGGACCGAACTTCATGGTCAAGTCCATGGCCGAGTCCTCGGGCTACAAGATGCCCAGCTTCGGCGGATACGCCGTGGCGGCAGTGCTCGTCCTATCGCCCGTCTATGCGGTGACCGCGCTCCTGATCGGACTTTACTAGGCCACTTCCGCAGCTCACCTGCGCCCTGGCCGATCCGCGTCGACCTTCGCGAAGATCTGCTCGACCCTCGCCAGGTTCGGAGGTTTGGCGAGATGCTCGTCGAAGCCCGCCTGGGTCGCCCGTGCCACGTCCTCCGGCAGGGTGTATCCGGTCAGGGCCACCATGAAGGTCGAGCGGAGCACGGGATCCGATCGCACGGCCTGCGCTATCGCGTAACCATCCATGCCCGGCAAGCCGATGTCGCAAAGGATCACCTCGGGCATGAATGTCCGAGCCAGCGCCAACCCCGGCTCGGCCGCGTGGGCGACCTGGATCTCGTGTCCTCCAAGCGCGAGCGCGTCGCGTAGGCTCTCGGCTGCGTCGAGGTTGTCCTCGATGATGAGCACACGCCGAGGTGTCGCCCCAGGGCGCTCGGCTCCGAGTGCAGGGCCAACCGCGGAGCCCGCACGGAGCGGCAGCCGGACGGTGAACTCCGCTCCCTTGCCCAGCCCCTCGCTGTGGGCCTCCACGCTCCCGCCGTGCAACTCGACCAGTCCTCGGACCAGCGACAGCCCCAACCCCAGCCCGCCCTGGCTGCGCTCCAGCGTCTGGTGCGCCTGCGCGAACGGCTGGAACAGACCGCGCACCACCTCGGGCGGCATTCCGAAGCCCGTGTCGCGCACGCGGATCACGGCCTGCTTGCCCTCGTCGTCCTGCTCGAGCGACAGGCGCACGCGCCCGCCCTTGGGGGTGAACTTCGTGGCATTATGCAGCAGGTTGCCAATCGCCTGCGCCACCCGGGTGGCGTCGGCATCGACCCACATGGGGCGGCTCGCGAGGGACACCTCCAGGTCGACCCCGCACTCGGCGAACTGCCAGCGGTGGTCCTCACAGGTCCGGCGCAGCAGATCGCCGAGCTCGAGCGACTCTTTCTTGAGCCGGACCTTGCCGCGGGTGATGCGGGTGACGTCCAAGAGATCGTCCACCAAGCGCGTGAGGTGTCCAACCTGGCGCTCGATCACCTGTTTCGCCCGCTGGGCTTGCGGGCTACCGGGCGGTACGCGATCGAGGATGTGGAGACTGTTGCTGATGGGAGCGAGCGGGTTGCGAAGCTCGTGCGAGAGCACGGCCAGGAAGTCGTTCTTGCGTCGGTCAGCCTCGCGAAGAGCCTCCTCGGTCTGCTTGAGTCGGCTGATGTCCAGGTTGATCCCTGCCCAGCAGGTGATCTTGCCCTGTTCGTTCCGCACAGGCACCCCGCGCGCCAAGATGGGGTGCCATTGGCCGTCGACACCCAGGTAGCGGTGTTCGATGTCCCAGGTTCCCTCGGTCCGGATGCACTCTTTCCAGGCCGCGAGCGTCGGCTCGGCGTCGTCGGGGTGGAGCACGTCGCCCCAACCGAAGTCGGAGCATCGTTCTTGCGTGAACCCGACCAGCTTCAAGAAGGCGTCGCTCGCGTAGATGTTGCGTCCGTCGGGGGCGCAGACCCAGACGCCGTAGTCGATAGTCTCTCCGATGGCCCGGTACAGGCGTTCGCTGTCCCTGAGCGCCTGCTCGACACGCTTGCGGTCGGTGATGTCCTGGAAGAGCGTCGCGAAATGGCCCGGCGCGGTTCGGAACGCGGCGACCTCGTAGTGGCGCTTGAGCGGGGGAGAGTAGTTTTCGAATCGGACCGGTTCGCCGGTCATGGCGACCTTGCCGTAGATCTGCACCCACTTCGGGTCGTCGTCGGGCAGGATCTCGTTGTGGGTCTTGCCGATGACATCGCGACCCAACCCGGTCAGCCGCTCGAACGCCGGGTTCAGCTCCAGGAACCGGAAGTCGACGGGGGTTCCCTCCGCATCGCAGATCACTTCGTGGACGGCGTACCCCTCGATCATCCCATTGAAGAGGTCGCGATATTTCTGCTCGCTCGCGCGCAGGTCCTCCTCCGCTTGCTTGCGCTCGGAGATATCACGCCAGCCCGCCACGGCGCCGACGATGGCTCCCTCTGCGTCGCGGATCGGCGAGGCATTGCAGAGCAACGGGACCTTGCGGCCGTGGGCGTTGACCTGTACCAGCTCCACGTCTCGGACGATCTCGCCCCGCAGCGCCCGATTGAGCGGGACCTCGTCCAACGGCATCCTCGACTGTCCATCCGGGTGGTAGATCGTCCGCTCACGAGCGATCTCTTCGAGGTTCGTTCCCACGTGCAGTCGACCGAGGATGTCCTCGCCATGCTGGCTGACCATTCGGATTCTGCCGCTCGCGTCGCACACCGAGATGCCCTCGGGAACGTTGGCCATCAAAGGGGCGAGCATCCGATCCCCCGCTTCGACCTCGGTCAGGGCGTCGCCGCGAGGTGCTTGTCCGTCTACCCCGCTATCGAACGAGTCTGCGCGCCCGGGGCTGAGCTTCTGCTCTGCGCGATGTGCCTCGTCGAGTCGTCGCCGCAACTCCTTGTTCTCGCGCGCGAGTCGCGCATTTTCGGCGCGGACGCTGTCGGGCGATTCATCGGACGTCACCAGTCTCTCCGAGGTCGGGCGGGGGCCTTTGCCTCGAGGACATCGTCACGAATGGCACCCGCCGTCTCCATGCTGGCAGTATGACTGGGTATCCTTTGGGGTCAAACAACCTCTCGCGAGAGCGATGACACGATCTGGCCCGATGCTTCGAACTGGGGTAGGGATCACTCTGGGGCTCGAATGGAGGGCCCCGGGATGTTGATCGAGCTCATAGTCATCTTTGCCCTGATCCTGGCGAACGCGTTCTTCGCGGGGGCCGAGATCGCCATCATCGCTCTGCAAGAGATCCGTCTGCGCGAGCTCGCCGAGAAGGGGCGCAAGAGCGCTCGCGCGGTGCTGGCGTTGCGTGCGAACCCCGAGCGCTTCTTGGCGACCGTGCAGGTGGGCATCACGGTCGTCGGCGCGACCGCTGCCGCGCTCGGCGGGCGCTCGATCGCCACCCGGATCTCGCCCATCCTGGCCCGCATCTCTCCCGAGCATGCGGACGATATTGCCCTCGGCATCGTCATCGCCGGCGTCTCCTTCATGTCCATCGTGGTGGGTGAGCTCGTTCCCAAGAGCCTGGCGCTTCGCAAGGCCGAGACCTTCGCGCTGTTGGTCGGTCGCCTTCTGCTGGCCCTCTCGTGGATCACGCGGCCGTTCGTATGGATCCTCACCGCGAGCTCCAACCTGCTGTTGAGACCGTTCGGGGATCGAACGACGTTCGCCGAAACCCGTCACTCGGCGGCGGATCTGCAGGCGCTGGTCAGTGAGGCGGCGAAGGCTGGGACTGTCCACCCCGATGCCGGCGAGATCGCTTCCCGCGCCCTCGATCTGCCCGAGCTGACCGCCGCAGACGTCATGATCCCCCGCGGAGAAGTGGTGATGCTGCCGCGCCACGCGTCCGCCGAACAGATTCGCGCGATCCTGCTCGAGAACCTGTATTCCAGGCTGCCCGTGTACGAAGACCGGGTCGACAACGTCGTCGGCTACGTCAGCGTCAAGGATCTGCTCGCGCTCGCCTGGGAGCAAGGCCTCATCATCCTCGAAGACCTGATGCGACCGCCGTTCTTCGTGCCGGAATCGATCAAGGCCATGGACTTGCTGCAAGAGATGCGCAGGCGTCACACCCCGTTCGCGATCGTGGTGGACGAGCAGGGAGGAATGTCGGGGATCGTCACCATGGAGGATCTGCTCGAAGAGCTGGTCGGCGACATCTTCAGCGAGCACGACCAGTCGGCCCCCGCGGCCATCAAGCGCCACGACGACGGCTCGGCGACAGTGGCGGGGAACGCGCCCATCCGAGACGTCAACCGCGAGCTCGGGCTCGATCTGCCAGAGGATGGGGACTGGAGCACGCTCGCTGGCTTGTGCCTGGCCTACGCCAGGAAGATCCCCACCGTCGGCGAGAAGATCGCGGTCCCCGGCGGCGTCGTGCTCGAGATCGTCGACGTCACCCCCCGGAGCATCAGGCAGGTCCGGGTGCATCCCGCCGTGGCCGTGCCCGAAGGAAGCGAGGGGTAGGGCACGCTGCGCGTCGGGACTGACGCGTTCGGATCCTGGCTGCCGCAAGATACGCGTTGCCGCCGACTCGACTCCCAAGCCAAGATGGTGTTGCGCGAAGGAGGTCAGCGATGCGAAGCAAAGCGACGTGTCTTTGGGCAGGCGTCTTGTTGGTCGCCTGTGGCGGGAGTCCGTACAAGGCGGGTCGGCCTGGCACCGGAGGCGCGGGCGGCATCACGGCGGTCGGAGGCAGTGTGGCGAGCGGCGGCGCCCACGGCAAGGGCGGCTCGGTCGGCAGCGGCGGCATCGGCGCCGCGGGCGCGGCGGCCGGCGGGTATTCCGCCGTGGACGGAAGTCACGTGGGCACGGGCGCAGCCCCGGGCACGGGCGGAGCCCCGAGCACGGGCGGAGCCCCGAGCAGCGGCGGAGCCCCGAGCGCTGGCGGAGCCCCGAGCGCTGGCGGAGTCCCGAGCGCTGGCGGAGCCCCGGCCACTGGTGGTGCCCCGGGTAGCGGCGGAGCGTCGGGCACCGGCGGGACCTCGGCGGCCCCGCAGCCCTGCAACAGCAGCGATGGGACCGGGTGTGGCGAGGCCATGTCTTGCGTCGACACGAGCAGCGACTCCTGCTTGCCCGACACCACGACGGGATGCACGGGTTATTGCGCTCCACGTAGACCGGTTCCTCTGTGCGCGGGGCCGGCCGTGCCTGCTCCCTGTCCCGACGGTTTTTCCTGCCTGCCGGATCCGCGCACCTACCAGGGACCCGATCCGGTTTCGATCTGCGTGGAGTCCGAGACCGAGTGCGCGACCAGCGCCGAGTGCCCGACCGGCTTCGAGTGCGTTCCGAGCGATGGCGGCAAGCGATGCTCGCCTGTTCGCGTGGTCTGCGATGGAGTCGTGACCTGCAAGATGATCGAGCCCGGGCCGTGTCCGGTCGGGTATGGGCGGTCTACGTCGGGCGGCTGCTACGGGCCCTGCGTTCCGGTCGATTTCTGTGCCTGCTCGACCGACGCGGAGTGCACCCGAGCACAGGCGTCGTGCGATCGCACGCGGGGACATTGCTTCGTCCCGGCGGCGCCCGAGGCACGCTGTCGCTTGCCCTTCGACACCGGGCCCTGCGACGGAGCCATGCGCGTGTATGCCTTCATCGACGGCGCGTGCGAGCTCGCTAGCTACGGCGGCTGCGGCGGCAACGACAACCGCTTCTCCACCATCGAGGAGTGCCTCTTGCGCTGCCTTGGCATGCCGGGCGAGCACGCCTGTCCAGACGGGCGCGTCGAGCGGGTCATTTGCCTTGGCTGCGGGGGCGGGGGCGGGTGCATCCAGAAGGCCGCCGTGTGCGCGCAGCCCTGTACCAACCTTTCCGATTGTGTATCGAGCGGTCTGGCGTGCTCCAAGGGCTACTGCGAGGCGGCCTTCTGCATCTGAGTCTTCGCGCCAGAGGGGATGGCCAGACCGCCCCTCACAAGCTCTCTTTGAGGATCGCCTCGACATCGGCGGCGTCGAGCTTCTTGTAGGCACCGATCGTGCCGTGGCGCGTGGCCTTCTTGGCCAGCTCGGCGATGCGGTCGGGGCCGATGCCCACCTCTCGCAGGGTCGTGGGGGCGCCCAGGTCCTTGAACAGGGTCTTGGTCTTCTCGATGCCTTCGAGCGCGGCCGCGCGCGGGAACGGCGTGGTCACGCCCCACACGCGGCGGGCGTACTGCTCGAACTTGCCGACGCCCGCGGAAAGGACGTTCTTCATCCATTGCGGCACCACGATGGCGAGGCCCGCGCCGTGGGCGATGTCGTACGCGGCGGAGAGCTCGTGCTCGATGGCGTGGCTTGCCCAATCGCCCGCCTTGCCGAGGCCGAGGAGGTCGTTCAGGGCGATGGTTCCGCACCACATGATGTTGGCGCGCGTGTCGTAGTCGCCGGGCATCTTGCGTACCTTGCGCGCGTTCTCGATGATGGTCAGCAGCACGGCTTCGGCCATGCGGTCCTGCAGCGGCGTCTCCGCGGTCTGGCTGAAGTACTGCTCGAAGACGTGCGCGATGATGTCGATGCAGCCGTTGATGGTGTGGTCGGGCGGCACGGTGAAGGTGGTGCTGGGGTCCAGAATCGAGAAGCTCGGCTGAAGCGCGTACGGGGTCACCAGGCCGAGCTTCTCGCCAGTGTCGAGGTTCGTGACCACCGAGTTGCCGTTCATCTCGGTTCCGGTCGCGGCGAGGGTGAGGACACAGCCGATGGGCAGGGCGTCGGTGCACGGGGCTTTGTGCTGGTAGAGGTCCCACACGTCGCCTGGGTGGAGCGCACCGGCCGCGATGCCCTTGGCCGCGTCGATGGTGCTACCGCCCCCCACGCCGAGCACGAGGTGGACGCCCTCCCGCTTGCAGATCTCGATCCCTTCGCGCACGCTCTCGACGCGCGGGTTCGGCCGGATTCCGCTGACCTCGAACACGGTCTTGCCGGCCTTGCCCAGCGCGGCCAACACCCTGCCATACAGGTCCGACTTGCGGACGCTCCCGCCGCCCGTGACCAGCAAGACCTTGGCGCCAAAGCGGGGCAACTCGTCGGCGAGCTTGGCGATCGAGCTCTTGCCGAAGTGAAGGCGCGTGCGGCGGTGGTAGGAGAAGTCGAGCATGGCTCGGTTATAGGTCGCCCGCCGGCACCCGGACAAGCGTGGTCGCCGGGGGCCACCCATCGCCGCAACTCAAGTTGTGGCCGAACTTGTCGATCCCACAGGCTGGGACGGCGCAGGGCAATGCGCCAACACCCCTGGGGGGAATGGACAGCATGAGCTCTTACCTATTCGAGTCCGGGTTGCGGCAGGTCGCCCAGGCGCTGTTGGTGATGCACTCCCCGACAGCGCAGGCGGTCGAGCGGTCTCTCGACGAGATCCGCATTGTTGGTCAGGATGCGACTCAGCTTCAGCGGCGGGACATCAAGCGTGCCACTGGGCAGGCGGAGGATGCGCTCCGCGAGGTGCTTCTCGCACCGAGCAATGAGTCTCACCTCCACGCGGTGCGGGCGCTCACGGAGCTGGGGCAGGTGCTCCTGCTCGCCTTGGCGGCCGACGCCGAACATCCCATGCAGGCCGAGGAGGCGAGCGCGCAGATGGCTCGCAGGCTGCTGGTCGTCGATGACAGTCGGGTGGCGGGCGCGGCGATCTCGAAGGCGTTCGCGCTGCAGGGGTTCCTCGTGCGATCGACCGCGACCATGGCCGACGCGCTCGCCGAGATCACGACTTTCATGCCAAGCATCCTGATCAGCGACGTCCACATGCCAGCGCTGGACGTGGGGGTCCTGTGCCGCAACTTCCGCGTGCTGTCTCGCCCGCGTCCGGTCCTCGTGATCCTCGTGTCGGGCACCACCGGCGAGGAGCTCGAGTCGCGCTTGGCCGAGGTCAAGCCCGACGCGTTCGTGTCGAAGGCGTCGGGTACGGCTCCGGTCGTGGAGTGTGTGATGAAGTTGTGGAAGCAGAGCCAGGGCGGGGAGCACCAGGATTCGGACGGCGGCAGCTCTCCTGCCGACGGGACGAAGCCCTGAGCGCCGAAGCGCGTGGCCGCCTGTGGCTTTCGCGGTCCGGAGGCGGCCGCGGCGAGGGGCTTTCGCGGGCACGTGCCACCCCCATGGTTCTGGCGGTAACCGTCGTGTAACCACCACATCTTGCAAGCCTTGCTGGATTCCGGGCGTACGTCCGGTAGCTTCAATCTCATGTCGGCAGGACAGTCTGCGCGTCGGTTCTTCTTTCTCTTGTTGGCCGCGGCCCTGGTGCTCTTCGCTTTGATAGCCCGGCCGCTCGCCAGTGCTTTGTTCCTCGCGGCGGCGCTCGCGGGCGTGCTGTGGCCAGCCCATCGCCGATTGACCCGTTGGCTGGGCGGCCGCAGGTCGCTCTCCGCTGCGACCTTCGTCCTGGGTGTCATCGTGCTCCTCCTCGGGCCGACCGTTGCGTTCTCGGCCTTCGCCATCGGCGAGGTCAGCAAGGGCGTATCCTTCGTCACGAACACGCTCCACAACGAGGGCATCGAAGGCTTGGTCGAACGCTTGCCCGACTGGCTCGAAGAGCCAGCCGGCCGTCTCGTCGAGAAGGTCCCGAGCAGCAGCGCCGAGCTGAGCAAGAGCGTGGTGCGGGAGGTCCGCACCCGGGGAGGCGACGCGGCCGCCGCCGTCGGGGCCACGCTGTCGGTGGCTGGGCAGTTCGTGTTCCAGGCCGCGATGATGCTCATCGCCCTGTACTTTCTCTTGCTCCAAGGCGACGAGCTGGTGGCATGGCTGGACCGGCTGTCACCTTTGAAGCCGGGACAGACCGCAGAGCTCCTGGCCGAGTTCAAGCGTGTCTCGTACGCGGTCATCCTCTCCACCCTCATCACGGCCGGGGTGCAAGCGGTCGCCGCGTTGATCGGATACCTCTTCGCCAAGGTCCCACATCCTATCTTCTTCACCGGCGTGACCTTCTTCGTCGCGTTCATTCCGGCGGTCGGGGCGGGCACGGCTTGCTTGGCCGTGGCGCTGTTGAGCCTGCTCACCGGACATCCGTACGCCGCCTTGTTCCTGGCGATCTGGGCACTGACCATCGTGTCGCTGGTGGACAACCTGATCAAGCCCTTGCTCATCAAGGTCGGGATGCAGATGAACGGCGCCGTCGTATTCTTCTCGCTCATCGGTGGGCTGGCGGCGTTCGGCGGGGTGGGTCTTCTGCTTGGCCCGCTGGTCACGGCGCTCCTGCTCGCGCTTTTGCGCATCTACCAGCGGGACTTCGAGCCCAAGCGGCGCGAGGCTTGATGGCGAGCGAGACGCGGCGGGGGATGCGGGCAGGGGAGGGCGGGCTATGGGGATGCCGCGGGGACGGCGACCTTGTTGACCTTGCCGAAACCGAACAGTGGCACCTCTCGGCGCGGCTCCCGCTGATCGTTGCTCTCGATCAAGAGCTTCCCGGTCGCGCTGCGAGCGTCATCGGGGATCGCGTCGTTGTCCACGCGAATGGTGATGGGCGTGCTTCCGTCCGGGGTCGGCTTCTCCAAGGTCGCGCGGAATGGTCCTTCGACGATGCGCGCGGCCTTCACCAGGAAACCGGGCTGGCTGCTGCGGACGCGAATCTGCATCGCACGGTCTCCGCTGGCGCGCAGGTTGAAGTAGGGGGTGGAAGGATCCACCTCGAGCGTCGCCGGCACCCGGCATCCCCACGAGAGGGTGAGCGTGGGCCGAGCCGCGACACCGGTGTCCACCACCGTGCTGCCCGCGTGCATACCCACGCGCCGGCCCTGGCACGACACCCGAACTCCTTGCGGATTTCCCCCATCGCTGGGGAGCAACACAGCCGTCACGAGATCTCCGCCTGTGCTCGTCACCCTCGGGGAGGCAGCGGCCGCCTGCGTGCCTATCAGGTGGGCATCGGCCGACACCGTTTGACCGAACTCGGGTCTCAGATCCACGTGCGCCGTGTCGAATCCGATGAGTGGCTCGACCTTGCCGTCGATCTGTAACGTCGCCAGCGCACCCCCTTGGGCCACATCCAGCACGGTCAGTGACTCCTCGAAGGGTCCCAAGAGATCCGACTGGCAGACGACCGACAGACGCGCCGTCGTGCGTGGGGCGAGGGTCGCGGGGATCCCGTGCCACTCGCAGCGCGCGCTCGACGAAACCTGACGGATTGGCACCTCCCGAGCACCGGGATTGTGCAAATCGACGTTCGAGCGAACTGGCCGGTTTTCTACGAGCACACCCAAATCGAGCCTCGGGGGGGCGAAGTCGAGCGTGCTTCTCCGCGCGGGCTTGTCCTGGCTCCTGCATCCGCCCGCCGCGATGGCGGCGGCCAACCACAGTCCCAACGACCAACGCCCGAGCGCCATCAAGGACAGGACTTCGGCGTGCTCAGCTGGCTGCGGATGCCCGAGATGGTGTTCCCCCAGCCCCCGTTGGGATTGTACTGGGCGATCGAGATCACCCCGTCCGCGATACGCGCGTTGATGTTGGACGCCGAGTCCCAGTTCGGATCGTGTCCCGCCGAGACGCCGTTGGCGCCGTAGCCGGTGTCGGCGAGGATGGGCTTGCCCGTCACCTGGCCGAGTCCGGACCAGGTCATGTTGTTCGACGAGCGGATCTTCGCGGTGTTCGCGTTGGTGCCGCCGCCGGAGGTGTTCACGAAGGTGAACAGGCTCATGTCGAAGTTCGCGAACCAGGCCTTGCCGTTGTCGGTGCCGTTCGCGTCGACCCATGGCGATACGTCGATGGAGAAGCGGGCGTTGGGCAGGCTGGCCTTGAGGGTGTTCACCAGCTCGGTCATCCTCGACCCGGCCTGTGCCGGCGTCCAAGGCGCGGACTGGTTGCTGATGGTGTACTGATACCAATCCGGCTCCATCTCGAAGATGATGGGTCGGGTGGTGCCCCAGCAGTTGGCGTAGCCGGCGGCGAAGGACTTGTACTCGGCCAAGATGGCGCTCCAGTCCTGGGCGATGTATTGGGCGCCGTTCTTCACCAGGTCGCCACCGCTGCAGCCTGACACGTTGCCGTCGCACAGGTTGTGGTGGCGTTTCACGTAGCCCGCGGCGATGTAGGAGACGACCACGGGCACGAGGTTACCAAGGACGGCACCCTGTTTGCCTTCCTCGCAGACGTACGCTTGGTCGAACGTGTCGCCGTTGGTCCCCATCCATCCCGGCGTGAAGAAGTCGAGCTGGTTAATCATCGAGGCACCCGCGTTCTTCGCGACGCTGTCGATGGTGCCGAAGTGGAATCGACACTGGCTGAAGGCGGAGCTCTTGCTGGTCGCGCCTCCGGTCGAGGTCACGCCGCCACTCGACGTTGCCCCTCCCGCCGACGTGTTGCCACCCCGACCAGCCGAACCGCCCGCAGCCGTCGTTCCGCCAGAGGGACTGTTGCCACCTTTGCCGGTCGCACCGCCATGGGACGTCGTCCCGCCTGCGCCACTGCCCCCGGCACTGGTTCCTCCAGCGCCGCCGGCCGTACCGCCGGTCGATGCGCTGCCCCCAAGGCCCTCCATGCCCCCCGACGAGACCACGTTCGACCCGCCAGCACCTGCGCTTTTGCCTCCGGCCCCGGTGCTGCCGCCGGTCGAGCTCGCGCTGGTCGTCGTGGCGCCGCCAGCGCCCGAGCCTCCGCCCCCAGAGGGCTCATCGTCCGCGCTACTGCATCCGAAGAGCGAGAGCGCAGCGAGAAGTTGGAGAACGCGCTTGAGAGGAACTGGACTCCGTGAGCTCGCCGTGAAGCCTGGCAGGAACATCGGTCCAGGGTGCCATAAACGTGCAGGCGGTGATCACAAAATCCTCCCCAGTCCTCGCACGAATTTTCTACTTCTTCGCTGCGAGTCGAGCGCAGAGGTCTTCCCAGTCCTTGTCCGACGAGGTCAGCAGGATGCCTGCGCGGGCCGTGAATCTAGGATCGACGCTCTCGACGGTGTTGCAGTGCACGATAATGCCCGAGACGCGGATCGTCTGCGGTGGATTGTCCAACTGCACGGCCACATGGATCCGGGTGCCCACGGGGCGAGCGTCCGGCATCACGAGCAGCATGCCGCGCGCGCTCGCGTTCACGATGCGAGAGTGGGTGGCGGCGCCCTCCAGATCCAGGCGAATGATCGCGGTGGCGTCCAGCGCCATACGCGGGCCGCCCCAGCGTCGTTCGATGTCCCTCGGGACAGTTCTTTCCGGCGGCAAGGTCACTTCTTCGGTGTTGCCTTCTGTTCGACCTGGGCGGGTGTGGGCGCGGCCTTGGGGGCCCCTCGCGACGCTGCGTCGGCTGCTGCGGCCGCCGCTGCGGCATCGGCTGCACCATCCGCCGTGGTCGGCGTGGCGACGCCCGGCATGGGCGCCTGCGACTGCGCGTGGGCGACCTGCGTGTCGACGCCGCCCTCGGGACCTCGCTCCCACTTGTCCACGCGACCCGAGCCGGTGGTGTCGAAGCCGATGCGGTCGAGGCGCCCGTTTTCGTAGTACTGCCACTCGTCGACCTTGCCGTCGGCGTTGCGGTCGCGCTCCACGCGCACGAGCCTCCCACCTTCGTAATACTCGTAGTAGTCGGGCTTGCCGTCGAAGTCCATGTCCTTCTCGGCGCGGACCTTCTTGCCATCCTGGAAGAAGGTTCGCCCATTGAACTTTCCGCTGTAGTTCATGGAGTATTCATCCATGAACAGCTCGCCATTCTGGCCGTAGTACTGGACGAGGTCGATCTTGCCGTCGAAGTCGAGGTCGCTCTGCTTGCAAACCAGCTGATTGACGGGCTGCCCGTCTTGGCTCGACTGGACGAACAGCTTGATGACATCCGGCTTGCCGTCGCCACTGGCATCGAGCGACACCACGTGTTTGCCGCGGTCGTCGCAGCGCGAGCGGTCGAACTTCGCGCCGAAGTCTTCGTTCGAGACCTTCAGCTCCGAGCCCGGACTGCCCACCGTCTTCTGGGTGCTGCCGCAACCCACCGCGAATCCGAAACCCATCGAAAACAAAGCCGCAAACCGCAGAGCGGGCCGGCCACACACTTGTCCGAGCGGAAGCATACCCGGTAGGCTAGGCCAACTGCGCTGTGCGGGCAAGGAAGAGTCTCATCTTTGCTCGGGGTTCCGGGCCACAGCAGCGCTGCATTCGGGCGCAGACGGCCGATCGGCCATTGACTGTGGACATATGGTCATGCATGGTCGGGCCTGCCATGGCACGGAACAAAATTTCCACAACCGTGTACATCACACCCGAGCAGAACGAACAGCTCAAGCTCCTGCACCAGAAGACCAAGGTGCCGGTGGCGGAGTACATCCGCCAGGGAATCGACTTGGTTTTGGAGAGAGAAAAGCAGCATCTTCCGGGGCAGCTCACTCTCGACGTGATACGCAAGTAGCCCAAAAGGTAATGAAGTGCCGACGCCGATCCACCTGATTCGCAATTTCTCCATCATCGCCCACATCGATCACGGCAAGTCCACGCTGGCAGATCGTTTGATCGAGTTCACGGGTGCGCTCAGCCAGCGCGAGCAGAAGGACCAGTTCCTCGACAACATGGACCTCGAGCGCGAGCGCGGCATCACCATCAAGGCGGCCACGGTTCGCCTGATGTACAAGGCCAAGGATGGCCTGACCTACGAGCTGAACCTGATCGACACGCCCGGGCACGTGGACTTCCACTACGAGGTGTCGCGTTCCCTGGCGGCGTGCGAGGGCGCGCTGCTGGTGGTGGACGCCTCGCAAGGCGTGGAGGCGCAGACCCTGGCCAACGTGTACCTGGCCACCGAGAACAACCTGGCCATCGTTCCGGTGATCAACAAGATCGACCTGCCGTCGGCTGACCCGGAGAACGCGAAACGTCAGATCGAAGATGTCATCGGCATCGATGCTTCCGGGGCCGTCCTGGCCTCGGCGAAGGACGGTCGGGGCATCGAAGACATCCTGGAGTCGTTGGTTCGCACGATCCCGCCGCCGCAAGGTGATGCGGGCAAGCCTCTCAAAGTGCTCTTGCTCGACAGCTGGTACGACAGCTACCGGGGCGTTGTCTTGCTGGTGCGTGTGGTCGACGGCTTGCTTCGGATGAAGCAGAAGATCCGCTTGATGGCGGCTGGCCGCGACTACGAGATCGTCGGTCTGGGAGCCTTCGCGCCGTTTCCGCGGGAGGTGGACGAAATCGGCCCGGGCGAGGTGGGCTTCATCACCGCCTCCATCAAAGAGGTCGCTGACGCCCGCGTCGGCGATACCATCACCGAGGCCGGCAAGCCGTGCGACAAGCCGCTACCCGGTTTCCAGCCGGCCAAGCCCATGGTGTTCGCCGGTATCTTCCCGACCGATCCGGCCAAGTACGAGGACCTGCGCGACGCCCTGGACAAGCTCCGTCTGAACGACGCGAGCTTCAGCCGCGAGCCCGAGGTGTCGGCGGCGCTGGGCTTCGGCTTCCGCTGCGGGTTCCTCGGTCTTCTCCACATGGAGATCGTGCAGGAGCGGCTCGAGCGCGAGTACGCCCTCGACCTCGTGACCACCGCACCCACCGTCCGCTTTCAGGTCATCCGCCGCGACGGCAGCGTGATGGAGCTGGACAACCCGGCCAAGTTCCCGTCGGAGGGCGAGATCGAGCGCATCGAGGAGCCGATCATCGCCGCCACCATCCACACCCCGCCCGAGTTCGTCGGCGGTCTGCTCAAGCTCTGTGAAGAGCGCCGCGGAACCCAGACGGGACTCAGCTACCTCGGCGAGCGGCGCGTGATCATCCGCTACGATTTGCCCCTCACCGAGGTGGTGTTTGGGTTCTACGATCGCATGAAGTCGGTCTCCCGCGGGTACGCGTCCCTGGACTACGAGCCCAAGGGCTACCAGTCGGCCGATCTGATTCGTTTGGATCTGCTCGTGAACGGCGACCGCGTGGATTCGCTGTCGGCCATCGTCCACCGCGAAACCTCGTACGTGAAGGGCCGCGACCTGTGCATCAAGATGAAGGAGTTGATTCCGATGCAGCAGTTCGAGGTGGCCATCCAGGCCTCCATTGGATCGCGCGTGATCGCCAAGACCGTGGTCAAGGCCTTGCGCAAGAACGTGACCGCGAAGTGCTACGGCGGCGACATCACACGCAAGCGCAAGCTGCTCGAACGGCAAAAAGAGGGTAAGAAGCGCATGAAACAGGTGGGCAACGTCGAGATCCCGCAGGAAGCCTTCCTGGCTATTCTGAAGGTCGATTGATCATGGTGATGAGCATTCTCGCCTCCTTCCGCAGGCGCAGACAGTGGGGCCAGGCCAAGACCGAAGCCAAGCAGCTCCTCGGCGAAGCGAAGCGCATCCTCAAGAAGAAGCGCTACCGCATTCCCGAGTCCGTCAACGCGGCGCTGGGCGCGGCCATCGACGAGGTGGAGCAAGCCCGCAAGGCGGGTGAGCTCGACAGCCTGCGCCAGGCGAACTCGGACCTCGACGCCAAGCTGAACGAGCACGTGGCGTTCGCCCGCAAGTCCCCCACGCGGCAGTATGCCGAATCCATCGGGTTGGCGCTGGGCGTGGCGTTGCTTCTGCGCGCCTTCGTCATCGAGGCGTTCCAGATTCCGACCGGATCGATGATCCCGACGTTGGAGGTGGGCGATCACATCTTCGTCTCGAAGTTCTCGTACGCCATCGGCCTCCCGTTCACCAACATCAAGCTTGCCGAGCTGGACAAGCCCAAGCGCGGCGACATCATCGTGTTCAAGTACCCGCCCGATCAGAGCATGGACTTCATCAAGCGCGTGGTCGGTCTGCCGGGCGAGACCATCGAGCTGCGCCACAACGAGATCTTCATCGATGGCAAGCCCATGCCTCGGGAGTTGTTGCCCAAGCCGTGCACGGCCAAGGACGGTGACAGCGAGCTCGACGAGATCGCACGCCCGTGCGAGGTATGGCTCGAGCACCTGGACGGACGCGATCACCTGACCCATCAGTTCACCAACCGAACCGACGCGTCGGATTTTCCGCCCCGCAAGATCCCCCCCGGACATTACTTCACGATGGGCGACAACCGAGACAACTCGCGCGATTCGCGCGTCTGGGGCTTCGTGCCTTACGAGCTCATCAAGGGAAGGGCGCTCATCGTGTGGTGGTCCCGCGATCCGTCGCGCGGAGGTCTGAGCCCAGCCGGGATCGCCGACTGGTTCAAGTCGATCCGCTGGAGCAGATTCTTCGAACGGGTGGAGTAGGGTACGCGTCGTCTTGGGGGGCGACGGTGTAGTTGTCGCGCCTTGACACTCGACCCTGCGGCCTACAATCTGAAACACGCAGGGGCCATGGAAGAGAACCTTCGCGAGACCGGGATCGCAGCCGTTGGCGCCGTGCCCTGGGGAACGCATTTCTGCCAGCTCTACGAGACCGCGGAGGATTTGATCGAGATCGTGGGCCCGTACTTCCAGGCGGGGCTCGAGGCCAACGAGCTGTGCATGTGGGTGACCTCCCGCCCCCTCGACGTAGACGCCGCCTGGCGCGCGTTGGCTAAGCGCGTGCCCGGCCTCGACAGGTACCGCGCCGAAGGCCTCATCGAGCTCCTCCCCCACGACGGTTGGTACCTCGAGCAAGGGCGTTTCGACAAAGACCGCGTGCTCGCAGCCTGGACGGACAAGCTCGACGCCGCGCACGCGCGAGGTCTCGCCGGGCTGCGGATCTCGGGCAACACGTTCTGGCTCGAGCAGGGAGACTGGGCGGACTTCTCCGAGTACGAGGCGGCGATAGATGGCGTTTGCGGACAGCAGCGCATCCTCACCCTGTGTACCTACGCCCTCGAGCGCTGCGGGGCTGCCGAGGTCGCGGACATCATCAAGAATCACCAGTTCGCGCTGCTCAAGCGCGAGGGGCGATGGCAACGTGTCGAAAGCTTCGACCGTCGGCGAGCCTTCCAGGCGACCGAGGCGCGACGGAGCCAGAGCGAGGCTCGCTACCGCCTGCTGTCCTGGACCTCCGGGAGGCTGCTCGCCGCCGAGGATCCGCAGGCCGCGGTCGACGACCTCTGTCGGGGCGTGATGCAGCACCTCGGGTGCGACGTCTTCTTCAACTTCCTGCTCGACGACGCGAGCGGCAGGCTTTTCCTGAATGCGTGCGCTGGAATATCCGCCGAGGAGGCTCGTCGGATCGAGTGGCTCGATCTCGGTGTGGCGGTCTGTGGCTGCGTGGCGCGCGATCGTCGTCGCATACACGCGCAGAACATTGGGCAATCGCGCGACGCCACGACCGACCTCATTCGCTCGTACGGCGTCGAAGCCTACTGCTGCCATCCGTTGATGTCGGGGGAGCGGCTGCTCGGCACGCTGTCGTTCGGAACCCGCTCCCGCCCCAGTTTCACTGATGACGAGGTCGAGCTCATGCATACGGTGGCGGCGCAGGTGGCGACCGCCATCGAGCGTATGCGAGCCAATCAGGCGCTGAGCCTCGCCAACGCCCAGCTGATCGAGGCCGATCGCCGCAAGAACGAGTTCCTCGCCGTGCTTTCGCACGAGCTCCGCAACCCGCTCGCGCCGATCCAGAACAGCCTCTACATTCTCGACCGTGCGCCCGCCGGCGGCGAGCAGGCGCGGCGCGCCCAGCAGGTCATCGAGCGCCAAGTCCGCCAACTCGCGAGCTTGGTCAACGATCTGCTCGACATCACCCGCATCAGCCGCAACAAGATCCAGCTGCAGCGCGAGTCGCTCGATTTCGCCGACATCGTCCGCCGGACCGTGGAAGACCATCGCGCCATGTTCGACCGCTCATCCGTCACCCTCGAGGTCGACGTGGCGCCGAGCCCGGTGTGGGTGCTGGCGGATCGGACCCGCATCGCACAGATCGTGGGGAACCTGCTGCAGAACGCGGCCAAGTTCACGCTCCCGGGCGGCCGGGTCTGCGTGGCGGTGTCGGTGACCGATGCGAGCGCCACCGTGCGGGTGCGCGACGACGGGGTAGGCATGGCCCCGGAGACCCTGGCGAGGTTGTTCCAGCCTTTCATGCAGGCCGACAACAGCCTCGATCGCAGCCGAGGGGGGCTTGGTCTCGGACTGGCCCTGGTCAAGGGCTTGGTCGAGCTCCACGGCGGCAGCATCGAGGCCCAGAGCGAGGGGCTCGGCAAGGGGACCCTTCTGGTGATGCGGCTGCCACGCCAAACCCAGCCCTCGTCTCGTTCGGACGACGCCCGGAAGATCAGGCCCACGCAGCGCAGGGTCCTCATCATCGAGGACAACGTCGACGCGGCAGACAGCCTGCGCGAGATGCTCGAGCTCAGTGGGCACGAGGTGGTCGTTGCTTACGAGGGCACGAGCGGTCTCGCGCGCGTGCGCAGCTTCCGCCCAGACGTCGTCCTGTGCGACATCGGCTTGCCAGGCATGGACGGATACCAGATCGCGCGCGCCATCCGAGAAGACGACTCCCTTCACCGCCTGTGCCTGGTCGCGCTGAGTGGCTACGCCCTGCCCGAGGACCAGCGTCGGGCCCGCGAGGTCGGCTTCGATCGACATCTGGCCAAGCCACCCGGCGCCGAGACGCTGGAATCGCTCATGGGCAGCCTCGACTGATCAGGCCATCGTTCGAATGAGCGAGCGTACGCCCACGACCACGTCCAGCTTGCGTATGTCGGCCACTGCCTTCTGGAAGGCGGACTCCACCACCTCGTGGGTGAAAATGACCAGCTCCACCGCGTCGCCGGTGGCTTCTTCCTGGGTGACCGCGCTGATGCTCACCTGGCAGTCGCCGAAGATCTTGGTGATTGCAGCCAGGACGCCCGGGCGGTCGGTCACGTCGAGGCGCAGGCAGAACTGGCTCCTCACTTCGCCCATCGGGACCATCTTCTTGGTGATCTGTCCGAAGTTCATGCGTGGGCTCGTGCCACCTTTACACTGGTGCATGGCCAGGTCGATGATGTCGCCCACGATGGCCGAGGCGGTGGGGAGCTGGCCAGCCCCACGGCCGTAGAACATCACATCGCCCACGTAATTGCCGCGGGCGAAGACGGCGTTGAAGGAGTCGTTTACCGCGGCCAAGGGATGGTCTTTCGGGATCATGACCGGATGCACGCGCAGCTCGACCCGCTGGTCGTCGTGGGCGACGCCGATGGCCAGCAGCTTGATGACGTAGCCGTACCGCTTGGCGATCGCTATGTCGCGGGCGCTGACGGCGCGGATGCCTTCGGTGTGGATCTCGCGGTAGTCGAACGGGCTGTCGAATGCCATGGCGGCCAGGATGGACAGCTTGTAGACGGCGTCGTGCCCGTCCACGTCGGCGGTGGGGTCGGCCTCGGCGTAGCCCAGCTGCTGGGCCTCGGCCAGGACGTCGGCGAACTCGGCAGCCTCACGGTACATCTTGGTCAGGATGTAGTTGGTGGTCCCGTTGACGATGCCGAGGATCTTCTGGAATCGGTTGGCGGCCAGCGACTGGCCCAAGGCGGCTATGACAGGGATGCCGCCACATGAGCTGGCTTCGAAGTGCAGGCTGACGTTGTTCTGGCGCGCAAGGGCAAGAAGCTCGGGCCCACGCTTGGCGATGAGCTCCTTGTTCGCGGTGACCACGTGCTTGCCCGCCTTGAGGGCTGCCTCGATGAACAGTCCTGCCGGCTTGACCCCGCCGATCACCTCGACCACGACATGGATGGCAGGATCGGTGAGGACATTGTTGGCGTCGGCCGTGAGAAGCGCTTCGGGCAACCCGGTCGATGCCCGCTTGGCAGGGTCGAGGTCGGCGGCTCGGCGCAACTGGATGGCGACGCCGGTCTTCCGGAATAGGTGGTCGGCCTCCTCGGTGAGCAGCTTGACGACGCCGCCGCCGACTGTGCCGCATCCGATCACTCCGACGCCTAGGGTTGCGCTGGCCATGTGAGTCCTCCTGACGAAGCCGACGGTGTCGGCATGGATGTTGTGAATGTCCGCCGCCAGGTTCGGCGGTGGGCGGGCAACAACTAGCACAAAAACCGAAACCTGGGTCGTTTCGCGAACGTAGTGCAGCCGGCCCCCCCTGGACCGCAGCGATTGCGTGCAAAACTGTGTCGTGGTAAGAACACCGGACATCATAGGCACACCCGGACGAAGGGCGGGCCCCCGAGCCCGCCTTTTTTTTGTCCAACGAGTCCAACCGGAAACAGACACATACAGCGAATGCGTAAAGAAATCGGCGATCTCTGGAGGCTGATCGAGCCCCCCATCCAAGGGGCCGGCCTGGAGCTTGTCGAGCTGCAGTGGAACCGAGAGCCCGAGGGTTGGGTCTTGCGTGTCTTCATCGACAGACCCGAGGGGCCCAAGGTGCCCGCTCAGGGTAACGGGGCGGGGGCCGGCGGTATCGATTCCGATGCGTCCGTCTTCGAGCCGATGTACGTCAGCCACGAGGACTGCGAGCGCGTGAGCCGGGACCTATCGGCGACCCTCGACGTGGCCGACGCCATCCATCATGCCTACCGGCTCGAGGTGAGCTCGCCGGGAATCGACCGGCCGTTGCGCCGCGAGCGGGACTTCGTTCGCTTTGCCGGCGGGCAGACCAAGATTCGCACGGCGGATCCGGTCGAGGGAAGACGAAATTTCTCCGGCGTTCTTCGCGGGGCGAAGGACGGACAGGTCCAGATCGATTGCGAAGGCAAGTTGTACCAGTTGCCCATCGCTGTGATCGTTCGGGCCAATCTGGTACCCGACTGGGACGCCGAGTTCCACCGAAGAGCAGGGGAGGGTTCGGCTGTCGGCAAAGGCCGCGGCGGCAAGTCCCACACACCGAGGAGTGCGTCATGAGCGACGGTACAAGTCTGAGCCTGGTCCTCGATCAGGTATCGAAAGATAAGAACATCGACCGCAAGGTTCTGGTCGAGGCTCTTGAACAGGCCATTCTGACTGCGGCCAAGAAGGCGTTTGGCGAAGACCGCGAGATGGAAGCTGCCTTCAACGAAGCGACCGGGCGTGTGGACCTTTCGCAGATCATCGTCGTCGCCGAGCCGGTCACCCAGCCGGCCAAAGAGATCTCTCTGGAAGATGCCAACCGCTTCAACCTGCAGGCCGACGTCGGCGACGAGCTCCTGTTCCAGATCTTCTACGACGAGAAGGACCAAGCCAAGGCCGAGGAGCAGGACGCCAAGTACGGTGCTCTCCTCAAGCTGAACCGCGCGTGGAAGACCTTCGGACGCTTTGCCGCGCAGACCGCCAAGCAGGTGATCCTCCAGCGCGTGCGCGAGGCCGAGCGCGAGAACGTCTTCAACCAGTACCGCGACAAGAAAGGCGAGCTCATCTCGGGCATCGTCCGCCGCTTCGAGCGCGGCAACATCCTGGTGGACCTGGGCGGCCCCGAGGCAATCCTGCCGGTGCGCGAGCAGGTGCAACGCGAATCGTACCGCGCGGGCGACCGCATCGTGGCCTACGTGGTCGAGATCGACAAGTCGGCGCGGGGCCCGCAGATCATCATCTCCCGGGCCCACAAGGGTCTGCTCGAAAAGCTGTTCGAGATGGAGGTTCCGGAGATCTACGACAAGATCGTTCGGGTCGAGGCGTCGGCGCGCGAGGCGGGGGCCCGCTCGAAGATCGCCGTGTACTCGCGTGACCGCGACGTCGATCCGGTGGGCGCCTGCGTCGGCATGAAGGGCTCGCGTGTCCAGGCCGTGGTGCAGGAGCTACGCGGCGAGAAGATCGATATCGTTCCGTACGATCCCGATCCGGCGCGCTTCGTATGCAATGCGATCGCGCCGGCCGAGGTGTCGCGCGTCCTCATCGATGCCGCCGGTCACACGATGCAGCTCATCGTCCCCGATGACAAGCTGTCCTTGGCCATCGGCAAGAAGGGGCAGAACGTGCGGCTCGCGTCCCAGCTCACGGGCTGGCGAATCGATATCCACTCGGAAAGCAAGGTGCGCGAGATGGAAGAGCGGGCGCGCGCCTCGCTCGCGGCGATCGCGGGCGTGTCGCCCGAGGTGGCCGAGGCGCTGTTCCGCGGCGATTGGCGATCGGCTGACGAGGTGGCGAAGACGTCACTATCGGAGCTGGCGGCGCTTCCGGGCATCGGAACCGAGGAGGCTGCCGCTCGCTTGCTCGAGGCGGCGGCCCGCGCGGCGGAGATCGAGAAGGCTCGCGCTCTGGCCGAGCGCGAGGCAAGCGCGGCGCCGGCGGCGAGCGCAGCGGTCGAGGAGCAGGCATGACGGAGGTGTGTCGTCATGACCGCATCACCCGAGCGAACGTGCATCGGCTGTCGGACCGTGGGCCCGGCTTGCCGCATGGTGCGCTTGGTGGCACCGGATGGACGCGTCCAGGTCGCCCAGCGGGCCAAGCTTGCGGGGAAGGTCGGGCGGGGCGCATGGGTGCACCACGAATGTCTTATAGAGGCTATCAAGCGAGGCGCGATGGCGCGGGCGTTTCGTCGTCAGGTCGAGGTAGGGGACGGTTTGGCACTGTCTGCTCAGGCGCATTGTGTGCCCGGGCGATCAATCACGGCGGGTAAATCACGATGATTGGAAGCGGATTTGATCGTAGAGATTCCGGCGGCGACGGACAAGGTGGGTCCGGAGCCAAGGTGCGCGTGTACGAGCTGGCCAAGGAGGTCGGGCTCGCTCCCAAGGACATGGTCGCCAAGATTCGTTCGCTCGGTATCGACGTGGCGAACCACATGTCGAACATGGACTTCGCCGATGCGGATCGCATCCGCCGGGCCATCGAGCGAGAGCGGCAGGAATCCTTGGTAGAGACTCGCCTCAACGACACGGTGATTCGTCGGCGTTCGCGTCTGCCGGGTGCGACTGCTTCGGTTAGGCCGCGTGCGGAGGGGACGGCTTCGGCCAAGCCCGCCACGAAGCCGTCGGCACATGCCGCGCCCGAGCCTGCGAGCGAGCCTCGCCGGGTCTTCGCGGTTCCCGAGCCCGAGCCGGCTCCCGTGCCAGTGGTCGAAGTGGCGCCTCCGCCTCCGCCTCCGCCTCCGCCTCCGGCACCTGCGCCAGAGATCGCGGCCGAGGCGCCTGCACCTGCGCCTGCACCTGCACCCGGGGCGGAGCCCGAGCCCGTCGCGGCCGCACCGGAGCCTCTGCCGCCGGCCCCCGAGCCGGTTCGCGAGGCCGTGCCCGAGGTCGCACCGGCGCCAGAGCCGCCAGCGCCTCCACCGCCGCCACCTCCTCCTGCTCCAATTCCCGAGCTGCGGCCGTCCGCGCCGCTCGGCCCGGTCATCAAGATCCCGCAGCCCGTGGTCACGGGCTCGGCGGCGACGGGGCAGTTCATTCAGCTGCCGGGAATGCCGGGCCGTGATGGCACGATCCCCAAGATCGAGATCACGAACCGGGACGACGACCGTCGTGGCCGTAGCGGGCTCGTGTCCCGCGGACCTGGCGGGCGCGATTGGCGTCAGCCGGGCGGTGCGCCTGGACAGCGTCCTGGTGGTCCGCCGCGCAAGAAGGTCGCGGCGGCTGGCAAGAAGACCAAGCAAACCCAAATCACCACACCCGCGGAGCACAAGCGTGTCATCCGCATGGGCGAGACCATCGCCGTGTCCGACCTCGCCCAGAAGATGGGCGTGAAGGGCAACGAGGTCATCAAGAAGCTGTGGGCGCTCGGCATGATGGGCGTCAACA
>CAZYFU010000037.1:0-49667 GCA_964647025.1 uncultured Myxococcales bacterium | reverse complement strand
GCTAGAGAAGCCCGATTCCGACGTCGAGCCCGTGGTGATGATCTCGGCCATCGACGACGCGCAGGCGAAGCCCCCAAGGCAGGCCGCCACGGCTGCCATCGCTGCAAGCGCGCTTCCGCTCCCGACGGGCATGAACGAGCCGAGGCTAGGCGATCACAGTTCGGCGGTCAAAGAATCGCACGCGACATCGCCCCGCGCTACCGCTTGCGACGCTCGTCCAGCACCTCGCGGACCTTCCGGGCGATGACCTGCAGCGAGTAGGGCTTGCCGACGAAGTGGAATCGATCGGACATCACCCCGGCACGCAGGACCGTGTCTTCCGTATAGCCGGAGGCGAAGAGCACGGCGGTCTCGGGGTGGCTCCGCTGAATCCGCTCGGCCAGCTCCCGCCCGTTCATCCCTGGCATGACGACGTCGGTGAGCAACAGATCGATGGCTCCACCACACCGCTCCGCATACGCGATGGCTTCCGCGCCGTTCGGGACGTCGACCACCTGGTATCCCTGCCTCTTCAAGAACGACGTCGACAACAGGCGCACGCTGCCGTCGTCCTCGACCAGCAGCACCGACTCGTCTCCCCTCGGCAGCTCGGCTACGGCGGACATCCGAGCGAACGTCTCCGCCGGCTCCTCGACCCGAGGGATGTAGATCTTGAAGGCCGAGCCGTGTCCCACTTCCGAATAGACATCAATCGCTCCGCCGGACTGAGCCACGACGGCAAAGACCATGGCAAGGCCTAAGCCTGTGCCACGCTCCTTGGCCTTGCTGGTGAAGAAGGGCTCGAAGATTCGCTCTCGCACCTCCTTGCTCATCCCATGCCCGGTGTCGCTCACCGCGAGCATGACGAACGGGCCGGGTTCGAGACCGGGGTGCAGCGCGCACCACGCCTCGTCGATGTCGATGTTGGCGGTCTCGATGGAGAGCCGTCCGCCTTGCGGCATGGCGTCCCGTGCGTTCACGGCCAGGTTTACGATGACCTGATCGAACTGTCCCGGGTCGATCTTCGCAGCACCGAGATCGGGGGCGAGCAGAGTCTCGAGCGTCACGTCTTCGCCGATCAGCCGCGCCAGCATCTTCCGCAGCGTCCTGATCAGGTCGTTCAGGTTGAGCACCCGCGGCGCGACGATTTGCCGCCGAGAGAACGCGAGCAGCTGGCGCGTGAGATCGGTCGCGCTGTAGGCGGCCGCTTGTACTTGATCGAGATACTGGTTGAGCGGATGGGCGGCCTCGAGGTCCAGCTTCGCGAGCTCGGTGTTTCCTTGGATCACGGTGAGCAGGTTGTTGAAGTCGTGCGCGACTCCGCCGGCCAACTTGCCGAGCGCCTCCATCTTCATGGCCTGCTGCAGTTGCTCCTGCAGCCTGGCTTGCTCGCGTTCGGTTCGCTTGCGCTCGGTTACGTCCTGCAAGGTCCCATGGACCGCGACGAGCGCGCCCGTGGCATCGTGCTCGGCATGCATCGTGGCGTCGAACACCCGCTCGGGTCCGCGCGCGGGATCGGTCCGGTATTGCATGGGTCGCAGAAGGCCAGACTCCTCAATCTCCCGATGCCCGCGGATTATCATCTCCCGGTCGTCGGGATGGATCATGGCGAAGAAGTCGGACAGCGGCGGTACCTGCTCGGAGGGCTCGAGGCCAAACAGCCGAAACATCTCTTTCGACCAGAAGCCCCGCCCCTGCTCTCCGAACACGAACGACCAGCTCCCGATGTGCGCCTGCGCCTGCGCGGCGTCCAGCCTCGCCTGGCTGGCCCGCAGGTCCTCCTCGGCCCGCTTGAGCGAATCGATGTCTTGGATGACCCAAATACTTCCGTCGTCCATCTGGGCACGGTCGACGGCCCGTCCGGCGACGTGGCACCAGAAGGTCGTGCCCGACTTACGCTTCAGCAACGCCTCGGTCGAATAGACCGAGATCTCGGACAGCTTCCGCTGACCGTCACGGACGGTCCGTTCGTAGTCCTCGGCATGGACATAGAACCGCGAGGTGTCCTGCCCCCGAACCTCGTCCGCAGGGTAGCCAAAGATGGATTCGAACGCGGGATTTACCCACTGAATCCGATCCGACTGAAGAAGACAGATGCCCGCACTGACCGTGTCCAGGATGGTCTTCTGCTGGCCGGCCAGGCGACGTAGCTGCAGCAAAGCGGTGCGATTCTCGGTCACGTCGCGAAACGCAAGCACACCTGCGAGCACGGTCCCGTCATCGCGACGGATCGGCGTGCTGCCGCCCACGAACCAGCGACGCGTGCCGTCCTTGCGGATCACGCTGAACTCGACGTTGGCGGTTCGTTCCCCGCGCAGGGCGCGCTCGGTCAGCCCGCCGCCCGACGCCGCGGCTGACTCATCCGCGGGCAAGTCACGCCAGGTCTGCCGGCGGAGAACTTCGGACATTGGCAGGTCCACCAGGCTCGGCTCATCCTCGATGCCGAGCGCCTCCATGGCCGACCGGTTGATCTGGCGCAGGACGAGATCGGGCAGGCTCACCACCAGCATCGCCACGGGCGATTGGTCGAGCACCGCCTCCAGCAACAGGCTGTTGCGCTCTCGCGAGTCCCTCTCCTCGGTGTCCTCGGCCATGGCGGCTCTATCCCGGCTCGACCACTTTAGCGCAGTTTCCCGACCGCCGCTGACAAGGGCCGCGCCTCACGCTCGCGCACTGACCTTGCCCCCTTTCCCGTGGCGGCGGAGCTGCTGGTTGGCCGAGAGCTCGTCCTTCCTCAGCCGCCGAGCCTCGTGTGCTCGTTCTGCTCGGCTTCGATGAAGGCGGCGATCATCGCTCGGTAGACACGCTCGACCAAGTCCGGGTTTGCCCCACCCTCGCGCGCCAACACGCGGACTCGCTCGATCACCTGCTCTACGCGAGCAGGCGCGGCCACGTCGTCCTTGGTCTTCTTGAAGCGCGCTGCCTGGCGGACGTAGTCGCCTCGCTCGGCCAGCAGGGCCACGATTTCACGATCGAGGCGATCAATCTGGGCACGAGCTTGATCGAGGGACTCGCACAGGATAGGCATTGGCCCAGGCAATCACGGCGAAGGGAGCGTTGGCAAGAGGACGAGCCGCGAATGCCGAGACGTTCCTTTCGATGGTCCTGGGCGTCGCGCGCATCGGCTTGGGTGGGTCCCGCGTGCACAGCCAGAAGATAAGGCGGCCTTCCCTACGAGAAAAAACGGGCTCGATGTCCATGGCCGCGCGCGCCCTCGTCATGCAAGGGGCGTGCTATCTCGATTTGCGAGAATTCTTCGCTGACGGGTAGGCAGACTTAGGGGACAATTCCAAAGGGACGTGTGCCTGGAGGAGAACCAGTGACAGACGAGCGTGCTAGGAAGATCGTGGTCGCGGACGATACGGACATGGTGAGGGACGTCGTGGTGCGCGTGCTCCAGCACTCCGGGTACACCTGCTTTCCGGCCACCGATGGCGTCGAGGCCTTGCGCTTGGTCCGCCGCGAGGCTCCCGATCTGCTTCTGTGCGACCTCCGTATGCCAAACCTGGACGGCTTGGGGTTGCTGAAACAGGTTCGGCAGGACTTACCCGACATGCCGGTCATCGTGATGTCGGGGGAGGGATTGCTCGACGACGCGGTCGGGGCGTTGCAACTCGGTGCCTGGGACTACGTGTGCAAACCGGTCGGCGCGGCGACGCTTCGCCATGCGGTCAGCAAGGCGCTCGAGAAGGCGGCGCTGATCGAGGAGAACCGTCGACAGCGTGCCGAGCTGGAGGCCATCAACCGCGAGTTGCGTGCCAGCTTGGTTCTCCTAGCCGCCGAGGAGGATGCCGGCCGGCAGATCCAGGTGCGCATGCTGCCCCGCGATCGACAGAGCTTCGGGGCCTACCAGTTCACGCGGGACGTGGTGCCGTCCACCTTCCTAAGTGGTGACTTCATCGACGCTTTCAGCATCGACGATCGGCACTGGGGGTTCTATCTCGCAGACGTCTCGGGACACGGCGTATCATCCGCGTTGGTGACGGTGCTGCTACGGACCTTCGTCCAGCGCCAGGTTGCAAGCTACGTGCGCTCGAACGACACGCTCATCCTGTCGCCCGCGCAGCTGCTCATGCGCCTGAACCAAGAGATGGGGCACGAGGATCTGGACAAGCATCTCACCATCTTCTACGGCATCATCGATCTCGTCGAAGACAACCTCTTGTACGCCAACGCGGGGCATTTCCCCTGGCCCATCTTGTCCGCCAACGGCACCACCCAGGAGTTGGAGCAACCTGGCTTGCCCGTCGGATTGTCGCCCACGGCGCGCTACGAGAATCGGACGCTGGCCTTGCCCTCACAAGCCAGCCTTGCGGTGTTTTCCGACGGTCTGCTCGAGGTCCTTCCCCAGTCGACCCTGGACGGCAAGCTGGCCTTCCTACGCGGATTCTTTGGTCGCCCAGGGGTGACGGTGGAGCAGGTTCGTTTCGAGCTGGGCCTGCAGCACGGGGCCTTCCTTCCCGACGATGTCGCGATTCTGATCGTCCAACGCACAGGAGCGAGTCATGGCAACGCTACGCATGCCTAGAGTGTTCTTGGGTCAGCTAGAGAACACGCCGGTGCTGGCACTCAAGGGCGTGGTCCGCTACGTCAGCGCAACCGCGCTACGCAAGCTGATTGACGACATGCTGGCCGACCAGACTGACGACACCGTACTGATAGACCTGCGCGAGCTGGAGTCGATCGACAGCACGGGCCTCGGCCTTTTGGCTCACGTTGGCCGTGCCACCCTTCGGCGAGGGCGCAGAGCGGTCATCGTGTGCTCGAATCGGGATCTCCTGCGCTGCCTTCGCTCGGTTGCCTTCGACACCATGTTCGTGGTGCTCGACGCGTGGCCTGGCGACGCAGAGCCGTCGCTGCAAGAGATGAGTCTGGAAGATGACGACGCCTCCCCCAGTGTCCTGGGACGTTCCATGCTCGCAGCTCACCGCGAGCTGGCCACGCTCAGTGACGAAAATCGGAGGAGCTTCGCCGACGTCATCGCGGCCCTGGAGGCCGATCTGCAAGAGGATCGCCGCTCATCCATGCACTGAAGCTGCTGGTGGTCTTGCCCCTGCGGATCGCACCTTCGGGCGCGGCGCTGGCACTCCTCGAGAGCCGCTGCCGATTGAGGAAATGTCTTGTCTGAAAGCGACAAACCTGGACAATGGCCAGATGTCCAGTTGGGTGCGGCGTTCTATTCAATCAACAGTGCGGTTCTCTTTGTTGTCGGTATTGGCGACCGGCCAACTCACTGGCTGTGGGAGCAGCGACTCCGGCGGCAAGCCAGCGACGGACGGAGGCGGGGGCAGCCAGCGCGACACAGGCGAAGGCAGCCAGCGCGACACAGGTGAAGGCAGCCAGCGCGACACAGGCGGAGGCGTTGCGGCGGACGTCCCTGGTGAAGTTGCCGGCGTCGATGCAGCCGGAGGCACCAGCGCCGATGTGGCCCTGGCGGAGTACGTCGTGGCGATGGTCCAGTCTGCGAGGACCCAGGCTGCCGACATCACACAGGCCGAGGTCGCCACGATGGTCGCCAGCGCAGTCGCGCAGGCGGGCGGCCTGGACTTCATCAAGGATGGGCAGACCGTGGTGCTGAAACCCAACCTGGTCACACCGTACACCGACGCGATGAAGCGGGCGCCGGCAGATCCTTTCGTCAACGGCATCTCCACCGACTGGCGCGTGGTCAAGGCCACCGCCGACCTCGTTCGTGCCAAGAACCCCACCGGCAAGATCCTGGTGATGGAGGGTTCGACGGTCCCGACCCCCACGGCCTTCACGATGCTCGGCTATACCGCGGCGAACTTCGGCAACTCCGTGGACGAGTTCATCGCCCTCGAAGGCACGTCGTGCGGGGATCGAAGCACGACAGCGCTCGAGCAGCGCGCGGCCCCGAACGGCACCGTCCTTTGGGTCAACAAGCGCTATGTCCGTGCGGATGTGGTCATCAGCCTTCCCACCATGAAGACCCACTCGACCGCGGGCATCACGGGAGCGGTCAAGAACCTCGGCATCGGCACCACGCCAGTCGGACAGTACTCGGCACCGCCGGTGGACGCCGGCATCGGCTACGCCAGCGCATACGACGGCGGCACGTACGACGGCGGTGCGTACGACGCGAGCATCGCCCCGACCGTGCCCCAAGACTGCACGCGCGGGCAGACGCCAGCCTACATCGATCACACCTCGGCCGAGACGCTGGGGCAGTTCGTCCACGACAACTACAGCATTCGTCCCGCCGATTTCGTGGTCATGGATGCCTTGCAGGGCTTGCAGCACGGGCCTCTGCCCGCCTGGGACAGCAGCGGCCGCTACACCTATGCCTCTTCCAAGATGAACATGCGCCTCATTCTCGCAGGCAAGAACGCCGTGGCGGTCGACACCGTCGAAGCCCTCGTCATGAAGTGCGATCCCACCAAGGTGCCCCACCTGACGAAGCTCTCTGCCAGCGGGCTTGGCACCACCGACCTCGCCAAGATCTCCGTGGTTGGCAAGCAGCCGAGCGAAGTCGCCGTTCCCTTCGCCAGCAAGCAGACTGCCATCTGTCCGGGTATCTGAGCCAGCCACTGCACGCGAGTCCGCCGCCCTCGATGCCCTGACAGCGGCGGACTCCAGCGTTGGCGGCCGTCCGCGACGGACGCTTCTCCCAGGAGGCTAACACCTCCAATCACGGTGCTTCTCACCGACATGCCATCACCCCGCAGGGCGGGCGCGAGAATCGCCCGACCAACCTCGCCGTGGAATTCATCATCAAGTACTGACGTCGGCTCGCGCCTCCATGCCGAGGTGGCGTTCGAGCATGGGCACCGACGCCACGCCGAGACCGAAGAGCGCGTGGGTGAAGAACCACGCGGCCGGCATCATCCACAGGCGCTGGTGTAGCGCGGGGTTCGCCCATGGCAGAACCACGTACGTCATCATCGCCAGGATCGCCATGCCGTAGACGATACCGCCGAACAGCGACGTCATGTTCTGGACCTCCGGCCTCACCATGAAGGCGTACAAGATGCCGAAGATGATCGAGACCGTGAAGTGCACGCTGAGTCCCCAAAGGACGACGCCAGTGCCCCCGATCAAGGCCTCGGGCCCCTCGAAAGTCGCGCCCACCAGGTTGAAGGCGAAGTGTGCTCCGTAGCCTGCGTAGGCAGCGCTGGCCAAGGACCAAAGCGCGACGAAGCAGCCGCCGAGCAACCCTGCGATCACGCCGCCCTCGAGCGCCTTGGTCAGCGAGATTCCCGGCAGAAGCGATTTGATTCCAGCGCGATGGGTGATTGCGTATGCCATGGTCTCACCTTCCCCAGCTCGTACGTTCGGCCCTGCTACGCAGCACCTGCACGATCTTCTCGTGTTGGCGCAGGATCGGCATGGTCTTGTCGAACATGATGCGCAGGGTGGGGTCGTCCAACTGGGTGCGCGCGTAGTCGAAGAGCCCCATGTCCGACTGGTTGTCGTCGAATGCCAGCGCGAGGAATTCTCGGTCGAAGGCCTGCCCCACCAGGGTCCTCAGGTTCGCGAGTCTTTCGGCTCGCTGCTGGACGCTCTCTCGCTCGGCCTCCATCCCCCATTGGGGCGCCTCCAGGGTCACGCCCATCCGCCGGGATGCATAGTCGATGACCTGTGCGTCCTGGATTTGCCGATCTGCCGCGAGCAGCCGCCCGTACCGCCGTAGCTCCGACGAGGCGGCGCTCTCCTCCGCCAACCGACCAAGCATGGTCGCGAGCCGATTGGCGTGATGTACCCGGGCCAGTGTCTCCTTCGAGAACGACAGCGTGTCGCTGAAGGTTCGCTCCAGCCCCTCTGACCACCATCCGGTCTGCTGTGTCGCTCGCGGGACATCCGCAGCCACGACGAACGCAGGGACCAGCAGGAGACCGAACACCACGACTCTTCGTAAGTTCCTCATGCCGCCACCTCCCAAAGTCGAGAGTGTATCCCCCTGGCGGGGACCTGCCACAAGGAATTCCCGGAACGCCGCGTGACGATGCCTCCGCCAAGTAGGCGTCGAATGCAGCGCCGCTGCCGGTGCAAGCCCTCCCCATTGCTCCGGAATCAGGCCGTGTCCGGCCTATTGATCACCTCTCCGGCACCACCCACGCACGGACGCGCTCCAGCCGCGCGGCCGTCCAGCCGCCAGATTGGGCGCAGCTCTCCACGACCGCCAATCCCTTCTCCGACCGAACGAACACGCTCTTGAAGTAGTCCTCGGCAAGGCGACTGACCTGGCGGTCCAGATCGTCCAGTGCGCGCTGCCGGCTGTACCATTTGCCCTCCTGTGCTGCCTTCGCCCGAAGGTCCTGATACTTCTTGCGTGTCGCCGGATCGGGCAAGGTGTCGATCGTGATCGCGCTGCCGTGGGTTGGTTCTTGGGGCGGCTCGGGCATGTCGGCCTGATCGATATCGATGTCGATGGAAGGAGGCTTCGCGCGATCGTATCGGGGATCGCGGCGCGTATCGATCGCGCGGAACAGACGCCCCCACAGGGAGACCCGCCGAAGCCGCGACTGCGCGCGGGACTCCGCGTCTTGGTCGGGGGGGGCGTAGGCGTCGCGCCAGCTTAGCTCGTTCGCCGCGTAGAGCGCGGAGACGAAGCGCTCGCTGGTCTCGAATTCCACGATGTACTGCACGATTCTGGCTTCGTATTCTTTCGTCATGGCGCAGCGGTCTTCGAGGGGGGTGGTAGGAGGCGTCGCCGGTGGTGATGAGCTGCCGTGACGGCAAGACATCGCCGCCAAGATGCCGCAGAAGAGAGGAAGGATCGCTGCGGTGCCGATACAGTGGCGGTGCCGACCAGTCATCAGTCGGGTTTCTCGGTCGACTTTACCGAGGCGCCGGCCTTGCTCAGTGTCAGCACGCCCTTCTTGACCTCGGCCACTTGCAACACCTCGCTCGGCAGTGACTGATCGAAGATGCTGTCCCCCACGGTGTACACCCAGGGGATCGCCCACTTCAGGCCCCCATCGCCCACCGAGTCCAGGCTCGCCGTACATTTGTCACCTCCTGCGAGCTTCGTGCCCTCCGAGTCGACACGGTCGATGTCCCAGGGGTTCGGGTTGGGGCTGTGACCAGCGTTGGACTGGTAATACCCCCAGGAGGTCGCCTGGACCTCCTCCTCCCTGATTTTCACGGCCCTGAACGACACCCCCGCCGGTAGGATCCAGATTTCTGCCTTCATGCCAGCAGAGATTCCCCCCTTGGGGTGCGCCACCTTCAGCACGGCAATGCGCTTCATCTTCACTCCGGAAGGTGCGACGACCTCGAACGTGATCGAAGCCTGGCAGCCGTTGGCCTCGGCAGAGACCTTCACACTTCCTGCTTGGTCCGAAGCTGTGAAGGTCGTGCTTTCGCCGCTGTCTTTGGACAGTGTCCCCCCGCCACTCACTATCTTCCATTTGGCCGGCCCCGGCTTGGCGGTCAGAACGACGGCTTCGCCGACGCCGATCCTCTTCCGCGCACGATCCGAGATCTCGGTCTCGACGGTCTCGGACGTGATGGTGATCGACTTGTCCGTCGGGCATTGGGCGGCGGGCTCCTTGGGGGACGACTGCTCCTTGGGCACGGAGGCGGGGCTCTTCGGCTCAGATTTCCGCATTGTTGGGTTCCGAGGGGGCTAGATGTGCGAGGACGAAACGGGCGTAGACCCCGACCCGCCTGTAGAGCCGGGCCGTGCGGACTGGGCCGTGACCAAACCTGGGGTCGCGGAGCGTGCGCGCGATCCACGGATAGCAGGGATCGCGCGTCACCCCTGAGCCGAGCGCAAACGCCAGCGCCGCGAGCAAGAGCGCCCCCTCCGGGCCGAGCTGGAACTCTTCCGCCTCGGCCGCAGCACGATCGTAGAGGGATACCAGGACGGGCCTGCCCACGTAGTCGTGCTTCTCGGGAAATATCCGCGCAGCCACCAGCGCGAAACTCTCCGCGCGCCCCGACGCGACCTCCCGCACTTCCTTTTCGTCGAGGCTGGCAACCCTGCGCAGGGCGCGGAGACTGTCTCGGTTGCCAGGGCCGTGAACCTCGTCCAGGTAGGCCAGTGAACGGCAGTGCAACATCCGTGTGCGTTGCTCCTCGTCCCGACCGCGGGTATGCGTGAGGATCTCTCTGGCCCAGGGCAGTTGGGGATCGACCGTGAACTCACTTCCGAGTACGCAGCCGAGCTGCACCAGCAGCCGCATCGAGCCGCGGTAGGTGAGCCCCTCGGCATCCGCGGTGGCCTCGGCAGACAGCGCCACCTGCCGACAGCCATCTTTGCCGATCATCCTGGCCAGCTCCGGAGCGAAGTCCTCGACCTCCTTGGAGAGGTCCAAAATGAACTGCTCCCGGATGACGCCACCCAACGCCCCCACTTGGTCTTCGCGGATCTGGAGCATGCTGGATGCTGGACCGTCCGTTTCGGCTGGTCAAGGCTTCGGGAGGAGACTTGGATCGGTTCACGATTTGACCTCGACGGGTCCATCAGAGATGCTGCCCTGGTGACAGCGATGGAACGACCGGCTGCCTCGGTCCCGGAGCCCGACCCGCCGGCCGTGCTGCCTTTCTTGGCCGTGGCGCTGGCGCTCTCGGTGCTGGTGGGGATCGCCGTCGGGCTTCCCGACTATCTACCCACGAACGACGGTCCTCAGCACGTCTTTGCGCTGCATGCATCTCGGCACCTGGACGATGTCGGCAGCGGTTACGCGCGCTTCCTTACGCTGGGAACCACGTTCTCCCAGCTGGGTTTCGACCTCGTCTACGGCATCTGGGATGGCTTCCTGTCATGGCGCGGGGCTTTGCGTGCGTCGCTCGTGACCATGACGCTGCTGTGGGCCTGGGGTGTGGTGGCGCTGGTCGCGGCGGCCGGTGGTCGACGCCGATTGTGGCTAGGACTCCTCGGCTTCGCGGCGGCCCTGCAGTGGCAGCTCTACATGGGCTTCTTCTCCTTCTACGTGGCGACCGGCTTCGGCTGGTACGTCCTGGCACTGGCCTTCTGGGTTTCTTGGACCGCGCGCTGGCGCGTCGTCATCGCCGCCGGATTGACCTGCCAGGCCTTTCTGCACCCGGTGCCGGCCTTGATAACTGCAGGAACGCTGGGCGTGATGGCCCTGTGGCGCGTGGGAGAGAGAGCAACACGGCCACCAACCGTCCGTGCAATCGCGCGGGAGCTCGCCCTTTGTGGCGCGATGGTGGTTCCCGCGCTCGTGACCGTGACGGCTGGGCTCGGGTTTGGCGTACCCAACCGGCAACAGTTCGGAGATCTTCCTTGGACCCAACGAGCCGCCGTCGCGGTGACCGCGTTCGTGTCCGGGCCTGCCTGGCGAAGCTGGCCCCTTCCCGCGCTGTCGCTGCTGGCCCTTGGATGGGCGCTCTACCGACGGACATGGCGCGAGGATCGACGCCAAGCAGCCTGCCTCGTTGCGGGGACGTCGTTCGCGCTGGTCGCCGTCTTCAGCCCCTTTCACATCTCCGGCTGGCAGTTCTTCAACATGCGCTTCTCCCCCATAGCCGCTCTGCTGCTGCTCCCGCTCCTACCGCTGGAACGCGTGCCTTCCGGGATCGCGCGCTATGCCGTCGCGGTCGCGCTGGCTCTGTTCGCGACGGCTTCGAACCTATGGGCGCTCGGATACAACCTCCAGCTGCGCAGGGCCAGCGACGATCTGTTGTCGGGCCTGACTTTGCCCATCAAGCGCAGTGGAATGCGCCTCCCGCTCATCATCGAACCTCGGGCCGGCGAGCCGCAGGACAAGCCGTCGCGGACCATTCCGTTCGGCACAGCGAACTGGAACGCGGGTGCGCTGTACGCGGTCGAGCAAGGCGGAGTTCCTGCCTGGGTGTTCGCCGAGTCCGCCCGGATTCGCCGCATCGTCTGGCGCTCACCCGACGAACGGGAGAGGCGATACCCCGCGCCCGAGCGTGGCTTCGAGTTCTGGCTGTCCGAGCCGGAGGTGGCGAACGTGCCGGGAGCGCGCAAGGCTGCCGTGAACCGATTGCTGTCCTACGCGCCCTACTACGAGGACGTCATCTTCTACGGGCGGCCGGAGGAAGTGGAGTGGCTGCGCGAGCGCGACTTCGCCATCGACTTCCAGCGCGGAGGGCTAGCCCTGGCGCGCTTCGTGGCGTGCCCCGCGACGCTGGAGCTTTCGCCGGGGCCACAAGGACACACGACGACCTTTCTGCAATTCGGTTGGGCGCCGTCGTCGGATCCGATCTTCAGCACGAGCCTGCCCGCCGAGCCGGAGGCAAAATCAGCGCGCCCCTACCGCGTGCCCGAAAGCCCCTGCGGAGAGGTGTGGTTCCGCGTGGTGTTCGACGAGGACGGCGACGGTCGGGTCTCTTCGGGGGACAGCACCTGCGTCGGGTCGGATGCCCAGCTGAGGCTCGTGGCGCACGTCACGCCCAACGCGCGCTTCGCGTGTGCTCCGGGCCAGCCCGCTCTCGTCCACTCGAACGCAACCCCGCGGTAGCTCGAGAACGGGTCTGCGGATCCCTCGGGGCGGGATGATCAAGGCTCGACGCTGGCCACGATGCTCGGCGCCTCGGTCAGGCTCATGTGATCGAGGCCGAAGTAGCCCGAGGCAACGTAGATGTCGTCGCCGAACGCTTCCAGGTGCGTGGCGTACCCGAGCGTGCGGAGAAACCGGATGGGCTTGGGTAACGTCGGCTGGGCCGTGTCGACCACGACGATGCCGTCGCCAGGGAGGTTCATGAAGGCGCGGCCCTTCTGCGCGGCCATGATGCGCACGTCGTAGGCGTTGATGGGCTGGTCGTACGCCAAGTCCAGGCGGCCCGCCGTGAGATCGAAGACCACGAGGCGGTCCGATGCCTGGTCGGCAGATACTTCGTTGGCATACCGATACGAGCTGAAGTACGGACGCGCACTGGCGAGCAACGTGTCCCGGTCGCGGACCAACGCCATGAGCGAGACTCCTGGGAGCGTTTGCGCGCTCACCAGCTCGGCCAGGGCCACCGTCGCGCCCTGCACTTCGCGCAGCAGCGCCAGCCTCGCGTCGGAGCGATAGGAGTAGTAGACGCTGCTGCCGGAGGTCTCGGTGACCCGGGTGTATTGCGAATCACGCGTGAGGAACATGCGCGCGCCTTCGGCGGTGAGCCAGGTGTTCACGAGAGGCCCCGGCAACTCCACGGTCTCGGCCAACGTCGGCTGTCCCGCGACGGTCCTCCAATGCTGAGCAAAGTGGCGGTACTGCGTGAACCGGAAACCATCACGCGTGACCTCTCCGAGCTCGTCTCGCCCCACCAGGTAGAAGCCCGACATCCCGACGCCGTCGGGTACCAGCGCATAGTCGTTGGGGTTCTTGACTTTGCCGATCACCTGCTGGGGGGTCACTTGCGGGACGTCGGGATCGCCGAGGTCGAGGGTGACCAGCGATACCTCGTACGCCGAGGCAGCAGAGAGCCACTCCCGCTTGATCATCACGACGCCGGTGTCGGTGGCGACCCAGCGGTTGGTCGAGCCCTGCCAGTAAGCCGACCACGGGCTCCATCCGCAGTAGTAGGGGTAGTAAGGCAGCGACACCGACGACGGCAGCACGATCTGGCCCCCGCGGCGAGGCGCGGCCGGGTCCGAAAGGTCATACACGAGGGCAGAGCTCTCGGTCTTCCACCCGGCGTCGGTTTGGCGCGAGGTCGAGCCGCCGATGAGCAGCTTGTTCCCGACCTTGACCGCACTTTGCACCTGTCCCAAGGTGAAGCTCGCCGCTGGAGCTACGCTCGCATCGGTCCCGGCCTTGCGGACGCGGAACTCGTGCGCGCGGTTGGACGAGAGGTACTCCGGTTCCACGTGCTCGAGCAGGTAGTCGCCGAATCGATAGATCTCGCGGTAGTACGGGGCCAACTCGACGCTGGCCTGCTGCGCCGGATTCGACAGATCCTGGAGGTCGACGAACGACGCGTGGGTGTCCGAGAGGTTCAGCATCGACCTTCGCCCGGTGACCGGGTGGGCGTACACGATGGTGCGGCGAACCTGGCCATTCGGATGGATGAAGGCGCCGAAGTTCGTCAGGACCGTCTGTTGGGTCTCGTCCTTGGTGTCGTCGTACTGGGACAGATCCCACGCCATGATCCCCACCGCGCTCTGGTACGCGTACCACCACCAGTCGTCGATACCGCCCTTGGTGTAGAAGTGGATCGGCACGGTGATGACGTTGGCCTGCCCGTCCGAGAACATGCCGATCATCTTGTGCGCCTGGTCCAGGTTCGAGGTGAGGGCCGAGCCCGTGCCCCAGATCGCACCTTGCACGGCCACGCATTGGCGCTGGACGAGGCGTACCTTGTCGAGGTTGCGCACGTCGATGATGCTGACCGCGATCTTCGAACCTTGGCGCCCGGTGGTCGTGTCGAAGCCGGTGCAGGTCTCGCTGGTGTCGGTGCCAACGGCGATCAGGAACTGCCTGTCGGCGATGAGGCGGAAGACGCTCATGTCGCCCGACAAGCCGTCCACGGCCGACAACACCTCGAGGGCTTTGGGATCGGCGATCGACAGGGCGTAGAGGGGGTCCACACGCTGGGCGGTGATCGCGTAGGCGACCTTGCGGGTCAAATCGAATGCGGTGCCACGCACCGTCTCGTTCTGCTTGCCGAAGTCCAGACGCCCCAGTCGCACCGGGTTGCTGCCGTCGGTGACGTCCCAAGATTCGAGGGTATTGCGCGTGTACGACGTGCCCGTGCAACCGGTGGACGACCACACCTGGCGGGCGAAGATTCCGAAAAACGTGCCGGTCTTGGCCGCGGCGTCGTAGGCGTAGGTCATCTTGAACTGGTCGCCGATGGTGCCGGCGGTCTCGAAGCGGCTGTGACGACGAATCGCGCCCTTGGGGTCGCTCACGTCGATGATCGAGACGACGGACAGCTGGTTGCTCTCGTAGCTACCGCAGCCGGACGAGCTGGAATTGGAGCTCGCCGAGCCATACACGGACCAGTTCTCGGCCACCATCAGCGCGTTCGACGTCGCCGAGATGCTCACGTCCCTGAAGTACTTGCGGTAGTTGAGGTCGTTGCTCGTGAACTGGACGCTGCCGCCCTCGAAGACCTGCAGCGCATCGACCTGGCGCAGGTTCTTCGGATCCGAGATGTCGAAGGAATAGACCCACGCCTGCTCCTTGCCGATGCCCCCCGTCGCACGCGCGGAATACCATCCCGAATAGTAGTAGCCCTGGGGCATGTACGACACCACGTAGACAGTCTTGTCGATCTTGCGCGACACGCCCTCGCGCAGCTGCCCAATGATGTCGACTGTCCTGGTGATGGTCGGTTGCGCCGGATTGCTGGCATCGATGGCCACCAGCTGCGAGACGTTGCGCCGCTCGAACCGTGGTTTGCCTTCGATGGCGGTGAGGTACAGGGCATCCCGAAGCAGGGCGTACACGGTCGTCCCGCTGACGAACATCTCGACGGGATAGCCGAAGACGGAAGAACGCGAGAGCAGCTTGGGCGCCTTCGGATCGGCGATGTCGAAGATGAGCAGGCCCCGGTAGGTGTTGAAGTAGTAGAGCAAGGTGCCGTCGATGCGATAGATGTCGGCCTCTTCCACCTCGGCCACGCGACCGGCTGGCGGCGTGCGAGGGCTGCTGGAGACGGAGCCGCCCCCGTCGATGGCCAATACCTCCTGGGTCTCGCCAGCATAGACAGGCGAGAAGTAGCCATCGCGCGGCTCCTCGCTGATGAAGGTGGTCTGTCCAGTCGTGCCGCCAGTTCCGATCGGCGTGATGGTGGTCGACGTCGACCTGGGCGCAACGCCTCCGGTGCCCAGGCCGAGGCCGCTCACGCCGCCGCTGCGAACGCCGCCCGAGCCGCTTCCACCTGTGTCGACGGTTCCGCCCGTCCCGCCGGCACGGGAGGCCATGCCACCACACGCAGGAGAGATGCCCAGCGCAACTACCAAGAGCAAGCATGCACGCTTCATGAATCGCCTCCGACCACCGTGAGCAGGCGACCATGCTAGTCCACCCGCAGGCGGCGAGGGTGTGCGATAGCGCACGCCCAGATGGATATAGAATGCCAGGGTGCGATGGCTGCCGTTCCTTTCGCTGACGCTGGCCCTGGCCACGGGGCAGGCCGCGTGCACGGAGGAGTCCGGCCCAAGCGCGACGTTCCCGTCCGAGACCCCGCCGGCTCCTTCGGATACCTGGCCTCAGTACCGGCTGGATGCCCACCACCGGGGTTCGTCGCCGCCCGCGGGCCACATCGGCGACGCCTTGGAGCTCGCCTGGCGCAGCGGTCCCTACGGTATCGGCAACTACACCGCGTGCAAGTCGTCCCCGGCTGTCGATCTCGGCCGCGTCTACGTGGGCGTGGACAATGGCGAGCTCATCGCGCTCGACCGTGCGGACGGCGACGTCAGGTGGAGGTTCGAGACCCGCCGCTACGAGGTCGAGCGGATGAGCAGCGACTCGGCCCACCTTGGCGTGCATGGCTCCCCTGCCGTCGATGACCGTCACGTATACATCGGCGACTACTCCGGGTGGCTCTACGCGGTCGACAAGGTGGCCGGCACGAAGGTCTGGGAACTTCAGCTCGGCGGCTCCATCGGCGCGTCGCCGGTGCTGCTCGGCGATTTCCTCTTCATCGCGGTCGAGTATCCGGTGCCAGACGGCAAGGTCTTCATCCTTCGCGCAGGGACCGGCGAGGTACTCTGGTCGAGCCCCAGCCTGGGCCACCATTCGCATGCCTCGGTGTCCATCGATCCGGCGTCGGGCCTGCTCTACGTTGGCGCCAACAACGGCATTCTCTTCTGCTTCGACTACCTGCGCGGCCGCGAGCGATGGAGCCATCAGACAGGCGGCCCCATCAAATCCACCGCCGCGGTCGGCGACCAAGCCGTCTACGTCACGTCGTGGGACGGCAGCCTCTACGGGTTCGACGGCGCCACCGGAGCGAAGCGACTCGAGGTCGCCTGGCAGGTACCGAGCTCGTCATCGCCGTCGGTCCACGGCGCTGCGGTCATCGCTGGCTTCGACGACGGTGTGGTCCGAGCCACCGACCTCCGCGATGGCCGCTCTCTCTGGGACTTTCGCACGGGTGGCCCGGTGGCGTCGTCGCCCACGGTCATCGCCACGAGCGCTGTCGTGGCTGTCGGGTCGCGAGACGGGAGGCTCTACTTGCTCGATCTGGCGACCGGGGGAGCTCGCCAGATTATCCAGCTCGACGCCCCTGTCACCTCCGTGCCCGTGGTCGTGGGCGACATGCTCTTCGTCAATGACGACGCAGGCACCGTGTACACGTTCCGCAGCACCAACGGAAACGGCGGCCACTGAGTGTTCGCGTGGCTTGCCACGTCTTCGTGTACGATCAGGGGGCCCATGAAGAATGAGCTACCGAGCTTCGAAAGCAGCCTACGCCGTCTGATGTCGCTCTTCGAGGCGATCCCCGAGCCACTGGTTCACATCAAGCCCAAGCCAGACGACTGGAGCGTGAAGGAGATCGCATGCCATCTGGTCGACTCGGCCAGCAACAATCATCAGAGGTTCACGCGGCTGCAGCGAGCCCAGCGACTGACCTTCCCGGCCTACGAGACAGAGCCCTGGGTGGCCGTGGAGAGGGCGCAAGCGATGGACTGGCCGCCCCTGCTGTCGCTGCTCGAGACCTACAACACCTTCGTGCTCCACCTGGTACGCAACCTGGACACCTCCTGCCTCGCGAACGTGTGGGTCATCGACGGGCAGGAGAAGTCGCTCGAACTCCTCGCGCGCGAATACTACCGGCACCTCGACTGGCACTTCGAGCACCTGCAGAAGCGCCTCGCGGAGGTCAAGGCGCTCTGAGCTTGCCGCCTGCCGGTCGTACTAGATCGCCTACTGCATCCCCATGTCCTTGCGCAGGGCCATGACGATCCGACAGTGGTTGATGACGTCGGCTTCGGACTCGACCTCCGTAACGTAGTTCAGGCCGTAGGGCCAGAAGTGCTGGGTGTCGCCCTTGATCACGTCGCTGGCCTTACCCGTGATGGCGCGAAGCTCGGCGGTGGCGCTCTCGCCGGTCCAGACGCGGGTGCTGCCATCGGCGGGGGTGGGAAGGAAATTCATCCAGTTGGACGCGGTTCCCACGCCGACCGTGTGGCTGATCTCGTGCATGGCGCGCGTGTACTCCATGTAGCTGGTGTTGGTGCCGAATCGGATCGAGCCGTTGATGTTGCCGTCCACCGTCTGCACGCCCGTGTTGTACGTGACCGTGATCTTCTTCGAGATGTCGGTGTAGCAGTTGTAGTAGTAGACGGCCTCGTCCATCGCCTTGGTGATGAGCGGATAGGCAGCTTGCTCGGCGGCGCTGGCGTTGGCGTTTTTGGTCAACGTGTAGGTGACCTTGCCAGCGTAGGGACATGGGGCGCCGTCGCGAGTCGTGGCATCCGATCCACCGCTGCTGGGTCCGTCGGCGACAACGCGGGCATCGGCCACGGCCAGCACGTCGGGCCGCCCTCCGATCTCTGCCCCCGCGTCGCGCACGCGGAGCCCGGCGTCGCCAGGCCCCATGCGCCCTCCGACGGCGCTGTCAGCCCTGACGAACGCATCGGCGCCGGCATCGCGCCCAGGGGCTCCGCCCGCGGCGCTCGCGCCGCCCGCGCCCGTCGTTCCCCCCTCATGCGTCGCCCCCCCGGTTCCTAGGGTCCCGCCGGTCGAGCCGCCGCCGGTGGAGATGCTGCCGCCGGTCGAGCCGACGGCGCCATCGAGCCTCGCGACCGTCGCGCTCGAGTTGCACGCGGCTGTCGCTGCCAAGAACGCGAGCAGGTGGCGAGGGCGCATGGTCTCCCCGATCTAGGCGACGAGCCCTCGAACCACCGCGAGCAGGTCACTGCTCCCGGGCTTCACCTTCACCTTGGAGTCCAGCTTGCGCAGGAACCATCGCACCGGCCATCGCACGGCCTTGCCCGGCTCGACACCGACGTAGGCGCCTTGGTTCTCGACCTCGACATAGGTGCGCCCCGGGTCGGTGTAGAGCTCGATCTCGGCCTCACCAGGCGCGGCTTGGCCCGGCGTGGTGTCGGTGAAGGCCTTGACCAGCAAAAGGTCTCCGTCCACGTGCGCGATCCAGCCCTCGCGGCCGTCGGCGAACACCTTCTGGTCGTTGCCGGCGGGGGCCGTGGGCGCCGCGAACCACGCGACGCCGTCTTGCAGGTCGAGCGGCAAGAGCTCCTGCATCCCCTTCCAGGGCTTGCCCTCGCCCATCGGGAAGAAGGTGAGGCCGCCGGTGGCCACGCGGGAGATCTCCCACGGCGCCACCTTCCTCGCGGTGCTGCCCTTGTTGGCGATGCCGTACTCGATGGTGACCATGCCCTTGCCAGCGTCGACGGAGACGGTCTTGCTCACGCAGAGCCCAAGGCCAGGGTCCACGGCGCTCTCGACGACCAGGGTGTTCCCGACCACGCGCGCGGTGTGGGGCCCGGGGTCGATGGCCACGGGCGGCGGCCAGTTCCAGTCGCTCTGCGGGCTCGGCCAGAACGTCGAGCCCCAGTTGTTGTCCTCGCTGTTTTTGGGGGCGGTCAGGATGTTCTTGCCTGCGAGGGAGAAGGACACGATACGACCCGCCTTGGCCGCGTCGACGACGAATTGCGTGGCACCGAAGGTGAAGGTGCAGACGCTGCCAGAGACGGAGGGTGCCGGGTTGCCGCTGCTCATCGTTACTCCTTTGTCATCCAAGGATCGCGTGCATCCGTGCAAAAAAGGCCGTAGGCGACTCGCATCGCACCACGGCCCTTGCAGACACTGGCCTTACTTCGCCAGCTCGATGGACTTCTTGTTGCCGTTGATCTCGAAGGTCAGGTTGTTGATCTTGGCCGTGCCCTGGGTGTTGTCGTCCACCTCGGTGCCCATCTCGATACGGGTCAGCCACATGTCGTCGCTGAATCCGCTGTAGTTGCTGCGGACCCAGTCGAGCATGGCCTTGATGTCCGAGTTGCCGGAAAAGTTGTCCTTCGGCCCGCCATTGAGGTTGAAGTTGAAGAAGCGCCAGCGACCGTTGGACCAGCTATCGCTCTGGTGACACAGCGAGAACGAGTTCCCGCCGGCCGTGACGGTGCCGCTCTTGTCGCACGGCCACCCCCCGGACGACGACATGCGGTTGCCGTTCCAGGCCAAGAACACGATGACCTCGGCGTACACGCCGGGATCGCCAGGCTCGAGCGGGTTCTTCCTGCTGATCCAGAACTCGAAGTTCGTGTCGTAATAGGTGGGCTTCTGGTAGGTGCTGTTGAAGCCCTGGATGTCGAGCGAAGCGCTCTTCAGGTCTTTGAGCTGGATGGGCAGGAGGGTAGTGGAGGAGCAGGCCGGGCTGGTCAAGTCGGGGCTGCTCGACCCGAAGGGGGCGACACCGAATTCGACCTCGGGATAGTCCGGGTAGCCTTTCTCGCCGCCGCAGGTGGGGCGGTTGAAGTCGTAGCCGATGATGCCGTCCGTGCCGACGAAGATCTTGTAGGTCGCGCCGCCGCAGTTGCGCGCATCGGCGCCCCAGCGGTTGTTGATGAGCCGCATGTCGCCGAGGTTCAGGTAGGCCCGGGATTCGGTGGCCGAATCGCCCGGCTTGGCGAGGGCCTTGCCCAAGCAGTCGGTCCGCGGTCCGCTGGTTCCGCCGGTAGAGACCGTACCGCCGGTGGGTACCCCGCCCCCCGCGCCGCCACCCGCGACGCCACCTGCGGAGGTGGTCCCGCCACTCGGGCTGGTGCCGCCCGCGCCGCCACCGGCCGAGCCACCAGCGCCGCCCGCGGCCGTCGTCGTGCCGCCGGTCGAGGAGCCACCGCTGCCGCCGGCAGAGGTCCCACCGGCACCGCCTGCGGTCGTGGCGCCGCCGGCCGCGGAGCCCGCGCTGCCACCGGCAGAGGTCGCGCCGCCGCTACTGCTGGAACCGCCGGAGCCACCGTTCGAAGTGGCCCCGCCCTGGGCACTGCTGCCGCCGTTGCCAGAGCCGCCCTGCGAAGACGTCATCGGTCGGTTGTCTCCACCGCAGTGAGTAAGCAAGAACAAGGTTGTCAGACAGGTGCCAAAGCAGAGGGTTCTCGATTTCAACATCGTTACTCCTAGCGGCCGACAGAAGGCCTCTTCGTCTGTTGTGGATGAAACCAGCGGGAGGCTTGAATTGGGCAAAGAATCTCTGACAATTACTTACATTATTCTCCACAAGAGAGTCGAGCCTGGGAAATCGTGCTCAGGGCAGGGCGAACCTGCTGCCCACTGCAGGCTCCCGAATCGTGGCTCTCGGTCGGTCCGCCCCGATTCCCTCAGCGGAAGTAGCGGGCCTTGAATTCCCTATTGATTTCGTCGATTTCCTTGAGGCCGTCGACATAGGGCTGGTACATGTCGAAGGGATCGCCGGCGCCAAAGACGCCACACGAGGAGCAGTTTTCGCAACCTCCCCCGCCACATCCCAGCGAGCTCCTGATGATCTCCTCGCGCTCGGCGCGCGTCGTGTTCTTCACAAGGTACTTGTCGATCATGGCCGCCTCTTCGTGCCATCAAGCTTAGGAAAGGAAACGCGCGCGGCCACCGCGAACCGGTCGAGGTTCTCGCTACCTGCCCCGTGCAAGGTGTGCTATGGACACTCGGTCTTGACACACACCGCTCTGGTCTTCGACGTCGACAACACACTCACCCCACCCAGGCGCCCGCTGCGAGAGGATATGGCCGCGGCCCTCGGCAAGCTCACGGTCCCCTTCGCGCTGGCCGCTGGCAGTGACCTCAACATCGTTGCCGACCAGTTCTTCGTCCCCCTGCACGGGTTTGGTTACCGGGGCGCCTTCGACGCGTACCTCTGCAACGGTGCCGCGCGCTATCGGTGCGACTGTGGCGACGGTCTGAAGGTCGACCTCGTCGAGGACTTCAGCGTCGCCGAGTACCTCGGGCCAGAGTCGCTGCGCTTCGTCATGGACGTGCTCGAGCGGTCGCTCGAGCTCCCGCAGTTCCAGCTTCCCCCGCACCTGTCGGTCATCGGCGAGCGCATCATCGACCGCAAGTCGATGGTCAACTTGGCGCCCATCGGCCGCCCCAAGGGTGGAAACCTCGCCGACGCCGCGCAGAAGAATCGCGACGCCTTCGTGGAGTTCGACATCCAGAGCGGCTACCGCACCCGGTACCTCAACTACCTGCGCACCGAGCTAGCACCGGTCACGGCCAAGGAGAACCTGGTCGTGACCTACGGGGGACAGACGTCGTTCGACCTGGTGATCCGCGGGCGCGACAAGACCTATCCCATTCGCATGCTCCTCAAGGCTGGCTTCGCCGAGGTCTACTACTTCGGGGACGCGCTATTCGAGGGCGGCAACGACGCCGCCGTGGTCGACATGATCAAGGAGTGGACCGGCGGCCCGTGTCCCGCGAAGGCCGAGCGGGTGGACAGCTACGAGGAGACGCTCGCCCGTTTGGGCGCGCTCGGATTCCTGCGCCCCTGACGCGGGCGGCGAGCCACGAGGGAGACCATCCCCTCCCTCCCCTGTCCGGCCCGCGACATTCGTGAGCCTCTGCGACGGCCGCGCGACTCTTCCATGGAGGAGGCCGAAAGCCTCACCGGGAGATCGCGTTTGTTCCGGATGCGCTTGTCCGGCAGGATACACATGCAGGTAGCTCAGCCAATCATGGCAGTACGGACCGAAGTCGAAGCGCGGCCTGCATCCGCGTCGGATTCTGCGGACGAGGCCCTAGTGCGCGCGGCGCGTGCGGGCGACCGCAGGGCTTGTTTCGTGCTCTGGTCGCGGTACGCGGGCCTGGTCAACCGACTGGTCAGGCGGTACCTCGGCCCTGGCCCCGACGAAAAGGACGTATGCCAGGAGGCGTTCCTGCGCGTGTTCAAGCGCCTCGGCGAGCTTCGCGAGGTCGCCACGCTGCAAGGGTTCGTCATCAGCGTAACCCTCGGCGTGGCCAAGAACGAGCTGCGTCGGAGGCGCATTCGCTCGATCGTCGGACTGGCCCCCGAGGAAAGCTTGCACGAACCCGTGACCACCGGCGACCACGGCGAAGCCCGCGAGGCCGTGCGAGCGCTGTACAGAATGCTCGACACGCTGAGCGCCGAGGATCGCTCGCTGTTCGTCACCCGGTTCGCCGAAAAGATGGAGCTGTCCGAGGTCGCGGCCGCCCACGGTATGAGCCTCTCCACGGCGAAGCGACGCCTCGCCAAGCTGATCACCCGCGTGAATGCGCGCGTCGCACAGAACCCGGTCCTGCGCGACTACGTGGGTGCGCTCGCACCAGGAGGAAGTTACTGATGGACCCCAGGGACCCAATCTGCGAGCGCCTGGGCGAGCTGGCAGCCGATGCCGCACGGGACGCCCATGGTCCGCCCGACGCCCGGCAGTGGGCCGTCATCGACGCGCGGATGGACCGTCGACCTTGGCGCAGGCGACTTCTGCCACTCGTGGCGCTGTCCGCCGCCGCGGTCACGCTGGCAGCCGTGATGGTGGCACGCCGACCTCTCGATTACCGGGTGCAGGGCTGTGCCGAGGTCACCGACGGCGCAAGCTGCGCAGGCTCGCAAGGCGTCGTGAGCTTCAGCGATGGCACGCACGTGACCTTGGATGCGCAGACGCGGATCCACATCGAACCGCTGGCATTCGGACGTGGCGCGAAGATCGCGCTCGACGACGGCAACGCCAGCCTGGCGGTCGTGCATCGGGCGCAGGTGCGATGGACGGTGACTGCCGGCCCCTACCGGGTCCAGGTGACGGGCACGCGCTTCCGGGTCGAGTGGGCCAAGGCGAAGCACGCGATGAGCGTATCGGTCACCGAGGGCGAGGTCCACGTCAGCGGTGGCAGCCTGAAGCGGACCGCGATCCTTCACGCGGGTCAGAGCCTGCACGCGGGCCCGGAGACCGAGGCAGCAGACGACACGCGGACGCCTCCGCGCGAGGGGGACGCCTCAGCGAGAAAGGACGACACACCTTCGGCCGCCGCCCCACCCCCGCGCGCGGCGACACGTCGCAGCGATCGGCCCCACCGTGCGTCGGCTGCTCGGCCGCAGCCAGCCCCACTGCGGTTGGCCGAGTCCGGGTCTCCCGCCGAACCGCCACCTCCGCCAGTTGCCGCCCCCGGTCGCAGGTTCGGCCAGAGCATGAAGGACGGCTGGGATGAAGACGAGACGGGGCTTGGCCTCGGCACCGCGGGCACGCCAGCACAGCCTGCGCTGCCGGTCGTCCCGCGCCCCCGGTCCGTGGTGTTCTCATCCGAGGGCAGCCTGAGCGGCGCCATGACCGGAGCCACCTGGCTCGCCCGCGGCGACGGCACGAAACTCTCCGCCCCGGTCTCCGGCGACCGCTTGTTGCGTCTGCGACCACAAGCCAACGGGCTTTGCGCGAGCGGGACCGTGGCTGGCCTTCGCTGCGTGAATGAAGACACCCCGCAGATCCGCTGCAACTGGGACACCAACTGGGGGGTGGACATCGGCTTCTGCACGAGGCGCGACGAAGAGGCCTGGGGCGATGGCGCTGCCAAACGCATCGCCGTGGAGTTCCATGGCCGACAGGCGAGCTACCGGCTGATCGCCCACCGCAAGGGCGGTCCGCACGAAGGGGACTACTGCATCGAGAACTACCGTTCTGGGCAGCCGGTGACGGCCTCGATGTTCAAAAAGCGCTGCTGGGAGGACGCCGGCGACACGTTGCCGAGCTTCGCCAACGTAGACTCGTTCAGCCTGCGGTTCCTGTCGGGCATGGAGTACGTGGCTTTCCACTACTGCGTCTCGGCGATCCGCGTCGACCCGTAGCCCGGCCCCATTCGCCAGCAAAATAGTACCCTTGGGACGCGCCCCGACCTGTAGAGTGCGGCGGAAGTTCAACCAAGGAGAACCCATGTCCCTAGCGTCCCAGGCCGCGGCCACGGAGCCCCAACCTCGCTCGAAGAACAGCCTCGCACTGGCCCTGGTCTACGTCACCGCGCTCTTCTTCATCTGGGCGTTCGTCACCAACCTGGTCGACCCGCTCATCAAGAGCATGAAAATGGTTTACCAGCTGAGCCTCTTCGAGGCGATGCTGAGCCAGTTCGCGTTCTTCCTGGCCTACTTCGTGATGTCGCTGCCGTCGGCCTGGTTCTTGTCGCGCTTCGGGTACGCGCGCTCGATCGTGGTCGGCCTGCTCAGCATCGTGGCGGGATGCCTGGTGGCTTGGTCGACGTTGTTCTTCAACTCGTTCGCCACCGTGCTCATCGGACTGTTCGTGGCGGCGTCCGGCGTAACCCTCCTGCAGGTGGCGGCCAACCCGCTCATCGCCTCGATGGGTGACATCAAGCGGTCGCACTTCCGCCTGAACCTGTCGCAGGCGTTCAACTCGCTCGGCGCGTTCTCGGGCGGCATGTTCGGCGCCAGCTTCCTGCTCAAGGGCGAGCTCTTCGAGAAAGACGCGGTGGTGACGGACGCCCTGAAGGCACAGGGGCTGACCTTCGTGACCAACGTGTACCTGGAGATCGCCGCCGTCCTCGCCGTCTTCACCCTGCTCGTCTTCCTGGCGCGCAACATGATCAACGCCCACGCGCCACGCCTCGCGCAGCATGCGTCCTCGCCCCTCAAGGCCCTGGCCTCGAAGTGGGCGGACCTGGGCGCGCTGGCCATCTTCCTGGGCGTCGGTGCCGAGGTGACCGTGATCTCGGGGCTCATCTTCTTCCTCGAGCAAGAGAACATCCTGGGCGTGCCGTCGCTGGTCGCAGGGAAGCTCGCGCCCTTCTTCATGCTGTTCGCCATGTTCGGCCGCTTCAGCGGTTCGTTCCTGCTTCGCCACTTCAAGGCGACCAACATGCTGACCTTCGTCGGCGCGGGCGGCGCCTTCCTGTGCGCGATCGTCATCGTCACCACCACCCGCACCCCGCATCTCTTCGGATCGACCATCAACCTGTTCGGCCACGAGACGCCGGTCACGAGCGGCTTCGTCCCCGCGGCCGCCGCCATCTTGATTGGCCTTTTCAACTCGATTCAGTTCCCCACCATCTTCACGCTCACGCTCGAGCGCTCCACGGCACCGGCTTCGGCCACGTCGGGCCTCATGTGCATGGCGATCTTCGGCGGCGGCGTGATTCCGCCGCTCTACGGCCTGGTCGCCGACCTCACCCATTCGAAGTCGCTCGCCTTCATCGTGCCTCTCGTCTGCTACGCCTTCGTGGCCTGGTTCGGCATGGCCGCCAAGAAGGCGCCCGTGCACGCCATCGAAGAAGGTGTGACCGCCGGGCACTAAGATCCGCTAACGCGATCCGCCCGCGTTTCAAGGTCGAGCTCCGTTCTACCGATCTAGGCAACCGAGCGAGGAAAGCTCGGTGAGGCCATCGTGAACGGCGAAAAGGAAAGGGAGAGAGGTTCAGCCTCGATGCGACGGATCATGTTCGTCGACGACGACCCCAACGTGCTGGCGGGTCTTCGTAATGTCCTCCGGCCCCAGCGCCACGAGTGGGACATGGTCTTTGCATGCGGTCCGGAACAGGCCTTGGCCAAGGTCCAATCGGAGGCCTTCGATGTCGTGATCAGCGACATGCGCATGCCGAACATGGACGGCGCTGCGTTGCTGACCGAGATCAAGCGGCTACAGCCCAAGACGGTGCGCATGATTCTGACCGGCCAGACCGAGCAGGAGAGCGTGCTCAAGTCGGTCTTCATTGCCCACATGTTCTTGGCCAAGCCGTGCGATCCGGCGCTGCTGAAGCGCGTGGTCGAGCGAGCCTGTCGGCTGAACGACATCCTCAATGATGAGGACTTGAAGGCCGCGGCCGGCAAGGTCGAGATGCTCCCCGCCGCGCCCAAGACCTACGTGGCGCTCAACGAGGCGCTCATGCGCCCCAACTGCAGCGTGGCCGACGTGTCTCGTATCATCGAGCGAGACGTAGGCCTCTGCGCGAAGGTTCTTCAGCTCGTGAACTCGGCGTTCTTCGGTCTGCCGCGAAGGATCTCGTCACTCTCCGAGGCGGTCTCTTACATCGGCACGACCACCATCAAGAACCTCGCCATGGCGCTGGAGGCCTTCTCCTCGGGAGCGGGTTCGAGCGGATTGACCCCGGCAGCGCTCGACGCCCTCCAGCACCACTCGCTACTTGCAGGGCAGATCGCCAGGCGAATCGAGGTCCCGGACAAGTCCAGGGCCGAGGAGGCCTTCCTGGCGGGCGTGCTTCACAAAGTGGGGCGGCTCGTCCGGGTGGACCAGCGAGCCTTGGACGATCGATGCTTGACCATCGACCATCCAATCCTCGGCGCCTACCTCCTGGGGCTGTGGGGACTTCCCCATCCCATCACCGAAGCGGTCGCATACCACAGGGAACCGCGGATGCTCCCGCACAGCGAGCCGGAGTTGGTGGATGCCATCTACATTGCGCATTCGCTCGCCGCCGAGGTCGACGGTGAGGCACACGTGCCCGAGCTGGATCTCGACTATCTCGGCAAGCTCGGCATCAGCCCCGCGAGGGTCGCGACGATGCGCGAGCTCTCCCATGGGCTGGTCGCCAAGGGGCCCGGGCCTCGGACAGGCCGGGGCAGATAGCCCGGCTTGCCGCTTTGGCTTTGCCAGCCTAGGCCTTGTCCGGTACGAACACCGCGATCGGCTCTCGGACGGCGCCCTTCGGCAGGTTGCGCAGCCTATGCAGAAGCCCGACCGTCACCTCTTGTCCGCGCGCCACCAAGAGGACGCCGGTGTTCGATGTCACGTCCCGGGCAAGGATGGATCCGGCCCGTGCGCTGCTCAAGTCCACCTCGACGAGGCCTCGTGGTGCGCTCTCGCTCTTCAGGCGAATGAAGACGTCGAGCAGCTTGGGATCGTAGCGACCGCTTCGAGCTTGCATCGTCCCAAGAGCGACCTCGCGTTCGAGCCCTGACGTCTCGAAAGCGTCATAGTCGCCGACGATCTTGAGGATTCTTGCACCGAGCGGTATCGCCTCGCCGCTCGGATTTCCCCCTGGCGTGCCAGTGCCGTCGTAATTGACGCTCTCGCCCTGCAGGATCGCGCGAATGGCCTCGAGCCTGGGAATGCTCTCGATCAGCTGCACGGTCACAGCCGGCAGCCGCTTGACCATCTCCAACTCTTCGCCACTTAGCGCCTTGCCGTAATACAGCCTCTCGTTGGTCCCCGCGGGCAGCGTCATCCGTCCGATCTGGGACAGCATCGCGGCCACCTCGATCTGCCAGGACACCGGTAGTTCCAGGGCACGCCCCATGTCCACGCACCCCTGCTTCAGCCGGACCGCCCGTCCGAACGCGAGTGGATTGGTGAGCGACAAGATGTCCGTGAGCGTCTTGATGCTGCCCCGCAGAGTCTGCTCGAGGAGCACGCGCTCCGCGGTGACCAGACGATGCTGCTCCGCCGAAGCTTGGATGGCCGCAATCAGCGTCTGCGCGTTGCAGGGCTTGGTGAGAAACCGAAAGATCTGACCATGATTGACCGCTGCCATGGCCGAGTCGATGTCCGCCTGGCCTGTCAGCAGGACGCGAACGACGTCGGGCGCCCGCTCCTTGACCTGGCTCAGGAAGACCGCGCCGTCCATCTCCGGCATGCGCATATCCGACACTACGACGGCTGGCGGGTCATCGCTCTCGACGATGCGCAGGCCGGCCTGCCCGTTGAGAGCGGTGGAGACGCGAAAATGCCGTCTCATATTCAGGACCAGTCCCTCTAGGACCTTCGGCTCGTCGTCGACACACAGGACATGGACTCGGTCAATCATCGCTCTTCCAAATGTTCGGGTAGTTGTGGGTCCGCTCTCCCATAGATCGGCGGAACCAGCTCTGTCTTGAGCGGGCGAGGGAAATCGCTCCTACGTGGCGGGACGGGACCTCGCAACCGACATCAAGCTGGACTCCACTTCAACCGATATCTCCTCCGTCCAGCTCTGCCGGCGGAGCGCAGCGGAAGGACCGCTGGCTGAGCATTCCATCCTTGGCCGAGCTTCAACATGCGAGCAGAGAGCATTTGCTTCATCGAGAGTAGCGGGTGGTCGGTATCTCAGCTTCCACCGCTGGACTCGGAGTCGACGTTGGTACTTGCCTTTGCCTCCTCCGAGGACGATCGGTGCGGGGCAGGTCTCGAGCAGCTCGTGGCGGCCTACCCGAGGTCTCACGTACTCGGATGCTCCACCGCCGGCGAGATCCTGGGCAGTACTGTCCGCGACCACAGCATCGCTGTCGTGGTCTGCCGATTCGACAAGACACGTCTCCGCTCTACATGTGTTCCCATCCTCTCGTCGTCGGGTTCGCGGGCAGCCGGATGCGCCATCGGCGAACAGATGGCCGCGCCCGACCTACGAGGCGTGTTCGTCCTCTCGGATGGGACGATCGTCAATGGCAGCGAACTGGTGCAGGGCCTGAACGCAACGCTTCCCCAGGGCACTATCGTCTCGGGGGGGCTCGCGGGAGATGGCGACCGCTTCAAGAGCACCTGGGTCATGAACGCGTCGACCCGAGGTCCCGGACACGTGTGTGCAGTCGGTTTTTACGGCGACAGCATCTCGATCGGCCATGGCTCGCGGGGCGGTTGGGTTCTCTTTGGCCCCGATCGGCTCGTGACCCGCTCGTCGGGCAACGTCCTCTATGAAATCGACGGGAAGCACGCGCTCGGGATCTACAAACGGTATCTCGGCTCCCTGGCAAGTGGCCTGCCGGCAAACGCACTGCTTTTTCCCTTGGGGCTCCGCCGCGACAAGGCGAGCGACTTCAGCGTGGTGCGCACGATACTGTCGATTGACGAGGATGCTGGCTCGATGACTTTCGCGGGGGATGTGCCCGAAGGCAGCCTCGTCCGATTCATGCGCGCCAACCTGGACCGCTTGGTCGACGGTGCAAGCGAAGCTGGCCGGCTTTCGGTGCCGTCGGGCAGCTCAGCCCTATTGGCGGTGGCCATCAGTTGCGTCGGTCGAAAGCTCGTCCTCGGAGACCGGGTCGAAGACGAGGTCGATGCCGTGAAGGAGTCCCTGCCCCCGGACAGCACCCTCGTCGGCTTCTACTCCTACGGAGAGATCTCGCCCCAAGGTCTCGTGCGTTGCGAACTGCACAATCAGACGATGACAGTCACCACCATCGCGGAGACCTGACCGCATGCACAAGCACCTCGCAAGACAGTTGCGGCGCCTCGGGATAGACGAAAGGTCTCCCCCATCCCAGGAGGACTGGCAGCGGCTGCTCGCCCGAATCAGCTCCGTCTACGACGACATGGACCGCGAGCGGTACCTCGTCGAGAACTCGATCGCCGTATCGTCGAGCGAGATGCAGGAGCTCAACGCCGGAATCATGGAGGAGCGCGATAGGTTCGCCAGCGTCTTCGAAGCAGCTCCGAGTGGAATCCTGATCGCAGACCTCGACGGCACGGTCGTCGAGGTCAACCAAGCCCTCACCGACATGCTCGGGTTCTCACGCGCGGAGTTGGTCGGACGCAAAGTCGTCGACCTGGTCGACTCGACCGACAGCGACGTGGTGAGAAGCAACCTGGGGAAGATGGCCAGCGGAGAAGTCGTCATGGTGAAGGAGCAACAGCGCGCTTCGAACCGAAATGGCGAGGTGGTTCTGGTCGAAGTTCGAGCCCAGACGATGTTCTCCCGGAGCCATCGGCCCGAGATGATCCTCGCGGCCATCGATGACGTGACCGATCGGGCCCGACTCGAGATGGAGCTGCGCCACTCGCAGAAGCTGGAGTCGGTCGGGCGCCTGGCGGCGGGGATTGCTCACGAGATCAACACCCCTATCCAGTTCGTGGGAGACAACATCACGTTCTTGGCAGGCTCCTTCGAGCAGCTGTTGTTACTCTGTGACACGTACCACGCGATGTGCGAGCGAGCTGCAACATCGCAGCTCGCTCCCGAGGATTTCGAACAGATCAGGCAGCGCGAGGATGCCGCGGATCTGGCCTACATGCGCGAGAACGTGCCTGCTTCGATCAAGTCCACCATCGATGGCGTAAGCCGGGTCGCGCGCATCGTACAGTCCATGAAGGCCTTTGCCCACCCCGATCGGGGCGAGAAGACCGTGGCGGACATCAACGCCGCGCTTCGAGACACGCTCACCGTGGCGACGAATGAGCTCAAGTACGTCGCCACCGTGGACGTCGACCTCGGCAACATTCCCGCCATTGCGTGCTTCCTGAGCGATCTCAACCAGGTCTTTCTGAACATCCTGATAAACGCGGCGCATGCAATCGAAGACGTCGTTGGCAAGTCCGGCCAACGGGGTGTCATCCAGGTGAAAACCTACCTGGAGAAGGAGCACGTCGTGGTGGCTATCCGTGATACGGGACGCGGCATTCCCCCGGCCATCCGCGGAAGGATCTTCGATCCATTCTTCACCACCAAGGGCGTCGGTAAAGGAACGGGCCAGGGCCTGGCGCTGGCCCACTCGGTCGTGGTCGAGCAGCACGGTGGCAGTATCACGTTCGAGACGGAGATGGGCCGAGGGACCACGTTCTTCATCCGTATTCCCGCGGCTGCCCCGGAAGCGGTGTCCAACGAAGAAAACGACGGCTGACGATGCGACGGTGGCGCCCCGAAGCACCGGAGGGAAATGACCATGAAGCAAATACTCGCAGTGGATGACGAGCCCTCGGTCCTGCTCGGTATCTGCCGCAACCTCCATGGTCGCAGAAGCGAATGGGAGGCGGTTCTGGCCATCGACGCGGAGGAGGCATGTGCGAAGCTGGATGCCGCTTCGGACATTGGCGTCCTCGTATGCGACCTGGCCATGCCCGGAGGCGGCGGCGTGAAGGTGCTTCGACACGCCATGGAGACGTGTCCCCACATCGTGCGTATCGTCCTTAGCGGGTTGGGGCAGTCCGAGATCACCGATGAGGCTCGCCATCTGTGCGATCGATTCCTGGAGAAGCCTTGCTCCGCCGATGTTCTGCAGGAGGCCATTCAGTGGGCGTTCGACCGCCAACATCAGAAGTGAGTCAGCCCACGCAGCAGAAAGAGCTCAAGGGCACAATCCTGCTGGTCGACGATGAGAAGCAGGTCACGAGGGGGCTGGCAACCCTGCTGCACCCCACGGGGCTGACCGTCATCGAGGCGCAATCGGCAGAGGAGGCGATGGCTTTGCTTCGCCGCAAGACCGTCGACGTCGTGGTGTCCGACGAACGGATGCCTGGCATGCGAGGCAGCGAGTTTCTCGCACTGGTGTCGCGCACGTTCCCCGAAACGGGCCGAGTGCTCCTCACGGGACAAGCCACGGTCGAGACCGCCGTCAGCGCCATCAACGACGGAAGGGTGTGCAAGTTTCTCCAGAAACCATGCCCGCCCGCGGTGTTCCGTGCCGCGATCGAAGAGGCGCTTCGCGCAGCCACCCAGTCCAAGATTGCGGCACGCTTCCTCGATCTCGTGCGGCTCGAGGGAACCGGACTCGTCACGACCACGCCCGCGGCGCATCCCGCCCCGAAGCTCGCGGCCCCGCACCGCTTCGATCCGACGCTTCTGGCCAGACTCTCCCAGCGCGAACGGGAAATCTACGATCTGGTCGTCGACGGCCTACGCCTTTCTCAGATCGCCACGAGCCTCTTCATCAGCCCGCACACCGCGAGGAACCACCTGAAAGCCATCTTCCGAAAGCTCGAGGTCCACTCCCAGGCCGAGATGCTCGACCGGGGTCGGGCCGGCGGCGGACCACCCTAGCCGCGTCCACTCCCGGCCCTCGGGAGAGGATTCCGCGGCAAAAGGCGCGTTCCGCACAGCAATTCCGAGCGCTCTTCGCAGGCTGGTCGGCGTCCAAGGCACCTCCAGCGAGCCGTGCACGAGAGGGCGCAGTCGGCGAAGCTCAGACCTGGGTAGGGAGCCTTGGCCATGCACCAGGAAGACTCGCCTGTCCGGCCATCGCTCACGCAGAAGCGTCAACGTTCGGAGCCCATGCACCTTCACGAACGAGTGGTCGACGAGGATGGGACCCGGCCTGTCCGACGCCTCGTGGAGCGCCTCGAACACCTCCTCCGGATCGTCGCAGAAGACGACGTCGCGTCCGAGGCGCCCCAGATCGCGACGCAGCCGAGCCTGATGGAGCTGCCTGCAGTCGAGCACCATGACCAGTGGCCTGCACCGCCGATCGACCTCTCCGACGATGATTCGTCGAAGGACTGCGTCGCGGTCAAAGCTGAGGTCGCGAAAGGCGATACGCCAACCGCCCGTCGGGACGATCTCGGGCCGAAAGATCCCCTCCCAGAGCCATATGCTTCCGTCGGATGCGGTGAAGACCAACCGGAGAGCGCCCGGGCGAAGACCGGCGGGAGGCAGGTCGGCGAGCGTGATCCCGTCGAGAGCAAGCGTATCGACTGCACAGGGGCCGAAGGCACGGTGATTTTGAAGAACCACCACGCTTGCCCGAGTCTTCGTGCGGACCAGCTTCGTGGAAGCAATGGGCATCGTCATGACACCCATATCGTGCGCGAGCCCGCGGACGAAGGCATGACCCAACCCGGGTCATTTGTCAGGGCATACGGGACGCAAGGGGCCGAGGGTCACCTCAGCGGCAACCGCACGACGAAGGTCGTTCCACCCCCCTCCTTCGTATCGAAATGGACGCTTCCCTGGTGAAGGCGAACCACCGCCGAGTGCACCTGCGCCAACCCCTGCCCTGTGCCCTGTCCCAATGGACGTGTGGTGAAGAATGGATCGAAGACCTTCGGTCGCACGGCCTCCGGTATGCCCACACCGTCATCCGTCACCCGGACCTCTACGAAATCGGCATCCGGCCTGACGGTCTCGACGAAGATGTGACCTTTCGTCCCGGTCACACCGTGCTTGTCGGCCACGGCTTGCGCCGCATTCGTCACCAGATTCAAGATGACCTGGGCGATCTCGCCCGCGATGCACATCACGAGGGGCAGGTTCGGCGCCAAGATCAGTGACAGGTCGGACGACCGCCGCCAGGCATTCATTGCAACCACGGTCGCATTCTCGACGATGGAGTTCAGGTCGATCGGCGCCCGCCCTTGCCTCCCGACATCCTCGAAAGCCTTCATCGCTCGGACGATCTTGGAGATTCGTTCGAGTCCACCCTGGACAGTCTGCACTGCGTCTGGAAGGGCTTGGCTGACGAATGGAAGGTCGAGCTCTGCTTCCTTGAGCTCCATCGAGGCTTTGGCCTCGCTCGACGATGCTCCTTGCGGATCGAGCACCACCCGATACCCATCAATCAGCGAGAGCAGGGCAGGGATGGAATCCTGGACGAATTGGATGTTGTCGCCAATGTACTGAAGGGGTGTGTTGATCTCGTGGGCCAGTCCGGCCGCCAGTTGGCCAATGGCGTCCAGCTTGTGGCCACGTTCGAGTTGCTCCTCGATTCGCTTTTGCCGGGTGACATCGCGAAGGATGCAGACGGCTTCGTCTGGCCCGCTGCCCACGATTCGGACCTCGTAGTTCCTCGCCTCTGCAGGAGGCGTGTGGATTCGGCAGGAGATCTCGACGACCTCGCGCCGTGAAGCAGCCGTCGCGATGCTCTTGGCGAATTCTTCGCTCGAATCGGAGCTCTGCAGGGCCGCGAACAGCTCGCGCGCCGACGCTGGCGCGCCGGCCGAGCGATCGTCTGGGCTGCCCTCCTTGACCGCGACGATGGTCCCATCGGTACGCACGCGCACCAGAGCATCCGGAATCGCCTCCACGAGAGCGCGGACGTGCGTCTCGGCGCGCACGCGCTCGTCGATGTCCGCGAAGATCACCACCATGCGTTCCGGACAGCCAGCCGCGTTGCGCCGCGACGCCCCTCGTATCAGTATCCAGCGCCACCCGTTGCTTCGGTGTTTCATCCTCACCATCTGGACGAAGGGCCAGTCCTCGGTAAGGTGGTCGGCGAGCGCCTTCTCGAAGCCAGCTCGTTCGTCCGGATGGATCAGCTCTCGCCAGGCGCTGGGCGACGGGTCGAAGTCATCGACGTCCCATCCGAGGAGGAAACGCCAGCGCTCGTTGTAACTCGTCTCATTGTTCGCCACATTCCAGTCGACGATTCCGTCGTTGGTCGCCTCCGACAGTAGGTCGAGGAGCTCGGCTTTCTCTTCGAGACTGCTCATCCGCCCCTGCCCCGGATCGCCGACGAGCCGCCCGTTCCGATTGGAACCATGCTCGAGGTCGGTGCATCTTCGCGAAGGTGTTGCAGTTCCATCGATTGACCCCGACAAGGCCAGCGGTGAGGTGGTCGATGTTTCCTTCGGCAGATCCCGAATGAAGCATTAGCACACGGTACAGCGCAGCGGGACAACAGACGCCCACTGATACCGAAGGTGGTCTTCTACTGCCGCTGGAACACGCGAATCCAGTCGACCTCGTACCTCTGCGGGAAGACGGTACCGGTCGGGTCGCCACCATTGACGCCGCCGAGGGCGAGGTTCACCAGCATGTAGACCTTCTGCTCAAACGGGCTCGAGCCGTCGGCATTGAGCATGCTCGACAGCGACGCCGAGTTCATCAGCGTGTCGTCGAGGTAGAGATCGATCTTCTGGTCGTCCCAGTCCATGCGCCAGACATGGAAGTTGGAGGCCCAGCCCGAGCCCAGCGAGGAGACCGGCTTGCTCGACGAATCCCACTTCGCCGTCCAGCGCGTGGCGGTTCCGCAGGCGACGTTGGCGAGCACGTTGCCTTTGTAATACTCCATGATGTCGATCTCGCCGTTCGATGGCCACTCGCCACTCACGCCGAGGGTCCACCAGGCCGGCCACATGCCCGCGCTGGTGGGGATTCGAGCGCGCATCTCGAAGCGCCCGTACTGCCAGGACTGGAGACCGGACGTGGTCATGCTGGTCGACGTGTACTCGGCGTACTGCCGGCTGGTCTTCCAGTCCGAGCTGCCGGCCTTGTAGTTGGGGTTAGGCACGCGCTCCTTGCGCGCTTCGATGACCAGCAGTCCCCCCGTCACCGTGGCGTTGTCGGGCTGGTACCACTGCAGTTCCTCGTTGCGGGCGAAGCCCTTCTCGTAGTTCCAGTTCTTCGGGTTCGGCGCGCCGTCCACGTCGAACTCGTCCGACCACACGAGCCTATATCCGGCCGGGACGACGACCCCAGCATCGAGGACAGGACCGTCATCACCCAGCCCCGCGTCTGGCGCAGACGGGCGCACATCCGGACGCGCTGGAGGCGTATCTCTCCTTGGCGCCGCGTCGGTCCGGCTGGCCATGGCGTCTCGGGCCCCGCCGTCAGCGCCCGTCGTCGAGCCACCGCTGCCCACCATCCGGCCGCCCGCACCCAGGCCACCGCCCCCGACCAGGCCTCCACCATCCGAGTGGACACCTCCCGCGCCTCCGGTGCCAGCGACCGCGCCGCCGGCGGCCCCCGCGCGCGTCCCACCACTGCCTGCGGGTAGCCCTCCGGTGCCGACGATACCTCCCCCACCACCCGAGCCTGCGTCCGACGAGCCACCTGCGCCGCAGCCGCCAGCGAGACTCGCCCACACCAATCCGATGGCCAGGAGCGCCCCTGCGGGGGCGGGTGAAAGGTGCTGCATCTTCATGTGACCTCCTGCGTTCGGTGACGTTGGGCCTGGAGACGGCCGGCGCGTGGCTATTCGTCGAGCGGAGCAGACGAGGGCGCTTGCTCGGGCAGCTCCTCGTCCTTCGACTGTTCGGCGTCCCACGCTCGGCAGGCCTCGATGTCGGCCTTGCCGTGCGACGCCGTCACCTCGGCGAGCTTGTTTCCTTGGGCATCGAGCTCCACGGCGCGCATCTTGAGATTCGACGTCTCGCTGCCGCTGCCTTGGCGCCGGGCCTGGATTTCGTAGGACCGCCCGGCTTGCATGCGCAACCCGAAGGTCATCGGAACCATTACGTTGCGCCAGGCCCCCGAGGGGCTGCCGTCGCCCAGCTTGTCCCGCGTGACCACCACGTGGCATCCGGGCAGCAGCGTGAACGGACCGCCGAGGCTCGACACGTCCACACCATCGACCTTGGCGACGTACCCGCTAAGGAGCGCGGTCTCGCTTGGCGGTAGAGCCGGACCAGGGTAGAGGGGGCGCGATCCGCCCTGGAAGTTCGCGCAGCCAGCGGCACCAGCCAACGCCGCCACGCCGAGAAACACCGGTCGGAGAATGGACATGAGGCATCTTCTAACGCTGCCGCCACAGATCGGCAATGAAGCGCAGAAAGTCGAGCGGCGACGGCGGGCTCTCGACCTCGCCCGCCGGCAGCCGCACGCCGCTGACGTCGAAGCCGAGGCCCTGCCCTGACGGGACGGCCAGCGTCTTCTCGCGCAGGCTTCGCTCGCGATCGGCGATCTCGTCCAACTCGCGCTTGCGCGCACGTTCGAGCCCACCTTTCTCCACGAACTGAACCACGGCCGAAAGCTCGCCGGCGTCGAACCAAACCCCGTGGCTCTTGCAGACATCGACGATGACGCCAGAGATACGACCGAACGCAGACCTGTTCATCAGCTTGCCGCAAACGGGGCATCGAACGTACTTCACCGCCACCTCGCGCTGGGCATGGCGCGAGGGCAACGCCAGGCGAAGCCCGGTGGAGAGATCGCGCGCCGCAACCACACGGTCCATCATGGCCGGTGCCAGAAAGAGCCCACCACACCCGTCGCACTCGTCCACGCTGGTCTCCGCGTACTCGCGCGAGACCAACGCGCGACCGCAGCGCGGACACGGGTAACCAGAGGCCGCCGTCCCGCCCGAGTCGCCTGCAAGTGGACGGCCGCAAGCTTGACAGTGGGCCGCGTCGGCCAGATTCCACCCGAGGCACGACGAACAGCGCTGGGTCGCCAGCGTCGAGCTGCAGTAGGGACAGGCGCGCACGCCCACCAGGATGGAGCCCCCACAAGCCGGGCATTGCACGCGCGCGGCCTCCTTGGGGGCGTCCGGGCAACGACACGTGCCCGTCCGGTCGCCACCCGCCACCAGGCCGTCTTGAATCTCGCATCCGCACGAAAGACAAACCGCAGGGCGTTGCATGGGCACCCTCGAGTGTAACGCGGAGGTCGCGTGCGCGCTCAGCAGGATCTGTGCCGCGCCGACGAAAGCACGGAGGCGAGCGTCCGGCTCAGGTCGGCGACGCTGTATGGCTTGCCGAGCACGTCGCAGAAGCCGTACTCGCGGTAGTTGGCCATCACTGGGTTGTCGCTGTAGCCGCTCGACACGATGGCCTTGACCTTGGGATCCAAGGCCAAAAGCTCGCGCATCGCCTCCCGGCCACCGACGCCTCCAGGGACCGTCAGGTCCATGATGACCACATCGAAGGGCAGGCCTCCCTCGCGCCCTCGCTGCCACTTTTCGATGGCATCGCGTCCATCGCTGGCCACCGCGACTTCGTAGCCGAGGGCCGTGACGATCTTGGACGCTACACGTCGGACGACGTCTTCGTCGTCCATGATGAGCACCCGGCCATGTCCCCGTGCGATGGCTGTTCCGGATACCGCGGGCACGGGCGTTCCGTCTCTCGCCACCGGCAGATACACCGTGAAGGCCGTTCCGCCGCCGACGCGCGAGCTCACCGTGATGGTGCCGCCATGTCCGGCCATGATGGAGTGGCAGACGGCCAGGCCCAACCCGCGGCCATCGCGCTTGGTGGTGAAGTACGGATCGAAGATGCGCGAGCGGATGTCCTTTGGAATTCCGCTCCCGTGGTCAGCCACGGTGAGCACCCAATAGGCCCCTTCCGTGAGGGAGGCGACCTCGTCGGCCTTCACGGCCTTCTGCTCCGCCGTCAGGAAGACGACGCCTCCGTCTTCCATGGCCTGGCTGGCGTTGATGACCAAGTTCCGAATGACCTGCCCGATCTGACCTTCGTCGCCGTAGACCGGGAGAAGGCCGCCGCTGATGCGAATCTCGCAGGTGCTGGTGCATCCGCGCAAAGCCAGCGCCGCGCTCTCGCGCACGACGCCCTCCGGATGGAATGGCCTGCGAACAGGTTCGCCACCGCGAGAGAACGTGAGAAGTTGGCGGGTCAGCTCGCGTGCCCGCTGGGCCGCCTTTTCGATCTCGTCCAGGTGCTCGCGCCCCTGCTCCTCGCCCGAGAGGAACGTCTGCATGAGCGAGACATTGCCCAGGATGGCGGTGAGGATGTTGTTGAAGTCGTGCGCGATGCCGCCGGCCAAAACGCCCACCGATCGCAGCTTCTCCAAGCGCAGCGCCTCCTCCTCCACCGCTTTCGGTCGGAGATGTCGCGCACGAGCGCCACGACCCGCCGCTTGCCGTCGATCTCCGAAACGCTGGCGTTGATGATGACCGGCACCACGGTTCCGTCCGCGTGGCAGTAATCGATCTGCAGATCACTGACCTGCTTGTTGGCGAGACAGGCACGCAGGGCCTCCGCGGTTCGCTCGTGCTGGGTGGGCGAGGACCACTCGAGCAGGGAATGGCCACGGATCTCGTCGAGGCTTCGGTGGCCGCTGGCACGGACGTACTCGGCGTTGGCGTCGAGCACCCGGCTCTCCTCGTCCACGATCACGAACCCCGTCGAGGTGTTCTCGACCAACGCCTTGTACTTGCGCTCGCTCTCTTGCAGCGCCTCCTCCGAGCGCTTGCGCGCGATGGCTCCCATCAGAGTTTCCCCGACCAGCCGAAGGAGCCCGATCTCGTCGCTCGTCCACTCTCGCAGGCGCTGGACCTGGTCGAGCCCCAAAAAGCCGGTGAGGTCACCGTCTTGCGCCATCGCAACGCAAACCAGCGAACGAATACCTTCGCGTTCGAGCTCGGCGCGCTCGAGATCGGCTTCGACAGGCAGGTCGTCGAGAGAGTTCAGCACGAACACGCCGCGCGAACGCAGCTCGCTCGTGAGCAGGGGAAGATGCGTGGCAGGCTGCAGCTTTTGCAGATTCCCTCGCTCGGGAGAGATCCCCGGTGCGACCCACTCGTGGGTGTTGTCCAGGATCTGCCCATCTTGGGTGAGACTGAACAAGTAGGCGCGGTCCGCGCCCATCGCACGGCCAATCTGTGCCATGGCATCCTGGATGCGCGCATCGAGATCCTGTGTAGAGACCTTGGCGACCAGCCGAGTCGAGATGCGCATGAAGAGCTGTTCGAGCGCGATTCGGCGGTGCAGGGCCGTTTCGATTCGTACCCGGTCGCTGATGTCGATGAGGTAGCCTTGCAGTCCGGTGGGCCGACCGTTTTCGTGGACCACCGCCGTATGAATCAGGGCGGGAAAGGTGCTGCCGTCCTTGCGCCGCGCTCGATACTCGGAATCTTCCAGGACCTCGCCGCGAAGGCGACGCCCGAGCGACACACGGGCGCGTTCGGCGTCTTCGGGAACCAGCATGTCGAGCACCGTCAGGCCGGCGCCAAGCTCCTCCATCGTGTAGCCGAAGGTCTCGAGGCCGGTCCGATTGACGTAGACGAAGTGAGCGCCGAGATCGACCTCGAACACGGTCTGCGGCAAAGCGTCCAAGAGGTCGCGAAACCGCGTCTCCGAGAGCGCGATCGGCCCATGGACGTTCGGAGCTCCTTCGTCCGTACGCGCCATGAACGGCATTGTAACCCAGGAAACAATACCTTGCGGCACGAGCAGCGCAGGAAAGTCCCCAAAATGCGACTGGTCCCGGCGCAGCTCTTGGAGAGCGCCGAGACCAGTTGTTCGTGCGGGAGCGTCTAGCGCTTCGAGAACTGGAAGCGCGCGCGGGCGCCACGCTGACCGTACTTCTTGCGCTCCTTGGCCCTGGCGTCACGGGTCAAGTAGCCAGCCTTCTTCAAGGCCGGGCGCAGCTCTGCGTTGAACTTGCAGAGGGCGCGCGAAATGCCGTGGCGGAGCGCATCGGCCTGGCCCGAGAGCCCGCCGCCGTTCACGCTGGCGTAGATGTCGAGGCTGCCGGAGGTCTCGGTCAGCTCGAGCGCCTGGCGGAACACCATGCGCGACGTCTCGCGACCGAAGTACCCCTCGAGGGTGCGCTCGTTGATGGCAATCTTGCCGTTGCCGGGCTGAATCCAAACACGCGCCACGGCGTGCTTGCGGCGGCCGGTGGCGTAGAAGCTCTTCTGCGAATCGATCATGCGGTAACTCCGGGCTTACGAGAGGGCGAGCGGTTTGGGTTGCTGGGCAGCGTGCGGATGCTCGGTGCCGGCGTAGACCTTCAACTTCTTGTAGATGCGGCGGCCGAGCGGCCCCTTGGGCAGCATGCCCCACACCGCGCGCTTGACCAGCTCGGTGGGGTGACGCGCCACGAGCTGCTTGGCGGAGAGCTCCTTCAAGCCGCCCGGGAAGAGCGAGTGGTCGCGATAGAGCTTATCGTCCCACTTGTTGCCCGTCAGGCGGATCTTCTCGGCGTTGATCACAACCACGAAGTCGCCGGCGTCTGCGTGCGTGGTGAACAAAGCCTTGTTCTTTCCACGCAAGACCGAGGCGATCTTGGCGGCTGCGCGGCCGAGGGTCTTGCCCTGGACGTCAGCGATGTACCAGGAGTGCAGGTCTGCACCCTTGGCGGAAACAGTTGCATGTTGGCGCGGCGCTACTGAAGACACGGGGCGCTCCTATTACTTCAGCCTCTGGTGAAAGTCAACCCTCGCAGTACGTTCGACCCAACTTCCGTGGCGAATACGAAGCATCGGGCCACCCATCGACTGCAAGGACGGCGGACTATAGCAGGTCATCGGGCTACAGGATGCCTAATCGACCAATGGCGCGAGCCCGGGCGTCTGCCAGCGAGCTCAGGTACTCCAGGACTTGCGGGTGCGTCATGATGATCTCGGAAAAGTCGTCCTTGGACAGGAACAGCACGAAGCACTTGCCGATGGCGGTCACCTGGGCCGTCGAGGTCTGCCCGGTCATCAACGAGATCTCGCCGAACACGTCGCCGGGCAAGAGCCGAGCGACCATACGGCCCCCGGACAAAGCGTGTGCTTCGCCGGCCAGCAAGACGAACAAACCAGGCGATCGTGCGCCCTCGTCGATCAGCCGCAGCCCGTCGTCGATCTCCAAGAATTCGAAGCGCGCGGCCAACGCCAGACGTTCGAGCGCGGAGAAGGGCGCGAACAGATGGCTGGTCTCGGACAAGGTCACGATGAGGCGTTCGCGCACGAAGCGGAGCAGGACCACGAGCAGGTCGGGCGAGGCTTCGATGAGGTCACGCAGCAGGGCTCTGTCGAACGCCAGCACCTGGCTGTCGACGGTGGCGCGAACCGTCGCGGTGCGCGGCTGATCGGCCAGCAGAGCGATCTCGCCGAAAAATTCGCCCTCGGACAGCCGCGCGACCTCCTTGGGGACCAGCACCGCCACCTCGCCCCAGGCCACCACGAACAGGTCGTCGCCAGCATCGCCCTGCGAAAACAGGGTCTCGCCCGCCGGCAGCGGAATCAGGCGCACCCGTTCGATGGCCATCCGCATGAGCGCGGGAGTCAGCACCGAGAAGAACGACGTCTTTGGCAAGACGAACGTGGCCATGGTGCGACGGCCGGCATGCTTGTGGACGGTCACCGGCCCTTGCGGTGCAGAGAACCCGTCGTCGATGGGAATCTGCATGGCCGCGCTGCTACCCGACGCTGGCAAGCTTTGCGAGGGGCGCGCCCCAGGCACGAGCGCGGCCAACCGCAGTTGCGGAAGGGGCGGCGGCGGGGCGGCAACCGTCGGGTCGGTGCCGCCGGGTGACGTCGGAAAGTCCGAGGCCACGCTGGGTGTCGGTGGCGCGGGGCCGCGGCCGGGCCGAGGGGCCGAGGGGGGCACGGGCGTCGCCTGCGAGGCGTGCAGCGCCGCCAGCATCTCTTGCGTCTGTGTGTGCCTCGGGTCGATGCCGAGGATGATCTTGCAGACCGCGATGGCCTTGAGCAGGACGTCGCCCCTCGCGTAGCCGCTGGCCGCGCGGGCAAACGCCTTCACCGCCTCGTTGTCGTTGCCGAGCTTGCGGAGCGCCTCCCCGAGCTTGAGGGCCCAGCTTGGCTCGCTGGGATCGTCCTTCTCCAGATTGGCGTAGCACCAGGCCGCCTTGCGCCAGTTGCCCTTGCTGCTCGCCGCGAGCGCGTCGTCTTTCAGCTTGCGCAGGGCAGTCATGACCCTTGGCAGCGTATCACGACAGGACGGGGTTGGCCTGAGCCGTGGGCCGAGCTCAGCTCACTGATGATGAGATGGGATACGCACCCCTGCCCTCACCCGGTCGCAGCCACACTCGGCTGTGTGGCGTCACCGCCTTGCTCCTCCTCGCCTGCTCGCAGTCTGGATCGGGCGCCGGGCCGGGCACCGGCGGCGACATGGCAAGCGGAGGCGCCCCAGGAACCGGCGGTGTCAAGGGCAGTGGTGGCACGGGCGGCGGCAAGGCGGGAACGGGCGGAGCCTCGCAGCCCGCAGGCAGCGGGGGCACGACGAACGCGACAGGAGGTCCGGCCACCGGCGGTGCGTCAGTCGGCGCGGGCGGATCAGGCGCTGGAGGTTCGGCACGCGACGCGGCCAGCGAGGGCGCTCGGGCCCCCGACGGGGCCAGCACCGACGGACGCCCCGCCGACCTGCTACCGGCCGAGATCCGCGATGCAGCCATGGAGGCCGCCGTCGCCGACGTCGCCACGACCTCCGACGGCACCGGATGTCCCGCCCCGGGGCCCGGGACTTTCGCCACGTCGTCGAGCCACCAGAACATCGGCGTGCACGATCCGGCGATGATGTCCGACGGAAAGCGCTTCTACCTCTTCGCCACCGGCGGCAGCCTCTCCATCCGCAGCTCCGCCGATGGGATAGCGTGGACCCAAGCCGGCAAGGTCTTCGCGCAGACGCCGAGCTGGGTCACCACGGCGGTCAAAGCCACCGAGCTGTGGGCGCCCGACATCGCCTTCTTCAACTGCAAGTACCACCTCTACTACACGGGCTCGACCTTCGGCAGCAACAGCTCGGTGATTGGTCTCGCGACCTCCCCAGCGCTGGATCCGAAGGACCCGAGCTACGGCTGGACGGACCAAGGGTTGGTGGTGCAGTCGAAGTCCAGCGACGGCTTCAACGCCATCGATCCCAACGTGGCGTTCGACGACACCGGCACCCCTTGGCTGTCGTTCGGTTCGTTCTGGGACGGCATCAAGATGCGCAGGCTCGACCCGTCGACCGGAAAACCATCGACCAGCGACACCTCGCTGTATTCGCTCGCCAGCCGCAAGGGCACAGGCGACGCCATCGAGGCCCCGTCGATCGTCTCGCGCAACGGCTACTACTACTTGTTCGTGTCGTTCGACACCTGCTGCAAGGGTGCCGATAGCACCTACCGAACCATGGTCGGGCGGGCCTCGAAGATCACCGGCCCGTACAGCGACAAGGCCGGCACGGCCATGACCAAGGGCGCGGGCGTGGAGCTTCTAGCCTCGCAGGGTCGCTACATCGGCCCCGGCGGGGGGACCGCCTTCCGTAACGGCGATGCGTACTACTACGCGTTCCACTACTACGACGGAAACGACAACGGCAACGCGAAGCTGCAGATCCGCCCCATCACCTGGGATGGCTCGGATTGGCCTAGCCTCGGGTCGCCCCTGTTTCCTTAAGGGGCCACGCCCGGAAGCTCGACGCCGAGCGCTGCGAGCTGCTTTCGGGCTTGGGCTGCCCAGCCACGGTTGGCGGCCGGGCTGGCTGGGCTCGGGTGAAGGATGGCGCCGAGCCCGACGCCGGTCCCGGCCAGCGCCACGCGCGCGCGCTCCGCGGCGAACGCTCCTACGCCGATCACGAGGCGAGGTTTCAGGACCGCGACGATTCCCCGTAGGGCGTCGTCGCAGGCCGAAAACAGCGCCTTCTGCTCGCCCGCAGGCAACTTGTCTGGGGTGAGGTTGCGGGCCGACGCCTCCATGAAGACCAGCGGGCAATAGTTGGCCACGAAGAACCGGGCAAAGAACGCCTTCGCGGTGCCGAATTCGTCCCTGGCCCACCCCCACAGCCTCGAGCCACTCACCTCGCTGCGCGGGCAGGCGAGGCCTTGAACGCAGCGCTTCGGATGCTCAGGGCTGGGCTTCGAAACCGCGCCGGCCAGCCCGAGGAAGTCCCTCACCATGGTCACGTCCCCGAAGGGCACGCCGGTCTGGGCCATGCCGAAGGGGCCGGGGTTCATCCCCAGCAGGACCACCTCCTTGGGAGCGTGGCCGTATCGTGCGAGATACGCCTCGTGGAGATCGCGCGCGTAGTCGAGCGGGTTGTAGACGACCGCCACGGGCGCCCGGAACGAGAGCTGTCCGACGCGCCTCGACAGGTCACGACTAATCCCGGCAAGGTCGGTCTTGCTGGTCGTCATCCTGGTCTTCACCATCGCTTCTCCATGCCGGGAAAACCATCTCGGGGCAAGCTCCGCGACGCACCCGCCGACCGCTGCCTCCGTCGAGCCCAGGGCACACCATACAAAGCAAGAACCGGCCTTCTCTCCTCTTCCATATGCCTACAACGTGTGGTTAATATCCTTTTCGACATGACGCGTGCCACTCTTCGAAGAACACGATTCATTTGTATGGGTGTCATCCTGGCGCTCTTCTGTACTGTCGTCGAATACCGGCCCGCTTGGGCGGATGACGACGAGGAAGAGACCGGCGGGGACTTCAAGGACCCGACGATTGTCACCGACGACAGCTCGTCGGTTCCCCAGGGCGTGAAGGACCTGGGCAAGAAAGAGAAGAAGCCCATCGTCAACCCCGTGTACGGTGAGTGGTACTTCTGGGCGGCCACCGCAGCGGTCGCCGTAGGCTGGACCATCCTCGCGGTGTGGCCAGGCCGCCAGAAGGCAGCCAAGTGCGTGGGCGGAGACAATGGCCCGTATTCCCTCGGCTGCATCGGAGACGGGAGATAGTCATGCGCACGCTGGAAAAGATTCTTTCGCTGGGACTTCTGACCGCCGCCGTTGGCGCCGCTGGTGGCTGCAACAACGACTACGCCCTGTTCAACATCCACCCGCGCTTCGCGGTGAATGTGTCGGCGAACGATCGCCAGAACATCGAGACCTGCAAGCTCACCGTCACCGATGAGAAGGGTGGCAAGGTCGTCGACGGCTACGTGATCACGCTCAAGCAGGTCAACGGCAGGTACGTGGGTTGCGGCGGCGGGGTCACGCCGTCCGACATCGGCTACCTCAGCTACAGCACGTCTCTGTCGGAGGGCACGTTGACCTTCACGGTCGACGGTCTCGACAACACCAAGACGGTCAAGCACAGCGGAAAGGCAGATGCGACGATCAAGGTGTTCAGCGGCCCGGCAGACGAGGTCCCGGTGGACATCGTCATCAACAAGTTGGACTAGCTCCGCCGCGGTCTTCGCGGAAAAGGGAAACCAGAACGGTTTCCCTTTTTTCGTTTTGGGCGGGGGGCGGCCAGCTACGGCGAGACCGTGGGGATGCCGTCGCGGAACGTGGTGACCAGCATCTGCTGGATCGCGGCCCGCGCCGCCGGGTTCTGGGTGGAGACGAAGTGGCCGTCGTAAGTGAGGTCGGGCTCGTACTGGAGCTGGACGGCGGTCAGGGTGTAGAAGATGGGGCCGAACTGCGAGGCGAAGTCCTGGTTGTTCCAGACCGGCGCCGGGGTGGGTAGGCCGAAGCCGGCCACTGGCGATCCAGCCACCGCAAATCCGGCTGCGAGGCCGTACGCCTTCTGCGTGGCAAGCACCGAGTAGCTGTCACGGGTGCCCACGACGTGCAGGAAGTGCTGCTGGGGCGATGTGGACACGGGCTCCCTGAACAGGCGCCTGCCGAAGTTGACCGAGTCCGAGCGCTCGAAATACATCTGCATCAGATTGAGGACGGCATGGCTCGCGTCCACGGGGCCGACTTCGCCGAGCAGGTAGGGCAGCACGGCGGGAACGTCGATGGGCCGGGTCTTGCCGAGCAGCGTGTGGATGATCGTGCCGCCGGTGCCGGACATCACGATGGCCCGGTAGCTGGATGGCCGCGCCGCCACCAGTGACGCCCCATTTCCCCCTTGCGAGTGACCGTAGAGGGCGATGCGCTGTCCGTCGAGCGGAATGCCGAGCGCGCCGAGGCCCGGCAACGCCCTTGGAATGGCAAGCAGGTCGGCTGCCGCCTGCAGGGCGTTGTCCCGGGCCGCGACCGGGTTGAGGAAGTTGTACACCAGCTCGCCCACTGGCACGGTCGATCCCGCTGCACGCGTGCCGTGCATGACGCCGTCGTATCCGAGCGTCGCCATGGGAACAGGCGTGGCGCCGGCGGTGGACTTGAGACCGGCGGGCGCCGTGCCGGTGGCGAAGTCTTCGGCAAGGCCGGACGCGACGATGGAGCGGTACGAGCCGCCGGTGCCGTGTCCATAGACCACGAGCGGCCAGCCCGAGGTCGGCGGGACCCCTTTGGGCACCGTGAGCGAAAAACAGACGTTCTCGGTCCGTTGCACGAGAGCGACCATCGAGCGTCCACCGCCGGCTGAGCCGCCCTGGTAACCCGCGCCGCCGTCGTAGTCCCCGCCTCCGTCGTAGCCCGCGCCACCGTCGTAGCCCGTGCCACCGTCCACGGCAGCCGGCGCGCTGCTCGTCACGTACTCGATGCTGCCGCCCTCGGCGGGCGTGAGGTAGGGCGGCGTGCCCTTCTGGAACACCGGCAGCGCGACGATGCCCTGGTAGGTGTCGAAGCTCGGGCTGACGTCCTCGGCGAGACAGCCGCGCACGTGCGCGGCGCCGGTGAGACCATCATCGCAGGGCGAGACCACGCCAGGATCTCCGCAATGGACCAGGCTGGTCACGGCCGGCGCAGGACCGGCGGCGACGGCGTTGTCGATGGCCGCCAAAGGATCCTCGTGTTTCTCGACGGTGAAGACCGCACCGGCGATGAGGTCCGTGGCCAGGAATCGGGGCGCCCCCGAGGCCAGGTAGTCGCGCAAAGGCTTGTATGTCGCATGGGCGGCGGCCAGCTCGGGGGCTGCAGGTGCAGCAGCAGCGAGCATGGCCACGAAATCGTCATCGGGCCCAAAGGGCACGCCGATCGCGTCGAAGAGCCCCTTCTTGACCACGGCCGCGTAGGTGTTTCCGGGGCGCAGCGGTGCACCCAGCAAAGGCCTTATCCAAAGATAGGGACCGCAGACGTAGGTCGAGCGCGCGCCCGCGGCGGCACAGTCGAACCCGGGCGACATGCCGTACGTCGGTGAGCCTGGCGTGATGTCGACGAGATCGGACGAGCACCCGGGAGGAAAGCCCGGATCGAATTGCCTCGAGAAGCGGAAGTAGATGGCCTGGTTGGCGCCGAATCCCGTCGCCTCGGCTTCGATGGCCGAGAGGTACCGTTCCACGACGTCGAGTGGAAGGAGGCGTGCACCGGGCTTGGGGTGGCCAGCCAGGCTGACCCTGCCGTCCTTGATGCGAATGTCGTTCGGGAACGGCAACCGGTAGAAGTCGCCCGCGGCGGGCGGGTCGCTGGCGCGGGGAACGTGAAAGAGGATTCGCGGAGTCTCCTCTTCGGGTGGGCAGACTGCGCCCGCCCATGGGCGCGCCACGGCCGAGCTGCAGATCCCGCTGATACAAAGCAGCCCCGCCATGCATTCGGAGGCATTGAGGCAGCTGGCGCCAAGGTCGCGGAAGCCCGCCTTCTGGCACACCCCCACAAGTCCGGTCAGCGCACAGACAAGCCCGCTGGCACAGTCGCCTTCGGACGAGCACACGGCCCCCGCCGCCCCCTGTCCCGATTGCGCGCACTTCCCCTGTTGGTTGCAGTAGTACCCCGGCACACACTCGGCGGACAGGCTGCACGTGCCATTTTCGAGGGCGGACGCGCTCGGGACGCAGACCTTGTTGAGGCTGTCGCAGTTGAGACGGGTACGACAGTCGGCTGAGGTCTGGCAAGTAGCCCCGACGCCGAGCCCCGACCCAGTGCTCTTCGGGACTGGTTCCTTCTTCGAACAGGCGGCTGCCAGTAAGGCGGCAACCAGAATGCAGTAACAAAGGGAAAGCTTGCCTAGCGGCTTCATGGGAGTCTCCTTGCGCCGAGGTTACCTCAAGCGGCGACGCAACGCCCTTTTCGTCGCGGGCCCGGCGGGGTGCGCGGAGCGATGGTATTCTGAGGTAGGCGAAACATGGACGCGACGGATCGGACCGGGAAAATCGGCGAAACCTTGCTCGAGGAGCTTTGGTTCGGCGAAGACGACGCGAGCGTCATCACCACACAGGCGGCGACCAGCTTCGCGGCGGTTCTCGCCGATCTGGAGGGGTTGCGACCTTTCTCGGATGTCGCCCGGCGCGCGTTGGAATACGCGGAGGACCCGAACTTCGAGGTGGCGCGCTTGCAGACCATCATCGAACAGGATCCCTCGCTGGCCACCAAGGTTCTGCGCCTGGCGAACTCGGCCGCGTTCCGACGACGCGAGGCGTGCGGTTCGATTCGCCAGGCCATCACGGTGCTGGGCTCGCGCACGCTGGGCGAGGTCGCCGCGTCGCTGTCGATGATGGCGATGTTCTCGGACTTGGGCGGCATCGGGCGCACGGTGCGGGATCACTGCGCGTCTACCGCTGCCCTCGTGCGGGTGTTGGCCACGCACAAAGAGAACGCCGGTCCCAACTGCTACATGGTGGGGCTGCTGCACGACCTCGGCAAGCTCCTGCTCATCCAGGCACAACCGGCGACGTACCTGAAGATCCACGGCCAGAACCTCGCAGAGCCGGACACCATCCACTTGGCGGAGCGACAGGTCCTGGGCTTCGACCACGCCGTGTTGGGCGCGCACATGCTGATGAAGTGGGGTCTTCCCGATCCGATCCCGAAGGTCGTGGCATGGCATCACCAACCCGCCCGGGCGCTCGGCGCCGGGGGTGAGGTGGCGATCTACGTCACCATGGTTCGTCTGGCCGAACGCATCGACCGCATCCTGCACGTGGACGCCCTCCCGTCCACGGAGGAAACCGAGAAGGTGGCGGCGTCGACGGAGTGCGAGTACCTGGGCTTCCGCGCCCGCGACCTGCAGAAGATGTGGGAAGAGCTACGCGCGGTGAAGCAGGAGGCGCAGCAGATCTTCAGGTAGCCCAGGCAGCCCCGCGGGCTAGA
>CAZYFU010000036.1:8784-50547 GCA_964647025.1 uncultured Myxococcales bacterium | reverse complement strand
GGAGGGAGTAGGCGCTTGGATTGACAAGGGCTGGGCCAGCATGCAGGGACGTCGCAAGGGGGAAGCACATGGCGACGCCTCGCACCCTGCGCGACCAGCGGGCGCGAGGTTTTCCTCGGGCTTCGGCGCGCTGCTATTGCCGATGCATCACCGAGTCGCCCGGCTTGAGGGGCTCGACCAACGACTTGTGGCGGGCCTTGGCGGGGGCGCCCTCGATCAGCTCGAAGCCGGGTTCGAGCCGCTGTCCGGCGACCTCGTCGGTGTCGAAGTCCATGACCTGCGACGGCTTGGCGGCGCCCGTGGACTTCTGGTTGGATGCGGCCGTGGTTGCGGGCAGAGCCGCGGCCTTACCGGGATTGGCCGCGTGGGCGGCCGACTTGGCCTTGCCGGCGGTTGACCGATCCTGCGTACCTTTGCCCTTCTTCGCAGGCTTGGCCGTCTTGACCGCTGGGCGTGCGACCGCGGTGCTCGCAGCGAGTGGCGCTGTCGGCTCGGCCTGCGCCAGCGCCGCAGATGTGGCCAGGCCGACGATGGCGCACGCCGTGAGCACGCGGGGCAGAACGGGAAAGAGTCTAGAAAGGAGGGTCGATGTCGAAGTGCGTCCGGTCATGTTGGTCACCTCTGGTTCCGATCAACGCGGAACGGGCGTGGATGTTCCCGAACATCACACGCGTCCGGGTCCCTTTCATCAGTAACGGGCTCGCACCAGCTTGAAGATCATGTCGAGGGCCTTGCTCTCGCCTATGCCTCGCATGTCGGACATTCCGGCGATGATCCCTTCATTGCACAGCACGGCGAGGCCGTGCACCTCTGCCCAGATGAGCAGGCTGTGGGCGCCCGAATCCACTTTGGCATCCAGGCTGCCCTCGGCCTGACAGGCCTTCACTTGCTCCTCCAGGACGCCAAACGAGTCGTAGTCCTGTGCGTGCATGGCCAGCTTCTCGCGCACGCTGGTCGCGGCGGCCATGCCCTCGCGAGAGAACATCACGTTCAGGTACTCGGGGTTGCGTCGCGCGAAGTCGAGGTAGGCTCGCCCGAGCGCCAGCATCTTGTCGCCGCCCTTGCCCCGACAGGCGTCGCGCGCCGCGATCAGGTCCGCGCGTAGGCGGCGATGGCCCTCCAGCATCAGCGTGGCCAGGATCTCATCCTTGCTCGCGAAGTGGCGGTAGGGCGCGGTGTGGCTGACGCCGGCCTCGGCGGCCAGCCTGCGCAGCGAGAAGTTGCGCATGCCCTCGCTCTTGATCAGGCGAACCGCCCCATCGAGCAGGGTCTTTCGCAGATCGGGGTGGTGGTACTGTCGGGCCTTGGGCATGCGTGCATTGTGGGCGGCCATGTTGACGACGTCAACTTTTATGTTGACAGTGCAAACATCGGCGCCTACCCTGCATGTTGACAGCGTAAACATGGGAGGCGCCACATGCACTGCTTGATCCTCAACGGAAGCCCCGCCCCTGCCGGCCTGGACACCTACCTGAGACGTTTGGGTAGCTCGCTCGAGCAACGTGGGCACAGCACACGACACATCGACCTGCGCGACCTCGAGCTGCGCACCTGCATCGGCTGCTGGAGCTGCTGGTGGAAGACCCCGGGCCTGTGCGCCCTCGAGGACGACATGTCCGGCCTCTACCCCGAGATGGTTCGTGCCGACGTGGTGGTGTGGTCGAGCCCTCTCATCCTGGGCTCGGTGAGCGCCCTGCTCAAGACGGTGCAGGACCGCTTCATTCCCTTGATCCATCCCTACATCGAGATCGTCGACGGCGAGTGCCACCACCGCCACCGCTACGCCCACAACGCCGACCTGGCCGTAATCGTGGCCCCGACCGACGACGACACCGACGAGGACCTGGCCATCAACCACCGGTTGTGGGAGCGCTTTTCGCGGAACAGCCGCACCCGGCTGCGCCTGTTCGGCACCACCGCCACCCCGATCGAGGAGGCCGTCGATGCGACGCTTGCTGCTTAACGGATCCCCGCGCGGTCACCAGTCGAACTCGCGCCTGATCCTGGATTGGCTGTGCGAAGGCCTGTCCGAGAGCGCGCCCACCGTGCTGGATCTGGCACGCACCAGCGTCGACGACGCCAGGCGGGCCTTCGTGGACGCGGAGCAGGTCGTATTCGCGTTTCCCCTGTACACCGACGCGATGCCGGCCTTGGTGAAGCGCTTCATCGAGTCGCTGGGTGAGGTCGACCGCGCGCGCCTGCGCGGCAAGCAGGTCGCCTTCATCATCCAGTCGGGCTTCCCCGAGGCGATTCACACCGAGGCCCTGGCCACCTATCTGGCGAGACTCTGCGTACGCCTCGGGTTCGAGCACCTCGGCACCATCAACAAAGGCAACATCGAGGGGATCCGCGTGATGCCCCCGCGGATGGTCCGCAAGACCAAGGATGGCTTCGTCCGAGCCGGGCGCGAGCTGCGCGACCAGGGCAGGTTCTCGCCTGCTCTGGTGGCGGATTTGGCAGGCCGTCGAACCCTCGGTCGGTGGGGCGAGCTGGCCTTCCGCGTCCGGTCGTGGATTGGGGTCAGCAACTTCTACTGGAACATGATGCTCAAGCAGCACGGCGCCTTCGCCCGCCGTTTCGACAAGCCCTACGCGGACGCCCGGCCCGGAGCCTGACATGAGCGTCGACGTCGAGCGCTTGTATCGCAGCCACGGTCCCGTCGTGCTTCGGCGCTGCCGGCAGATGCTGCGCGAAGAGGCACAGGCCCGCGAGGTCATGCAAGACGTGTTCGTGGAGCTCCTGCGACGGCGCAGCACCCTCGATGACCGGAACCTGACGAGCCTCGTGTTGACCATGGCCACCAACCTGTGCCTGAACCGCATTCGCACCCAGGGCCGACGACCCGAGCATCCCCTGTCGGAGTTGCTCGTCGAGATCAGCACCATCGACGGCGTCGAGGCGCGCACCCTGGCTGGCCGGGTCCTCGACCGCCTATTCCAACGGCATCCGAGCGATAGCCGCCTCATCGCCACCTTGCATTTCGTCGATGGCCTCACCCACGAAGAGGTGGCGGAAGAAGTGGGGATGTCGGTCTCCGGCGTGCGCAAGCGGCTTCGCTCCTTGCGGCGCCTGGCGGCCCTCGGCGAAGCGCAAATCGAACCCCCTCGCCCCAAGGTCCAACCCGCGACTCGCCACCGGCTCCTCGGTCCACACACGCGGATCGATCCTCGCGCCGCTCAGATCTGTTGAGCAGCGCTCGACCTCCGCGGGCTACGGCGAAGGCATTCGATAGATGGCCAAGCCGCCCATGCCGCCAGGCGGGGCGCAGTAGGCGCCGACGTAGAGGAGGTCCCCGTCGACCACGGCCGTGCCTCCCTGGCATACGCCGAAGTCCGACGGGAAGGCGGTCAGGCGCCCCGGGTTCGGTTTCGCGGGAGCCGTCACGTCGATCCTTTGCACCCCCGTGGCCGTGATGAGGAAGACCTCGCCGCCGGAGACCGCCAGGCCAGTCCCCTTCCAAGGGACCGCGCCAGCCGCGAGATCGAGGCTGCCCACGAGGGTTGGCCGTGTGGGATCGTGGACGTCGATGATGCGCAAGCCGCCCGTGTGTGAGGCTGTGCTGATCTTGTAGTCGGAAGCCGAGAAGTAGAGGAGATCTCCCGACAGTACCAAGTCCCCGATGCCCCCAAAGCTGGCCATTGGCAGCGCGAGGCGGCCCAGCACGGTTGGGGCAGCCGGCAGAGGCGACAGGTCAAGGATCTCGAGGTAGCTCGAGGTGCCCCCGTCGGAGGCGAGCAGATAGGCACGATCGCCTCGCACCCGCACCTGGTGTACGTCGCAGCGGCTGGGAAGCGCCGACGAGCTGTAGTGGAGAATGGGAGCGGCGATGGGACCGCCGTCGGGAACGACGTGTATGTCCAGTCCGTTGCCGTAGAGGTAGCCGACGAAGGCGTACAGTCTGCGCTGGCCGCCCTCGAGGCGTCCGGTCGTGGTCACCGCGGTGGCGAAGGCTCGCGAGTCGATGGGCGAGGGATTGACCCAACTACTCGCCGAGCGCAAGGAATTGGGCTGCGCGATGTCGACCAGACGAAAGCCGAGCAGGTCGTTGGCGGCGTACAGCCACTGTCCGTCGATGGCCAGGTCCTGAACCTGGTGCGCGGGGGTGTACAGGGTGGAGATGCGGGTGGGCGAGCGCGGGTCTGCGACATCGTAGGCTTGCACGCTCCCGTCCATGTCGCCGCCTGGACCCTGGCGTTGTGGGTTGTCCCAGTCGCCGAGGTAGATGGTGTGCCCGCTCTTCAGCACGCGAACGGGGGTGCCGCCCACCGAGTGGATCCACGACAACAGCTCGAGCTCGCGCGGCCCCGCCAGGTCGGCGGTCCAGGCCAGATCCGGCGGGAGGTCGGGAACGAGTCCCGATACCACGTCGGGCCCCGATATCACGTCGGGGCCCGGCACCACGTCGGACTCGGCGTCAGGAAGCCCGCCGTCTTGCCTCCACGAGACCACGGTTTCCGGGGTTCGCAGGACCATGGGATGGGAGTTGCACGCCACGATAGCCGTGATGACCGTCGCTGCGGCCGTCACGGTCTGCCAATGTCTGGATGGACACCTTTGCATCGTCTTCCTCGATGCGACGATGACGCTGTCCGGTTCTGCGGGCAAGTGTGCCAGGGCACACCCTGGGAAGCTGGGCCTCCGGGGATGGACGGCCACGCTCCCGTCATGGTGGACACCGTCGGTGTACAATGCCGCATATCCGCGGGAGAGCAGGAGAGTAGGAGAGTAGGAGAGTGAGTATGCGACTCGATGTACTTCTGGCGCTGGTCGAGGCATGACGGCCGACACATCGACACCGAGTGGGCCGCGGTCCGTGGGGCGACGAGCCATCTTGAGGCGCGCGTGGCGGTCTCGTCGGGTCCCGATCGTGCTGCTGATCGCGGTTTCTCTCATCGCCATCGTGTCGGTTCCCATGGTCCGTCCGCTCAGCGTCCGGTTGCGGGCCTTGAACGGTCAGCGGATGGCGCAGCGGGAACACACCCAAGAGCTGACGAGGCTGCGAAAGGCGGGGTGGAAGGCGCAGCTTGCGCTGGCGGAGCTGTGGATTGCGCCTGTGGAGCAAAGGCCGGGGCTCGAGTCTGACGTGGTCGCCTGCATTCGCGACGTTATGAGAGTCTTGGACGGCGTGCGCCACAGCCCACTCGCAGCATCATCGGCGCATCCGTTCACGGAACGCCTGAACGACGCCGTGGTTGCTTGGTCCCAGGTGGTCGCGGAGATATTGCCACAGGTGGGCAGCTCCAAGGCCTACGAGCGCGTTCGTTCGGAGTTCCAACGTTCCGATCGAGCCTGCGAGGACTTCATCGCCGAAGACAAGCGCCTCGCCAAAGAGGCCGACGCGGCCGGAGCGAGCGCCGAGCGACGCATGGACGTCTACAACGTCGGAATCGGAGGCGCCATCGTCACCTTGCTCGGGTTGGCGATTGTCAGGTCGGTTCGCGACCGAGCCGGCGCTCGCATCCAAGCCGCCGAGCAGGCGCGCCGGGCACAAGCGTCCCAGAACGAGGAGCTCGAGCGTAGGGTCGCGGAGCGCACGCGGGAGTTGGAACAGAGCAACCATTCGCTCAAGCAGAGCATGGCAGAGCTCGAAGCGACCCAGCAGACGCTGAGGAGCAAGCTCGGCGAGCTCGCGGAGACGCGCAATCAACTCCTGCAAGCGGAGAAGCTCGAGGCGGTGGGAAGGCTCGCCGCCGGCATCGCCCATGAGATCAACACCCCTACGCAGTTCGTCGGTGACAACGTCCACTATCTGGCGCAGTCCTTCGCGGACCTCCTGGTGCTCGTGGACGAGTATCGCCGCGTCGTTCGCGAGGTCCCCGCGCTCCGCGACGATGTTTCGCTACAGGCTCGGCTCAGGGAAGTCGAAGACAACGCCGATCTCGAGTTCCTCCGCGAGAACCTCGAGCCCGCCTTCGAGCGGGCCAAGGACGGGATCTCCCGCATCGCCGGCATCGTCAGGGCCATGAAGGAGTTCTCGCATCCGAGCTCCGAGGCAAAGGAGACCGCCGATATCAATCGGGCACTCCAGGCGACGCTCACCATCGCGAGGAACGAGTACAAGTACGTCGCGGACGTGGAGACCGACTTCGGGGAGCTACCCATGCTCCGCTGCTACGCCGGGGATCTGAATCAGGTCTTCCTCAATTTGATCGTGAACGCCGCGCACGCCATTGCCGACGTCGGGCAGGAAGGCGCTGCCCGCGGAAAGATCCGCATTCGAACGACGTCGGACGAGCACGGTGTGTGCATCGAGATCGCCGACACGGGTTCGGGCATTCGCGAGGACATTCGAGCCAAGGTCTTCGAGCCTTTCTTCACGACCAAGGGGGTCGGGCGCGGGACCGGGCAAGGCTTGGCCATCGCGAGATCCATCGTCGCGGACAAGCATGGAGGCTCGCTCACCTTCGAGAGCGAGGTCGGTCGTGGTACGACTTTCCGAATCCGATTGCCCGTCGACTCCGCCGCCGAGTGACCGGAGTGTTCAGAAGCCCCGGCCCATCTTCGCGCAGGCATCGCCCGTCGTGGTCGCTACGACTGCCGAGCGCCGGTTGGTCTGGTCACGAGGCACGATCCGCGCGCTTCTCCGACGGCGGACGAACGCCAATAGCCCTCCACCTGTGAGCAAGAGCCACGTGGCTGGCGTGCCCGATGGCGTGCCGCCTTCGACCCTGCACGAGCAACCGTCGCGCCGGAGCTGCGCGACCAGGGCGGCGTCGGGGCTCGGCACGGCACTGTCGCGCGAGGTGGAGATCGGCGCGGATGCCGTGCCGCCCGCGCCACCCGACGTCGAGACGGCGGCCGCGTCGCCAAGGATGGTCCCACCGCTGCCGCCTCGACCGACGTCGGAGTCGCCGCTTCCACCCGTCGAGCGCGTGTCACCCCCACCGCCACTGCTGCCGCCTTGGCCGCTCCCACCACTACCAGCTCGACCCGCGCCGCCGCTGCTGTTGCCGGCGCTGCCACCAGCGCCTACGCTGCCGCCCAAGCTCGCGCCGCCTCCGCCGCTTCCGGTGGGGTAAGGACTGACAGCACCGCCACCCGCGCCGCCCGTGCCGGGGTTCCCGGGCAGCCCTGCGCACTGACGGTCGACGTTCTTGCACTCGCCGTTGCCATCGCAGGTCATGCACTCGCCACAGATCATGTACTTGATCGGGAAGACACAGGCTCCGACGCCGTCGCAGGTGGACTTGCACGAGCCGCTGCCCACGCCGCACTCGCTTTCCGGATCCGTTCCGGCGGCAAAGGGCCTGCACGTGCCGAGCTGGCCGTCCTGGTTGCACGACACGCAGTGGCCCGTGCACGCGCCGTCGCAGCACACGCCGTCGGCGCAGAAGCCGGAGGCGCAGGCGCTGGCCGCGGCACAGGCGTCACCGTTCTTGGCCAGGCACTTGCCGTCGGCGGCGCAGGCCTGACCGTCGCAGCTTCCCGCCACGACGGTGCCTGGCTCGACCGTCGCGCACGCGCCTTCCCTGCCGCGCACGTTGCACGCCTGGCACGTGCCCGTGCACGCGGCGACATCGCAGCAGACGCCGTCGGTGCAGAAGCCACTCGCGCACGAGGACGCGAAGGCGGCCGTGCAGCCCTCGCCGTTACCCAGGTTCGAGACCCGGTACTCCCAGGTTTCGTCGGTCGCGCCACCGTCGCTGTTGGTTTCGCCCGTGGCGGTGACCGCGACGCCGCGCTGGCTGTCGAAGGCCATGCGCGCACTCGCGACGGGGCCGGTGATGGAGCGGACGTACCAGGTGTCGGTTTGGACGTCGACCTCCAGGGTCTTGGCCGGAGGCGCGTCCTTTCCGACCGCGCTTCCGGCGCGGGCCAGAATCACGATGCGCCGGCGGATGGAGTCGTAGGTCGCCGACATCGGGAAGAGCGCGCTGAACTTGTCGGCGCCGACGTGCAGTGCCCAGCCGGCCGACACAGGATCCCACTCCCAGAAGTCGCTGGTGCCGTCGTTGCTGGCGGCGGTGGAGCCGTCGTACAGGAACATCTTCTTCCGTCCCTCGTGGTAGAGCGCGGTGTTGGGCGAGCTACCCGACGGATAGCGGGTGGCCGCGAGAGGGCTCCGGTCGGTCCAGGTCAGGGCGGCGCCGTCCCACTCCCAGATGGTGTTGCGCAGGTAATCCTTGGTTGGCTGCCCGGTCTTGGATTCCATGCCGGCGCCAGCGTAGAGGAGGATCTTGTTTCGCGTGGTATCGGTGGTCAGGCCGTATTGGAACAGAGGCTCGGGGGATGCCTTGGGCGTGAGCTTGTTCCACTTGCCGGCGGCGTCGAGCTCCCAGGTGTCGCTGAGGATGCGTTGTTCGTAGCGGTAGTCGCCGGCCGCGATGGAGCCGACCATGCCCGACCAGCGCCCGCCGTACAGGATCATCGACCTTCTCGTCGGATCGTAGGCCAGGGCCGCCCCGTCGCGCGCGTCGGGATGCACGTCGGTGGCAAGCAGGGTCCAGGTCTGCCCGTCCCACTGCCAGGTGTCGTCGTAGATCGTGCCTCCGTCCTGCCCGGTGCCCGTGCCGCCGAACAGGTAAGTCCTTCCGGTCGCCGGGCTGTAGCCCATGGCCGGCCATGACCGCGCGGGCGGCACGTTGTAGGGGGTGCTTCGGTCCTTCACCGTCGGCGTCGCGGGATCGATCTCCCAGACGTCGCGCGTGCCCGTGAGGTAGTTGGGGCGCCAGTCGTGGCCAGCCAGATCCGCGGGGCCGATTCCGGGTTGGATGAAGCCGGTCGCCCCGGCGACGAGCAGCAAGCGTCCGCGTGCATCGTCCGCCAGCAGAGAAGCGTACACATGGCCCCAAGGCATGCCGGCCTCGCTTCCGCCCAGGCGCTTGTTCCACGCGCCGGTCGCGGAGTCCCAATCCCACAAGTCGCGCAGGCCGAATCCGGTCGCAGCCTCCCATCCGCCGAACAGCACCACCGTCTTGCGACTCACGTCGAAGGCCAGGCCGTGGCCCGAGCGCGCACTCGGTGTGTCGCCGCTGGAGACGCGTTCGGTGAAGGTGCCCAGCTCCGGATCCCATTCCCACACGTCCTGCTGGCCCGCGGCCGCGGCGCCCGGCTCGGCCACCGACGAGCCTCCGAACAGCACGGCCCTGTTGCGCGCGGAGTCCCAAGCCATGGCGTGATCGTGTCGTGCGGCGGGGGCGATCTCGGGTTGGGACTCGTTCCAGGTCTGCGTCGCGGGATCGTAGTGCCAGGTGTCGCCGAGCGACAAGGCGACCCCCAGCGGCGCGTCGTCCCGGTCGCTGCTGCTGCGGCCCCCGCCGAAGAGCAGGACCTTCCCGGTCGACTTCTCGAACACCATGGCGTGCTGGGCACGCGCTTGCGGGAGGTTCCTCACGATGTCGATGGCGGTCCACACGCCCGTCTTGCCGTCCCATTCCCAGGTGTCCTGGAGATTGAGTCCCGTGTTGCTGCGGCCGCCGAACAGCACGAGCTTGTCGCGTGTGGAATCGTAGACCATGGCCGCGCCCGACCGGGCGTCGGGCTTGCTGGCCGTGGTGGTTCGGTCCGTCCACTGGCCCGTGGCCGGGGACCATTCCCAGGTCTCTTGATTGGCTGTGCTGGACGGATTGTTGCCGCTGTCTCTGGTGATGTTGGTGCCGCCGAAGAGCACCACGACCTTGCGAGCCTCGTCGAAAGCCGCGGCCTGCAAGAGTCGCTTCCCCGGCGAATTCGGCGTTCCGACTTTCTGCCAGGTGGCGACCTCGGAGGGCGGGATGGTCCCGAGCCTGACCCTGCCGGCTGGCGCATCCCGGGGGATCGGAGGCTGTTCCGCGCAGGTCGCTGCGAGCAGCAAGGCCCCGATGGCGGCTTTCGTCGGTCTCATTCGCGTTCTCCTTCCACCGCTCATGTCGCCAGTCGGGACCGACTTACAGGTGGGACACACGGACACGGTCAAGTTGACGGCAGGCGGATCCCACCCGACAATCGTGGTGCCGGGCCGGGGTCGTGGCCCGCGCGAATCTCAACCTTGCGGCACAAGGAGATCCTCATGAAGCGAACGCACCTCTTTCTTGCGGCCTCGGCGATGTTACTGGCTGCTGCCTGCAAGGACGAAACGCCCCCGGTCAAGCCCACGCCCACGCCACCTCCCGTGGCGGCAAAGCCCGTGCAACCCGCCCCGGCGATCGACGGCGGCGCAAGCCCCGACGCCAAGCCGCTCGGCATGATGGAGAAGCACGCCATCTGGAAGGCGAAGAAGGAAGCGGACGAGAAGCTGGCCGCGCAGCTCGCCGCCGACGAGAAGGCGCGCCTGGTGAAGTTCGACAAGAGCAAGCTGGCCAAGCACCAAGCACTGTTCGCGTTCGAGCAGAAGACGCGGCAAGCCCTCGATCAGGCGGTGCAGAAGCTGAATGGGAAGATCGACGCCCCTGACCAGCTCAAGAAGCTCGCGACCTCGCAGCGCAAGGGCATCGATGCCCAGGCCGAGGCGTTGCGCGCCTTGGATCCCAAGGGCGGCAACTCGAACATCGCCACCGATCACGACGTGATCTTGAACCTGCTCGCCAACGACTATCCCGAGGCCATCCTGGACTTCTTCGAGGGCAAGACCAGGCCGCTGGCCGAGATCCGCACCGAGGTGGACAGGCGCGAGAAGAAGATCGCGTCCTGGCTGGAAGAGCTGAAGAAGAGCAAGTAGCGCTGGAGCCTGGCTAGAACCGGCCTCGCAGACCCAGCGTCGCGCCCGTCGGATCCGCGAAGACCACGGGCATGATGCCGCCCAGCGAGGCCTCGTCCCCGCTCTTGTCGGACGTCGGGGTCGGTTGGCTGAGCCACATGTAGAGGCCGACGCCCACCAGGGCGACGCCGGCCGACGCGCCGATGATGCCCCCGAGTCGCAGGTTGCTGTACTTGTCGACGTCCGACTGCGCGCCGGCCAGCTTCTCCTGACACACGCGGGCCGTGACTACGTTGAGGCGCGCCGGATCGCATTCGCCACCCGGCGCTGCTTCCTTCTGCACGAGCGACAGCTTGTCGTTGGCCCCGGGTAGTTGGCTCTGGCCCCAGACAATGAGCCCGGCGGAGCCAGCGGCGACCACCGCTCCAGTCACGATGGCGGCGGTAGCCCAGTTCTTGCGCGATTCCACTTGGGCGGTCTCTTCCGCACGAAGCCGCTTCGACGGGCGGAGCGTGACCTCGAGCTCGGTCTCGCCATTGGCCGGAACGTCGACTTTGCGCTGGGCCACCTCGTAGTCGGGATGGGTCAGCTCCACCACGTGGGCGCCCGCGGGCAGCGAGATGGGCTTGCGGTACACGCCGCGCGACCGGCCGTTGATGGTGACCCGCACCCCGGGCACGCCGGCCGAGACGACCAACCGCCCGCGCTCGGCGTTGTCGCTTGCGTCCTCGTCGGGATTGAAGGCGACCGTGACGCGCGCACCGACGCCCAGATTCACTTGCCGGTGGCCGTCCATGTATCCGGGGCGGCGCATCTCGATGGTGTGTTTGCCTGGCATCAGCTTGACCGGGGCCGCCAGCGGCGTGGTCCCCACCACCTCGTCGTCCACCCGGACCTCGGCGCCGATCAACGACGAGGCAATCGTCACCTGGGCAAGCTTCGCGGGGTCAGGTTGCAGATCGAAGGACAGGTCGGCGCGCCCTTCGCCGGGCACCGTGGCGGTTTGCTTCACGGGCAAATAGGCCGGCGCCGTCACCTGGATCTCGTGCGTGCCCGCGAGGAGGCGCAGCGGCTTTGGCAAGGGGGCGGTTGCCTTGCGCTGCCCGTCCACTTCGATGGTGGCCGCGACGTTCACCTTTACGTCCCAAAGACCGACCTTGGCCTGGGTCTCTTGCTTGACGGCCCGGGCGCGCTTGACGTACTCGGCCTTCAGCGGACCGGAATCAACCAACACCTCGTCCAGCGCTTCGTCGGCCTCGACCAGCTTGTCCATCGCCTTGTACGTGAGGGCGATGTGGTACATGACGAGGCGGCTCGGCTCGAGCTCGTTGGCCCGCTGGAGGCTGGCGAGCGCCGCGGCGTAGTCCGCGGTATGCGAAAGCCGAAGTCCTTGTGCCAAGCAGTCCCTGGCGTCCTTGCAGTTACCGTCCGTTTCCGCGGCGCTGGCGCTGGTGCCGACGAAGAGAATCATGGCGAGGGCAAGAGGGGGGGCCGTTCGTGGATAGGTCATGGTCGGATCCTCGTTATGGGGCCAGGTTGGAGACTGCGGTTGCTGGCGCGGGCCCAATCCTAGACGTTTTGGCCTTGGCGCGGGCCATTTTTGTTCCGAGGCATCCCGCGGTGTGCGCAAGGCCGCTTCGCTTCGCTTTGCCTCGGCGTCGCGGAGGCCCCACGTCGCGCCCTGACGGCAGGAACGTTACCTCGTGGGGACAGTGTCGGGGGCCGCGTTCGGACCCGATTCCAGACAAACAGACAGCTCGAAAGCCGTGACAATACGGCGCGCACGACGACAGTAGTAGGTATGCGCGCTCTTCGACGCCCGGGCTCCTTGGCACACGGCCTTTCCACGGCATCCTCGCTTCGCAGCGGCGATGCGTCCTTCCAGCCGCGGCATCGCATCGCGGCTGCGAGCCTGTCTGCCGTGCTTGGTCTTGGCGTCGCATCCGCGGCATACGGCAAGCCGTTCATGGACTACCTCAAACCGATGCCCATCGTGTCGCCGCTCAGCTCAGACACCTGGGGCGAGCCGGGCGTGCTGCCGCGTGACCTTTCGAACGGCATCGAGAGCGTCAAAGGCAAGGGCGTCCACCCGGAGTACTACTACTGGGACGGCCAGATCATCCGGGCCAAGGACGGCAAGTACCACATGTTCATGAGCACGTTCTCGGGCAACACGAACTTCGGTCAGTCCTGGCTGACCTCGGACGCCTACCATGCCATCAGCGAGACCAGCCCGCTCGGGCCCTACGTGCGCAAAGACTACGTCTACACCTACAACGGCAAACACACCGGGCACAACGTCTCCGCGTTCGAGTTGCCGGAAGGGGGCTACGGGCTGGTCGTCAGCGAGAACGTCAGGCCCTTCACGCTCTTCAAGGCGGATTCCCTCGATGGGCCATGGACGCCGTGCAACCCCTCGATCCCGTTCGATGTAGCCAACATCAGCGTCTTCCCGCGCCACGATGGCAAGTTCCAACTCACGTATCGTCACGGTGGCATCGCCATCGCGGACACCCTGTGTGGCACCTACAAGAAGGTGCAGCCCAAGTGCAGCTACCCCACGGCCAATGCCGACACCGTCTACCCCAAGCGGACCTCGATCCCGGGCGTCTCCAATCCCAACTTCGAGTGGGAAGAGGATCCCCACATCTGGTACAGCGCCGGCACCTACCACATCATCTACTCGGGGTCCGGAGATCGCGTCGGCTACCACCTCTATTCGAAGGACGGCATCAACGACTGGAAGGACAACGGGTACGGTTGGTCGCCGCGGGAGTACAAGAAGATCTTCTGCTACGAGGGGAGCACGGTCTGCAACCAGTGGTACAAGATGGAGCGGCCGGGCGTGCTCCTGGAGGATGGACATCCCACCCACATCACCTGGGCCGTGTCCGACGTCGACAAGGACAACCAGGTCCTGCCCGGCACGAATCACGGCACCAAGATCGTCGTGATTCCCTTCGATGGCGTCGCTTTCGACAACGACTTCGGGACCGGTGGCGGGACCGGAACTGGGGGCAGCACCGGGGCGGGCGGTTCGACGGGCGCTGGCGGGTCCACCGGTCGGGGTGGTGCCACGGGCGTGGACGCCGGCACGGGCAGCGATGGCGCGCGTGGTGGCAGCGATGGTGGCACCGGAGACGGTGCGAGGGGGGGGACGTCGGGATCCGGTGGCGCGGCGGCGGCCGGCGGTGCCGGTGGCGGCTCCTCGGCGCCCGCGACCGGCGGGGCTGGCGGCGCCAAGACCAGCAGCTCGAACGGGTCCGGTGGCGCGAGCGGCGGCACTGCGGGATCGGCCTCGGGTGGGCGCGGTGGCGGCGCTGGCGCCTCGTCCAGCGGCGGGTCACAGGCCTCGGGAGGTGCCACGACCGGTCGTGGCGGGTCGTCCGGCACTTCCACGAGCGGTGGTACTTCGGCCGGCCCCCAGGCGGACGCGGAGGCGTCCGGTTGCAGCTGCGCCTTGGGCTCGGCCCCGCGCAGCGGGCTGTGGTTGCCGAGCCTGCTCTTCGGCGCCTTGGCCATCTTGGTGACGCGACGCCGGAGGCGCTAGGCGGCTTCGCGCGACCAGCGTGCGCGGTTTCGTCCCCACCCGCCTTGGAGTAGCCTTGCGACGGCTGCAATTGTGGAGACATCGATGACATCGAGGCACGGGTCGAAGACGATCTTGGTTGCGGGCATTCTGATCATCACGGGCGTCGCCTGTGGCTCCGGCAAGTCCGGCGGGGGCCAAGGTGGAGCGACGAGCCTGCAAGGCGGCGCGGGTGGGGCGATCGGTTCGGGAGGGAGTGAATCGAGTGGCGGCATCCACGGCGGTACTGGCGGTGCCGCCGCGTCGACCGGTGGCGCGGCCACGGGGGGGCAGTCCGACGCTGGCGGGCAGAGCACGGGAGGTCGCACGGCCGGCTCCGGTGGGGCCGCCGGAGCGACTGCCACCACCGGAACCGGGGGCGCGATGGTCTCGACCGGGACCGGCGGCGCGAGCGTGGGTTCGGGCGGTGTCGTGGTCTCGACCGGGACCGGCGGCGCGAGCGTGGGGACGGGCGGGGCGACCGGCGGCAAGGGTGGCAGCACCGGCGCCGGGACGTGCACACCATCGAAGGCCGCGAGCACCACTGTGTCCGGCAGCGGTCCGCACAAGGTCGTGGTCGAGACCAACGCCGATCCTGGCATCAGCGAGGGAACCATCTATCGGCCCGCTGACCTCGGCGGTGCGGAGAAGTACCCGATCTTCGTTTGGGGGGAGGGCGCCTGCGAGCGCAACGGCACGGCCAACGCCGCCGCCATGGGCGAGATCGCCTCTCACGGCTATTTCGTCGTCGCCGACGGGACCCCGAACGGCAGCGGCAATCGCACCATGGACCGGGCGCAGCTCGCCGCCATGGGCGCGCCGCTCATGGCCTACGTCGACTGGGCCATCGCCCAGAACGAGAAGCCTTGCAGTGCCTACTACCAAAGCCTCGACACGACGAAGATCTCGGCGAACGGGTTCTCGTGCGGCGGACTGATGGCGCAAGCCATGGTGCTCGACGCGCGCATCACCACGTGGGGCGTGACCAGCAGCGGAATGGCCGGCGCGGCCCAGGACTTCTACGACCGGGTCCGAACGCCCGTGCTGTTCGTCGAGGGTGGCCCCAGCGACATGGCATACGAAGGCGCCGGGCAGGGCTTTGCGGCGATCAGCAAGCTCGACGTCCCCGTCCTCTGGTTCAGCAAGGACATCGGCCATGGCGGCGATCTGTCCGCGGCTCGCGGCGGCGACTTCACCAAGATCAACCTCGCGTGGCTCAACTGGTGGCTCAAGGGCGACGAGACCGCGACCGGCAAAGGCCGGCTGGTGGGCGCGGGTTGCTCGTACTGCACGGACAGCGCATGGGAAGTGAAATCGGCGAACGTGCCATAGTGGGGGCATCGTCCCACCCCTGCGATCACGTCGAGATCACGACCTACGCCATGGACCAGATGTTCGACTGGATCAGATGAGAGAGCGCGCACCCCGGGCGGGACGACCCACGACACGAGGCCTCCCTCGCCTTCGCCGGCTCGCGCTGCTCGTGCTCCTGGCGGCCGTCGTGGTTGCCTCTGTCGTCGTTGTGTCTCGACAAGACCGTGTGAAGGCGTACTGGCTTCGGCGTGCGATCGCGCAGGGCCGCCCGGCCCATGCCCTCACCATCACCTATCCCTTCCACGAAGCCGTATTTCCGTCGGAGATCGTCGCCCCGGTGTTCCGCTGGGTGCACCCCGAATCGTCGACGCACGCGTGGCTTTTGTCGGTTCGCTTCGACCGGTCGCCGATCCGTTTCGAGCACCTCGTCCATTCGCCGACCTGGCGTCCATCGCCGCAGGAGTGGGAGGCGATGAAGCGACACTCGCTGGATGGCAGGGCACACATCACGGTCGCCGGTTGGGGCTCCCGTGACGGCGACGAGACGCTCTTCCAGGGCACGGTCGCGCTGACGACCAGCAAGGATCCTCTGGTCGATGCCGTCTTCTACCGGGAGGTCATCCTTCCGTTCAGTGAGGCGGTGAAGGATCCCTCGCGCATTCGTTGGCGTTTCGGTTCCATCGCGAACGAGAGCGCGCCGCCGGTGGTCCTGGAGAACCTCCCGGTCTGTGGCAACTGCCACTCGTTCTCGGCCGACGGCAAGGTGCTGGGCATGGACGTCGACTACGGGAACGACAAGGGCGCATATGCCTTGACCAGGGTCGCCAAGGAGATGACCCTCGCCACGAGCGACATCATCACGTGGAGCGACTACAAGCGCGACCCGGAGAACCCGACGTTCGGCCTGCTTTCTCAAGTCTCGCCGAACGGCCGGTTCGTGGTGAGCACGGTGAAGGACCGCTCGGTGTTCGTGGCACGCCCCGACCTCGCGTTCTCGCAGCTCTTCTTTCCGATTCAGGGGATCCTGGCGGTCTACGACAGCACGGCGAAGACCTTGGCCGCGCTACCGGGCGCCGACGACGCCGCGTTCGTGCAATCGAACCCGACCTGGAGCCCCGACGGGCAATCCATCGTCTTCGCGCGCAGTCGTGTCCACCAGCTACCGAAGCTGCGCGACAAGCAGAAGGCGCTGCTCACGGCCGAGGAGTGCGAAGAGTTCATCGACGGCCGCACGCCCTTCAAGTTCGACCTGTATCGTATCCCGTTCAACGACGGCAAGGGCGGCGTGGCCGAGCCGCTGCCCGGCGCATCGAAGAACGGCAAGAGCAACTACTTCGCTCGATTCTCGCCGGACGGACGCTGGATCGTGTTTTGCCAATCGAACGACTTCATGCTCTTGCAGCCCGACAGCAAGCTCTACATCTTGCCTGCCGCCGGCGGCGAAGCGAAGCCCTTGCGCAGCAACACGGCGAGGATGAACTCCTGGCATAGCTGGTCGTCGAACAGCAGGTGGCTCATCTTCTCGTCCAAGGTGAATTCGCCCTACACCCAGCTCTTCGTCACGCACATCGACGAAAACGGCGTCGACTCGCCTGCGGTCCTGCTCGAACACCTGACGTCGCCCGATCGCGCCGCGAACATCCCCGAGTTCGTGGCCGCCGCGCCGGACGCCATCGCACACATCGATCCCCGCTTCGTCGACGACGTCTCGCTGTGGCGCTCGGGCATGGCGCTGATGGACGCCGGCGACCTCGAGAAGGCCGGGGCGCGCTTCAGAGAAGCCCTCACCATCAATCCACGGAACGCGAAGGCGCACATCACGCTGGGCAACACCCTGGAGGCGGCGGGCGCGAACGACGAGGCCATGGGCCACTACACGGAAGCCCTCCGCCTCGATCCCTCGTCGGCCGACGCCCACGTCAACGCCGGGAACATCCACCTCAAGCGGGACGATGTCGCACAGGCCATCGCCGAGCTGAATCGCGCCCTCGAGATCGAGCCGCGGCACCCATACGCGCACTACAACCTGGGGCAGTGCTACCTCGCGACGGGCAAGCTGTCCGAGGCGCTCGTGCACCTCCTCGAGGTGAAGCGGCAAAGCCCGGGCAACGCCACGCTGTGCTTTCTGCTCGGCAAGGTCAACGAGCGGCTCGGCGACCGCGCCGAGGCCGCGCGGTTCTACCGGGAGGCCCTTGTCATCCGCCCCGACTACCCAGAGGCCAAAGCGAGCCTCGCGGCCTTGGACAAGCGGGCTCCGGCGGAGCAGCGCTAAACGACGAGCCTCGAGATCGCCGCCGCCAAGGCTCTGGCGTCGAATGGCTTTCGCAAAACCGCCCAGGTGCCGTCGTGGCTCACCCCTGCCAAGACGTCGAAGTCGTGACCGGTGACGAACAGGACCGGGGCTTTGCTCTTGGTCCGGAAGCATCGAAACACCTCGGGGCCGTTCGCGCCGGGCATGATGGCATCCAGCACCAGCAGCTCGAAGCGCGAGCTGTCGAGCTCGAGCAGCTTCATCGCTTCGGCGCCCGTGCTCGCCACCGACACTTGGTGGCCTGCCTGCGCGAGGAAGCTCCTGGTGACCTCGCGGACCGAGGCGTCGTCCTCGGCCAGCAGGACCCGTAGCGGCCGCATTGTGGCGGCGGTTGGCTCCATGGGGACTGGGGTGACCCTGTGCAGCGCCTCGGCCGCGCGCAAGAAAACCCGGAAGCAACTTCCCACGCCGGGCTTCGACTCGAGCTCGACGTTGCCTCCGTGGCGTTTCGCCACTCCATATACCGTCGCCAGACCCAGGCCCGTGCCGACCCCGGGGGCCTTGGTCGTGAAGAAAGGCTCAAAGGCGCGTCGCTGGACCTCCTCGGTCATGCCACATCCGGTGTCCGCCACCTCGATCACCACGTAGCGCCCGGGGCCCGACAGTCCGAGGCGCAATGCCTGAGCGGCGAGGACGGAGCGCGCGCGGAGCCGGAGGTCCAAGCGACCACCCTCGGGCATGGCATCCCTGGCGTTGACACAGAGGTTGACGATGATCTGCTCGAGCTGACTCGCGTCGCCCCAGACCTCGAGTCGGTCGTCCTCCTTGTGCAGCTCGATGAGGATGTGCTCTCCGAGCAGCCGCCGCAGGATCGGCATGAGGCGTGTGATCAGGTCGGTCAGGTCGACGTTCTTCAGCGTGCCGACGTTGCGGCTGAAGGTCAGGAGCTGGCTGACGAGCCCAGCCGCGCGCTTGCCCGCTTCACGAATCTCCCCCAGGCTGGATCGCATCTGATCCGTCGGCCCGGCACCCAGGCATAGGTCGACGTTGCCCATGATGACCTGAAGCAGGTTGTTGAAGTCGTGTGCGACCCCGCCCGCGAGCTGTCCGACGGCGTCCATCTTCTCGACCTGCCGCAAACGCTCTTCGGTGCGTGTTTGCGCGGTGACGTCGCGGATCACGGCGACGAAGCCGGTCAACCGATCGGTGGCGCCGAGCAACGGGGACAGGATGGCCTGGGCGATGCAATCCTCGCCTTCGGGCAGGCTGGCCCGTATCGTGCCTCGCCAACCGCTGCCGTCGGCGATCGCGCGGGCAATCTCGGACCGGGCCGACTCCTCTGCCGGCAGGAGATCGGGCCACACGCGCCCGGTCGCCTCGTTGGTGGGCATTCTCCACGTGGTGGCAAAGGCTCGGTTGGCGTACTCGATGGTGCCCTTGGCGTCGAGCAGCAGGATCGCGACGTCCGTCTGCTCGATGGCCGTCATCAGGCGAAGGTTGTTGCGCTCGGCGCGACGGCGCGCGGTCACGTCGATCGCGACGCCGGTCGCGCCGACCACCTTGCCTTGGTCATCACGTTGAGGCAGGTATCGATACTCGAAGTCGTACTCGCCGTACGACATCACGTCTTCCACCGATTCGCCGAGCAACGCGCGCTCGGTGGCCTTCACCATCTGCTCGAACCATGGGAACTGCTCTACCACGGTCTTGCCCAGCATCTCGTCCGGCGCGAGCCCCACCGTCGACAAGGCCCTGCCTTCGGAGAGCTGGACTCGACCCTGTCTGTCCACCGCCCATACGATCACGGGGGTGTTGTCGAGCACGGATTGCAGGAGATGCTGCTTCTCCGCCAGCGCTTGTCTGGCCTCGGTCTGCTCGGACAGATCCACGACGTAAGACACGGCGACGTTTTCGTCCCCCAAGACGATGCGAGAGCCGAACGCCTCCACCGGTCGGGTGCTGCCGTCCTTCCGCCGGTGGACGGTGCGAACCGACGCCGGGTTGAAGTTGCCCTTGGCCAGAAGCTCGTTCCAGATGGCGGGCGTCAATCCGGGGTCGATGTCGAACAGGGTCAGCGACATGAGCTCGTCCCGGGTGTAGCCAAGCGAATCGCAAGCGTGCTGGTTGACATGGGCGAAGGTCCCGTCCACCCGCGTGAAGAACCAACTGCCCGGGAAGGCCTCCACCAGCGCCTTGAGCAGCTCGGTGTTGGATCTCGCGGCCAGCGCCTCGCGAACGCGCGAGGTCACCCATCGACTCGTCCTGGCAGCTGAGGTTGTCATGGTTGCAGGCGGCCATTGTACGCCGATTCGCCAATCTTCTCGACCGGGTATGTGCGAGGGCGGGGACGGGCAGCGACGGGAATCGAAGAGCTTCTGGCCCGAGGGCCTCGGCGCACGAGTCGTGGATCGGCGAGCCAGGGGTTTGTCCTGGATCTCGCTTTCGAACTCGTCCAATCTCAAGTCCAGGTGTGGGCATGGCTGACCTCAACGTACTCACTGCGATTGGTCCGCGAGAACCCGTGACGGTCACCGCGCGGCGCGTGCTGATCGGTCGAGCCGAGGAGAGCGATGTCTTTCTGCCCGACTCGATGCTTTCGCGCCGGCATGCGGAGGTGGAACGACGGGACGACGGTTGCTACCTGATCGATCTCGGAAGCACCAACGGAACCTTCCTCAACGGCGAGCGGGTGGTCGGCGAGCGGCGGTTGCGCAACGGTGATTTGATCGCGCTCGGCGAGTCGCGCCTGCTGTTCTCGGACCAGGACCCGCCCGCCCCGCAAGACTCGCTCTTGGAGGGCGCGCAGGCCTTCGCGCTTCAAGACCTGCGGTCGCGCACGACTGTCCAGGCGATGTTCCAGCAGGAGCCAGCGCCGCAGACGCGCCTCGTGCACCTGGTATCCCAGGCCACGTCGGCACTGCTTGGCCATCGCCCGTTGCCCGAGCTTTTCGAGCGCGTGCTCGACATCATCTTCGAGTCGATGCCCGTCGACCGTGCGGCCATCATGTTGATCGACGGGAACGGAAACCGCGAGATTTGTGCGTCGCGCTCACGGGCCGGATCGCCAGGCATCAGGATCAGCGAGACCATCGCGCAGCAGGTGATCGAACGACGCCTGGCATTGCTCTGCCCCAACGTGCTCGAAGACCCGGACCTCAGCTCTCAGGACAGTGTGATCCTGCCCGGCACGCTGTCGGCGATCTGTGCGCCGCTGTGGCTGTCACCGCGCCAGGGCGCCCCCGAGGAAGTCATCGGGTTGGTCTACGCCGACACCACCTCCGCGCTGCAACCGTTCGGTGAGAGCGAGCTCGAGATCCTGACCGCGTTCGGCAACATCGTCGCTTCCAAGATCGAGAGCACGCGCCTCATCACGCGCAGCCTCGATCGCGACCGCCTGGCCAGCGAGATCGAAGCCGCCGTCGAGATCCAGCGCAGCATCCTGCCCGCCAAGCCACCCTTCGTCCCCGGCTGTGTGCTGGCAGGAGAGAGCCGTCCCTGCGAGGCCGTCGGCGGCGATTACCACGACTACGAATGGGACGGTGATCGGCTTCTCATCACCCTGGCCGACGTCGCAGGGAAGGGGCTCGGTGCCGCGATGCTGATGACCGCGCTGCGCTCCGCGGTACGCGCTCACTGGCGTGAGCCGTCGCTCGCCCACGCCGCCGCGCTGATCAACCGTACGTTCTTCGAGAACGTCCCGCCGGACCGGTACGCGACCTGCTTCCTCGCCCGGTACGAGCCCTCCACGGGCCAGCTCGACTACCTCAACGCCGGGCACCCGCCCGCGCTGCTCGTGCGTGCCGACGGAAGGGTCGAGAGCCTCGAGCCCGGTGGCCCCGGCCTGGCGCTCTTCGACGCGGGCGTCTTCGAAGCGCGGAGCACGTGTCTTCGCCCTGGCGACACCTTGCTGGTCTACTCGGACGGCATCAGCGAATCGTGGCCGGCGGCGGAGGTGGCCGAGACGGCCATGGCAGAGGTGGTTCGTTCCGGCGCCGACTGGCCAATCGATCGGTTGCGCTCCGAGATCTTCGGGGTCGCCGATGCACGCCGCGGGCGTACGCGCTTCGATGACTGCACGTTGCTGCTCCTGCGACGAGACGCCGAGGCCGAGCAGCGCTCGCTCGAGCCTGGCCGGACGGCCCGCGTTTGGCGATCGACCGACGGCTGAACGGGGTCGCACACGCGCCAATCGTTGCTAGGCTCTGGGCTGCCCAATGGCAACATCTCGGAGCCCGAAGCGCTGTGACTGGGCGGCAAGCGAGCCGCACTACTTCGACTACCACGACGAAGAATGGGGCGTACCCGTGGCCTCTGACCAGAAGCTCTTCGAGTTCTTGTTGCTCGAGGGCGCCCAGGCCGGGCTGAGTTGGCTGACCATCCTGCGCAAGCGCGAGAACTACCGGCGCGCCTTCGCCGACTTCGACCCGCACAAGGTGGCCCGCTTCGACGCGAAGAAGCTCGCGCGTCTGCTGCAGGATCCGGGCATCGTTCGCAATCGCGCCAAGCTGGCCTCGGCGGTGAAGAACGCGCGCGCTTTCTTGGCCGTCCAGGAAGAGTTCGGCTCGTTCGCGGCCTACCAGTGGCGCTTCGTCGACGGCCGGCCGGTGCAGAACCGATTCGCCACTCTCGGGGACATCCCGCCTCGCAGTGAGATCTCCGATGCGCTCAGCAAGGATCTCCGTGCACGCGGCTTCAACTTTGTCGGCTCGACCATCATCTACGCCCACATGCAGGCGGTGGGCATGGTCAACGACCACGTCGTGAGCTGCCCCAGGCACAAGGTGATAGGGCGCCTCGGCAAGTCGTTTCGGCTTCCGTAGCGATGCCCGTTCAGGGGCCGATGATCACGTTGGCGATGGGGAAGTCGATGCTGCCGGTGCCACCACCAACCTCGGCGAGGATTTCGATCCTGGTCAGGTTCCCCAGCTTCATGCCAGCGGCCTTCCAGGCGTCGAAGTGTTGCGTGAGCGGGATCTGGCCGCAGGTGCGCGCGGATTGCCGAACGCCGAAGAACTGGTACCAGGTCGAACCCCTGCAGCTCGAGCTGCCGGTTGATACGACGGTCCCGGAGTACAAGTCATAGGCGTCGCCGTCGATGGTGACGGTGCCCTTGCTCGCCATCGCCCAGGGCACGAACGGCATCGCACTGTAGGAGTCGTCGACGATGTAGAACTCGACACACGGGTCCACCGTGAACCCAAAGACGCCGATGTACGAATAGCTGCCACCCGTGCCCGATTTGGTCTCGGTGAACTGCGCCGTGATCGGACCGTATTGATCATAGGTCAGCCCGCTCTCCCCGAAATCCAGGCCGAGACGCGCCAACACGTCTCCCGATTTGGGGCCCCAAGTTACTCGGAACGCGGGCACATCGAAGACCGTCATGGTGGCGCCGGTGCCATTCGACCAGAGGTTCCACGCCAGGGTACCCAGGGTGCCCTGGGTGTTTCCCGAGTGCTCTACACCGTTCGAAGGCATGACGGCGTTGCAGTCGATGGTAAGCGTGCCGGTCCCGCTCGCGCCGCCGGTTGCCACGCCGCCGGTGCCGAGCGTGCCGCCGCCACCGACCGAGGTCCCCGAGACTCCGCCGCTCGCCCCGCCCACGCCGGTCATGCCACCGGAGCTCGCGCCGCCGGCCACGCCGGGGGCGTCGAGGGCGGCGTCCCGGCCCACGCTCCCGCCAGACGCGCCGGTGTCGCGTGCGTCGGTTCGACCGAGCGTCCCCGCATTTCCGCCAGACGCGATGGTGCCCCCGGTGCTCGCGGCGTCGCCACTGTCGCGGTGTCCGTTGGTCTGGCCACCCGAGCCTGCGCTGCCGCCGGCGCCGGTTCGGGCGTCGGCGCTGGGCGCCCCACCCGAGGCGGCGCCACCCGTTGCGTTCGGATTGCCTGGGCCGAAGACGCCTCCAGTGCCGGTGCCGCGTCCGTTGGATCCGCCGCAGCCCATGGCGACGATGCCGACGACACCGGCGACCAACATGGTGCATGTCGGATGTGGGGGTGTCGGGGCCCCTCTGCGATCGCGACGGCGGGCGTCCGCTGCAGCATCGCGACTGGTGGCGATTGCACGCATGGAGGCAATCGTGCGCCGATCGGCTCCGGGCTGCAAGCGGGCAGCAGTGGCAGCGGATGGTCGCAGCCACGAAGGCCGTCTTTCCGTCCGCCCAGGTCACACTACGGCGGGGCCTGACCGCGCCGCTACTTCTGATAATGGCGCACGTTGGCCGGGAAGAATCCCCGCGTCGGGGTCGAGGAGAAGTCCACCACCACGGCGGTGCCGCCTTCGACGAGGAACAGCGTCGGTTCGTTCACGTCGTCGTTGGCCCGGGCGACGGGCGGCGGGACCAGGCCGTCGATCAATGCCAGGCCGGAATAGTCGCCCACGGCCATGGTGCGAGCGTCGATGGTGGTGCGCAGGAACAGAAAGGCCTGCAGGACATCCCAGCGCAGCCGCGGGAAGCGGCCAGGCAGGCCGAGCAGCGACGACAGGCCTTCCTCCTCTTTCCAGTCCGACAAATCCGGCAACGTAGCGCGCGGGAGCTTCTTGCACTCGCAGGCGCCGCGCTTGCGCAGAAGGTCCGTGTGGGGATCCAGCCACTGTTTCGCCAGGGTGCTCACGCGCTCGAGCGCACGCGCCGAGATGTTCGCCGTGGTGTCGTCCTCCTCGGGCTCGAGCGCATCCACGGCGTTGGCGAACGCCGCCAGCGCGTCCTCGGCGGTGACGATGGCGGGCACGGGCTGGGCGGAGAGCTGCCGGCTCACCCAGCGGATTCTCTGTGCGGTGAAGAGGCCGCGCGCCTCGTCCCGGTCGAACCACACCGCGAAGATGCCCGCTCGCTTGGGCAGGGCCAGTATGGGGTGCGTAAGGTCATCGTTCACCCGGACGACTCGCGGTGGCGCCAATCCCTCGAGGACGTTCTCGTAGATCCTCTCCAGGCTCGTCAAACCGCTCGCCGCCGACAGCACGGCGCCACGGATGGCGGCGAACGCGCGCAGTGGATCCATGGCCACGAGGCCGAGGTACGCCTGCAGCGGGTTGCCTGTCGGATCCAGCGCGCCGTTGACGATACCTTGCATGCGATGCAAGACCTCGGCGGAAACACGGGGATCGTCGGGGAGTGCGTCCAGATCCGGCACGGACAGCGTAGGCAGCCGCCGCAGCGACCACTCGGCGTGCGCAAGCAGCAGCGTCCGGTTGGTCTGCTGGAACGTGGCCACGCGATCCTGCACCGACTGCTGGAAGGACTGCGGGTCGGCCGCGGCTGCCGTGAGCAGCTCGGCGCGAAAGGTCTGCAGCGCTTGCGTGGCAGGCCCGATCTCGGGCGCGCATGGATCCGGGGCAGGCGGCGTTTCCGCGGGCAGAGCTGTCTTCGCGGCAGGCGTGGACGTGCTCGGGCCCGTCACGGCGGCCGGATGGCCACAGGCGAGGATCAGCAGGACGGCAAGGAGAAGCTCTGGACGACGCATTGGCCAGCCACGCTACCCGCGGCTCCTCGACTGGCAAGTTTGCGGGCGCTTCAACACCCCTTCGTCTCCAAACAAATAGACCCACGCGAAGGACAATCGAGCAGTTGCTCCGCATTTTTTGAGATTTTCCGTGGCCCAAAATTACCCGGTTGAGTGTCGATCCTCCGAACCCCGCTGGATTCTGTCCGAAAGGAAAGGGCTGCCCATGAAGTGTCCTGTTGTTGTCCATGGTCTCGTCGTTCTTGGAATCGCACAGCTCGCCGCCTGTTCGGGTGGGTCCGGTGGAGGCGGACAAACCGGTGGTGCGACCAGCGCGTCGATGGGAGGGAGGTCGGCTGGTGGAGCGTCGGCGGGTGGCTCGTCCGCGAGCCGCGGTGGCGCTTCGGGCGGAGCGACTGGAACCGGCGGCCGGAGCACGGGGGGATCCGTCGCGGGCGGATCCTCCGGCGGAGGCGCGGCTGGCGGCGTCGCCGGGTCTTCGGGTGGAAGCTCGGTGGGAGGCACCGTCTCGGCGGGCAGCACGGCGGCGGGCGGGGCAGGCGCGGGTGGCGGACAGGGTGGGGGCGGAGGCGCGGCGTCCACCGGCGGCTCGACGACGGTCAGGCCGAGCACCGACAAGCCGAGCACGGACACGACCTGGAGCCAAGGCCTCGAGACCGGACCCAACGGCCCCATTCCATGGATCGTCGTCGACCAATTCGGCTATCGCAGCAAGGCCCAGAAGGTGGCGGTGATCCGTTCGCCCCAGACCGGCTACGACAATGCGGCGGCTTTCACCCCGGGAACCAAGTACTCCGTGGTCGCCAAGGCCACCGGAAAGTCGGTCAAGGACGGCGCGCCCGTCGCGTGGAACGGCGGCGCCACCGACACGTCGTCGGGCGACAAGGTCTGGTGGTTCGACTTCTCCGACGTCACCGCGCCCGGCACGTACACCGTGGTGGACAACGACAAGAACGTCCGCTCGGTCGAGTTCGAGATCGACGACGACGTGTATCGCAGCGTGCTCAAGCACGTCGTGCGCATGTTCTATTACCAGCGCGCCGGCATCGCCAAGACCGCGGCCCATGCGGGCGCCGACTGGACCGACAGCGCTTGCCTCTTGGGCCCGGGGCAAGACTCGGAGGCGCACGCCTGGTTGGCCAAGACCGACGCCAGCCAGATCCGCGATCTACGCGGCGGCTGGTTCGACGCCGGCGACACGAACCGGTACACGGCTTGGGCCGCGGCCACCGTGATCACGCTCCTGCACGCCTTCAGCGAGAATCCGTCGGCGTTCGGCGACGACTACGGCATCCCCGAATCCGGCAACGGCATCCCCGACTTGCTCGACGAGATCAAGTACGAGATCGACTGGGTCGTGCGCATGCAGAACACCGATGGATCCTTGCTGTGCATCCTGGGCTCGGACGGGGCGAGTCCGGTGTCGGCGAGCAGCAAGCCGAGCTACTACGGCCCGCCGACCACCAACGCCACCCTGATGGCGTCCGCCATGTTCGCCTACGCGAGCAAAGTCTACGGTGCCCGATCCGAGCCGAGTCTCGGGACATTCGCCGCCGACCTGAAGGCCCGGGCCGCCAAGGCGTGGACCTGGGCCAACGCGAACCCGAACGTGCTCTACTACAACAACGACGACAGCAAGCAGCCCGGCTCGAGCGGGCTCGGCGCCGGGGGCCAGGAGACCGACGACGCCGGACGGCTGTTCTCGAAGTTCCAGGCCGCGGTCTACCTGTACGAGGCCACGGGCGAGGACAGCTACAAGGGCTTCGCGGAGTCGAACTGGAACAAGGTACTCGGCTCGGGCAGCCCCACGGAGTGGGACATGGAGAAGGCAGACGCGGCGATGTACCTCGCGCAGATTGGCGGGGTCACGGGCAGCGTGGCCTCCGCCATCGTCAGCCAGGTGACCACCAACGTCGGCAACCAACTCGCCGCGGTCACGGGCAGCAAGGATCCCTACCGGGCCTACATGAAGGACTACACGTGGGGTAGCAACCAGATCAAGATGGCGCAGGCGCGCCTCTTCCAGCACCTCGCCAAGCGCGGTTCGGGTGCGAACGCGGACAAGGCCGCGACCGCCGCCCTAGACTACGTGCACTATCTGCACGGCACGAACCCGCTCGGCCTCGTGTACTTGACCAACATGAAGAGGGCCGGCGCCGAGCACTTCGCCACCAGCATTTTTCACGCGTGGTTCGCGGACAAGTCGCCCAAATGGGATACGACCACGGCCACCACACCCGGCCCAGCGCCCGGCTTCCTGGCAGGTGGCCCCAACAACAACGGCTTCGGCCCGGACGGCTGTTGCACGGCGCCGCAGGGCGATCCTGCCTACCAGTGCTATGGCTCGAGCGACTTCGCCCTGTGCAGTCAGAACTGGGATCCGCCCATGAACCAGCCGCAGCAGAAGTCGTACCTCGACTACAACGGCGGCTGGCCCGTCGGCTCGTGGCCGATCACCGAGCCCAGCACCGGGTATCAAGCCAAGTACGTCCTCGTGCTCTCGGCCCTCGCCAAGTAGGCGGCGACTGGCCTAGCGCCATCGACTTCCACTGCGCGGCGGCGTTCGAGAGACTCCACTCAACAGCAGGTCGACGACTCGGCTGATCTCGGCCTCGTCGACCTGCTGCTGCTTGAACACGACCTTGAACAGAAGCGCACCGACGAGGATGTCCATCAGCTTCTGCAGCTCGGTGGCGTCGGAGATCTCGCCCCGTTCGATCGCCCGTCGAGCAACGACGGCGTTGCGAGCCGCGTGCTCCGCTTCGGACTCGCGACTCATGAGCGTGAGCTCTGGGTCGGGGTTCTCGAAGCCAAGGCGCAGCAGACTCTTCCCGATGGCGGTCGAAGCGATCTTGACGCCCAGTTGCCCAATGGCGACGAGATCGCTGCGCAGCGATCCGGTGTCGGGAGGATCCCCAGCGGTCTGGTGGACGAACTTCATCATCGCCGCGTGAACCAAAGCCGCCTTGGTCGGATAGCGTCGGTACACCGTGGTTTTGGCGATGCCCACGCGAGCCGCGATGGCTTCCACGCTGAGGGCCGCGTAACCGACCGCCGCCAATTCTTCGACAGCCGCTCGCAGAATCGCCTCGGTGCGCGCCTCGATGCTGGAAAGCCCTGCGGAGCTCGAACCACCGGTTGCCGTCGTCGTATTCGCATTCATGCCAATAGATTGGCCACCCTGGAGGAAATCTGCAACTTCTAGTTGCAAATAGTCTCGAGCGGGTGCATCTTCATTTTTGCAACTATTAGTTGCATAGACGAAGCGAGCGGAGGTTTCGATGAAGATGCGGATTCTGCCAGCCATGTCCCCGAGATACGTCAATGGGCGCAATGACTTGCCTGTCGTCGGCGCCATCGGACCCGGTCCGGACGGTGTCGATGCAGTGCGCGCAACACTGCAACTTGTAGGTGCGTATGGCAGAGGTGGTTGCCCCGGCGCCGATGCGCCGGCGCCCCGGCTCCTCGGTGGATTGGGGATGCTGGCGGTGCTTGCGCTGACGGCGGTCTCCGGGTGCGGGAACTCCAAGGCGGCGTCGATGCCCGAGACCGCTGCGAACCGCGCACCGGCTGCCAAGGTCGATACCCGCGCGGTCTCGGCCCGCGAGGTGCCGGTGTGGTTGTCCGTGACCGGGCAGCTCAAGGGGCGAAGGTCCGCCGATCTTGCAGCGGACGCCAATGGAAAAGTCATCAAGACGCTGGTCGAGCGCGGGGACGTGGTGAAGGCCGGCCAGCCCTTGCTGATCCTCGACACCCGCGCCGCGGCGTTGAGCTTCGCCGAGGCCAAGGCCAGCGCGGCATCCGCGTTGGCGGCGGCCGAGAACGCAAAGATGAATTGTGAGCGCTACCGAGTCCTGGCCAAGCAAGGGGCGATCAGCGACTTCGAGTACGCGGCCCGCCAGGTCGAGTGCCAGACCTCGGATCTGTCTGCGTCCGCGGCCCGCGCGCGGGCGGCGCTGGCCGGTAAGCACCTGGGCGACGGAATCGTCCGTGCGCCGTTCGCGGGCGCCATCGCCGAGCGGTACGTCGACGTCGGGCAGTTCGTCCGCTCCGACTCCCGCGTGGTGGCGCTGGTCGACCCCTCGTCGTTGCGCCTCGAGTTCACCGTGCCGGAGGCTCGCATCGCCGCCGCACGCGCCGGGGCCAAGGTTCGTTTCCAGGTCGCGGGCTATCCCGACAAGACCTTCGACGGGACGGTCAAGTACGTCAGCGCGCAGGTGCGTCCGGGTACGCGTGACGTCGTCGCGGAGGCGGTGGTCGACAATCCCGGCGTCGAGCTCAAGCCAGGCATGTTCGCGCTGGTCAAGCTGGCCTCGGGTTCTCAGCAGATCCCGGTGGTGCCAAGCCGCTCGATCCTCGAGCGCGATGGCAAGCCGGTGGTGTTCGTGAACGTAGGCGGCAGGCTGGAGGAGCGGATCGTCCACGTGAGCGACGTCCTCGGAGAGGACAAGGCGATCTCGCGCGGTCTCGCGATCGGGGACACGCTAGTCATCGCCCCCACGGAGAGTCTGAGGAACGGGCAGCTGGTTCTGTAGCGGGAGGGAACACTCATGCAGTGGTTGGCCAAGATCTCGGTTAAGCGCGGCGTGTTCGCGACAGTCCTGATGCTGGTGGTGCTGGTGCTGGGGGCCTCGTCGTACAAGTCCCTGGGGCTCGACATGTTCCCCAACTCCGATGTCCCGGTGGCGGTGGTCACCACGCTGCAGCCCGGGGCGGCGGCCGAGGAGATCGAGAGCGACATCACCGACAAGATCGAAGGCGCGGTCAACACCATCAGCGGCATCGACAGCCTGACCTCCACGTCCAGCGAGGGGATCTCCATCGTCACGGTCATGTTCACCCTGGAGAAGTCCGCCGACGTGGCCATCCAGGAGGTCCGTGACAAGGTCGCGGGCATCACGGCCGACCTGCCCAAAGGTATCGATTTGCCCGTGATCAGCAAGATCGATCCGAGCGCCGTGCCGGTGCTGTACCTTGCGTTGCGTTCGAACCAGCCCATCGTGAAGACCAGCGAGATCGCGGACAAGGTCGTGCGTCGGCAGATCGAGAGCATCGATGGCGTGGGCGCGGTCAGCCTGGTGGGCGGCCGCAAGCGCCAGATCAACGTCGTCCTCGATCCGGTGCGCCTGCGGGCCCAGAACCTGACCGCGCTCGAGGTGCAGCGGGTGCTCGCCACGCAGAACATGAACGTGCCCGGCGGCACCGTCGAGTCCGGGCCCTCGAACTCGACCTTGCGGGTGGCCGGCCGCGTGGCCAGTCTGGACGACCTTGGCCGGCTGATCCTGCGCCAGCAAGACGGCCACCCGGTGCGCATCTCCGACGTCGCCAGGGTGGAGGACGGACAAGAGAAGGAAGAAAGCTACGCCCAGTTCGACAACCACCGCGCGGTCGTGCTGTCGGTCAAGAAACAGGGCGGGAAGAACACCGTCGCCGTGGTCGACACCGTCCTGGCCAAGCTCGACGAGGTCCGGCGCGCCCTGCCCGAAGGTGTGTCACTGGACATCGTGTACGACAACTCGTCGAGCATTCGCACCTCCACCGACGCGGTCATCGAGCACCTCATCCTGGGCGCGCTGTTCGCGGTGGCCATCGTGCTCATCTTCCTGGCCTCGGGGAGAAGCACGATCATCGCCGCGCTCGCCATTCCCATCTCCATCATCGGCACCTTCGCCGTGATGTACGCGCTCGGCTTCACGCTGAACTTCCTCACCTTATTGGCGCTGGCGTTGGCGGTGGGTTTGGTGATCGACGACGCCATCGTCGTGATCGAGAACATCGTCCGGCACATCGAAGAAAAGGGCATGAAGCCGTTCCCGGCGGCCATCGCCGCGACCAAGGACATCGGCCTGGCGGTGCTCGCGACCACGCTCGCCCTGATGGCGGTGTTTGTCCCGGTCAGCTTCATGCCGGGTCTCATCGGCCGCTTCTTGCGCTCGTTCGGCCTGACCATGGTGTCGGCCATCGGTGTGTCGCTGTTCGTGTCGTTCACGCTCACACCCATGCTGGGTGCCCGTTGGCTCAAGCGCAAGGACGAGAGCAAAGGGCCCGACCTCCTCACCCGCATGGTGAACGCGTTCTACCGCCCCATCGAGAAAGCCTACGGGGCCACGCTTCGCTTCGCCATGGGCCATCGCTGGCTGGTGGTGCTCGGCATCGTGGGCGCGGTGGTCGCGACCGTCCCCATCGCCAAGAACCTCAGCGGGGGCTTCCTGCCCGACAACGACAAGGGGCAGTTCCAGATCACGATCCGTGCGCCGGAAGGGACCAGCGTGGCCGAGACGCGCCTCATCGCCGAGCGGCTGGCCAGCGACGTGCGTACCATGCCGGAAGTCACGCACACCCTGCTCACGGTGGGTGACGACGCCGAGAAGAGCGCCAACGTGGCCGGCATTCGCGCGGTCCTGTGCGATCCCAAGTTGCGCGACAAGAACCAGCAGGCCCTGATGAATCAAGCGCGTAAGGACTTCATCAGCAAGCTCCCGAAGAACCTGCGTGTGGTCGTCACCAACGTGCCCGACGTCGGCAACACCGCCTCGTCCGACATCACCTTCACGGTCAGCGGTCCCGACCCGGACACCCTCGACCGGGTCAGCGCCGAGATCGTCGAGCGCTTTCGCAAGGTCCCCGGCGCGGTCGACGTGGACACCTCGCTCATCCTGGGCAAGCCCGAGACCAAGGTGACCATCGACCGCGACCGCGCCGCCGACCTCGGTGTGCAGACCTCGGACATCGCCGCCACGCTGCAGATCTTCGTCGGAGGACTCAAGGCCTCTACCTACCCGGACGGCGGCGAGCAGTACGACATCCGCGTGCGCGGTAGCGAGGCGTTTCGCGCCTCGGCCGAGGCCCTGTCCATCCTGACCGTGCCGTCGGCGAAGCTGGGCTCGGTTCCGCTCGACAGCGTGGTCTCGCTGACCGAGACCACCGGACCGGCATCGGTCAAGCGGGTCTCGCGTGCGCGCCAGATCACGATCTCGGCCAACGCGGCTCCTGGGATCGGTACCAACGTCATCACCGAGAAGCTGCAGGAGATCGGGCGTGACGTGCTGCCCGACGGCTACAGCATGAGCGCGCAGGGCATGAGCAAGGAGCAGGGCAAGCTGGTTCCCCAGTTCCTGGCGGCGATCCTATTGTCCGTGCTCTTCATCTATCTCGTCTTGGCCGCTCAGTTCGAGTCGTGGCTGGACCCGCTGTGCGTGATGCTGATCCTGCCACTGACCATCCCTTTCGCCTTCCTCTCGCTGCTGATCCTCAAACAATCCATCAACTTGTTCTCGCTGCTCGGCCTGCTGGTCCTCATCGGTGTCGTGCAGAAGAACGCGGTCTTGCAGGTCGACCACACGAGGCAACTACGAGCCCAGGGAATGCCGCGGCTGCAGGCCATCCTGGAGGCCAACCGCGACCGGCTGCGCCCCATCCTGATGACGACCCTCGCCTTCGTGGCCGGGATGCTTCCGCTGGTCTTCTCCAAGGGAATCGGCGCTGGCTACAGCCGTGCGATGAGCGGCATCGTGGTGGGCGGTCAGACACTGTCGCTGCTCGTGACCCTGCTCGCGTCGCCGGTCATCTACTCGCTCCTCGACGACCTGGCCACCTTCTTGCGCAGAAAGCTGCCGCCCAAGCGGACGGCCGAAGAAACCGGTGCCGCAGAGCTGGAGGTTCAGACATGAGATTCGTACACGGAGACAAGGGTGCTGGATTGTTGGCGGTCGCGACCCTGCTGTTCGCGCTCCCCCTGCTCGCGGCCGAAGACGGCTCCTCGGCGATGAACCAGCGCCAGGTCCCAGTGGCCGAGAACCCCGTGCTAGAGGTCTTCGTTCCACAGCCCAGGGGACTGACCGCCGAGGAGGTCGCCAAGCGCGCGTCTGCCTCCAGCAAGACCATCGCGGCCAAGCACGCCGAGCTACGCGCGGCAGCGGCCAAGGTGGATTCCGCCATGTACCAGTTCCTGCCGCGCGCGACGCTGAAGGGCAGCTACACGCGAGTCAGCAAGGTCGTCAACTCGTTGGGAGGTGGCAGCAGCCTGCTCGCGGCCTCGGGCCCAGGGCCGTACATCGTCGGCGACTACGACGTCAGCAACCCCGCCACTGGCGAGCTCCTGTCCGGGCAGGGGCTCATCGATGCGAACGGCAATCCCGTGGCCGGCTACGCCATCAAGTTCCCCACCTACACGAACGCGTATTCGCTCAGTGCCTCGCTGTCGATTCCTCTGTCGGACTACGTGCTGCGTATGGCCGACAGCATTCGGGGCACCAAGCTCAACCAAGAGGCCGCGGCTCTGACCGCGCGGGCCGAGCGCGCCAAGGTCGAGGGCGACGCTCGCGTGGCCTTCTTCAACTGGGCGCGGGCGCTCGGCCAGGTCGCCGTCACGGAGAAGTCGCTCGAGCGCGTGCAGGCGCGGTTGCGGGACACCGAGGCCGCGTTCTCGGTGGGCATGGTCACCAAGGCGAACCTCCTGCGCATGGAAGCGCAGGTCGCGGCCACGCAGTCGACGCTGGAGGAGGCGAGGGGCTTTCGCGAGCTGGCCGCCCAGCAACTCGCCGTCATCATGCACGACGAGCGCGCGGACTATGCGCTGGGCGAGGATGTCTTGGTGGTATCGGCCGCGCCGGAGAGCGAGTCGGTGGAGAGCCTCGTGACCTTTGCGCAGGAGAACCGCCTCGAGATCAAGGCCATCGCACGGAGCGCAGACTCGCTCGAGGCGGCCGAGTCGGTGGTCAAGGCCGGGCGCTATCCGCGCATCGACGGCTTCGCCGACTACACCTATGCCAACCCAAACCAACGCTACATGATGAACCTCGGGTGGAAGAGGAGTTGGGCGGTCGGTGCGCAAGCGACGTGGGCCCTGAACGACATCCTGGTCAACAACTCTTCCGCCCGCGAGTATGCCGCCAGCCGGGAGTCGATGGAGGCGAAGCGCGAAGCCATGGCCGATGCGGTCCGAATGGAGGTGACCTCTGCCTATACCGACAGGCGCAAGGCCTTGGCCTCGCTGATCGCGGCGAAGCGGTCGTCCGAGGCGTCGCAAGCGGCCTACGAAGTTTCCATTCAACTGTACAAGGTCGGGAAGGCGACCACGACCGAGCTGATCGATGCCGAGGGCGAGCTTTTGGCCAGCAACCTGCGGCTCATCAACGCGCACATCGACACCAAGGTCGCCGAGACCAAGCTGGCCCACGCCACCGGCCGCGATCTCGCTGGGTTGAACTAGAGAGCAATCGAATGAGGAGATAATGGAGATGGACATTCAACTGCAGATGCCCCGAAAGAGGAGAGCCGTATTGGCAGCCAAGAGCGCGTTGCTCTCCGCGACGATCCGTGGCTCCGCTCACGTGCCGGATGCATGGTTGGTCGCGGCGGTCCGCCGTCTGACAGGGCAGAACCAGTTTCCGATGGGACAGAGGTTTCTCGAGAAGGCGCTTCTGACGCTGAAGCGAGCCATGGGACGCGCCAATCCGCGCGCGCGTACGAAGGTCATCGAGAATCTGGTGATCAACGAGATGGTGTGGGGGCAGGCACAGCGCAATTGGGTCACCGAGCAGCTGGGCTACGAGATCCCGCTTCTGCTCGTGGTCTCACCGACCATGCGCTGCCCACTACGTTGCTACGGCTGTTACTCGGCCGAGTACGAGCGAGACTCCGACCTCGGCCGGGCTCGCTTCGACCAACTGCTCGGCGAGGCCAAAGCGCTCGGCGCCTACTTCATGGTCATCTCGGGCGGCGAACCGTTTGCCTACGACGGCATCTTCGACCTATGGGAAAAGCATAGCGACATCTGGTTCCAGGTCTACACCTCGGGCGTCCTGCTCAACGATGCCAACGTGGCCAGGTTGGCCAAGCTGGGCAACGTCATGCCGTGTATCAGCGTCGAGGGCTTCGAGGAAGAGACCGATCGTCGGCGTGGAAAAGGGCACTTCAAGCGCCTCGTGCAAGCATTCTCGCGGTTGCGCGAAGCAGGCATCCCCTTCGGCGTGTCGGCCACCGCCACGCGCGAGAACAACGAGCTCATCACCAGCGACCAGTTCGTGAGCTTCTACCAGGAGCAAGGCGCGTTGCTCGGCTGGTACTTCCAGTACATGCCCATCGGGCGCGAGCCCATGCTCGAGTTGGTCCCCACCCCCGAGCAACGCCTGTCGCGCTACCATCGCCTACAGTCCCTGCGCGACAAGTTCGACATCCTGCTCGCGGATTTCTGGAACGACGGCCCGCTGGTGGGCGGATGTATCGCCGGAGGCCGGCGATACTTGCACGTCAATAACGCGGGTGACGTGGAGCCGTGCGTGTTCTGTCAGCTGTCGACCGACAACATCCACGAGAAGACGCTGCTCGACGTCCTGCGCACGTCGCCGCTGCTCTCGGCGATTCGCAAGCGACAGCCGTACAACGACAACTACCTGCGTCCGTGCATGATCATCGACAACCCGGAGGTGCTCGATTTGGTAGTAGCCGAAGCGACTCCCCGCGAGACCTGTCGGGGCGGCGCGCTTCGGCTGGTGCGCGACTTGAAGCCGACGCTGCGTGCTTACGCCGAGAGCTGGAAGGAGCTGGCCGATCCCTTGTGGCAGAAGAGGTACGCGGACCAGTACGCAAAGCCACTCGCCGAGGCGCATGCGCTGAGCGCCAGTCACGAACGGCAGCACCCCCACCCCGGGCAGCCCATTCCCGGCCAGGCCGCGGTGCTGCGGTTCCCCGAGGTCCGACGGCGCGACCTGCGCAGGGCCGGCGGAGACGCCACGGCGCGGCCCCACTGAGCTGCTGGCCGGCTACAAGTCCAAGACCATGGTCACGCGGGGTGCCAATTCAAAGCCGTTCAGCCGTTCCTCTTGTCGAATCCGAGCCAGGCGCGGCGATGCGCTTGCCTCGTCCACGATCCTGAACCCGAGTCGGGCGTAGAAGGGCGCATTGAAGGGCACGTCCCGGAAGGTCGTCAGGGCGAGGCGAGGCAGCCCTGCCTCCCTGGCTCTGGCGATCACGGTCTGGATCAGCCGTCGGCCCAGGCCCTTGCCTCCATGCTCTGGCACCACATCGACCTCCCGCAGATGGGCCTCGTCGTCGTGGAGATCGAAGAGGGCAAAGCCCACCGCCCGATCTTCCTGGTCCACGACGACCAGCAGCCGACCGTGGTTGCAGTCCGCGCGAAGCTCCTCCATCGGATGAATCGGGAAGTCAGCGGCCGCAGGCAGCCCGACCGGGGCCAGTCGCTGCGCGGCCCGACGCTCGATATCCTGCACCGTCGCAAGCTCGTCGAGCCGCCCGGCGCGTATGGAGTAGCTGGTCATCTGCCGCTCAGCCTACCATCGAGTTGGCTGTGCCCAAGAAGTCGCCTCTCCAGCCATCAGCAGGTGGAAGGCATGAGTTACGCTGGGATGACGTGCGGGCGACCCGAAACCGCGTTCACATCTTCCCTGCGCGAGAGGCGCATCATGAACCGGCGCCGCTCGGTCCTTGTCGTCCTGACGTACGCGGCGGTTACACCAACGCCTCGCTGCGAGCAGAGGCTCCGTGCAAAGTAGCAAGTAATTTTGGGGCCGAGCTCGTCTCCGCGTACGATCTCGATTCACCATGAATCAGAGCCCAGCTGACCGACCTTCTTGGAGCGAGCGGCGCCGGGAGCGCAGCAACATTCCGTACCAGGCAGCGGAACTATACCTCGGGAGTCTTCAGCGCAGCCGTTCCCTTCGGGCGGCTGCCGTATCCGATAGCAATGGTCTGCTCTTGGCTGGCTGCGGAGCGACTGATGAGCTCGAGCTTCTCGCTCTGTGGGGAGCCCTCGAGCCAAGCGAGCGCGCTCGCTACGCGAGCGAGTTGAAAGCCGTATGCGGCCAGGACCAATGCATCTCGCATCAGTTCGGTAACGGCGCTGAGACTTGGTCGGTCACCGGCATCGTTGCGTGCGATGCCCCCGCGCACGCGCTCGCTCGCGATCTCAAGCGGATCTTCGCGAGGTTGCAGCCTTCGGCGTGACCGCGATCCCGATCGCTACGAGAAGCGCGAGCGAACTCACGATGAAACACAAGGGACTACGGACGCGACTGGCCAGGAGCGGCCAAGACGACACACCCGCGGGTGTGGACTCGGACGAGTTCTATCGCCTCATGGATGCGGAAATGGCCCCGACATGCACGGCGCTAGGTTTCGCTCGAGAGCGGAGCTCGATGTCCGCCTGGATGCTGAGACTTCCCGGCCACACGCTCTCCTACGTGATCGAAAAAGGCGCGAAGCGTCCCTATCTCCCAGGCCTCGGCGGCCGGTTCGGGGTGTCGTGTGCTCTCGTTGCCGACGAAGATGCACATGGCCAAGGTGACCTGAGCTCGATCTCGTACATGGAGTACTTCTCGGACGCTGACCTGCAGGAGATGAAGAGCCTGAGGGACCAGGTTCTGACGAAGATCCTCGCCCAGAGGCTGAGCGCCCCTCTTGAGCAGGGAGCGCTCGCGGCCTTTGAGCCGCTGCTGCGGATGGAGATCGGCGAGCCCATCAATCGCCACGCGGTCTTGGACCTTCCCTACCTCGATGGCGACGACGTCACCTCCTGGGGCAAGTTCATAGCTTCGCGCCTGGAGAACACGGTGAAAGGCATTATCCAGCGTCCCATCTACTTGATGCGGCCGCAGACAGGAACGTCGTGAACGGCTACGTGATGGCGAGCACCGCGATCCCCACGGCGAGCCCGAGTACGCCGAGGACCACGAAGCCGATCCTTACCGCCCCCGCCCGGAAGAAACGCCGGCTTCGCAGGCCTGGAATGAGCCAGAGCGCCGGCAGCATGGCCAGTCCACACCCCACCATGGCGGGCGGGTAGGCGATGGCCCCGAGGCATCCAAGCTCACGACAGCTTTTCGAGAAGTCGTTGAAAGCGTCTATCACCAGGGCCTCGGTGACCAGCCCCGCCACGCCAAGCAGCGCCCGGCCCCAGAGAAGAATGGGCCTTTCGCCGGGACATGGAGCCTGACGAGGAGCACTCGTCGAGGAGCCTCCTTCCCCCTGTGACTGTGTTCCCTGTGGTTGAGCTTCCGGGGAGTCGATCATGGCGCTACGGTGAACCTCCAAGGTCGGCCAGCAGGACGTTCTCGGCCGCGTCTATGAATAGGCCGATACCTGACACGTGCGCAAGGCCTGACGGTCGGTTGAGGTGGGCGGGCAACGCGCCCGGGATCACGACGTCGAACGGCTCGGGGGTTCCCAGGGTGGTGGTGACGGTCCCCGTGGCCTTTGGCGTCGGAGACGAACAAGGCGCAAGCCCCGGCGGATTTCGAAAGCAAGCGCCGAGGCCGTGTGCGGTCTCAGTGGAAGAACAGGATGCTGGGCACGAGTCGCTCATCGTGCACTTTGCATGGCCCGAGCGAAACCCAGTAGGTGGGGAAGATCTCGCGCACACCGTTCAAGAGAGCGACCACATCGTCCTCGCGGTGGTACGAGCTTATGGCGAGACGCGGCCGGTACTTGCGCAGGGTTTGCGTCGCCCCGGCGATGGCCTTGGGCTCGGCGCCCTCGATATCCATCTTGACGAAGTCGACCTTGGGCAGTCCCAGCTCGGCCACGATCCTGTCGATGGTGGTCAGCGGGACCTTGGGGCCTTGGCGGTCGCGCGTGCTGGTCACGTTGTTGCCGTCGCTCAGGTTGTCCAATTGCAGTGTGAGCGTGTCGTCTTTGTCCCAGATGCCCTTGGGATAGACGACGACGCGGCCGGCGCCGATCTCGTCGGCAAAGGTCTTGCGCAGGCACGCGACGCTGTCTGGGGCGATCTCGATCGCGACGACCAGCTTGGCGCCGCGGTTCAAGGCTTGGCGGACGTAGGCCCCATAGTGGGCGCCACCATCGAGTACCACGTCGCCTTCATGGACGCCCTCTTGCCCCCACTCGTAGATGCCTGCGTCCTGTTCGGCGAGCTCGCTGGCCAGGCAGGAAGACTCGCGCGGCAGAACCCAGTACCGCCCCCGCGGCGTATCCCACAGCTCATGACCATCGGCGTCCGTCTGCACCAGGGTGCTGGCCTCGAGGATCTCCTTCGTGCGTTGCACTTGTCGGTCGAGGATGTGCCGAGCTTCCTTGGCCTGGGCGGGGGAACACAGCATCGGCGCCGCGTGCGCTGACCACAGCTCCACGCCGCACGCCAACTCCTTGCCGGTCATGCTCGTGATGTCTTTGTGCAGGAACAGCCACAGCACCACGGTCGCGCCGCCGAGCGCCATCAAGAGCAAACCGAGCACGCGCACGACCAGCTTGAGGGCCTTCATTGCAGCCGCCGATGCTAGCACGGGCGGTGGTGGTCCGCCCGGGACACGAAGAGGAGCGGGCAAGTCCACGTTCACCATCGCGATGGTGATCCGTGCCGAGCCCCAGGTCGTCAAGGTCGTCCCTGCTCGAAGATAGGACACCCTAAGCTGGCGCCCGTGCCAACCGGTCGAGGTGCATGCGAATGTGTGCCGCCTCGGCCGGGGTATGAGCGAGGGCGATGGCTCGGCCGAAGGCGACACGCGCTTCTTCATGACGACCGAGCTGCTCGAGCATGGCGCCTTTGACCCCGAAGAAGTAGAAGTAGTTGCCGAGGTCGCGCTCGAGCGACTCGATCATCGCCAGCGCCGCGACAGGGCCTTGCAGTTTGGACACGGCGACCGCGCGATTGAGTCGGATCACGGGGGACGGCTGGAGCCGCTCCAGGGCGTGGTAAAGGAGGTCGATCTGGGCCCAGTCTGTGTCGCCGTAGCTTTTCGCGTCCGAGTGCAGCGCTGCGATGGCCGCCTGGATCTGGTATGGGCCGCGGGCGCGGTGGCGAATGGCCTTGTCCAGAAGGGCTCGGCCTTCATCGATGAGGCCGCGGTTCCAGCGGCTGCGGTCCTGCTCCTCGAGCAGGACGATGGCGCCCTGAGCGTCGAGCCGCGCGCCGGCTCGCGCATGTTGAAGCAGCATCAGGGCAAGGAGACCCATCAGCTCGGGCTCGGCGGGGAAGAGGCGAAGGAGTAGGCGTCCCAGGCGAATCGCTTCTTCACAAAGGGGAGCCCGGACGAGAGCGTCACCCCCGGTGGCGGAATAGCCTTCGTTGAACATCAGATAGATCACGGCCGCAACGCTGGACAGGCGACGGGTGCGCTCGGCTTCGTTCGGGGTCTCGAACGGAACGCGCGCATTGACCACACGAGCCTTGGCCCGGGTGATCCGTTGCTCCATGGCGACCTCACTCACCAGGAAGGCGGAAGCGATCTCCTTGACGGTCAGGCCCGAGACAACGCGCAGCGCGAGGGCGATCTGCTGAGTCGCCGGCATCTCTGGATGACAACACACGAACAGTAGTCGCAAAATGTCATCGCGGTAGTGGGCGTCATCGAGGCGTTCGGCGAGCGACGTCTCGGCGTCTTCAACGGAGGACAGGGCCTCTTCGGGTGGCAGCGGCTCCTGTTTGTTTCGCCGTCTGACCGAGTCGATGGCGGCGTTGCGGCCGACCATGATGAGCCACGCCTGTGGATCGCGGGGCGGGCTCTGTCCTGGCCACTTCGTCAGGGCGGCGAGACAGGCCTCCTGAAAGGCCTCCTCCGCCAAGTCGAGGTCCCCGAAGTAGCGCATGAGGGCCCCCATCGCGCGCGGGCGCGCGGAGCGTAAGGCCAAGTCAATCCACCCGAGATCGTTCAAGCGACCTTGCCACCTGGAGAGAACACCGAGACAGGTCGTATTTCGTAAGCACCGCCGGGGTTGGCCTGGCCAAGCTCGCGTACGCACTCCAAAGCGTCGTGCAAATCGGTGCATTGGATAACGTAGAACCCAAGAAGCTGCTCCTTGGTCTCGGCGAACGGCCCGTCGGTGACGACCGCGGGCTCCGGACCGGGTTCCAGTCGTTTGCCGTGGCCGCCCTTGCGCAGCGTCGTGGCCGCCGTGGTCGGCATCAGCCGCGCAACCGGCCCGAGCTTGCCGGCCCTTTCGAGCTTATCCGTGACCTCCTTCAACCGGGCCATGACCCTGTCGTCCTCCGCTTGGGTCCACGATCCGGTGATCTGTTCATCGTTGTAGCAAAGCACGGCATACAGCATCGGTGCGCTCCTGTTTCAGATACGACGATTGGTCATGACCGGCGCCGACAAGGCGCCGCCAAAAAAACGTACACGAGAATGTCGGACTGGCCAGGTCCTGTTCGTCGTATCGGGGAGAAGAACGACTGCAACCGACATCCAACCCGGTAAAAGGAGCACAGCCATGAAATACTTGAGCCTCATCCGTCATTCCGAGAAGTTCCGCGAGACCCCACCACCGCCCGCGCTGATGGATGCGATGGGCGAGCTCGTTCAGAGGACGATGAAAGAGGGGACCCTGGTTGACACGGGCGGCCTGTTGTCCAGCAAGGACGGCGTGCGTGTCCGGCTGGCGAACGGCAAGATCGTCGCGACCGACGGTCCGTTCACCGAGAGCAAAGAGGTCATCGGCGGCTGGGCTATCCTGAAGGCCGAGACCAAGGCCGACGCCATTCGCATGGCCACCGAGTTCCTGGGTCTACATCGGAAGCACTGGCCCGGCTTCGAGGCGGAGTGCGAGGTGCGCCCGATCATGGATATGGGCGACC
>CAZYFU010000036.1:0-8684 GCA_964647025.1 uncultured Myxococcales bacterium | reverse complement strand
CGAAGCTGGGGGTGATGCGAGCTCTGGGACCGCCCTGAGTCCGCGAGGCGCCTTGCCGTAGCGGCTACGGCTTCCATCGTGTCTCGTGGAGGGGGCGTCTGTCCTCCAGCTCGATACCGAGAAACTTGGCGACATTCACAACCAGCGGCCCCGCTTCGTCCCCATCCCGAGGCTGAGTGAGATAGATGTGGCGAAGAAAGGCTCGTCGGATTGTCAGCGAGTACACGCAGTCAGATTCCTCGAGGATGACGCATGCATCGTCGGGAATGGGGTAGGTGCGTCTCCGCTTTCGCCGGGTCAGGAGGTTCCAGCGGACGACGTGGGCTTGACGAGGCTCTCGCTCGAGGTCCACGGAGATCTGTGGTGCAAAGCCAGCCCGGGCGATGACCAGACAAACGGCAGCAATCGGACAGAAGGCCACAGGGATTCCAAGATTCAGCTCACCTGTGCGGAGGCAGAGCCAAGTCGGAATACCTAGCGCCGCAATTCCCATGAAGCCGAAGACGGTCCCGAGGAGCCACCCGTTGAGCTCAGCCGGATCATTCTCGAAGTGCATGCTACTGTCCCTCTGGGCGGCACCATCCGGGTGCTCCGGCGACGCAGCCGTCGATTCTTTGGCGAGAGCCGTTGCCATTTTTTCGGCGTGGGCGGCGAAACAGCCTAACCGTTCGTGGTCGAGCACCACGCTCGGATTCCTGTTGTCTACGGCTTCCATCGGGCTCGATGAAGGGGGCGTCTGTCCTCTACCTCGATATGGAGAAACCTGGCGACGTTCACGGCAAGCGCTGGCGTCTCCGACGGATCGGAGGGATCGGGCAGATGGATGGTTCGAAAAAACGACAGGCGAATCATCAGCGAATACTCGCAGTCAGACTCCTCGAGGATGACGCATGCATCGTCGGGGATGGGATAACTGTGCTTTCGTCTTCGTCGGGTCAATAGGTTCATACGCAGGACATGAGCCGTGCGTGGCGACTGCTCCAGGTCGATGGACATCTGTGGTGCGAAAAGGATTCGCACCGCCTGAAGACAGAATGCAGCTACTGGGAGAGCGAGCACCGGAATCCCGACATTCAACTCGCCCGTGACGGCACAGAACCACGTCGGGATAACCACCAGCGTCGCGATGCCTATGAGGCCGAAGACGATTCCCAGCACCCACCTTCTAAGCTCAGCCGGCTCTTCCTCGAAGTGCATGCTAGGGATTCTGCGCCAGTCCGCCGTCGGGGCGCTCTGGTGACTTGACCTTCGATTCTCCGGCGAAGTTCGTTGCCGTCTTTTCGACATGGGCGTCGAGGTAACGCAGTCCCCGGTTGTCGAGCCGCAAAGACAGTGTTCCGAGTACCTGGTAGCTGGTGGCAGCCTCGGCCCATGCCACTTCGTTCAGCAGGACTGTCCAGGTTTCGGCTTCGAGAAGCGAATCGTAGCCGAAGGTGGTTGCGATGGTATCGGTTTTGGGCGGACGAGTCTCACGTGTGAAGGCGAGATTCACTGCGAGAGTTGCCTCGCGAGGAAGCAACAGGAGCCCTCTGGAGGGCTTGATGTCCAGGAAGAAGCGCACCAAGCCCTCTGACTGCGAAGGTTCGCTGCGCACTTCCCAGGAGTATGCGTAGAGGAGGCTGTCGAGTTCTCTATTAAGACTCAGTAGCTCGGTCGGGTTCGGACTCCCGTTCCCATGGTCACCCCACGGTGTCTTCTGCAAGAAGACTCGCAGCGGTTCGTACAGGTACGCGATGATGTCTCCAGCAAACTGGAGTCCGAGCCCAAGCAGGGCGAATGCCACACCAAAGCCGGTCTCGGATGTGATGCCACCGATCAACGCTGCCGCGGCGCCAACTGCGCGGAGCACTCGACCAGCCCTGACTCCGGGGTAGCGCTCGCTGGTTGCCGTGCGGATTGCCAAGACCAGGTCGAGTGCACTCGCAAATGTGCCGAGGAACCTGAGGCGTGCGTAGCCAACGTAGTCGTTGGGACGCCCAAGCAACCGGCCCGGGACGCGCAACCCGTAGTCTCGTAGGGTCCTTCGCTTGAGCCACTTCTTGAAGTCATCCTTGGGCAGCTCAAGAGCCAGGTCGGCCATTGTATCGAACGTGCTGAGTACGTTGGCAGTCGCGGCCGCTATGTTCCATCCGTTCGGCTTCTTCACGACCTCATCGAGGCTCTCGAAGAACAACGTCAACTGAAAGACGATGAGCCAGGGCTGAGCCGCGATCTTTCCAATCTGATGTTGGCGCTGGTGGGTCTCCTTGGGGGCCGTCTCGAAGCGATAGGATGCCCCTGCCCGGGTCTTGTAGTACTCCGGGCCATACTTTGCCCGCAGCTGCGCCATCTTCGCGGCCCCCTGCGGGCTGACTTTCGGCGAGCCCTGCCTGATCACGACACCAAGGTTTGGCCACTCCTCGCCGGTCCTGTGCTTGATGAAGTCTTCGAGGTACTTGAACGTTGCCTTGCCGCTGGCCAGGTACAGTGAAGGAAGAAGATTCTGGAACACGCCGCTCCAGCCTCGCCGAGCCATGTTCAGTACGTTCTTCTCACCCTTGACCCAAAGGACGCCGAGAAGGCCGTCGTCGCTCCCGGGTTTGGTCGGTTCCTTCTCCAGAATCCGATCGGCTTGCTTCTTCAGAAATCGGCGGCCGACCTCGGTCTGAAGCAAATCCGAGTACGCGCGATCGCGGACGTCATCCACCGATTCTTTCCAATCATCAGACAGAGCACGACCCTCGAACATCGCGGCGCTGAGCCAGTTGGCTGCGCCTTTCTGCTGAGGCGCCAGCTGGTAGGTCAATGCCTTGACCGTGTACGATCCGTCGGATCTGGTGTCGACCTTCCATGTGTGTTGGTCCACCCCACCATTGAACCAGGACCACCCGCTTGGTTCATACGGGTAGCCACACCAGCGCAACAGATCAGCGGCACGATCCTCCGCCACCGAGCAGAGGTACGAAATCGGATCTTCGACTTCACCCAGCTCTTTGTTCAGGGCTGGCTGCACCAGACTGGCCAGCCTTTCGTTGCCGGTGCTGGCAGCTTGAACGCGCTTGGCAAAGAGGTAACGCGCATCTTGCGCAGCCCGTTGCTGAGCGTCCAGAGCACGGTGGATCGACTCCTGGAAGGCATCGATGCGCGCCTCGGCCTCGTGAAAGGGATTGACCAGATACAAGACCCGCTCGCCGACTGGTGTCGCCCCGTCCTTTGCAGACTCTTCGGCGGGTTTGGTCGCTGGCGAATAGGAGCCGGCTCCTCGCACGACATCACAGACGAAGGGGTCGTTGAGCCAGGATGCGCGCCGTAGCACGTTGGCCAGGAGTTCCCTTTCCTCCGGCGAAGACGGCTCGCGGAGTGCCTTGAGCGCAGCATCCGCCAACGGCATGGGAGAAAGGAATGCGCAGTTACGAACGGGCGTGCCAACGCACACCTCCCACAGGCAGAGCAGGCTGTCCTCCGGTTGAGCTTCCAGCTCTTTTTCGAGGGCGTCGGGGTCGCAATGCACGTACTTGCCATGATCGCGATAGTGGAGGATGTGGACCAGTCGGAACTCCCCGGGCTCTTGCTGATCCGAAAGCACGTACACCCAAGCCCCCGGTCGCGGCGATTGGCACGCTGAGCCCCGGACAAAAGTACGCAGCACATGGGATAGCTCCGAGACCCGATAGCTACGGTAGACGCCAGCCCTGGGCGGCGGCAGCTTGATCTGATCGAAGGGCTTGATGAAGCGACCGCTCTGATCGCGCTGCTCCTCGACGGGATCGAAGACTTCGGGATGGAGCGATTGATCACCCGCGGGCAATATGCGGGTAGAGCCCTTGTTGTGAGGGCCAAAGCGCAGGTCGTACATTCGATCGATCCTGCGAAAGCGAACCAAGACCTGAGCCGAATAGGGCATCAGTCTCCTCCCGCTGTGTCGGTCGGCCGGTCGACAAGGTCGTCAAAAGCCCTGTCCTTGAAGATCACCTTCCTCAGAGAAGGCCCATCGTGGCGCGTGAGAGTGAACCGAGTGCCCTTGGGGAGGTAGTCGAATCGAACCCTCAGCTTTCGTGACTCGCGCAGGAGATTGTCATGGGCCGTTCGCTGCTGGCGATACTTCCCGTCGCTACTCTCCAGGACCAACTTGGGGAAGCGCTGCTGTCCCGGTCGCGGATGCGCGACCTCGATGGTCATCGTGGCGATCTGACAGACAAGATCGTGCGACTTGCCCGTGGGGAGCAAGACCGGCGACGCATCCGCAGCCGGCGCGAACGTCCTGGCCTTGACTTCCTTCATGGGCCTTCGCTGCCAATCAAGAAGGGTGATCTGGCACGCCCCCTTCTTGAGGCCGCGAAGCCTAATCTCACCAAGCCGCGAGGACTTCTGACCAAGGGTCTGCTTGGCAGGCGTTTCGACGACCACTCTGAGCCCCACGACCGGACGCGAAAGCTCATCCTTCAACACCAGCACGATGGAGTCTTGGCCCTCCCGTGCATCCTTCTCCATAGACGTCGCCCCAGAAACCGGGCTCGGCTCCATCGTCGACATCCACGGCACCGGCGGTGTGTTCCCGGCCATCTTCGCGGCGTGGTTGTTCGTGACCAGGTCCAAATGGCGCACGGCCGGTTGGTTCTCGATCATCACGTTCATCGAGAAGGTTTGGAAGTAGGCCTTGCCTTGCGTGACTTGGGTCAGGATGCCGCCGCCGGTACTCTGTGCCACTTCGTCGCCGGTGGATCGTGCGACGAGCGACTGAGCGTGGGCGATTCGGTTGCCTTCCACGGTGACCGTCGCGGCGCAACCGGCCAGATCGGCCGCTTTCGCGGTGTTGGTCAGCGGAGTCGGAACCGGGCCAGACGGCGGCGCCGGGGGACATAGGCACACGTCGGGAAACGCCACGGACTTGCCAGCCGAGCCCGCGTGGACCGCCGCACGTCCGTTGATGAAGACCTTGTCGGCCATGCCCACCTGTGCCCAGGTGTTATAGACCATCGCCTTGGGCACGGCGCGACTTTTCGTCCCTTGGCATGTACGGCTAGGACCGGCTAAGACCGGGAGCTACTCGAACATGAACTCGAGCGTGTCCACGGCGGTTGATCTGGGAGCCCCGCACGGCAAGGAGGAAGGACTCGTTCGAGGTCGACGGCCTCTGTTGCCCATGCCGTTCCTCCCAGCCTCCTGTCAGGTGGCATCACTCCTGTCTTTTGATCAGATTCACGAAACGCGTGGTGGCGGCGGTCACGTCGGGCTGGTTTGAGTAGAAGACGGCGACCTGGCCAACGATCTGGGCGAAGGCTTCGAGTTGCTCGCGCGCGCCTGGCAACCCGGATCGCAGGGCCTCCTCGATGGCGTCCAGGGCGCGGTTGAAGTCGTCTGCGATGGCGCGGCCCCTCTCCGGTACCGAGAGCTCCTCGTTCCAGAAGGTCTCGGAGGCACGGTTCATGTGGTGGACAGCGATGGACAGCAGGTCGTTTGGCTCCGCGAGGGCCTTGAGGCGTTCGGCGAGCTCCGTCCGCCGGGACAGGGCCGTATCGAAACTGTCGAGCTCGGCGAGCAGGTCGGGCAGTCCCCGCCACTGCGGGCCGAAGGACGAACGGAGTAAGTCGGCCGGGCTGGGGTGCCCGTCGGCGCTCCGATCCCAGATGTCCAAACCGCGCTTCTTCAGGGCAACGGCCCGTCCGGACAGCTCGGCCAGCACGCACAGACACGAGGTTCGGGAGAGGTCTCGATTACTGCGGGACAAGCCGAGGGCGGCATCCCAGGACTGGTGGAAGCCCTGCAGGAAATTGGCCACGTCGAAGGGCCGGTGCTCGTCGACCAAGGCATTGAGGAAGCGATCGAAGGCCAGGCGAGCGGCGAGGTGCTGCATCGCCAGGCTGAAGGCCTGGTGGTCGGTCGAGAGGTCTTGGAAGCCGCGGACCTCGCCGGGGATCTGGGCGGCGTAGCGGAGGCAGCATTCCATGAAGCAGAGGCAAAACGTCAGCGACTCCGAGGCGACCGCGAGGGGGTATTCGTGGAGGCCGGGCCCGATGAAGAGGACAGTGGCGGCTGCCAGATCGGAAGGGACCAGGGGCAGAATGCTCGCTGCCGAATAGGCCGGCGGGACGATGATGATCTTCTCCATCGTGCGGGTGAGGGCGAGCAGCTCGTCGCGATCGCCGTCGATGACCTGGAAGGGCGGGGATCGATCGTCAGAACCATAGCCGAGCAGGGACAGGATCTCCCTGACTTCGGAGGCGTAGCGGCGGCCGCTGCTCTCGAGCCATTCGCGCAGCTTCATCATGGGCTTTCCTCCCTCTCGGGAGACGGTGATGACAGAGGATCATCGGTGAGACTCATTGCCGGCGAATACTACTATGGTGTGCGCAGCAGACCGGCCTCTTGGACCAAGCCGGGGACTCGTGGAACACGCCCGCGGTCAGCAGCGCGACCAGCGCGATGCCTAGCCCCATGAACACCCAGGCGTTCCACCAGGCCACGGTGCCCGCGGGAAGGAACCATCGCCGTACGGCGGAACCCGGATCCGACGCAGCGTCCGTTCCGCAGTGGTTGGTAGCAGTGCGACAGCGCTGCGTCGGGGGCCAGCGTCAGCCAGCGGCAAAGAACGCAAAAAGACCGTCGACCGATGTCGGAGTGGCCCCGCCTTGTTCGTCGTACCGGCAACAAGGAGAAATGGTCATGAACATCGCAACCGAACGTCGATCGTCCCTCGCGGATTTCGATGCATTGCCTTCCTCGCCCGCGCCGACGCACCTCGCGAGCACTCCAGCCAAGCCCACGGCTGCCCGAGCAGACTCCATCAGCAAGAAGAGACTCTGGGGCGGGCGCATCGTCAGCGGACTGGCTGTCGCATTCTTGCTCTTCGACAGCATCCCGAAGATCCTCGAGTTGCCCTTCGTGGTGAAGGCCAGCACTGCGCTGGGATTCCCGGCCGGGGCGATCATGCCCATCGGAGTCGTCCTGCTCGCATGCACGGTGCTCTACTGCATTCCTCGCACGGCCATCTTGGGAGCGATCCTGCTGACCGGCTACCTGGGCGGTGCCATCGAAGCGAACGTGCACATGGGTGCCCCGCTCTTCAGCAACGTCCTATTCCCGATCTACTTCGCGGTCTTCGTCTGGGGCGGCCTGGGCCTGAGAGATCGGCGGGTGTGGAGTATCTTCAACCGCCGTTGAGCATTCCAAGCCGTCGAAGGCGTCCGGCCGCGAACGACAAACCCACGGGGCATCTGTCGACGGTGAGCAGCGGGGCGGACACTTCGGGCAAGCGCCCCAAGGTCATTGACGAGCTGGTGATGTTGGCCGTGTTGGCCGGACCCGCCGACCAACCGCTGGTCGCCAAGGTCGGCCGGTGCTGGGAGCTCGGCTGGAATCGCTTCAACGTGCTCGCACTGGCGGGGAACGGTGCCGAGCCCGACGAGTCCGGCGACGAAGTCCTTGCATGCGACGTCGAGCGCGCCAAGCAGGGTTGGCAAGCAGTCAAGGGAGTCATGGCCCAGCGCCGCTTCCACTACGGGGTGGACGCGGCGACGCTGGCTCCGTCGGGGTTACCGCTGCCCTTCGACCTCGAAACCCGATGGTGCCTGCAAGTGCGTGCCGCGCACGAGCACCCCGACGCGAACGTCGTCTTCGACGCCGAGGTATTCCCCTTTCGCTGATCGGCCGTGCGACGTGGTGGCGATGCATTGCCGTGTCCAGAATGACCTCGCCAGATAGCGATTGGCCAAGACTGACCTTGGGTTCCCACCATCAAAGGCTCGTCTTTGCCCGAAGGCGGTGGGATCACCCACACTCCGTCGATCTTGGCAAAGGGCCGTCGCTGTGAGAGCCTCCTGCCAAGAGCAGGGGGGCACATGGGACTGCACACGACTGCCAAGTTGGTCTTCATTCTACTCGTGGCTTGTAGTACGTCGGCTACCGGCGGCTGCAGCAGCACGTCCGGCACGGGGGGCACCACGGCCACGGGAGGTCGCACCACGCCTGGCACGGGGGGCACGACGGCTATGGGAGGCACGAGCACCGGGGGTAGCGCCACACCCGGCATGGGGGGGACGTCGGCCGTGGGCGGTAGCAGCACGCCCGGCACAGGAGGCGCGTCGGCCACCGGGGGCACGCCGGCCACCGGGGGCGAGACGGCCGTGGGCGGTAGCAGCACGCCTGGTACGGGGGGAACGACGGCCGCGGGCGGTAGCAGCATGCCTGGCACGGGGGGGACGACAGCCGCGGGCGGTAGCAGCACGCCTGGCACGGGGGGAACGACGGCCGCGGGAGGCGCGGGCACTGGGGGTGGAACTATGGCAAGCACGTCGGCCACAGGTGGTAGCACCACAGCAGTTGGGCCGGACCCATCTCTCTCCAGTATCTCGGCCAAGAGAGGCACATTTGCCACTGCGGAATTGACCATTCCTTCTGGCAATGGTTTTGGTGGTGGTTTCATCTACTACCCGACCGATACCAGCCGCGGGACTTGGGCTGGCGTAGCGATCTGTCCCGGTGGTGGGGCTAAATTTGCCAAAGAAGAGACGTGGATGGGACACTGGCTGGCCTCTTTTGGATTTGTCATCATCGGCATAGAGACGAACGCCGTATCTGATCTCCCTGAATCCCGGGGAAAACAACTGCTCGCCGCGCTGGACTACCTCACCCAAAAAAGCGAGGTCAAGGATCGCGTCGATCCCAATCGCTTGATGGTCATGGGCCATTCGATGGGCGGAGGTGGC
>CAZYFU010000035.1:48839-50807 GCA_964647025.1 uncultured Myxococcales bacterium | reverse complement strand
CGGGATATCTGCAGTCGTTGCGCCGGCTTTGCGACGAACACGGAACCGTTCTCATCTTCGACGAGGTGATCTCCGGCTTCCGCGTGGGGCGCGGGGGCGCCCAGCAGATGTTCGGCGTGCGACCGGACATGACCTGCCTTGGAAAGATCGTGGGCGGCGGGCTTCCGCTCGGCGTGTACGGTGGGCGGGCGGACATCATGAAGGTGGTCTCGCCGGACGGCCCCGTGTACCAGGCGGGCACGCTGTCGGGCAATCCCCTGGCCATGGCGGCCGGACTGGCCATGCTGCCGCAGCTCGACACGGCCGCGTACCAGCGCCTCGAAGCCTTGGGGGCGCGCCTCGAGGCGGGCGTGCGCAAAGCCATTTCCAGCACCGGAGTCAAGGCCTGCTTTCAGAGAATCGGCTCCGCATTCACGCTGTTTTTTTGTCGCGGTCCTGTGACGGATTTCACATCGGCCAAAACCGCGGACGCCAAGCGTTACGCGGCTTTTTTCCAAGGAATGCTTGGGCTTGGCTTCTATCTGCCGCCCGCGCAACTCGAAGCGGCATTCATCTCGCTGGCTCACACGGAAGTTGACATCGATTCTTTTGTATCCGCCTCGCAAGAGATTCTGGCGGCGGTCGGGGTTTTGAGGTAATAAAAGCGCCCTTCCCGTTAAGGAACGGAGACCTAACCATGTCGCAGAAATCACCCCTCGCAATCGTGAACGAAACCTTTGGCGCCAAGGACAAGCTGGTTGACAAGCTGGTTGGCCTGTTGGACCGCGGCGACGAGTCGAAGGATGATCTGCGCAAGCGCCTGTCCAGCGCCGCCAACGTGAAGCTGCTTCACCTTCACCAGGTCGCCACGACCGTGAAGGACAAGTACGGCTCGCACGATGCGCTCGTGGCCCAGGTCGCGAAGTCGCTTGGCCGCACCAAGGACAAGCCGTTCGTCGAGCGCTTGGCCGCCTATTCCGACGCGCGCCTCATCGACCTGGCCAAGGCCAGCGAGCGCCGCGAGAAGAAGGCGACCAAGGCCAAGGCCAAGAAGTCGGCCGCGAAGTAGCGCGTGCGGGTGCCGAACGACGGCACCCGTCTTCCGTCTACTTCTTGATCTCGATCCTCGCCGCACCGACGTTGTCGGCTTGATCCCACGCCCGCACGTTTACGATGTGCGGGCCCGGGGCAAGCGACTTCGGCAGATGCACGGTGAAGGCCTCGTTGCGCTCGTCTATGACCTTGTCGTCCGGAGTGGCTGGGCGCCATTCGGTGTCGTCGATGAGGTATTCGATGGTCGTGATGATCGACGTGGCGTCGTGGGCGCGACCGGTGAGCTTGTCGCCGTGGAAGGCAAGGTCGAGGATCTCGGGGCGCGTGTTGTCCACGAGGAAGGGCGGCGAGTCGAAGTGGTGGTCGAGCGCGCGATCGGCGGGGGTGACTTTTTCGTCGGAGGCCCACACGCGGAAGGTGTAGCGGCCGTCGGCGACCGAGTCGGTGTTCCAGTCGTATTCGGGTTTGGCGAGTGGATCGGGACCGCCGAGGGCGCGCCATACGCTGTCGCCTAGGCGGCGAAACCACAGCTTGTAGATGAGCTCGTCGCTGTCCGGGTTCTCGGTCTTCCAGCGCAGCTTGAGCGTGGAGGAATGCACGCGCGTGGTCGTGGTGGTCGTGCTGCCGGTCCCGGTCGCCGCCGCGGCCGCGTCAGCCAGAAAGATCTCGGTCACACGAGCGCGCTGGTTGTGCGGAAGGAAGTAGATCGCGATCTCCTGCAAAGTCGACTGGTAGCCGGGCAGCGTCGCGCGGTATTGCAGGTAGCGGGCGCCCGGGCTGACGATGCGCGCGGAGATCTCGCCGCCGTGGCGTTCCGCTGCGTCGACGCGACGGAACGCCGACCAGCCCTCGTCTGGCTTGCCGGTGTTGCCGCTGCGGGTTTCGATGACCAAGTCGGCCGAGCCGGTCCACCAGGCCTTCCCCCACAGCGCGGGC
>CAZYFU010000035.1:0-48739 GCA_964647025.1 uncultured Myxococcales bacterium | reverse complement strand
AGCGACGTGAAGTAGCCATCGGGCAGCGCGAAGAGCTGCTCGATTCCACCGTCGTCGGCAAGGCGATACACGGCAGCCTTCGCCTTCAGGGCGTCGGTGCGCGGAATCGCGCCGGATGCTGGCGCAGGCCCCGTCACCACGGGCGTGCCTTTCGCCGTCTGCGGGCCCTCTTTGGGCGCCGGCTTGGCATCGGTGGGTGCTTCGAAGTCGTTCACGGCCAGATAGATCGCGCCTTTCCCGCGCACGATGGCGCGGACCTCGTCGGCCTCGAAATCGTGCAGCGCCTCGGCGTTCCCGTCGGCGTGGACGCGGTAGAGGATGGCCTTGTCGGCGGTGCCGGCGAGCAGCGTCGAGCCGTCGCGGACCATCGCCATGATGTGCTTGTCGCCCGAGTCCCAGAGCAGCTTCACGCTGCCTTTCTCGTCGATGGTGAAGACCTTCCCTCCGTCGCCGGCAGCGGCGTACGTGATGGCGTGGGTGGCGTCGTGGGCGATCGCCCAGATGTGCTCGGCGGGCAGCTTGGCGAAGAGCTTGCTTTTGCCGGACTTGGTGTCCACCGAGAACAGGCGTGCGCCCGGGGTCGAGCCAGCGAGCAGATTGCCGTCGGACTTGGCCCAAAGCGCGGTCACCCAAGGGGCGTCGATCTCGGCGACCTTCCTCGCCGCGCCCGTGCCTGTGGCCGGCACCGCGAAGATGCTTCCCGCGTCGCCGGTGCCGAAGTACGCCGTGTGCCGATCCGGGGAGAGCGCCGCGCTCCACGCGAAGGCGGCGTCGATGGCCACACGCGCGACCTTCATGCCGGGCACCACCTGACCGGGGGGCGATACGGCGGTCGAGGTGGCCTCGCCTTCCTCGAAGTCCTTGACCGTGGTCTGGCGGAACGATCGCGTGGTGGTCGCATTGGCGGCGCCAGCAACGAGAAGCCCGGCGACGAAGCCCACGGCTGCACGGCGAAATCGAGTCATCGTTTTCGATAGTAGCAGCACGCCGAGAGGGGCCAAACCGACGAATCTCGCAATGTCGGGGTCCTTCCGGCACAATCACCCCCGTGTCCGCAGCTTCGACGCCCGCGCCGAAAACCACCCAGGCCTGGACCATTCTGGAGGTCCTGCGCTGGACCGTGGGACGTTTCGAGCGCCAGGGCATCGAGTCGGCGCGGCTCGACGCCGAGCTTTTGGCCACGCGCGCTTTCTCGCGCAGCCGGGTCGAGCTTTACACCCACTACGACCAGCCGCTGGATGAGACCGAGCTGGCCAGCTACCGAGCGCTGGTGCAGCGCCGCCTTTCGGGCGAGTCGGTGGCCTACATCCTGGGCAACAAGGAGTTCTGGAGCATCGACTTCGCGGTCGATGCGCGGGTGCTGGTTCCGCGTCCCGACACGGAGACGCTGGTCGAGCAGGCGCTCGAGCTCCTCGCGAAGCTCGACAAGCCCTGCCGAGTCGCCGACATCGGCACGGGCTCGGGCGCGATCGCGATCGCGCTCAAGAAGGAGCGGCCCGACGACGAGGTTTTCGCGGTCGACGCCTCGCCCGACGCGCTCGCCGTGGCCCAGGCAAACGCCGCGCGGCTGAATCTTCCCGTCACGTTTCTGCAAGGCGATCTGGTGTCGTCCCTGCCCGGCCGCTTCGCGCTGATCGTCAGCAACCCGCCCTACATCCCCACCGCCGAGATCGACACGCTCTCGGCCGAGGTGCGCGGCGAACCGCGCATGGCCCTCGACGGTGGCGCGGATGGGCTGGACCTGGTCAGGCGCCTGGTTGGCGGGGCGGTCGCCTTTCTTGCCGACGATGGCTGGCTGGCCATGGAGATCGGCGCGGGACAGGCCGAGGCCGCGATGGGCGTTCTGCGCGGCGCCGGCTACCGCGAGCTCGGCAGTCGACGCGACCTGGCCGGCGTCGAGCGCGTGGTCTTCGGACAACGGCCGACGGAAGAAAGGAACCCCACATGATGCGAATCCTTGCTTTGGCGATGGCGCTCGCGGCCTTTACGGCCGGCTGCATGACGCCGACGCAGCGGCGCGAGGAGGACCTGATCCACGGCGCGCGCATGTGGAACGACGACTTTCGCTGGGCGCGCTGGGAGATCGTCGGGCAGTCGCTCACGCCCGAGGAGAACGCGCTCTTTCAGGAGCGCCGGCACCTGGTGGAGAACGATCTGGTCATCGCGGACTACGAGGTCACCTCCGTGCGCTTCGCGAAGGGCTCGCAGGCAGCGACGGTGGAGGTGAGCCTCGAGTGGTACCGCAAGAGCGACCCCACGGTTCGGCAGGCCGCCCTGCAACAGCGTTGGGAACAGCGGGCTGGCCGCTGGCTGATGATCAAACAGAGACGTGTTCGTGGTGATCGCTTCCCTCTCGTACCCGAACCGGTCGATGAGAAGACCGCGCCGTCGGCACGAGAACCGGGGCCGGGGTAGCGTCCAAGGCAACCACCAGCGGCGTCGGGATGAAGGGCACCGCCGGCTCCTCCTGCGGCGGACGCCGCCACAGTCGACGCAGGCTTTGGCCGAAGCCACCCTGCCACGCGGAGAGCGCACCCACGTAGCTGAAGCCGAAGAGGAAGAGGAACAGGAACGGCACCGACATGTAGTGGCCGTTCTTGATGGCGATGTGAACCGCGGCCACGAAGTAGGTGGCCATGAAGAGCTCGAAGAACGGGGTCAGCGACTTGGCGGCGCGGTATTTCTTGCCCGACCAGGTCTCGAGCTTGCCGCGGATGCCGTGCTTGGGCGTGCGGACGAACTCGGTCTCGCGGCCGAGCACGGCTTCGAGCACGGCGCGGGTCTGGTTGATGCAGAGGCCGATGCCCAGGGAGAGGACGAGCGGCAACTGCGCCAGCGTGCCCCAGGTGGAATGCGAGGTGCTGCCGCTCATGCGCGCGACCTCGCGCTCGGAGGTCAGGTAGAACGACGCGATGCTGAGCGTGGTGCCGAAGAAGAGCGGCAGGTCGATCATCAGGACCTCGCGCACGCCGTGCGTGGTGCGGAACATGAGGTTCGGCAGCAGCAGCAGCGAGAGCAGGAGCAAGAGCGGGTAGGCGAAGTTGTTGGTGAGGTGGAAGAACGCCTCGGACTTCTGACCGAAGTTCGCGTTCGAGCGGAGGATGGTGGGCAGCATCTTGCGCGCGACCTGGATCGAGCCCTTGGCCCAGCGGAACTGCTGCGCCTTGAACGCCGACATCTCGACCGGCAGCTCGGCCGGCGCCGCGATCTCGGGAAGGTAGACGAAGCGCCAACCGCGGAGCTGGGCGCGGTACGAGAGATCCATGTCCTCGGTCAGGGTGTCGTGGTGCCAGCCGCCGGCGTCCACGATGGCCGCGCGCCGCCACATACCCGCGGTGCCGTTGAAGTTGAAGAAGCGGCCCGACCGGTTGCGACCCGCGTGCTCCATCACGAAGTGGCCGTTCAGCATCAGGGCCTGCGCCTCGGTCAACGCCGAGAAGTCGCGGTTGATGTGCTCCCATCGGCACTGCACCACCGCGACCTTGGGGTCGAGGAAGTGGTGCACGGTCTTCTCCAGGATGTCGGGGTTCGGCACGAAGTCGGCATCGAAGATCATGACCAGCTCGCCCTTGGCGGTGCGCAGGCCGTTGTCGAGCGCGCCAGCCTTGAAGCCCGTGCGGTCGACGCGGTGGACGTACTCGATGTCGAGCTCGGGGTGCCGAACGATGAGCTGGGCGATCTTGTTCTTGCAGATGTCGCAGGTCTCGTCGGTGGAATCGTCGAGCACCTGGATCTGGAAGCGGTCGCGCGGATAGCGGATCGCGGACACCGCATCCAGCAGCCGCTCGACCACGTACATCTCGTTGAACAGCGGCAGCTGAATGGTCACGGCCGGAAGCTCGGCGAACTTGCCGGGCGCCACGGGCTGCTTGTCCTTGTGTCGGTAGTACAGATAAACCAGCGAGGAGCGATGGAAACCGTAGACCGCGAGGAGGGGGAGAATGATCAGGTAGAGCGTGGTGAGCACGCTGGAGGCATCCATGGCGCGCAAAGTACCGCGCCAATTGTCATCGAATTGTAATCATTCGTGATTTTTTGTCGGGCTGGGGGCGGGCGGGGGCAGACGTTTCAAATACTCCCCACACAGGCGCAACCGCCGCCGCACGAGGTCGCGCCCCAGCACGGCCAGGGTCTCGAACAGCGGGGGCGTGGCCTTGCGAGCGCTCGCCGCCATGCGCATCACCATGAACAGCTCCTTGGGCTCCCAGCCAATCTTGCCGGCGTAGGCTCGCGCGACCGCCTCGAGCGCCGCGTGCGAGAAGTCGCGCTGCACGTCCAGCACCTCGACCATGCCGAACAGGCACTCCGCGACCTCTTTGGCGGGCCGCTTGCCGAGCAGGTCCTTGGTGACGACGGCGTAGTCGAGGTCGCCCGAGAAGAAGAACTCGGTCAAGGGCACGAACTCGTCCATGCGCGAGATGCGCTGCCTGACCAGCGGCACGAGCTGCTGCAAGAACGCATCGGAGAGGCGCCAATCGCGCAGGCGCGCCACGATGGCGGCGTCGTCCAAGGCGCGCAGGTAGTCGGCGTTCATGGCAGACAGCTTCACCAGATCGAACACCGGGCCGCCCAGGCTCATGCGGTCGAAGGTGAACGCGTCGATCATCTCGGCCAAGGTGAACTTCTCCCGATCCCCCGAGATGGACCAGCCCATGGTGCCGAGGTAATTGAGCAGCGCTTCGGGCAAGAAGCCCGCGGCCCGGTAGTAGTCGAGCGAGACCGGATTCTTGCGCTTGGAGATCTTCGACTTGTCGGCGTTACGCAGGAGCGGCATGTGGATCCACTCGGGCGCCTGCCAACCGAAGGCCTTGTACAGCTCGACGTGCTTGGGCGTGGACGACAGCCACTCCTCGGCGCGAATCACGTGCGTGATGCCCATCATGTGATCGTCGACCACGTTGGCCAGGTGGTAGGTGGGGAAGCCGTCGCTCTTGAGCAGGATCTGGTCGTCGATCTGCGTGTTGTCGAAGCGCACCTCGCCGCGCAGGCGGTCCACGAACACGGTCTCGCCGGTCTTGGGCATGGCCAGGCGGATGACGAACGCTTCGCCGGCCTCGGCGCGGCGCTTGGACTCGTCGGCGGCGATGCCGCGACAGTGGCCGTCGTAGCCCACGAATGACTTGCCCTTGGCGGCGGCGCGCATCTGCTCCAGCCGCGCAGCCGTGCAGAAGCAACGGTAGGCCGCGCCCGAGTCGACGAGCTTGGCCACCTCGGTCTTGTAAATCTCGGTGCGCTCGGACTGACGGTAGGGTCCGCAGGGGCCGCCGACGTCCGGGCCCTCGTCCCAACCGAGTCCCACCCAGCGCAGGGCGCGCAGGATGGCCTGCTCGGAATCCAGCGTCGAGCGCGTGCGATCCGTGTCCTCGATGCGGAGGATGAACTGGCCGCCGTGCTTCTTGGCGAAGACGTAGTTGAAGAGCGCGATGTAGGCGGTCCCGACGTGGGGATCACCTGTTGGCGAAGGAGCAATGCGAACGCGAACCGGCATCGACATGGCCGACATAAGTCAGCACGGAGGGCGCGGCAGTCAAGCAAATTCCTTGCGGACGAAAAGCAGCCACGACCACGGCAGCGGCATGCCGTCTTGTTTTCGCCGCGGCCGTGGTCGTGGCCTTCAAACGAGGCGCCGTCGGGCTAGAAAATGATCTGCTCGATGCAACGCCCGTCGGTGCAGGGGACGCCGTTGCAGCAGTCGCCCGACGTGGTGCAGGTCTGTCCATACTGGGCGCAACCGGGCTGTGCCGAGTCGGGCGTGCCTGCGTCGAGGCCGGGCTTCGTGGTCGGCGGCTGGCTGGGGATGCCGCACGTACCCTGGGTGGTGCCGATGGGTTGGATGCAGGTCGTGCCCACGCAACAGTCGCCGTTGATGGAACAAGGTCCACCGAAGGGAACGCACGACTGCGGCACGCCGCCGTCGATTCCCGGCGCGCCCCAGCAGCGCAGGACGCCGGTCGCATCAGGCACGCACGGCATGTCGTTGCAGCAGTCGTCCATGGACGCGCAGGTTTCGCCGCCCTGCCGGCAGCTGTCGCCGAGGCCGTTGCAGCGGGGCACGCCGAACTTGTCGAGCTGGCACACGCCGGAATTGCCGGTGCCGTCGCAGCAGTTGTTTCGCGCCGACGAGATGCTACAGGCGTAGTCCTTGTAGTGGCAGACGTTGCCCTGCGGGTTGCAGCTGCGTGGATTGCGGCAGATGCCCACCAGCTTGCCGACCTCGATCTGACACTCGACGTTGCCTTCGCCAGGAAGGCCGGTACCGGCGGCGCCGCAGCAGTCGCTGTCCTTGCGACAGAGGTCGCCGTTCACGCGGCAGCCGCTGGCCGGCTGGCACACGTGCACGCCGGTGGGCGCATAGGGCGCGCACACACGACTGCAACAGCTGTTGCATGCGCCACAGACCGTGCCGTCGACGCCGTCCGAGCAATAGGTCGACCCCGAGGGAGGCGGCGCGCAGACGCCGAGGGTGCCCGTCCCTTTCTGACAGTCGCCCGAGCAGCAAGTGCTGCTGTCGCTGCATACGTCACCAGTCTGGATGCAGAACGATGCCCCCAGCTTGCAGACGCCGTCTTGGCACAGCGTCGAACAGCATTGCGCGTTCTCCGTGCACGGATTGCCGGCGGTCCGGCAGGATGTGCTGAGCGGCTGGCAGATGCCCGCGGCGCAGTTGCCGCCGCAGCACTCGCCGGAGTCGGCGCATGCGCCGTTGTCGGCCACGCAGGCGTTGGCGCTGCAGCGGCCACCCGTGCAGGCCAGCGAACAGCACTCGGTGGACGTCGCGCATGCCCCACCCGTGGCGGTGCACTTGTTGATCGACGCCACGCAGGTGCTGGTGGCCGGATCGCAGAGGCCCGAGCAGCAGTCCTGGCCACCTCCGCACGTCTGGCCGAACGGGCGACAGAACACCGAGGGGCTGGTGTCACCGCCGACCTGGATGGTGCTGTCGCGCCCGGCGGCGCTGCCATCGGTTTGCGGATTCCCGACGGTATTCCCAACGTTTTCGGTGCGGCTGCACGCCAGTCCGCCGAGCAGTGCGATGGCGAAGATGGCGAGATGGTTCGCGCGTGGCATGGGGCCTCCTCTGTTGTCCGAAAGAGCGTTTGGCGCGGCGATGGCCGATCCGTCACGGAATCGATCGAATCGCTTGCTCGACCACCGGCGCGAACAGACTGTGCGGATACTGCTTTGGGAAACGTGCTGCTTGTGCGCGGGCTTGCGCGTGCTCCCCATTGGCGACGAGCGCGGCGACCCACAGGCTGTCGCGCTCTTCGGCGAGCTCGCCCTTGGGGAATCCCCGATGGTGGCGACGGAGCGCGGCCAAGGCCGCCCCGGTCTGCCCGCGCGCCAAGGAGGTCCGCGCCATCTCCACCAGCTTGCGTTCGGCTTCGAGGCCCTTGTCCCGGGCTCCGGCGCGCGACGCGGCGACGGTGCGCTGGGCTGGCGCGGCCGGCAACGCCTCGCTGGCACTGGGCGGCGCGGGGGCCGGCTCGGGCAGGGGCGACGCGGCAGGAGCCGTTGGGGCCACGGGTGTGGCCACGGCCGGCGCCTGCTTGCCATGTCGCAGGTGATCGACCGTCCCCACGGCGGCGCCGCCCACGGCCACTCCCACCAGGAAGGTCGCGATGCCACGGCGCGAGACCCGCGCGGCCGTTCGCGCCAGGCTGGGGCCAAGCGATGCGCCAGGAGTGCTGCCGTCGGTGGGCAGATCGCTCGACCCGGGAACCAATCCGACCGTGGATGCCACCCGCGCGAAGACCCGCGCCTGCACGTCTGGCGCCGGATCCGGGCTGGACCTCTCGGCCGCGACGAGCTCGCGCAGATCGTCGGGAAGTGCGTCCCACGACTCGATCATGGCGAGGGCTCCTTGGCGCGCAGGCGTCGGATGCTCGCGGCGAGGTCGGCGCGGGCGAGGCGAAGCCGCGAGTAGACGGTGTTCAGGGGTACCGCCAACGCGGCGGCGATCTCGGGCGCGGCCACCTCGTCCAGCTCGTGCATGACGAACACCGCGCGGCGATCCAGGTCGAGCCCGTCGAGCGCTTTCATGAGCATCGCGCGGGCCTCGCTTTCCGCCAGGTGCGCGTCCGGGCTGGGCCCGGCGTCGACGGCGTCTCCAACCTCCGCTGGTATCTCGTTCTGGTTGCGCAGGACACGCCGAAAGTCCGCCAGCACTCGCATCGTGATGCCGAAGAGCCAAGGCCGCAGTGGCCGCTCGTGGTCGAAGTCTCCGAGGTGGCGATGCACGACCACGAACACATCGTGGGCCAAATCCTCGAGGTCCCGGGCGGGCGCACCAAGGCGTCGCAGCGTCTTCCAGACATAGGAGAACTCGCAACGGTAAAGCGTTGAAAAATCGGGAGGCCGGTTGGTGGTCACCTGGTTCCCTGAAGGAGTGATTGGGTCAGCGCGGGCAATCCGTCACGGAATCTTCGCGGTCACGCCCAGCGACAAGGCGAAGGCGAGCGTGGACGGGCTCCACACGACCTGGTCATCGACGGCCAGGTTGTTTTCCGTGAGTGGCGATACCGCATCGCCATGAAGGCCGAGTCCGAAGCGCGATCCCAACGGATAGACCAGCATCACGCGAGCCCCCACGGCGGCATAGAAGAACGTGACCCGTCGCGAGTCCGCGAGGCCTTCACCCGATCCTTGGAGCATGCCTGCGCTGGCCAGGGCACAGAACCCCAGGTAGGTCGCGCGAAGGCACGGAAGGAGCGTCGCGGTGTAGAGCGAGCCAAGCACCTTTCCCGACGGCAAGGACTTCGAGGAAGGCGCGTCCGCGCGGGCCTCGATTCCAAGCGACAAGAACTCGCCACGCAGGGCGGCGCCCACGCTGAGGCCCAGGCTGGTCGACGGCGCGGAGCCGAAACCAGTCACGAGCATCGCGCTCACGTCGCCTTGCAACGGACGCACCGGGGACGCTCGCACGGGCGATGGCTCCGGCTCCATGGGTGGAGGAGGAGGCGACTTGGCCGATACGCTGGCGGTGCGGGAGGTGGACGCACGCGCGCCCCCGCCCGACGGATCGATGGCGATGCTGATGGCGAGCTCGACCGAGGCCGCCAGCTCCTTGCAATCGCGGTGGCGCGAGACCAGGCGCCGTTCGGCCTTTGTCGCGCCGTCGCGGCCCGGCATCTCGATGCGCGCTTCGAGGCCGCCGGGCGTGGCGCGAATGCCGACCCTGAGCAGCTCGCTCGCCTCGTCGTCGAAGGGATCGTAGCCGAGCCGCGCGGCCACGCCGACCTGCAGCGCACTGGCATCGGGGCAGGCAGCGCCGGCATCGCCGCGTTGGTAGTCGAGGCGAACCCGAGAGCTCGCGTCGGCACGCGCTCGTCCGGGGCTGGCTTGCACCAACGCCTCGACGACGAGAAGCGCGAAAAGGGCCGGGAATCGCGAGGACCGCATGCGCGGCGCGGAGTCTACTCCGGTGCGGTGTCCGGCGCATCGGCGCGGGACACGCAAGCGCGGAGCGCCTGAGAGGGCCACGCAGGTTACCTGCCGCGTGGGGCCTTGGCGCGGTCGCTCAGCACGACGAAGTCCGGGTCGAGCTGGCTCAGCGTCGGCATGGTCACGCGCTGCCACAGGATCGACGAGTCGTAGATGAACTCGATCACGTACTTCTTGCCGGGCGGAAGACGGTTGCGCCGGAGCACCCAACCGATGATCTCCTTCACAGCCGACGAGTTCAGAAAGCGGAGGCCTAGGATGTCGACGCGCACCTCGTGGAGCTCCTCGGCCTCGGCCCCGAGGTGGATCTTGTCGAAGAACGGAGCCAGGTAGGTCTTCGGGCTCGGCTGATCGATATCGCCGGTCAGGGTTACGAGGTTCCCTTCCACTTGCAGTGAGACGCGCCCGCCGTCAGGAGAAATGGGGTCTACTTTCATGAAATCCCTTGGAGAGAAGACAAGCAACCCAAAGCTACATGACCAGTTTATAGCCTGTACCGTATATCGTCACGATGTGACGCGGACTTGAAGCGTCATCTTCGATCTTCTTGCGCAGCTTGACCACGAAGTTGTCGACGGACCGACTGCTGCCATAGGCGGAGACGCCCCAAATCTTTTCCAGAATCTCGTCGCGCGTGACGGGCTCGCCGGCGCGCTCGAAGAGCAACCTGAGGATCTCCACCTCGTAGAACGAGAGCGCGATGGTCTTGCGGTTCCGCAGAAGCTCGTGCCGCCGTGGATGGAAAGTCACCTGGCCGATCTGAATCGCGTCGTCGTTCCCGCTGCGATGCAGGCGCCGGAAGATGGCGTTGATGCGGGCCACCAGCTCGCCGATGGAGAAGGGCTTGGTCACGTAGTCATCAGCGCCGGCCTCAAGTCCACGAATCTTGTCGACCTCCTGTGAGCGCGCGGTGAGCATGATGATGGGCACCACGGGGTGGCTTTGCCGGATTTCTTCGCAAACGCCGAAGCCGTTGATGTCGGGCAACATCAAGTCGAGGATGACGAGATCGCTGCCGCGCTCGCGCAGGATGCGGATCCCGTCGCGGCCGTGGCCGGTGGTGGTGACGTCGAATTGCTCGAACTCGAGCGCGTCGCGCAGCCCGCGGGCGATGTCGGGCTCGTCTTCGATCACCAAGATGCGCCGCTTGGCAGACTGCGCACCGGACGGGGACGACGTGCCGTTGCTCATGCTCGCTCCGCGGCTTGCGAGGGTAAAGAGGGGCTGCTCGCAGCCCCGGCTGGCACCGGGGCGGGAATGAACACGGTGAATACCGAGCCGGGATCGGACGATCCCGGAACGGGACTCTCGACGGTCACTCGGCCGCCGTGGGCTTCGGCGATGTACTGCACGAGAGCCAAGCCTATACCACTGCCACGGATGTTTCGCTCGCGCGTGCTGTGGGATCGGTAGAAGCGCTCGAAGATCCGGGATTGTTCGGCCGGCGCGATTCCGGCGCCGAAGTCGCGCACCGCGAGCGTGATGAAGCCCGGGGCGCGCGCCAGGGTCACTTCGACCTTGCCACCGTCGGCGGCGTGCTTGATGGCGTTGTCCACCAGGTTGAGGACGAGCAAGGTCATCTCGTTCTCGTCGATGCGCACCGGCGGCAGCTCCGCGGTGACAGCCAAGGACAGCTTCATCTTCTCGCGGTCCAGGCGGTAGCGGCAGACGTCGAGGGCACGCTCGACCACGTCGGCCAGGTTGCCCTCGGCGAAGTGGTAGCTGGCCTTGCCGCGCTCGAGGCGCGCGAAGTCGAGGACGTTGTCGATGAGGTGCGAGAGGCGCTCGGATTCGCGCGTGATGATCGCGCCGTACTCGCGTGCGGCTTCCTCGCCTTTGTGCCGCCCCGTCGCGACCATCTCGCCAAACATGCGAATCAGAGAAAGCGGCGTCTTGAGCTCGTGCGACACATTGGCGATGAAGTCGCTCTTCATGCGCGAGGCCCGCCGCTCGGTGAGCACGGCCAGCCACACCAACACGAGGCCGACCACGATGATGACCGCCGAGACCAGGATCAGCACGCGCCGGACACCCTTGGTGCGCTCACGCTGTGCCTGGAACTCCTCGGCGTTCTGCGGAACCATCTGCACGCGCCAGCGGTAGAGCGCCTTGCCGAAGGGCCCTTCGTAGAAGAGCCGACCGCCTGGCCGCGCCTCGGGGCCGCTGGGCCTCACGCCGGCGACCAGGTTGTTGCTCTCGTCGAGGACCGCGATACGGCGGTTCTTGCGTGCGGGCCCCAGCTCGCTGTCGGTCCACAGTCTGCCGATGAAATCGAGCTTGAGGCGTGCGACCACGTAGTAGAGGTCACCGTCGGCGGCGCGTCTCGTCGTATAGGCGAGCAACGCGGAGCCACCGCCGTCGAGAAGCTCGTGGTGGTACGCGAAGTTGTCCACGTCGACTTGCGTCCACGCCAGGTTGCGAATCTTGCCAAGCCAGGTGATCTTCGGCTGGGATATCTCCCCCACTCTGCGCCGCTTGGCATCGGCTTCGCGCGGTCGGGGCCACGTGCACTCCACCCGCCGAGAGTCCCCCAGCACGGCGAACGAATCGATGCCGGGGCCGGGATCGAGGTCGCAGGGATCCGTCGACGTCGGGTCGTACTGTCGTTCCGCGACCTTGGCGAAGAACGAAAGCGCCTCGCGGTCGAGGCGCGTTTCCACCGCTTTGGCCAGCCCGTCGACGTAGTCCTGACACTCTTGCCGGAACAGCTGCTCGACCGGGCGCGACACGTCCTCGGCGTGCTTGAAGCCGAAGAACGCCAAGGCCACCGCGGCGGCGATCATGGCGGGAAACACCAGCGCCAAGATAAGAGAAATCGGCCCGCTCAACCGGGCGCTAGCGACGCCGCGCATGATTACCTCGCATGGGAGCTGGCGGGACTATCCTCCACCGCCAGGCTGCCCGTCTACAGCTTGGTTTGTGGCCTCGACCGGCTCTAAACTCCACACCCGTGCCCGCCGATGGAGACAAAGCGGCCCCCATGCCAGAAAGCCCTACCCTCAGCTTCGGACTGCAGATCCAACCACAGTCGCGCATGGTATCGATCGTGAGACGATTCGTGGAAGAGAGCTTCGAGAAGATCGTCGGCGATCCCGAGGCCGTCTTCCGGGTCTCGCTGGCGGTGCACGAGCTCCTGGAGAACGCAGCCAAGTACGCCGTGGGCGACAAGACCGGGCTGCAGGTTTACTTCGAGACGAGCGGATCGGCCGCGAGCATCAAGCTCACCAACCAGACCACGCCCGAGCACATCGAACGGCTGCGCGCGTGCATCTCGGAGATCCAGGCCGCCGACGAGCCGTTCGCCCTTTACCAGAAAATGATGCGTAGGACGTTCGGCATCCAAGAGGAGTCGGGGCTTGGCCTGGCGCGCATCCGAGCGGAGGGCGAGCTCGAGCTTTCTCTCGAGATCGACGGCAACATGGTCACCATCGTCGCGTCCTGCATGCCGACGAGGAGGACGTCCGCATGAGCAACGAGTGGGCGGAGGAGATGAAGGAGAACGATTTCGCGGCCCAGGCGTGCGCCAACAATCGACGCATCCAGGTGAGCCTGACCGGGACCGCCGATCTCACGGTGAAACGGCAGCTCGATCATTTCCTCCGCGACGTCCACACCGAGGCGCAGCGTTGCCTGGCAGAAGAGGTCACGGTGGACGTGCGCCGGCTGGAGTTCATGAACTCCTCCTGCCTGAAGTCTTTCGTATGGTGGATCAGCACGGTGCAGGAGCAGTCGGGGGACGGCAGGTACCGCATCGTGTTCGTCTCCAGCCCCACCGTGTATTGGCAGCGCCGCAGCCTAAACGCTCTCGCGTGCCTGGCCAACGAGATCATCTCCATCCAGGCCTAGAGCCCGCGGACGAATCGTCCGCCTCGCCGCTCGGGCGGGTTTGGGCCGGTCCGCGACGTGGCGACGGTCCAACCGGTTGCCTGATCGCGCGGGAAATCGTGTAGTATCCGGGCACCTCTGCGGTGACCCCATGTCAGGGAGGCCTGGCGTTGGGACGTGCCGCATCCATAGGAGAGTCCGGATGCAGAAAAGTGTTCTCAAGAAATCAGCGCTCTTCGTGATTCTTGCAGCCTCGGGCTGCGCAGGAAGCATCGGAGAAACCGGCGGGAGCGGTGGTCCGGCCCCGCAGGGCTCGACGCGCAATCCGTTCAAGGACGTCGCATTCTTCCTCAACCCCAGCTACACGGCAGCCGTCGAGGCCACGGCCAAGAAGTATCCGGACGAGGCGGCCACCATCCGCAAGGTGGCGCAGCACCCGACCGCGGTGTGGCTCGACTCCATCCGCGCCATCTCGAACCTGCCCGGCTGGCTCGACGAGGCCAAGAAGCAACAGGACGCCTCGGGTAAGCCCACGCTCACCGTGGTCGTCGTGTACGACCTGCCGAACCGTGACTGCTCTGCCGCGGCGTCGGCCGGCGAGCTGAAGGTCGCGCAGAACGGCGAGGAGCGGTACAGGAAGGAGTTCATCGATCCGATCGTCAACATCTTCAAGGCCCACCCGGATCAGCCCATCGTGGTCGTGCTCGAGCCTGACTCGCTCGGCAACCTGGCCACCAACATGGACTTGCCGGCGTGCCAGGAGGCGAAGTCGGCCTACAAGAACGGCGTCGCCTATGCCATCCGCAACTTGGCGCTGCCCAACGTGAGCATCTACCTCGACGCCGCCCACTCGGGCTGGCTGGGCTGGGACGACAACCGGGCGAAGATTGGGCGCATCTTCAAGACCGTGCTCAACGATGCCGGCGGGCCGCAGATGATCCGCGGCTTCGCGCTCAACATCTCGAACTACACCAGCCTCAACAACCGCGACGGCGCCATCCTCGAGCCGACCAACCCGTGCCCGAACGAGCTGAGCTACGCCAAGACCTTGCGCAAGACGCTGGAGATGTACGGCTTCAAGAACCACGGCTTCCTGATCGACACGTCGAGGAACGGCAAGGGCCAGATTCGCAAGAAGTGGGGTAGCTGGTGCAACGTTCGCGGCGCCGGCATCGGCGAACGTCCGCGCGCCGAGCCCGAGCCCGACATCGACGCCTACTTCTGGGTCAAGCCTCCGGGAGAGTCCGACGGCGTGGCGGATCCGTCGGCGCCCCGCTTCGACGAGATGTGCGGCGGCCCGGACGCCGCCAAGGGCGCCCCGCAGGCCGGCCAGTGGTTCGAGTCCTACTTCCTGGACCTCGTCCGCAACGCCAACCCGCCGCTCTAGTCGGTAACGACACAGCGAGAACGCGCACCTGGGCAACCCGGTGCGCGTTTTTCATTTTGCCAGCAGCTGGTCGATCTTTGCCGCCACGATGAAATCGTTCTCGGAGAGGCCGCCGATGGCGTGGGTGGTGAGCGACACGTCGAGCACCGTGAAGCGCACGCAGAAGTCGGGATGATGCCCCTCGGCCTCGGCCAGCTCCGCCATCCTCTGGACGAAGGCGATGGTGTCCATGAAAGTCGGGAACTTGAACCGCTTGCGGATCTCGGCCACCGGCGGGTCGATCCGCCAACCGGAAAGCTGCGACAGAAGCCGATTCGACTCGTCCGCAGTCAGCGCCGCCACGCCACCTTCGCAGGGAATGCACTTCTTCTTTTCGAGCTCCATGGTCTCCTTTAGATGCCGGCAACTCACCGCGAGCTACGCCCTGGGTGGTTTCGCGTCGAATAGCGATCCGACGCGACCGTAAAGTCCCGTGCAGAGCAGCGCAAGTGCCTCGTCGGGCATCTCCAAAAGGTCCTTGCCCTGCACGAGCAGCCGATTCACCTGGTCAGCGTCGAAGTCGCCCGCGTACAGGCCCTGGACCTTCGCAAAGGCGTTGGCCAGACACACGATGTTCGACGGAGCGTGGGGTAGGCCCGCGTCGTAGCCCACGCACTTGTCGATGGCGTCGCCGATGGCGGGCGGCAAGGCCCATCGGCGCGCCAACGCCACGCCGATGTTGCGGTGCGCTCGGTCCACCACCTGCCTCCAGACCGCGTGGCTGATCCAGGGCATCGACGACCTGTGCACCGCCATCAGCTTCTCGGCCTCGAGGAGCAGCGCCGCGACCACTGGCTTGCCTACGTCGTGTAGCAGGCCCGCCAGGTACACCGTGGACGGATCGGCCGCATCTCCGTCGTCGAGCTGAAGCGCGATTTCCTTCGCGACCAGCGCAACCGCGATGGAGTGCTCCCAAATCCCCTGGAAGGAGGCCTGGATGCGATCGTCCTTCGACGAGACCGCCTGGTACATCGAATACTGGATGACGGCTGAGCGCAGCCCCTCGATGCCCATGCGCGCGATGGACTGCTCGAGCGTGGTGGCCAGGCTCTTGCCCGGAAAGGCAGCGCTGTTCGCCAGCCGCAGAACACGGGAAGCCAGCACGGGATCCCTAGCGATGACGTCACCCACGCGCTTGAACGTCTGGTTGGGATCGTCGAGGAGCTGCATGCACTGGGCGGCGATCGCCGGCATGGCAGGCACGAGCAGGTTGTCGCTCTCCAGCCGGCGCAGGATGATGCCGGTGAGACGCTTGATCACGAGGTCGGCTTCACGCTGCTGGCGCTTCTCGAAGGTCTCTTCCTCGACCACCACCATCTTGCCCGGCTGGGCGACCGGGCGGACCACGTTCTCGATAGCGTCACGCAGCTCGAGCATGCTGGCGAACCGCTTGGCGGGCTCCTTCTCGAGGGCGCGCAGGATCGCGGCGTTGATGTGGCCGGACAGCTTGGGGTTCCGCTCCAAAGGCGGCACGGGCCGCTCGTTCATGTGAGCGAGCATCACGTCTGGCAGGGCTTCGTAGCTGAAGGGGACGGTTCCCGTCAGCATTTCGTACAGCATCACGCCCAACGAGTAGATGTCACTGCGTCGGTCGAGCTCGCTCTCTGGACGACACTGCTCGGGCGACATGTAGGCAGGCGTGCCGAGGACGGTCCCCGCCATGGTGGTCCGCACAGCGTTCGGATCGTGTGGCCCGACCAGCTTGGCGATCCCGAAATCCAGGACCTTGACGTAGTCGGGGTAGTCGGGATGGTTGAGCAGGAAGATGTTCTCGGGCTTGAGGTCGCGGTGGAGGATGCCGCGATCGTGAGCCGCCGCCAGCGCCGAGGCGACCTGCCTGATGATCCGGACCACCGTGGTCTCATCGAGGATGCGGGTGCGCTCGAGACGCTCACCCACGGTCTCTCCCTCGAGAAAGCTCATCACGATGTAGTGCATGTCGCCCGCTTGCCCGATGTCGGTGATCTCCACGACGTTGGGGTGGCGGATGTCGTTCGCGGCCCGCGCCTCGGTGAGAAAGCGCGACAGCATCTGGGGGTTGCTCGACACGTCGGGGTGAAGGACCTTGATCGCGGCTCTGCGCCCGATGAGCGTGTGCTCGGCGTAGTACACAGTCCCCATGCCACCGCTGCGCAGAGGCGTGACGAGGCGGTAACCGCCGACGACCTTTCCGATCAGCCGGTCGGAGCGCTGCAGCTGGAGCGTGTCGTCGCCCACACTCCATATCATCGTCGAATCACGCCCGGGGCCTGAGCGGGCCCGGCGGATCTGGGCTAACATCTCGGCCAAGGCCAACCGTGAGCATCTGCATCTACTGTGGCCAGGACCACCCTCCGGGCCTTCGCGCCTGTCCGAAAACCGGGAAAGCTCTCGGCAACGGCGCGCAGACGTCGAACAAGACTCTGTTCGGGGTGGCGCCTCCCCCGGCGGTCTTCGGCAAGGCCTCGGCCGAGTCGGGGCGCAAGCTGACGCCGGTCGCCGTATCCCTGCCGCCGCCCAATCCCGCGCCCGCGTCGGCGGGGCTGGCCAAGACCATGTTCGTCACGGCGCCGAGGCCGCAGGTTGCGGCCCAGGCCAAGCCAAGCCTGCCGGCGGCAAGACCACCGGTGGCACCCGCAAAGCCCGTCGCCGCGCCGGTCGCTCCGGCTGCGCCGCGATTGCCGACGGCGCAAGAGGCGCGCGACAACCCCCATCTCGTCATCAGCCTCGACGTCACGCCCCCGGCTGGGTATCCGGTCAAGGCGACGCCGCCGCCGAAGGCCCCGAGCACGCCGCCGGCAAGAGCCGCTGGTCCCGCCCCACTGCCACAATCGCCACGCGAGCCGACGACGGCACCCCCGGTGGCGAGAGTAGAAAGGGCGGACACGCCAGCGGTCGACCTGTCGTTCGACCTCGACTTCAGCGCAGCCGGCCCCCCGCCTGGGCGCGACCGTCCGCCAACCGTGGAGGCGCCGGTGGACCTGCCGCCTGTAGGCGAAGGCCAACGATTCATGCTTCCGCAGCCCATCGACGAGACGGCGCGACGGACCCCCGTCGAGAGCAGCCGCATCGCCAGGGACGCGCGCCTGGTCCTGGAGCTCACCGGCTGGGCCGCGGGCAAGTACCTGCGCAACCTCAGACAACCGCTGCTGCTCGCCGCGTTTCTGGTCGTCCCCGCATCGGCCGTGCAGTCGTGCTTGCTCGCGGCCACGGTGGCAGTGCCCGAGTCCACGGCCACGACCAAGCTCGGCGCCACGGTCGACTTCTCGGCGCGAAGAGCCGAGCTGGCGAAGAAGATCCAGCAAGGGCAGGCCCGCGGGATGGTCGACAACAAGGCGGTGGCGGAGCTCGCGGCGCTGAGCGCGGTGGAGAACACGGTGGTGCCCTTGCCGCAGGCCAAGGAGACGGGTGGCGGGTGGCTACGCCCGAGGGTCGCGTCCTTCATCCAGGGTTTCTTGCTGTTGGGGCTGGCCCTGCCGCTGGCCCTCGCGGCGCTGGCGCTGGCCACTGCGGACGAGCACGGCGGGGCGGCGTTCCCTGGGGTCGCCGACGTCTGGGCGGTGTTGGTCGCGCGCGCGGAGCTGTTCCTGGTAAGCCTGCTGCCTGCTGCCCTGATGGTGGCGCTTGGGCATGCGCTGTTCGTCATCCCTGGCCTGGTGCTCAACCTCCTCTTCATCTTCCTCCCCCATGTGGTGCTCTTCGAAAAACGCGGGGGCCGCGAAGCCTTGAGCAGAAGCCTCGACTTGGTGCGGACAGACGCACGACGCGCAATCCTGGCCTTCCTGCTGTTCGGCGCCGTCGGCTTCCTCGCGGCGGTCGTGTCGGCGCTGGTGTTTCCGCCGTCGGGGAGCAGGGCCGTGGTTTTCGTCCACTACCTGCTCGCCGACGGTATCGCGCTGCTGGTGTTTCCGGTTCCGGCCTTGGTGCTGGCCCGACTTTACCTCGACATCCGTGCTCGCACTGGCGCGCTGGCCGAGCGCCTTTCCCGCGCCGCTCGCAGTTAGGGCATGGTCGCGCTGCGGGAGGTCGAGGCCGCGCTGCACCGGCTCTACATCGGAGCCGACGGGTCCTCTTTGCGCAAGGAAGACCGCAAGAAGGCCGCGGAGATCGTCGCGTTTCTATCCGAGATCGAGATGCTCGTCGGCAAGGCCAGGAGAACGCGGATGACCTTGGTCGACGCAGCGGCCGGCAAGGCCTACGTGGGGCTGCTGGCTGCCGAGCTCCTGCTCGGGCCGGCCGGCCGATCGGCGCACGTCGTCCTCATCGAGCGCGAGCCACGTCACGCGGCCGCCTGCCGACGAGCAGTCGCAGAGCTGGGCAAAGATGACATCGACTTCACCGTGCGAGAAGCCGACGTGGGCGACGACACGGCTTGGCCGGCGTCTCCCGACGTGGTGGTGGCCCTGCACGCGTGCGGCCCGGCGTCCGACACCACCATCGACCAGGCGATCAGAAGCCGCGCACGGCATGTGTTGCTCGTTCCCTGCTGCACGTCGACGAAGGTGGCGGCATCGGCATTGGCCATCCGGAAGGCCGATGCGCTTGGACTGCCCAGGCACGCCGAGGTTCGGCGCCGGTTCGTCGAGTCCATCGTCGCGGCCGAGCGCACGCTCAGACTCGAAGCCGCGGGATACGAGACCGTGGTCGTCCCTTTCGTGCCACCGACGGTGACTCCGCACAATCTCCTGTGGCGCTCGCGCCGCGTCGAGGAGCCGTCACGCATGCGCCGGGCGGCGGCCGACTTGCAGCGTTTGTACGGCGGGTGACGCCCTCTTAACGACACCTGCTACCTCAATCCCGGTCACGGCATCTAACGAGCGCCCTGCCCTCGGCTGTGACAATGGTAACGAATTACACTGACGTTAATAGGACCAAATTAGCCCGCATTGCGGTCCGCTGGCTCAGAACGAGAGGCCCTCGTGCATCCACGTGATCGATTCTGGCGAGTGGTATTGCCCATCGGGGCCGCCGCGGTTCTGACCACCGTCCTCGCGGTCGGCTGGGCCACCGAGCCGGACCGCTTCGTCACAGGGTACGCGCCCGAACAGCCCATCCCGTTCTCACACAGGCTGCACGCAGGCGACAACCAGATCCCCTGCCTCTACTGCCACACCGGTGCCGAGCGGTCGCGACACGCCGGCGTTCCCGCCCTGGACACGTGCATGAACTGCCACGGCGTCACGCAGACCGATAAACCAGCCATCCAGCGCATCACCGCGGCGGTGAAGGACAACCAGACCTTCGCCTGGCAGCGCGTGTACACCCTCCCCGATCACGTGTACTTCGATCACCGGCCGCACGTGAACGCCGGCGTGGCCTGCCAGACCTGCCATGGCGAGGTGCAGACCATGGAGCGCGTCTCGCGCGAGATGCTCATGCGCATGGGCACGTGCCTCGACTGCCACCGCGACGCCCACGACGCCGTCCCCGCGGGCTCGAAGATCACCCAAGCATCCACCGACTGCTTCGCGTGTCACCGATGAAAGACCATCAAATCCAAAGTTGCGTCAGCACGCCCAGGCGCCGCCTGTTCGGCGCGGTGGCGGGTGCAGTCGCTGGACTTTTCGGCTGGAAGCTCGGCAACCGCACCCGGACCTCGGCCTCGTCGGCCGCCCCAGACTGGCCCGCCGCGGAGGCGAGCGCGCCCGCGCAGGTGCCGAGCACGAATCCCATCGTGGTTAAAACCGCTCCCCGCTCCGTGAAACGCCATGGATGATCGCAAGTCGCCCGTGAAATTGCCCGTGCTTGGCGGTGGTGCCGACGGCAACGCCGATGAAGGCGTCTCTCGCCGCAGGTTCATGGCCCTCTTCGGTGCCTCCGCGGCCCTCGCCACCGGTGCCGGGTGCAAGGCCACGCACAGCCGCGCGGCCGTGGTGCCCTATACCAAGAAGCAAGAGGCGATCGTCCCCGGCGTGGCCGACCACTATGCCAGCACGTTCCAGCAGGGCGAGCTCGCGTATCCGGTGCTGGTCAAAGCACGAGAAGGCCGCCCCATCTATGTGGACGGCAACGACGAGCATCCGCGATATCGGGGCAAGACCAGCTTGCACGCGATCGCCGACGTGCTCGGGCTTTACGATCCGGACCGACTGCGCGGCCCGCATCTCGATGGTCGCCCGACCACGTGGGCCGAGGCCATCGATCGGCTGGCGCAGGGATTGAAGGCGGCGAACGGCAGACCGGTCATCCTGATGACGCCTGCGCTCTTGTCTCCGAGCCGGCGCGCCCTGCTCGATCGTCTGCGCGAGGCGCTGCCCGGCCTGCGCCTCATGCAATGGGAGCCTACCGCCGACCATGCCGGGCGCCGCGCCGAGCGTGATCTCCATGGAGACAACCGACGGCCGCGCTATCACTTCGACAAAGCTCGGGTGATCGTCGCGCTGGAGGCGGACTTCCTAGGCACGTTCGGCGACACCGTGTCGGCCAGCGGGGAATTCGCGCGCATGCGACGGCCGACGTCGTTCGCCGATCCGATGAACCGCCTCTACGTCCTGGAAGGCGGCATGAGCCTGACCGGCAGCAAGGCCGACGTGCGCATCCCCGTACGCCCGTCATCGCTCTCGCGGATCGCGTTCGGACTGGTGAGGGGGCTTCACCTCAAGAGCGGTCGCCCGTTGCCCGAGGGTCTGACGCCCGCGACCCTGGAACCGTTCGCCCTCGACAAGCTGCCCGAGGGCAAGGCGCTGGCCGACAAGCTGGAGGGCATGGTCGCCGATCTGGCGAGCGCGGGTGAGCAAGCGTTGGTGCTGGCCGGTCCGGCCGCCTCCGCGGAGGCGCATGCGGCTTGTCTGGCCCTGAACGCCATGCTGGGTGCCGAGGGCACCACCGTGGACAGCCGGAACACGCTGCCGGCCCCGGCGCTGGCATCCCCCGAGGAGCAGAAGCAGCTGGTCGACGAGATGGCGGCGGGAAAGATCGCCGGCGTCATCTTCTGGGACGTCAACCCCGGTTACGACTACCCGGATCGCGAGGCGCTGAAAGCGGGGCTCGCACGGGTTCCGCTGCGCGCGCGGTTCGGCCTCATTCCCGATGAAACCGGCAGTTTGTGCCAGCTCGTGCTGGCCACGCATCACTGGCTCGAAAGCTGGAACGACTTCGAGGTGGGTGCCGACACGCTGACCTTGCAGCAACCCGTGGTTGCGCCGCTCTACGATACCCTGCAGGCCGAGGACATCGTCTTGCGCCTGCTCGACAAGCTCGGACGCAAGCAGCCCACGACGTACGAGGCGTGGATCAAGCAACGCTGGCAGGATGACGTGCAGCCCAAGCAGAGCCCCGTCGCGTTCGAGCGCTTTTGGCAGTCCTGCTTACATGACGGTCTGTACCGGCGAACCTCCGCACCGCTGCCTGCGCGCAAGCTGGACGGCACGGCCTGCGCCCGCGCGGCCACGGGGGCGCAAGCCCACAAGCCCGGCGCGATGGACCTTGTCCTCGACGTCGATCCCCGCCTCTTCGACGGGCGCTTCGCCAACAACGGCTGGCTGCACGAGATGCCCGACCCGGTGTCCAAGGTGTCCTGGGGCAATCCGCTTTCCATGTCCATCGCCGATGCCGATCGCCTGGGGCTCGCGAATGGCGATCTCGTATCGCTCGGGCGGGGACCGGCAATGCCCGTGTTGCGCCAGCGTGGCCAAGCCCCCGGCGTGCTGCGCCTGACCTTGGGTCATGGCCGAGAGCAGACCAGCGTCGCCGCGGCGATTGGGACCCGGGCCGCGGTCTTTGCTTTGTTGCCGGGATTGCAGGTGGTCCCCATCGACAGCATCACCGCGACGGGCGGCAAGCGTGAGCTGATCATCACCCAAACGCACGACGCCAAGGACGGACGCGACATCGCCCGCGAGTGGACCTTGGAAGAGTACGCGAGCAAACCACAGCACGAGTCCGGCCCCGAGGATTTGCCGAGCCTCTACGACATTCACGAGCACAAGGGTTCGCGCTGGGGCATGGCCATCGACCTCTCCGCGTGCGTTGGCTGCGGCGCCTGCGTGGTGGCCTGCCAATCCGAGAACAACGTCCCCGTGGTCGGCCCCGAACAGACGAGCAAGGGGCGCAACATGCACTGGATGAGGATCGACCGCTACTACGAGGGCGACGCCGATTCGCCCAGCGTGATCCACGAGCCCATGCTGTGCCAGCACTGCGACAACGCGCCTTGCGAGACGGTGTGTCCGGTCAACGCCACCAACCACAGCGAGGACGGCCTCAACCAGATGGCCTACACCCGCTGCGTGGGCACGCGCTACTGCGCGAACAACTGCCCGTACAAGGTACGTCGCTTCAACTACCTCGACTTCACGCGCTCGACGCCACCGTCGATGCAGCTGGCGTTCAATCCCGAGGTCACGGTGCGGCCCCGGGGCGTCATGGAGAAGTGCACGTTCTGCGTTCAGCGCATCCGCGACGCCGAGCAGGTGGCCAAGCGCGAGGGCCGAAGCCTGCGCGACCACGACGTGGTGACCGCGTGCGAGTCGGCGTGCCCCGCGAACGCCATCGTCTTCGGGGATCTCAACAACCCTCGAAGCGACGTGGCCAAGCTCGCCCGAAGCAACCGGGGCTTCCGGGTGCTGGAGGAGCTTGGCACGCGGCCCGCCATCACGTACTTGGCCCAGCTCAAGAACCCTTCGGGACGAGGTGAACGATGAAGTCTGCGACGGCATCTCTGCCGGAGGCGCTCGAGCCGCTGGAGCTGCTCGAAGGCAAGGTGACCTCGGGCTCGCTCGACGATCAGGTGCTGCAGTTTCCGGATCGGCGCCCACCCCGTGCGTGGTACATCGCGATCGCGTTCACGCTGTCCTTGCTGGGGATAGGTGCGGTCTCGGTGGCGTACACGCTCTACTACGGCATCGGCACGTGGGGCAACAATCGCCCGGTGGCGTGGGGCTTCGGCATCATCAACTTCGTGTTCTGGGTCGGCATCGGCCACGCCGGCACGCTGATCTCCGCCATCCTGTTCCTGTTCCGGGCGCGCTGGCGCAACGCGATCGCTCGCTTCTCGGAGGCGATGACCATCTTCGCGGTCATGTGCGCGGCGCTGTTCCCCGTGCTGCACACCGGCCGACCGTGGTTCGGATACTGGCTCTTCCCGTACCCGAACGAGCGAGGCCTCTGGGTCAACTTCCGCTCGCCGCTGGTTTGGGACGTGTTCGCGGTGACCACGTACTTCTCGGTGTCGCTGATGTTCTGGTACTTGGGCCTGGTCCCCGACTTCGCGTCGATGCGTGACCGCGCCCCCGAGGGCATTCGCAAGCGCATCTACACCGTGCTCAGCCTCGGCTGGCGAGGAGCCGCATCGCACTGGCTCCACTACGACAAGGCGTACATCTTGCTCGCTGGCCTGGCCACGGGCCTCGTCATCAGCGTGCACAGCGTGGTGTCCTTCGACTTCGCCGTGTCACTCGTGCCCGGCTGGCACATGACCATCTTCCCGCCCTACTTCGTCGCGGGCGCCATCTTCGCCGGGTTCGCCATGGTGGTCATGGCGCTGGTCGTGGTCCGCAAGACCATGAACCTCAAGAACCTCATCACGGACAACCACCTGGACACGATGAACAAGCTCATCTTGGCCATGTCGTGCATCATGGGCTACGCGTACTTCATGGAGGGTGGCACGGCCTGGTACAGCGCCAACCCCTACATCCGGCACACCTTCATGAACTACGTGACCGGGTTTTACGGATGGGCCGGGATCCTGACCATCGCCTGCAACATCATCATCCCGCAGCTCTTCTGGTTCCGTCGCATGCGGCGCTCGATCCCCGCGATGCTCTTCGTCGCCACCGCGGTCACGGTCGGCATGTGGATGGAGCGCTTCGTGATCATCGTGATCTCGCTCTACCAGGACTACCTGCCCTCGTCCTGGCACGAGTACGTGCCCACCAAGATCGACTTCGGAATCCTCATCGGCTCGTTCGGACTCTTCTTCACGTTGGTTCTGATCTTCGCGCGGGTCATGCCCGTCATCGCCACCAGCGAGATGAAGGCCAGCTTGCCTGGCGCGCAGGCCGCACACGGAGGCAGCCATGAGTGACGGCGCCCGACCGCGCACCTTCGCGGTGGTCGGCCTGTTCTCGCGGCCCGAGTCCATCATCGCCGCCGCCAAGGAGATGAGGCCGAGGGGCCTCGGTCGCTTGGAGGCCTACACACCGTACCCGGTGCACGGTCTCGACCACGCCCTCGGGCTTGGAAGGTCGAAGCTGGGCGCGTTGGTGATGGCCATGGGTGTCGCGGGCGCGTCGCTGGCTTTGCTGTTCGAGTGGTGGACCAGCGCGGTCGACTACAAGATCATCACGGGCGGCAAGCCCCTGTTCTCGTGGCAGGGCTTCGTGCCGGTGATGTTCGAGGTCACCGTGCTGTTCGCGACGTTCACCGCCGGGTTGGCGATGCTGTTCGTGTTCAACAAGCTGCCCTTCTTCGGCCACCCGATCCTGCACGCCAAGGCGATCAAGCAGATCACGCGCGACAAGCTCGCGCTCAGCATCGAGAGCGCAGGCGACGAGCTCGACGTGGAGAAGGCCCGCCACGCCCTGCTCGAGCATGGCGCCGAGAGCGTCGAGGTCGTGCCGTCGCCCGACTGGGGCAGGACCCTCGATCTGAGGGGACTTCTGCGCACCGTCGCGGCCATCGCCGCCGCGTGCGTGGTGGCCGGCTTCGGCATCTACATGGCACAGAAGATGATTCCCGTCGTGCCGCCGATATCGCGCATTCACGACCAACCCAAGCTGAACGCGTTCCAGCAGAGCACCTTCTTCTCAGACGGACGCGGCATGCGGCCGGCCGTAGCCGGAACGGTCGCACGCGGTCGCATGCCGGTGGACTTCAAGACACCGGAAGAGGCCGGTAAGCTGCTGGTCAATCCATTGCCACTGACCGAGCGCACCGCCGAGCGCGGCCGCAAGGTCTACAACGACCACTGTGCCGTCTGCCACGGCGCCGTCGGCGACGGCGTGGCGCGACTGTCGAGCGCGTACGGCGCCACACCGGCGAACCTCATCGTCGAGAGCGCACGCGCGCAGTCCGACGGCTACCTGTACGGGGTGATCATGCTGGGCAAGAACTCGATGCCCTCCTACGCGGCGGATCTGGACGAGGACGATCGTTGGGCCGCGGTCCACTACGTGCGCGTCCTGCAGCGTTCGCAGAACGCCAAAGACGAGGATCTGCGATGACCAACCAAACACCTCGTTCGGCCTTGTTGCGCAACACGCTCATCCTGATCGTCCTGGTGGGCGCGGGTGGCGCGGCCGCCGCATACGCGAGCGTCGGCGCGGCCCGCTTCTGGGCCAACTGGATCGTGTGGGCGCTGTTCTTGCTTACCGTCGGGCTCGGCAGCCTGTTCCTGGTCGCGCTCGAGAGGATCGTGGGCGCGCACTGGAGCGTGCCCATGCGGCGGGTGCCAGAGCGGATCTCGTCGCTGGTGCCGCTCTCCGTCGCGCTGCTTTTGGTCGCGCTGCTGGGTGTGCCGGTTCTCTTCCCCTGGACCCACGCCGACGTGGCCCACCATCCCATCGTGGCGGCCAAGGCGCCGTGGCTCAACATGCCCTTCTTCGTCATCCGCCTGGTCGCCTGTGCGGTGGCTTGGCTGCTCTTCTATCGCTTCTACGTGCGAGGCTCGCTCAAGCAGGACGACAGCAAGGACGCGTCGTTCACGGTGCGCGCGCGCAAGTTGGCCCCGCCCTTCATGGTGATGTTCTTCTTCACCGTGACCATCATCGCCTTCGACTGGATCTCCAGCCTGGAACCCGAGTGGTACAGCGACATGTTCGGGGTGTACCTCTTCGCCGGGACGTTCTTGACCGGTATCGCGGCGACGATCCAGGGCGTGCTCGCGCTCATGCGGCGCGGCCGTCTGCCCGACGTCAAGGTCAAGCACTACTACAACCTCGGCACCCTGGGCCTCGCGTTCACGGTGTTCTACGCGTACATCGGCTTCGCCCAGTACATGCTGATCTGGTACGCCAACCTCCCCGAGGAGGTGACCTGGTTCAAGCACCGCATGGAGGGGCCCTGGGCATCGGTGGCGATGCTCCTGCCGCTGTTTCACTTCTTCATCCCGTTCCTTCTACTCATCGGCGGCGCCGGCAAGCGCAGCAGCAAGGTCATGTTCATCGCCAGCCTGTCCATTCTGTTCGGCCACTTCGTCGACATCTACTGGATGATCTTCCCCACGCTGGGGCCGCCCCGCTTCGGCTGGCCGGAGCTCAGCATGGCGCTCCTCTTCTTGGGTCTCGCGTCCTTGCAGATCCGACGAGCGATGGGCCGCGGCGCCGACATGCCGGTGGGCGATCCGCTGCTGGTCAAAGGCTTGGAGTGGCAGCCATGAGCGAAGAGCGCAAGCAAGGCCCGTGGATGGCGGAGGCGCAGGGGCTCGTCAGGCGCTACGCCGTTTCGACCGGTGTGGCGATGACCTTCCTGGTCTTCGCATTCACCATCGTGCCCGCACTGATTCGCGAGCGCTCGCCACGTCCACACGAAGGGCCCGCCCGGCCTCCGGCCCTCACGCCGGGCTGGCTCGACAAGGCCGAGGCACCGGCGGAAAAGGGACGTGACCTGCCGCCCGTGGATCCCGCGACGGTGATGACCCCTTCGCCCAAGCTGCTCGCCCGGGCCGAGCCGCTGTTCAAGCAGAACTGCGCGAGCTGCCATGGCGACACCGGCCACGGTGATGGGCCCGCCGCCGGAACGCTCAATCCGCGGCCCCGCGACCTCACGCAGAGCACGGGATGGACGCGAGGGTTTCGCATCACCGACATCTTCGAGACCATCACCCTTGGCGTGAAGGGCACCGGCATGAACGCGTTCGACTTCATCGCCCCGGCCGACCGCATGGCCTTGGTCCACTACGTGCGCTCGATGGGCAAGTTCGACCACGGTGCCGAGGATCCCAAGGCGGTGCAGGCGCTGGAGGACCAGTTCCGATCGAAGGGCGTGCACATCCCGAATCGCATCCCGGTCAGCGCCGCGATCAAGAAGATGCTCGCGGAGCAGCCTGCCCCGGCGGCGATTCAATGGCCGACTGCGGATCCGGCGGCTGCCACGCTTCGCATGGCGGTTACTGATCCGGCGCGCGTCGCCCACACCGTGATGTCGACCAAGCCCGGCCAGGACTGGCGGACCGTGGCGCGCGCATGGGCCGCGGGCGCCCCGAGCAACGGCTTTGCGTTGACCGTCGCCGGCATGAACGACCGTGAGTGGCGCGAGATCGTCACGACGTTGCTCGGAGCCGAGGGCGTGGCAGATCCCAGATCGGAAGGACAGGCTAATCAACCATGAGACGCTCACTTCCATTCATCGTGGCGTGTCTGCTTTCGACCTTGCTGCCAGGTCGCTCGCGCGCGGAGGCTGCCAGCCCGACGGGACAGGTCGACATCGGCATCGACGAGAAGCTGGGCCAGACCGTTCCTTTGGACCTGGTGCTGGTCGATGAGCAGGGCGAACGACTGCCGTTGCGCCAGCTCCTAGACAAGCCGACCATCCTCACGCTCAACTACTACCGCTGCTCGGGACTGTGCACGCCGCTGCTCAATGGCGTCGCGGAGATGCTGTCCCGCACGGACCAGGAACCGGGCAAGGACTTCCAGGTGCTCACGGTCAGCTTCGATCCACGTGACACTGCGGAGCTCGCCGGCCTGAAGAAGGCCAACTACGTCAAGCAGCTTCGTCCGGACTTCCCGCCGCACGCGTGGCGATTCATGACCGGGGATCCGGTGACCACCAAGAAACTGGCCGACGCCGTGGGCTTCCATTTCGCCAAGCAAGGCGAGGAGTACATACACGCGGGCGCGGTCATCGCGCTATCGACCACCGGCAAGATCACGCGCTACCTCTACGGCGTCACGTTCTTGCCGTTCGACGTGAAGATGGCGGTGCTGGAGGCCAACCAGGGCCGCACCGGTCCGACCATCACTCGCTTCCTCAAGTTCTGTTACAGCTACGACCCGGCGGGACGACGCTACTACCTCGACGTCACCCGGATCGCGGCCGGCTTCACCATCGCCCTCGCTGCCGGATTTGGTGTCGCCGTGGCCGTCAAAGGCAGAAGGCGTCCGAAGTCCGAATCCAAGGAGTCGTCGTGAGCACCGCCGTCGTCGCCCAAGCCATCGCGCCGTCGCACAGCGAGCCCAGCTTCTACCACACGAAGCGCAAGGGCCTTCTGTCGTGGCTCGTCACCACGGACCACAAGCGCATCGCCATCCTGTACTTGGTCTCGATGCTGTCGTTCTTCCTGGTCGGCATGACCCTCGGCGTGTTCATGCGGCTCGAGCAGCTGACCACCGGCCCGACCATGATGAAGCCGACCACGTACAACGCGATCTTCACGCTCCACGGCGTGATCATGATCTTCCTGTTCGTGATCCCGGGCCTGCCCGCGGTGTTCGGCAACTTCCTTCTGCCCATCATGATTGGCGCCAAGGACGTCGCGTTCCCCAGGCTCAATCTGGCGTCCTGGTACTTGTTCATGGCCGGCGCGGCAATCGCGCTGACCTCCCTGTTCACCGGCGGAGGTCCGCCCGACACCGGCTGGTCGTTCTACGCACCCTACAGCGTCACCACCACGACCAACGTCACCCTCGCCGTATTCGGCGCGTTCATCATCGGGTTCTCGTCCATCCTTACCGGACTCAACTTCATCACGACCATGCACCGCATGCGCGCCAAGGGCATGAACTGGCTGCGCATGCCGCTGTTCCCGTGGTCGCTCTACGCCACCGCCTGGGTGCAGGTGCTGGCCACGCCGATCCTCGGCATCACGCTCTTGCTGGTGCTGCTCGAGCGCGTGTTCCGCCTGGGCGTCTTCGATCCGACCATAGGTGGCGACCCGATTCTGTATCAGCACCTCTTCTGGACCTACTCGCACCCGGCGGTCTACATCATGATCATCCCCGCCATGGGGGCGATCTCGGAGATCATCCCGACGTTCGCCCATCGCACGATCTTCGGTTATCGCATGATCGTCGCCTCCAGCATGGCGATCGCCGGGCTGGGCTCGCTGGTGTGGGCGCACCACATGTTCACGAGCGGCATGAGCGAGCCGGCCATCGTCATCTTCTCGCTGCTGACGTTCCTGGTCGCCATCCCGAGCGCCGTCAAGGTCTTCAACTGGGTGGCCACGCTCTACAAAGGGTCCATCGAGCTGCGGGCGCCCATGCTGTTCGCGCTGGCGTTCATCTTCCTGTTCAGCATCGGCGGGCTCACCGGACTGTTCCAGGGTGCGCTGGCGGTCAACGTGCACCTGCACGACACCTACTTCATCGTCGGGCACTTTCACTACGTCATGTTCGGCGGCACCGGCTTCGCGTTCTTCGCGGCGCTGCACTACTGGTACCCGAAGATCTTCGGCCGCATGTACAACGAACGAGCCGCCGTGGTGGCGTGGATCCACATGTTCGTCGGCTTCAACATGCTGTACTTCACGTTCCTGGTGATGGGCGTGCAGGGGATGCCTCGACGCTACTACGACCACCTTCCGGGCTTCCACCTCGGCCATCAGATCGCGACGGTGGGATCTTGGATCATGGTGGCCGGGATCCTCATCATGGTTTGGAACCTGGCACGCGGCCTTCGCCGCAAGGTCGAGGTCCCGGGCAACCCGTGGGGTGGCGTGACCCTAGAGTGGAGCGTCCCATCGCCGCCGCCCACGGAGAACTTCGGCGAGCTGCCCACCATCACGGAGGATCCTTACCAGTTCAATCCTCCCGCCAAGGAGCCCGCGCGATGAATGGCACCGTCGAGACCACGTCGACCGCCGAGCCCGTCGAGCACCGCGACTACCTCGGCGCCAAGATGGGCATGTGGATCTTCGTGTTCACCGAGCTCGTGTTGTTCGGTGGCCTGTTCATCGCCTATGGCGTCTACCGCGAGATGCATCCCATGGCCTTCCACGAGGCCTCGAAAGAGCTGAACGTCAAGCTGGGCGTGGCCAACACCATGGTGCTGCTCACCAGCAGCTTGACCATGGTGCTGTCCATCGTCGCCATCAGGCTGCGCCGGAAGGGCCAGTCGATCTTCTTCCTGGCCTCGACCATGGTGCTCGGCTGCGTATTCCTGGTGAACAAGTTCTTCGAGTGGAGCGCCAAGATTCACCACGGCGTCTACCCCGGATCCGAGCAACTGGCGGCGCGCCCCCCGGGTGAGCGCCTGTTCTTCGGCCTTTACTACGGCATGACCGGCCTGCACGGCCTGCACGTGACCGTGGGCGTGATCGTGATGGCGGTCATGCTGGTCCTCCTCGTGCGTGACAGGATTCGCCACGACGACTTCATCAAGTTGGAGAACGCCGGCCTGTACTGGCACTTGGTCGACGTGATCTGGATCTTCCTTCTGCCCCTCTTCTACCTCGCAGCGTAGCTGCCCGACGAGTCACTTCATGAGCCAAAGCGCACATAGCGAAGCCGAACACGGTCACATCGTTGGCTACGGCACCTTCATCAAGGTGTGGGTGGTCCTGGTGGTGTTGACCTTCGCGTTGGTCGGACTCAGCGCGACCCACAACGAGAGCCTGATCCTGCTCGGGTTGCTAGTCATCACACCGACCAAGGCCAGCCTGGTCTTCTACTACTTCATGCACCTCAAGTACGAGAACACGGCCCTCAAGTACATGGTGGTGGCGGCGCTGGGCTTGCTCGTGATCTCCCTCTTCCTCACGTTCACGGACTATCTCTACAGGTAAACCACGATGTTTGGCGGTGCCTCCAGCGTTTCGGACAAGGTCGATGCGGTCTTCCTGTACATCTCCGCGTTGACCATCGCGTTCTTGGTCTTCATCACGGCGCTCATGATTTACTTCGTGATCCGCTACCGGCGGACGCGCAGCGCCCAGGGAGAAGACATTCACAACAACCACCTGCTCGAGGCGCTGTGGACCGGCATCCCGCTGCTTCTGTTCTTGACCATGTTCTATTACGGTTGGACCAACTACCGCTATCTGCGCGAGGTTCCCCGGGACGCCATGGCCATCCAGGTGACGGGGCGACAGTGGGCGTGGACCTTCACCTACCCCAACGGTCGTCAGACCTCGGAGCTGTTCGTGGCCGTGGACCGGCCGATCCGGCTCGACCTGAAGTCGGTAGACGTCCTGCACGGCTTCTTCATCCCCGCCTTTCGCATCAAGGCCGACGTGGTCCCTGGCAAGGCCAACTACACCTGGTTCCAGGCGACGAAGTTGGGTGACTTCGACATCGAGTGCACCGTCATGTGCGGCGTGAACCATTCCTACATGCTGTCCAAGGTGCATGTGATCCCCGAGGAGAAGTTCGCCCGATGGTACTTCGGCGACTCCAGCGATCCGCCCCTCGCCGAGGCGGACACGAACACCGTTCCAGATCCGCACCGGGGCGAGAAGGCCTTCAAGCTCAAGGGCTGCGTCTCGTGTCACACCAACGACGGCAGCAAGCTGGTGGGCCCCACCTGGAAGGGCCTGTTCGGCCGCGAGGTCACGGTCCTCACCGATGGCCGAGAAACCAAGGTCACCGCGGACGAGGACTACCTGCGACGCTCGATCCACCACCCGCCCAAGGAGATCGTCAAGGGCTTCTCCGCGGACATGCCCCGCGCCGACCTGAAGGAAAGCGACATCGCGGATCTCATCGCGTACATCAAATCGCTGCAATGAGAGGAGGCGCCGTGAACACACGCGACCTGGCCCAGCTGTTCAAGTTCCCCATCTCCATCATGTCGACGGTGTCCGCCGCGACGGGATTCGTCGCGTACAGCCATCGACTCGATTGGGGATTGCTGGTCATGTCGATCGGGATTCTGCTGCTGGCCTTCGCCGCGTGCGCGCTCAACGAAGCGCAAGAGCACAAGCTGGACGCGCTGATGGCGCGGACGCGCAGTCGTCCGATTCCGTCGGGGAAGATCTCGCCGGCGATGGCGGTGGTTTGGGCGGCGGCGTTGGGCGTGCTCGCGCTCGGCCTCCTCTACTCCCAAGGCGGCTGGCTGGCCCTCGGCCTCGGTGCCCTGGCGGTGCTCTGGTACAACGGCATCTACACCTATCTCAAGCGCGTGAGCTCGGTGGCCTCGGTGGTGGGCTCGGTGATCGGCGCCATTCCGCCTGCCATCGGGTGGGTGTGCGCAGGGGGAAGCATCGACGGGCCGATTCTGTCGCTCTCCTTCTTTCTACTCATGTGGCAGGTCCCGCATTTCTGGCTGCTCGCCATGCGCATCAGCGACGACTACGAGCAGGCGAGATTCCCGACCTTCGTGCGCGCCATGGGGCTGGGCTCGCTGGCGCGGATCACCTTCATGTGGACCACGGTCACCGCGGCCTCGGCCCTGCTGTTGCCCATCTTCGGGTTGTCGCGCTCGCCGTTCCTGGGCCTTGGCCTAGTGGTGGCGGGCGCGTGGCTCGTGCTCATCGCCTGGCGCTCGCTGCGCAACCCCAGCAAGCGAGGGATCGGGCAGGCGTTCAACGCCATCAACTACTACGCCGTGGTGGTGATGGGCGCCGTCATCGTCGACGCCATCTTGGCGAACTGACGACGCTACCGACGAGCGGCCAGCGCGGACACGGTCCGGCTGGTGGTCACGGCCATGAACACGACGCCGACCACCAACACGGCCGCGAAGAGCGCGAACATGCCCCATTGCGGCTGCACCTCGACACGCCCCAGGTCGAAGTACGGCCGCAGGTACGCGTGGCGAACGAAGTCGCGCAGCACCACCATGGCGGCCGTGGCGCCGAGCTGCAGCGCCGACGCGAACAAAGCGAGCCTCAGGCCGGGCCGCGCGGACTTGCCCGAAAGCCAGGCGAGCGCGAGGGCACCGATCCCGAGCAATGCCCCGAGCGCCGCCAGCACGGACAGCAGCCCGCCGGCCGTGACCACGGAGCGAACCGCTTGTGGCAGGGCTGCCAGCATCCACGCCGCGGACAGAGCCTCGACCGCCGCGCCGATCACCATCGTGCGAAGACCGAGACGCTGGGAGGAACGCGCGTCCTCCGGGCGGTCCCACTTGCGCAGCACGGCTGCCCGAATCACCAAGGCGAGCCCACCCACCACCAGGGCCGGCGACAGGATGAGCAGGTAGCGGGGCAGCAGGGTCGGCTCGCCCAGGTTCAGCGTGCCACCGCCCGAATGGGCCTGGTAGAGCCCCAGCCAGCGGTCGGGCGTCATCGAGAGCGTGAGGTTGTTCACGTAGATGAAGCCGATGAGCAGCAACACCAGCAGAGAGATCGCAATGGCGACGGTCTGACCACGTGGACGCGAGTCGCGCGTCAGCTTGTGCCAGTACGCCGCCCCGTAGCCCGTGATGAGCAGCGGAATCACGCTGATCCAGAACGCCCCGATGAGCACCGACGAGCTGTAGAAGAACTGTCCGTACATCACCTGCAGGAACAGCAGCGGCGGAATGCCGAAGGTCACCAAGTAAGAGAAGCCCAGCGGCAGCCCGGTGCCCCAAAAGCGCGCCATCGTGGCGGAGGTGCCGGCGCTCGCCCCCCCGCGCCGGGCCCGCAGCCAGGTCGCGTGCAGGAGAATGGCCCCACCCAAGGTGAACTGCATGGCGACGATGTGCAGGGTGAACGTCAGATAGGCGAGCGCCTGCAATAGGAACGCGGGCAACGGCAGCCCGAGCGGATCGAAGGGTGGAATCGGAGGCGTCATGGCTTCACCTCGGCAACAGGATCGGCGTTGGCCGGGACAGCGCTGGCGGGTGCGCCCGACGGGGGTGGCAGGTCGTTCGACGTGGCGCTGGCAGCGCTGGCGACCGCGCGAGCATCGGCGAGCACGCATGAGCCGCTGATGGCCGCGCCCTGCATGGAGACCAGGAAGGCGGACAGCGCGGCCCGGTCCTCGTCGTCGCCTTGGAAGGGCGGCATCACGCTCTGGCTGTCCATGGTCGCAAGCCACTTGAACCCGAAAACGCCGGACCACGCGGCGGTGCGGGTGTCCAGCGCGCGATACCCGTGCAGCGTGTGGCAGCTCGCACACTGCAGGCGGAACATCCATTCTCCGTGCTCGGCGGACAGCGGTGCCACCTCGGGGTGCCACTTCGCGCGCGACAAGAAGGGCTTGGCCCGGGTGGCCGCGTCCGCGTCCTTGACCCATAGCGAATTCGAGTAGAGGACGTCTCGCACCACGAACGGCTTGCGGGCCATCTCGCGGAAGAACTCGGCGCCCGAGATTCCGAGCAGCGCCACGCCAAGCAAGGCGACGGCCGCCGTGGTGGTCACGGCCCGAGGCCGCAGGCCCACCACCAGCGCGCCAGCGATGAGCAACGACGCTGCCATGGCCGCCAACCACACCGCCCGGGTCAGGACCTCGAGCTTGCCCCCGGCCAGACCAGCCACCCCTTCGTAGGTGAGCTTCACCGGCAAGGACGGCAGCGTGGTCCAGTACCAAACCATGAAGATGGGCGCCAACACCGCGGCGGGCACGACCCACTTGACCGCGAAGCGCACCACGCGCTCCTTCAGGTACTCCTCCTCGATGCGCGAGGCCACCACCAGCGCGCTCAGGCCCGCTAGCAGGAACATGACCACCGTGCGCAGGAGCAACGCCGGCGTGTACCCCGGGTTGAAGAAGCCCGCGACGATGTCCTTGTTCTCCAGGGTCCATCCGCCGGGCGTCAGCATGAAGGTCAGGATCCCGTTGATGATGACCAGCGAGATCCAGGCGATGACGAAGTACGCGCCAGCCAGGAACACCTGCATGCGCCGGCTGTTGGAGGACCAGCCGTAGTAATAGAGGTAGAGCACGGTGAGCTCGCCGATGAAGGCCACCCACTCGGTCGCCCAGGCGAACACGAACTGGTGGATGAGCAGGCTCGTGGCCTCGGGGCTGGCCAATTGGATGGAGAACCAGATGCCCACGCCGGTCATGGCGCCCGCGACGGTCGTGAAGACCAGGAAGAAGGTCGCGTAGCGGTGCAGCCAAGCGCGCACGCGGGCGCCGTCGGGCTGCCGCTCGGCCCACATCTCGGCGACGAACAGCAAGGCGCCGCCGCCCACCGCGATGTGCGAGATCAGGATGTGGATGATGGCGATGATGGCGACGACCAGGCCCGCGCCGAGGAAGGGAACGTCCCACACGGGATAGTTCATGACAGCCACCCCCAGACGGTCATGGCCAGAAGCCCCACCAGGGCGGCGATCCCCGCGCGTGTGATCAAGCGTCCGCGCTTGTCGGATGGGATGCTGCGGTCGACGAACGGAATCAGCAACGCCAGGGCTGGAATCCCGCCCAGCATCGCCTGCCCCAGGAGCTCCAGCTTGCCAGGGAAGAGCTTGAGCGCCTGATACTGCGACAAGAAGTACCACTCGGGCTTGATGCCCCAAGGTGCCGGCGCCGTGGGATCGGCCTCGGGGGCCAGGCTGCGCGGAAAGAACGCGGCTAGCGCGCACAGCAGCGCGCCCATGAACAACCAGATCGGGATCTCGCCAATCAAGAAGTGACCGAAGAAGCTCACCGACTTGCGCTCCTCGGGGGGCTTCTTCCAGTAGGAATCCGGCGCGCTGACACCCTGGATCTGCACCAGCAAGAGATGCACGGTGAGCAGGCCCAGCACGACCAGGGGCAACACCACCACGTGGAGCGGATAGAAGCGCCCGATGGTCTCGACGGTGACGTCGCTGCCACCGCGGACCAGGTTCGCGAGCCACATCCCCACCCCGGGCGCCTTCTCGATCTCGGAGATCCCCACGCGGGTGGCGAAGAACGACAGGTCATCCCAAGGCAGAAGGTACCCCGAGAAGCCGAATGCCATGGTCAACCCCATCAGGCCGAGCCCGGTCAGCCAGGTGCCCTCGCGAGGCCGGCGATAGGCCTTCATGAAGAAGGTGCTGAACAAGTGGAAGAACAAGGTCAGCACCATCAGGTTCGCGGCCCAATGGTGAATGCTGCGAATCACGTTGCCGAACGGCACCTCGGTCACGATTCTCTGCACCGACTGCCAGGGCTGGCTTGGGCGGTAGTACACCATCAGCAGGATGCCGGTCGCGATCTGCACCATGAAGAAGAACATCGCGATGCCACCCATGGCGTACCACGCCGAGTGGCGGTGCTTGGGCACCGACTTCTTGCTCAAGAAATCGATGATGGGCCACACGGGGTAGCGGCCAAGCAGGGCACGTGAGAGCTTGCCCGCTCGGGTGTCGGCGGAAGGAAGGTGCGCGTCGGCGTCTCGAGGAATCTCGGCGAGCTCGGTGTCCATGGTCAAGCTTTGCCCCCTACCTTGCGGGAAACCACGAGGGCACCTTCGGCTTCGGCGACGGCCAGCTCGACGAGCGGACGGGGTGGAGGTCCGGCGATGTTTTTCCCGTCGAGGTCGTACACGCCGTCGTGGCAGGGACAGACGAAGCGCGTGCCTTCGAACCTGACGTTGCAGCCCGCGTGACTGCACTTGGTATCGAAGGCGCGCAGCGAGCCGTCGGCGGTGCGCATCACCACCAGACCTCGCCCGGCGTAGCCGCCTGCCTTTGCGGCACCCGGCTTGGCGACGTCCGCGAGCTGAACGCCGTCGACCTTCACGTGCCCTTGGGCGAACGGATCCGGCGCCGGAAGCGGGCTCAGGTAGCGATAGACGGGATAGGCGGCGCCACCGACCCAGGCTGCCGTCAGCCCTCCTATCACCGCGAAGAATCCTCGTCGTCCGTGCTCGTCGGTCTTGTTCTCTGGTGTGGCGGGCTTGCTGCTCATCTCTGTCGTCCCCCCGTGTGGGGCGTAAGGTTAGCAGTCAGATGCAGCGACGTCGCAGAAGATTCCGGCCTTGGTCACAAAAGATACATTCACACTCCACAATGCCGTTACACGAGATCTGACGCCGCAATCCCCGTGGCCATGCGCCTGCGCCGAACGTGGACCAGCATGAGGGCGAGGCAGAGCAGCGCCGTGGCGAGCGAGATGGTCACCCCCGCGTCAACCCATCCATCCTGGTATTCGAGTACCACCGTGTGGGATCCGGGCGAGACCACGAAGCCGGAGAGCGCGATGTCGGTGCGCAACAACGGCTGCGCGATCCCATCGACGGCGAGGCGCCAGCCCTCGTCCCAGGTCTGGTTGAACGCCAAGAAGGACGCCGTCGGGCCCTGCCCCACCACCTGCGCGGTCAGGCGATTGGGCGCGCGTCCGGTGATGCGGACCGTGGCGGGTGCGACGGGCCCCGGCGCGGCGACGCGCGGATCGGGCAGCCCATCGGCCTCCACGCAGGCAGTGTCGCGCATCTCCGCTCCAAGGCGCAGCGCCGCGGCCAGCCAGTCGCTCGGGCCGTGCACGATCTCCACGCGGGCGACCGACGAGAGCAGCGGCCGCGCCTTGGGGCTGGTCAGCATCTCGAGCACGCCTCGCCCATCGGGCCCCACCACCTGTTCGCCCGCCCAACGGGAACCAGGCCGGATGCGCAGCATGGCGGTCACCCCGCGGCGTTCGAGCAGCGGCGCTTGCAGCATCGGGCTCTGCGCGATGGCTTGCCAGAACATCCGTGTCGCCTGGTTGGTCGAAGCCAGGAAGGTGCGATCGAAGTCGTTCTCCAAGGTGAGCGCCAGACCCCACTGCGCCGGAATGGGCGGCTTCGCCATGCCGGCCAGGCCCTGCATGGTCGGGTGCCACTCGGCGGCGTGGAACAGCACTTGATCCTCCTGGCGTTCGAGCAGCGGACGGAAGACCGTGGGCGGGGCCGACAGTGCCGCGACCGTGGTCGTGTGCACGATACCGGTCGCAGCCTGGCCCAGGTCGAAGGCGAGCAGCGCGCACGCCAAAAGCCCCAAGGCCCGACGTCCGGCCCGCCAGCGCCATCGAAGCAGCACGAACGCGGCGGCCGCGATCCCGACCACGCGCACGCCATCCCAGACGGTTTGGCGCACCGGAAAGTCGCCGCCGAGGCGCTCGTGCAAGAGGGCCACGGCTGCGACCCCGACCAACGCGAACGCCGCGGGAAGCGCCAGCCACCACGCCAGCGCCCGTCGCGTCCGCGCGATCCCGAGCAGCAAGAGGTCGAAGCCGATGCCCGCGCTGACCACGAGGGGAAACACGGCCAGAAGCGCGAACCGCTCCGGGTAACGGATGGCATCGAGCAACGGCAACCGCCGCAGAAGCGACCACAGTGGCGCGTGGTCGCCCAGGGCCAGCGCAAACCCGAGGGCCGACAGCACGAGCCACGGCCAGAGTGCCCGGCGGCGGCACCACCATGCCGAGAGCGCGAGCAGGCTGACCAGGAGCCCGGGATAGAGCGAGTATAGGTAGGGGCTCTTCCGCCATCCATAAAGCGAGCCGCCCCAATAGCTGTGCTCATCGCCGGGCACCACGCGACCCAAGGCATGCGGCGAGAGCAGATCGAGGGCGCGGGCCGCGGGCATGGACCAGCTACTCGCTTCGGCCTGGGACAGGCCCGCCGCGCGGTCGGTCTTGCCAGCATGGTGCGCGCCTGGCAGCAGGATCGCCGCGCCCAGCGCAGCGCCCAGCACGAGGCCTGCCACGGCATATGCCACGCCCCTGCGCTTCTGGCGCCGACGCTCTACCAGCGCCGCGGCGAGCACGAGCAACGGCACCATCAGCAGCGTCGACGGCTCGCCGGCCAGGCATTGGCTGCCGAAACAGAGCGCCAGCCCCACGAGGTCAGGCAGGTTGGGGCGCTGGAGCAGTCGGAGGCTCAAGGCCAAGGTGAGCGGCAAGGGAGCGCCCGCGAATAGCTGCGGCAGCAGATTGGTCGTGGAGAGCAGGTAGCCCCCGAAGGCCCACGCGACGGCGCCGAACAGCGAGGCGGTCTGTGTGCGACGCAAGGTGCGTAGCAGGACGTACATGCTCGGCAGCGCCACCAGGATGGGGACGATGACTTGCAGGCGAAAGGCGAGCTCGAAAGGCAGAAAGAAGAGCAGCGTGGTCAGCGGGTGGAAAACCTCGTGCTCGGGATTGGCGGCGAACGGTTGTCCCGACCCGAAGAAGGGGTTCCAGGTCGGCACGCCGCCCGACGCGATGGCCAGCGCCGCGACCAGCCGCTTGGCCGGATGGTAGTAGGCGGCCAGATCGCGGTCGCCGAAGGTCTCGCCGAACAGCACGACCCGGCCGAACAGCAGGGCCAGCGGCGCGGTGATGATGGCGGCCGCGGCGAGCAGCCACCGCCGGCCCAACCACATCGCGCGAGACTCCTTCATCGGCAGGATTGTATCGTGCCGTCCAAATTCGGCGACCCGGGTGGCGCTCGCATCAGAAAGGCCAGCTCGATGGCGGCAGCAGCCGATCGATTTGCAGTTGAAGCAAGGTACGAGGATCGATGGGGGGCGGAGGCTTGCGCCAGACGTCCAAGCGCTCGAAGTAGGACTTCTCGACGTACCAGCGCGAGCCATCGCCGTCCGGGAACCACGAAGCCACCGCCAAGAGGCCGACCAGCACCCAGGCCACCATGCCCGCCCCCGCGCGCAGGGCCAGGCGCGGCCCGACAGCCAGCACGACAGCCACGCCCACCGCCAAGAATGGCACCGCGATCGCCATCGGGCGCCACACGTGGTGAAGCAGGTTGGGCGCCACCAAGCCCTGGGCCAGCAACGGCATCGCGAAGGACGCCCACGGGAACGCATAGCCGGGGGACACGAAGGGAAAGACCAACGAGGTGAGCGCGATCGCGGCGACGGAGGCACCCAGCAGGACGGCGTCGACAGCGCGTGGGGGCCCTTGCAGCAAGAGGTACGTCAAGAACGGGATCGTCGGCACCAGGTAGCGCGCGCCCACGGACCAACCTCCGTGCCAGTTGGCGAACCCCGCATAAACCAGCAACAGCGCCAGCGGGGCCATGACGAGGCCCCAGAAGGCCCCCCGGTCCATACTGCGCCATGCACGCGGGATCGCCGCCAACGCCAGGAACAACACGGGCGAAAACAGCAGCAGCCCCTTGCTGGGGTCGAAGAGCAAGCGCGCGGCGGTCCACGGTGAAGGGACACGGAAGCCGAACATGAACGAGCTGTGCAGCTGTCGAAACTCGGCGGCGCGCTCGAACCCGAGTGACAACGCGAACACGCTGCCGAAGGCGCTGCGATTGTAAAGGGCAAGCGCGGCCAGTGGAGGTAGCGCCCCGACGGCGATGCGAAGCCCACCGACAAAGCCTCGGCGGCGGAGGGCACAGAGCACGAGCACGCCCGCCGGGACCGCGGCGGGATACTCGCAGATGGCCGCCAGGCCCAGCAGCGAACCGGCGTAGAGCTCGCGCCGCGACTCGGACAGGTCCAAGCTGCCGAAGAGCAGCAGCCACCCCCCGAAGAGCGCGGCTGCCGTCATGGCGTGCGAAAAGAGCAGGAGCCCATAGGCGAGGAGCGGCGTGGCGAAGAGCAGGACCGCGACGCCGAAGGCGATCCTTTGCGGAGCGATCTCGACCCTGCGCGCTTGCCTTGCCAGGCAGAAGGACAAGAGCAGGAGCGGCAACGTGCAAGTGAGCAGGCGCATGACGGTCACACTGGCGCGTAGGTTGTTCGCGTCCGGCGGACCGATGAAAACGCGAGCGAGCGCATAGGCCGGGACGGCCAGCAGCGAGCCGCCCGGGGCCTTGTCCGAGTAGAGCTTTCCGTCCACGATGGCCACGTCGATGACGCGATCCCCGAGCAACGCGAGCTCGGGGTGAATCTCGAACGAGCCACGCTCGACGATGGCGGCGCTGAGCGCCCAGCGGCTGAACTCGTTGGCCGACGGCAGATGTGGAAAGACCGGAAGCACGATCAGCGCCAGCAGCCCGTAAAGCCCCATGATCCACCAGGCCCACCGCAATGGGCGGTGCGCGCCGCGGCCTGGCTCCTCGGAGTTGCGCATGCGCCATGGTATCACCTCGCGGTGCGCGGCCACCCCGGGCTTTGGCGACCCATGACCTGGACCTCGGCCATGTTCAGGTAGTCCGTTCCGCTGAGCTGGACGCGTACGTAGCGGCCGCGTACCGAGCGTCGTCGCTCGATCGAGCCGCGTCGATGCCAGAGACGGAGCCATCCATGCGAGCCACCGTTTGAGAGCCGTTGCAGCCACGCGATGAAGGGCTTCTCGTGCCGCGACTGTCTCACGGATCGAGCCTATTGGACTCGGTGCGGCCTCGAGCGGTGTGAAAAACGCGGACTGCGCTTGAGCCGGTCTTCCTCCGGTTTACGCATTGACCTGTGGGTAGCGCTCTCGCCCCGCCGCGACCGGCGCCACCCGCCCCAATTCCTCGGCAAGGAGAACACGGCCATGACAATGAAGATGGATACCTGCTTCTTGAGAGACGGATACGCAGTCTGGATACCGTCGGCATTGGTCTCGGGAAGCGCCCCAGGCAGCCCGGTCAAGCCGAGCTGTCTGCTTTGGGGCAAGAAACGGACCCAGATCCACGCGGCGCGCTTCACGGTTACCACCCCCAATCACGAGCTGGCCCTGCATCGAGCGCCCGTCCGGGGAGCATTTCGTCGCCTGCCCAATATCTGTCTGCCTCGGCTGCCTGCGCGCACCACCGTGGCCTGCGACGGGTGGTGCCTGGGCGATCCGGTCGTCAACCCGAGAACCAGACGCCCGGACGACCGTTGGTACAGGCTCAGTCCGTCTGTCTTCGCCCCGCCAATGCCCCACTACCGCAGCCCGGTGGCGGGCACCGGGTGGTCGCAGACGTACGGCAGTCCCTTTCACGCCGTGGGCCGAGGGTACGGCGGCGCCGACGACCGGCACGCCTTCGACCTCAATCTGGAAGGTGACCGTGATGCCGGCAAGCCCGTCTACCCCGTGTATGACGGCGACGTCGTGGTCAACGACCCGTCCTACGGATACCTCGTCGTCAAGCACCACGAGCCCCTCCAGCTTCGCAACGGCCGCCGTGTTCGCCCCTGGTACTCGGGCTACATGCACATGACCTCCCTCACCAACCAGAAACGCGTGACCACGCAAGACCAGGTCGGCCGCATTGGCAACGTGACCGCCAAGGGATCCGTGCCGAATCACCTGCACTTCGCCATCTACGAGGAGAGCGAGCCCGGCAGTACCCGCCGGCTCAAGAGCATCGACATCAATGTGTTGCCGACGGCGATCTTGGTGGGCATCACCAGGTGGATTGACTGGCGCGGCGACAAGGCGAGAGCCATCGCCGGCGCTCTACCAGCGGCCGCCCTCGGCGCCTAGGCGATGAGAGACCACCTGCTCGCCCGAAGCGCAGGCCACATCGCGTTCTCCGTTGACATCCGGCCGTCCGTGTTCGACGGTTGGAGCTCACCGCCCGGAGACGATCGTGAAGCAGAGGTCCGCGACCGACGACATCACTTCGCTGCTGTCCGCTTGGTCGAGCGGCGACAAGGAAGCTCAGCACCGCTTGCTTGAGACCCTCTACGATGAGCTGCGGAGCCGCGCCCGGCATCTGATGCTGGGCGAACGCCATGGCCATTCCATCAGCGCCACGGCGCTCGTACACGAGGTGTATCTGCGCTTCGTCAATCAGTCGGGCACGAGCTGGAAGAATCGGGGGCACTTCCTCGCCGTCGCGTCCACAGTCATGCGCCGGGTGCTGGTCGACTATGCCCGAGCCCGCAACAGCGCGAAACGCGGCGGCCAGTGGCAGAGCCTGACCCTCGACGTCTCCGAGATAGAGGATCCATCGATCGCGCCAAGTCTGATCGAGGTGGACGATGCGCTCGAAGCGCTTGCGGCCATCGATGAGATGCAAGCACGGCTCATCGAGCTCCGCTTCTTCGGGGGACTCACCATCGACGAGACGGCTGAGCTGCTGGAGATATCGCCGGCGACCGCCAAGCGCGAGTGGCAGATGGCCAGGGCATGGCTGTGGCGCCGGCTGCAGGCCGAGACACCGCAAGCCGAGCCACGGTGACAGGCCCATGAAGCAGTCGGGGGCGCCCATCACTTCGCCCGAGCGATGGCGAAGGGCCAAGGAGGTCTTCTTCCGTGCCGTCGAATGCGAGGCGAGCGAACGGGCGGCGCTGGTTGCCGAACAGTGCGCCGACGACGAAGCACTGCGCGCCGAGGTCGAGTCTTTGCTCGCCGCCCACCAGGCGCTGTCCCGATCCGAAACACGCTCGGAAGGTTCCCCGCCGCTGCTCACGTTCGCGGGCAACGAACGATTCTCCCTGGAGACGGAGATCGGTGCCGGCGGATTCGGAGTGGTCTATCGGGCCTTCGACCGGAAGCTGGGCCAGCGTGTGGCGCTGAAGGTGCTGCGCAACGTTCAAAGCGAGAGCCTCCTGCAGTTCAAGCGGGAGTTTCGCGCGATTGCCCAGCTCCGGCTGGTCAACCTGGTCCGGTGTTACGAGCTCTTCTCCGAAGGACGGCTTCTGTTCTTCACCATGGAGCTCATCCAAGGCCTGCCCATTCTCGATCACCTGCGACGATGCCGCGAGTCGCTGCCGGCGGCGGTGGATGCGATAAGGCGAACGTTCACCCAGCTATGCAACGGTGTGCTCGCCCTGCACGAGGCGGGCTGGTTGCATCGCGATCTCAAGCCCTCCAACGTCCTCGTCGATGACGCCGGACGGGTGGTGGTGCTCGATCTGGGCCTTGCGCGAAGTGTGCAGGATAGCCACCACAGCTCGCGACTCTTCGGGAGCCTCGACTACCTCGCCCCTGAGCTGTTCGCGCAAGCCGCGGCCACGGCGGCAAGCGACTGGTACAGCGTCGGCGTCATGCTCTATGAGGCCCTCACCGGACGCCTCCCCTGGCGCAGCTCGGGGCTCGAGTTGATGCTGGAGAAGACCTCGGGGAACCCTCCCGGCCCACGCAGCCTGGTGCCCGAGATCCCGGAGACGCTCGACACGCTCTGTTCGGCGCTCCTGCGCCGCGATCCCAGCGAGCGGCCCGGAGGCATGGAGATCGTGCGACGCCTGGCGGGCGAGACCGCAAGCCTGGCGCCGCCAGACACACCCAAGCAGCCGCCCTCGCCTACGTCGTTCGTCGGGCGCGCCGAGCACCTCAGCGCCTTGCAGGACGCGCTTGCCGATTGTGTCGCGGGGCGGCCGTCGGTGGTCGAAGTCGCCGGTCCGTCGGGAATGGGCAAGACAGCGCTCGTGCAGCACTTCCTGTCCGGCGTTCGCGCGGAAGTGAAGGGCAGCGTGATCTTCGAAGGTCGCTGCTACGAGCACGAATCCATCGGGTTCAAGCTCTTCGACGGCGTCGTGGACGCACTGGCCCTGTATCTGCGGGGCCTGCCCTCGGGACGGGTAGAGGCCCTGCTGCCGCGCAACCTTGGCGAGCTGGTCCAGGTCTTCCCGGCGCTCCTCCAGGTGACGGCGATCGCCCGGGCTCGCAGGAGGGTGTTCGCAGCCCAGGCGCCGGATGCGGTCGAGCTGCGCCGCAAGGCCTTCGATGCCTTCGAGGAGATGCTCGGGCGGATCGCGGATGAGCATCCGTTGGTGGTGTTCGTGGACGACGTGCAGTGGAGCGATCGGGACAGCCTCGCGCCGCTTCAGCGCATTTTGACCTCGGAGTCCACGCCACCGTTGCTGTTCATCGCGACCTATCGCACCGAGCTGAGCGACAACCCGGTACTGGCCGACCTGCGGCAGGTCCTCGCGGGGGCCAAGGCCAAGCGCTGCACGATCGAGCTGGGACGACTGCGGCCCGATGAAGCGCGTGCCTTCGCGGAATCGCTGCTCGGCGACCGTCACCCCGCGCTGGCAGCGATTGTGGAAGAGGCGGGCGGGATTCCCTACTTCCTCGACGAGCTGGTTGGACACGCGCGCAGGGAGATGGCAGGGGAAGAGGGTTCGGCCCGGCGCCAGCTACGGCTGGACGACCTGCTGCTGGAGAGGATCGGCCGGTTGCCGACGGGTGCGCGACGGCTTCTGGAGGTGCTGAGTCTCGCCAGACAGCCCTTGTCCATCGCGACGGCGCGCGCGGCGGCCGATGATGATGCCGGGCCCAGCGACGCGCTGGCTGTCCTGTACACGAGCAGACTGGCCCGACCGTTCGGCGATGGCTCGTGGGTGGAGCCTCACCATGATCGCATCCGCGAGGTCGTCGAGGCGGCGATGTCTACGGAGAGCTGCACGGGCGTGCATGGGCGCCTGGGGGCGGCCCTGGAGGCGCACGGAGGCGACGCCGAACAGATGGCCGTCCACTTCCAAGCCGCGGGTGACGACGAGCGTGCGCTTCGATACACGATCCTGGCCGCGCAGAGAGCCGCCGCGCAGGCCGCATTCAATCGCGCGGCACGGCTCTACGAGAGGGCCATCGCGCTCGCGGGCGACCGGAGCACCGCTGCTCTCTACCAGGAGTCGGGTGACGCCCATGCCGATGCTGGTCTCGGTCGTAAGGCCGCCGACTCGTACGACGCCGCGGCCGCCCTCGATCCGACCAACGCGCACGAGCTGAGACGCAAGGCCGCCGAGCAACTGCTGCGCATCGGCGAGATCGACGCGGGCCTCTCGATGATGAGCCAGGAATTGGGGACCGTGCCCTGGCGAAGGGCCGAGAGCTTCGCGACCATGGCAGCGGGCATCGCGTGGCGAGGCGGCCTGCTGCGGCTGCGAGGCCTGAGCTTCCGCCCCCGCGACGAGCGCGACATCCCGCGCGCGCTGGTCTTGCGCACCGATTTGGCTTGGACGGCGTTCCTGGGCCTGTTCGTCGACCCGGTTCGGGCCGCGTACATTCAGAGCTACCACATTCTGGACGCGCTCAAGGCTGGCGAGCCCAGTCGGGTCGTGCGAGCCTTGGCCGCCGAGGCGGCGTTGACCGGATTGCGGGGAACGGAGACGCGCTACCGCCGGCTGATGCGGGCGTTGGACCAGGCATGCGAGCGTGTGTCGGACAAGAGCGAGCTCCATTGGCCGACCTTCGCGCGAACCATCGCGGCTTTCGGCCTGGGACAGTGGGGCGAATGCCGGCGCGAGGCCGCGGCGGCTGAAAGCGCGTTCATGGCCAAGGGCAAGGGCGCATCCTGGGAATTGTCCATCGTGCGGGCGTTGTCCCTCGCCGCGACGATGCTGGCTGGCGAGCTGCGCGAGTCGCAGCGCCGGCTGCAGCAGCAGCTGCGCGATTGCGAGGAGCGCGGGGACCGGTTCGCGCCAGCGTGCCTCGCGCTCTTGGGCAGCTCGCACCTTCTGCGTCTGATGCAGGACGAACCGGAAGTGGCGCAGCGAGAGCTGCGGGATCTGCGACAGCACTGGCCCGCGGCGCGCTTCCCGATTCTGGACTACAACGCAGGCTACGGGCTGGCTCAGGTCGCCTTGTACCTCGGGCACCTCGACGAGGCCTGGGCGTTCTTCTCCCAAGAGCGATCGGCGGCGAGTCGCGTCCTGCTCCACGCCTCGCCGGTCATTCGCATCTTCTACCGACATCTGCACGCGCGCGCGGCCATCGCTCGGGCGCGGCAGGCCCCCGCCCGAAGCAGGTCCCTGCTTCGCATGGCGGCCGCCGATGCGCGGGCGCTGCTCGGCGAAGGCAACACGGGAGCGGCCGGGCTGGCGCACCTCATCTCCGCGGGGCTCGCCTCACAGCGGGGCGACCCGAGCGTGGCGCTGCAGGCGCTCGCTTTGGCCGAGAGGGACCTGGAGGCCGGAGGCATGCGACCACTGTCCATGACCGCGCGGCTCGCTCGCGGACACCTGACCCCCGGCGCCAACGGTGCACTGCTCGTCCGTGACGGTGAATCGTGGGCCGCGCGGCAAGAGGTCCGAAGACCGGATCGAATGATCGCCGTCTTCATCCCCGGCGTTCTGTGAGCCGCGCGGCTGCTGGGCACTGTCGCTCCGGGAGCCGCCAGGTGGGACGGGGCTGGCGACGTCGCGCACGACGATCCCATCGGGTTCTGCGGGACGTGCCTGCGCGGGCGGACCAGCGAGGGGCTCGATGCGGGGCCGCTCGGCGAGGCGGCCTCCCGAGACGAAGAGGGCCAACACCGCGGCCATCAGAAAGATCCCCGCAGAAGAACGAGACGCCCTCTCGGACGACGAGACTCCCGATGGCATCCTCGGCGACGTGCAGCGACGCAATCCTTCGGCAAGATGCGCGGCGGAGGGGTACCGGTGACCCGGTTCCTTGGCCAGACATTGCAGGACGACCTGCTCCACCTCGGGTGAGACATCCGGGCGAAGCCGGCGGAGAGACGGCGGTGAATGCGTCGTGACGCAGTTGCGCAGATCGTGGTCGTTTCGGCCACGAAAAGGCAGAACCCCGGTGAGCATCTCATAGAGGATCACGCCCAACGACCAGATGTCCGTGCCGAAGTCCACGTCTCGCGTGCACCAGAGCTGCTCGGGCGACATGTACGGCGGCGAGCCCAGGAGCACGTGGCACTGCGTGAGCGGGGAGGATGCCTCGTCGGAGCTGGCGTCCACCACCTTGGAGATGCCGAAGTCGAGCACCTTGACGTCCACGGCGCCGTCGGGGCTCGGGACACAGAAGAGGTTGGCTGGCTTCAAATCGCGATGCACGATTCCGAGTCGGTGGGCTTCGTCGATGCCCTCGCAGGCCTGCAAGATGATCTCGACGGCTTGCGCGACGGGGAGGGGTCCGCGCTCCTGCATCCAAGCGAACAGATCCTTGCCCTCGAGGTATTCCATCACCATGTAGGGAATGCCCGACTCCAGCGTGCCCATGTCGAAGACGCGGGCCACGTGAGGGCTTTCGATCTTCGCCACCAGTTGAGCTTCCCGGATGAAGCGACCGAGGCTCTCGCGGTTCTGCCCGGCCTCGTGCCGCAGGAGCTTGAGCGCGACGCGCTTCTTGAGGTGGATGTGCTCGGCGGCGACGACCAAGCCCATGCCCCCGACACCGATGACCGATTCGATCCTGTACTTGTCCAGCAATAGGTCGCCGATGCAGACGTCGGGAGCCACTTCCTGACGCCCCGGCTTGGCCCGAGGCAGCGTGGGCGGCGCTGGACTGGACAAGGGCACTGGCAACTCCTCGACGTCGCCGCGCGGCCTCGTCCCGGTATCGATCAGGCGCGTGAGTACGGCCATCCCGATGTCCATCGCCCAGCTGTGCAGGTTCTTGTCCGAGCCCATGGCCTGGGCCAGCGCGGCTGGAACCGGATACGGAGGCCCCATGCGCCACAGTTGCGTCTTCCGAAGTTGTGCCGTCTGCTGCGATTTGCTGCGCCGTCTACGCTTCATCGGGTTCCTCGCCTGGATACCCGGCCGATGAGCCGGTCACCCTGATATGCGCAATCCGGCGGCGAAAGGGCTCATGAAGCGCG
>CAZYFU010000034.1:0-50877 GCA_964647025.1 uncultured Myxococcales bacterium | reverse complement strand
CAGTACCTACTGCACGTACTCACCATGGAGGTGGGGTAGAACTCGACCGCCCTGCATTGCTATACTGCTGGAGTTGCCAAACTGGTCTAAAACTTGGTACGCCAGCAACCAATTCCGTCCTTGACTTGCCGCAAACGGCAAGGTAGAGTACGCGCGCCTCGGTTACTGAGGCGCTTTTACAAGGACTGACAGGAGAGCACCTATATGGAGCCCACTTTCCGCGTTGGCGATTTGGCAGTCTACCCGGCGCACGGCGTGGCCCAAATCACCGGCATCGAGACCCGGGAGATTTCGTCAAGCAAGCAGACCTTTTACATTCTCAAGATCCTCGACAACGGGATGAAGATCATGATCCCGACCAAGAACGCTGGCGCCGTCGGATTGCGCGAGCTGATTCGTGCCGATGAGGTCGACGAAGTCTTCGAGATCCTGAAGAGCAGGGAAATCTCGGTGGAAGGGCAGACCTGGAATCGTCGCTATCGCGAGTACATGGAAAAGATCAAGACCGGATCCGTGTTCGAGATCGCCGAAGTACTTCGTGATCTGCAACGCCTCAAGGGCGACAAGGAGCTCTCTTTCGGCGAGCGCAAGATGCTCGATACGGCGCGCACGCTTCTCGTCAAGGAGATCGCTGTCGCCACCAAGTCGAACGAAGGCAAGATCGAAGAGAAGCTCAACCGCATCTTCGCCTGCTAAATCGTTCGCTTCCGCAAACAGCCCCGCTCTGCTCTAGCAAGCGGGGCTGTCGGTTATCTGGCCCCTCGGCTCAGACGTCGAGGTTCCGCACGTTGAGGGCGTTCTGCGCGATGAACTCGCGCCGCGGTTCGACCAAGTCCCCCATGAGCGTGGAGAACAACCGATCCGCTTCGAACGCGTCCTCCACGCGGACTTGCAGCAAGGTTCGTCTCCCGGGGTCCATGGTCGTCTCCCATAACTGCTCGGGATTCATCTCACCCAGGCCCTTGTAGCGTTGGATCTGCAAGCCCTTCTTACCGAGCTCGCTGATCCTCTCGTTCAGCTCCTCGAGTCGGTCGAACTCCAGACTCTCGCTGCCCGCCTGCAGTCGATACGGCGGCTTTCCCAGAACCGATAGCTCTTGATGGAGCGCCGTAAGGTCGCCGAACTCCGGCGAATCCAGGAACGCGAAGTCGATGATAGTCAACCGCCGTATCCCGGCCGGCCGAACAGGTGCCTCGATCCTGTATCCGCCGTGCTCCCCATCCGGCGCCAGCTTCAGCACCACGTCCTTGAGCTCCGGGGCAAATGCGTCGAAGTACTCCTCGAGCCGCGTAAGCGCCTTGGCGATGAGCTTCGGATCCTTGAGGTCTGCCTTCGACAGGTGCGCCGCCTTGATGATGGCGTCCACCAGCCGCGCGTCCATCCGCCGGTCCATCACGCGCAGAAGGCGTCGGTAGCGGCCGGCTTGCCTGGCCAGGTGCCGCAGCCTCTCGCCTCGAATAGGCTCGCCACCATCGCTCGGCTGGACCAGAAGGTTCTCGGTCGCACTGTCGAGCAGAAAGTCTTCGAGGGCCTGCTCGTTCTTGAGATAGATCTCACGCTTGCCCTTCTTCACCCGGTAAAGCGGCGGCTGCGCGATGAAGAGGTACCCGCGTTCGACGATCTCCGGGAAATGTCGGTAGAAGAACGTGAGCAGGAGCGTGCGGATGTGACTTCCATCGACGTCGGCGTCGGTCATGACGATCACGCGGTGGTAGCGGATCTTGTCGATCTCCTTCTCTTTCTCCACCCCGCACCCGAGCGCCGTGATGAGCGTGACGATCTCCTGGGACGAGAGCATCTTGTCGATGCGCGCCTTCTCGACGTTCAGGATCTTTCCGCGCAACGGCAAGATCGCCTGATCCTTCCGGTTGCGCCCCTGCTTTGCGGACCCGCCTGCGCTGTCGCCCTCGACGATGTACAGCTCGGAAAGCGCCGGATCACGCTCCTGGCAATCTGCCAGCTTTCCCGGCAGCGACGACACATCCAGGGCGCCCTTGCGCTGTACGAGCTCCCGTGCTTTCCGCGCGGCATCTCGCGCACGCGCTGCTAGCACAGCCTTCTCGATGACCAGCTTGGCCTCCCGAGGGTGCTCCTCGAGGAAACGCCCGAGCCGCTCGTTCACGATGCGCTCGACGATGCCCTTCACCTCGGAAGACACCAGCTTGTCCTTGGGCTGGTTGCTGAACTTGGGATCTGGGTGCTTCACGGAAACGACGGCTGTCAAACCCTCGCTGATGTCGTCGCCACCCAAGCCGCTCTTGAGATCCTTGAGCAGGCCTGCCTGCTGGGCGTATGCGTTCACGGTTCGTGTGAGCGCGGCGCGGAAGCCCGTCAGATGCGTTCCACCGTCCTTGTTCTTGATGTTGTTCGTGAAACAGAAAATCAGGTCCTGGTACGAGTCATTCCACTGCAGGGCGATCTCGACGATGGTGCCGTCCTGCTCGCCCTCGACCACGATGGGCTTCTCGTGGGTGGTGACCTTCGTCGTGTTCAGATCGGCCACGAACTGCGCTAGGCCTCCAGCGAACTGGAATTCGTGCGCTTTCCCGCTCCGCTCGTCTTCCAAACCGATGGTCAACCCGCGGTTGAGATAGCAAAGCTCGCGCAGGCGCTGCGACAGCACCTCGAAGCTGAACTCGCGCGTGCCCTTGAAGATGCCGCTGTCTGGCTTGAAGGTGACCTTGGTTCCAGTCTTCTCGGTTACGCCTATCTCCTCCAAGGCCGTGACCGGATCGCCTCTGCGATACTCCTGATGATAGACCTTGCCTTCCCGCTTGATCTCCAGCTTCAGCCACTCGGAAAGCGCATTCACGACGGACACACCCACGCCGTGCAAACCGCCCGAGACCTTGTAATTCGAGTGGTTGAACTTGCCCCCGGCATGGAGCACGGTCATCACTATCTCGGCCGTCGGCCGCTTCTCCGTCGGGTGCTCGCCTACCGGAATTCCGCGGCCGTTGTCTGCCACCGACACCGAGTCGTCGAAGTGAACCTGCACGTCAATGCGATTGCAGAACCCCGCCAGGGCTTCGTCGACGGAGTTGTCCACGACCTCGTAGACCATGTGGTGAAGCCCGCTTCCGTCATCGGTGTCGCCGATGTACATACCGGGGCGCATCCGAACGGCCTCGAGGCCCTTGAGGACCTGGATGCTCTCCTCGTTGTACTCGCCACCGGTCTTGGCCGGCTCTTGACCTAAAGCACTATCTTCATCCGTAGACATGCGAAAAACCTAGGACTTTCAGTCACATAGCATCAATCGTCTGGGTAGTAAAGCAAAACCCTGTGGGGTTCAGACCCGGGCCAGCTGACCAGCCGTGACTTGCCAGTCCTTCCGTCCCTCGAGGGCCGGTAGATGCTCTCGCTCCGTAACCGTGATGAGAGTCTGACATGCCATGCTGGCGATGGTTCCAAAAAGGCGTCCCCGCCGTTCTTCATCGAGCTCGCTGGCAACGTCGTCGAGTAGTAGCAGCGGAGCCTCCCCGTTTCGCTCGGTTGCCAGGCGCAGCTCGGCCATTTTGAGGGCCAAGACCAGCGATCGGAGCTGACCTTGCGAGCCATGCTCCTTCGCCGGGTGTTCTCCGAGCGTGATCTCCAAGTCGTCGGTTTGCGGGCCAAAGCCCGTGAAGCCCCTTCGCATATCCTTGGCCGTCTCCGCGACCAACCCATCCCGAAGGGCATCTGCCACTGCCTCTTCGCTCTCGCCCGCCTCCACGGCGTCATGGCTGCGATAGCGTATCGATGACGTCAGGCCACCGTGGATGTCGGCGAAGATCTCCTCGAACCTCGGCGCCAGGGCTGACACCACGTCCCGTCGCCTCACCACGATCCGAGCGCCGACTCGAGCCAGGGTCTCGTTGTAGCTTTCGAGCAGCTCCGGGGCGAAACTACCTCGCCGAAGAAGGCCATTTCGGCCCTTGAGAGCGCGCTCGAAGTCGACCGCTTCCTGATAGTACCCTCGGTTCACGGCGAAGATGGCTCGATCGAGCGCCTTGCGCCTCTCGGCCGCGGGGCCCTTCGGCAGTTGCAGATCACCAGGCGAGAAGACCACAACGCCCGCCCCCTCGAGGGAGCCCGAATCGCGCCGGACGGCCTTCCCGTCGAGACTGGTTTTCCGCCGTCCCGACCCCAGCTCCACGACGAGCTTGCGCTCGATCCCCTTGAGCAGGATCCTGGCGTCCAGGCGAGTGCCCGCTGCGCCCCATCGAATGAGATCGCCCGTGCTACTGGTCCGAAAGGAACGGAAGCCGACCAGTGCGTATGCAGCTTCGAGTAGGTTGCTCTTCCCCTGGCCGTTCTGCCCGAAGAAGACGGTCACCCTCGAACCGAACTCCACGCTTGCGTCAGTGAAGTTGCGCCAATCCCTGACGCGGAGGCTCTGCAGAAGCAATCGCCAGCCGGATCTGCGTCACAGCCTCATCGGCATGATGACACCAAGGTACTCACTGCCGTCAGACGGCCTGAGCAAGGCCGGATCGAGGTCTCCCCCAAGCTCCAGGCATACTTCTTTGCCCCCCATTTCCGTGAGCAAGTCGATGAAGTAACGCGCGTTGAATCCGATCTGCAGCGGCGAGCCCTTGTAATCGGCCTCCAGCGTTTCCTTGGCGTTGCCAAGATCGGGGTTGTCCGCCTCGATGGAGATGCACCCCTTTTCGAGGATGAAGCGTATACCCCAAGTCTTGTCGGACGCGATGATGGAGACCCGCTTGAGAGCGTCGAGAAACTCGTCCCGTCCGACGACGACCTTCTTGTCGTTGTCCTTCGGAATCACCTGGTCATACGGCGGGAATTGACCTTCTCCGAGCTTCACCGTCAGCACCATGTCGGCCGCCTTGAGCACGAAGAATCCCTGATCCACCGCGATCTCGGTCTCCGCTTGGCTGCCCTCCAAAGCTCGCCGAATCTCGTTCAAGCCCTTCCGCGGCAGGAGAACCCCCGCAGGCAGCTTTGGTCCGCCTGGCATGGGCTTGCTGATTTTGGAAAGGCGGTGGCCATCGGTCGACACCATGGTGGCCTTCTCCCCGTCGCTCTCGAACAAGACGCTCGCCAGGTGCGGCCTGGTCTCGTCCTGCGACACCGAGATGATGGTCTTCGCGATCATCTCTCCGATCAGCGCGGACTCCACCTTCGACGTTGCGGTCTCGTCGACGGAAGGCAGCTTGGGATAGTCGCGGTCGCTCATCCCGACCACCTTGAACTCGCTGCGCCCGCTGCTGATGTGCAGCCAGTTCTGGTCCGACCGCTCCAGTCTGACCTCGTCGCCGGCCAAGCCCTTTGCGATCTCGTAGAGCTGACGCGCGCCCACCGTGATGCCGCCCTCGTCGCTTACCTTGGCGCTGCCGCTGGCCAGCATCGCCACCTTGAGATCCGTGGCGGCAAAGACGACTTTGTCTTTGCCGTCGGTCCGGAGGAGAACGTTGGCAAGGATGGGTACCGTGCTTTTCCTGTCGGCGATCCCGTGAGTCAGGTAGAGGCCACGAAGCAGGTCGTTCTTTCCAATACGAAAGTCCATCGGTCACCCTCTAGCTAGTGTTCTCATGAAATCAACACCCGTTCCGAATCTATAGTCTTTTTATCTAGTTTGGGAGAAGTATTAGGGCCTGTGGGTTTGTGGACAAGTCGAGGTTTCTCCTCGGAGAGGCGATGGCTGTCTGCTGGGGATAAGTTCCGTCGCGGGAGAGGATGGAATGGGGATATGTGACGGGTGGTGTCTTGTAACGATCTTGAACACAAGGTTTCACATGTGTTCTCCACAGGCACCTGTGGAGAAAAGAAGGCCTTCGTCGAGCAGATCGAAGGCCAGCTCAGGCGAAAAGCACGACCGCAATAGACGCGAGTCTGGCTTGGGAAAGGGCCCAAGCCAGACCTGGATGGTGTGCTGCTAGCGCTGCCGGAGACGGGTGGTCAGGGTCGAGATCACGCTGCGCAAGCTGGGATCCTCGGCCACCTTCTTCTCGATCTTCTTCACGGCGCTGATGATGGTCGAGTGATCCTTGCCGCCGAAGCGACTGCCAATCTCCGGATAGCTCATCGACGTGAGTTGTCGGGAGAGATACATCGCGATCATGCGGGGATGAGCAACCGCGCGATGTCGCTTGGGACCCTTGAGATCGTGTAGCTTGACCTCGAAGTACGACGCTACTTCGCGCTGAATGACCTCGACGCTGAGCCCGGACGGCGCCGCGGAAGCGATGGACTTCAGGATCTCTTCCGTGAACTCCTTGGTGATGGAGCATCCGGTTAGAGCTGAGCGGGCGGAGAGCTGGATGAGGGCGCCTTCGAGCTCGCGCACGTTGGAGCGCACATAGGTAGCGACCGTCAGAGCCACCTCGTCCGACAGATCGATGCCGTCGTTCTCTGCCTTGCGCTTGAGGATGGCAACCCTCGTCTCGAGGTCAGGGTGCCCGATCTCGGTGATGAGGCCCCACGTGAAGCGGCTACGCAGCCGCTCCTCGACGCCGGGCAGCTCGGCGGGCAGCTTGTCGCAGGTCAGAACGATCTGTTTGTGTGAGTGGTGAAGAGCGTTGAAGGTATGGAAGAACTCGTCTTGCGAGCTGTCCTTGCCCGACAAGAACTGGATGTCGTCCACGAGCAGGACATCCGGAGCTTCGCGATACCGCGTTCGGAACTCCTCCATCAGGTTCGTGCTCGGCTGGCCGGCCCCCGACTGGCGCCTTTGGTTCAGCATCGAGCCGATGAAGCTCGTCACGAACTGCTCGCAGGTCACGACGGTGATGTTCCACTCGGGATGCTGACGATGAATCTCGTGTCCGACGGCGTGAAGAAGGTGCGTCTTGCCAAGGCCGACCCCGCCGTAGATGAAGAGGGGGTTGTACTTGGAGGCAGGCGCCTCGGCGACCATGCGCGCGGCCGCATGAGCGAACTGGTTGGTCTGACCAACCACGAACTTGTCGAACGTGTAGCGTCGATCGAGCCCCTTGGGCGGCACCGCAGGGGAAAGGACCTGGATGGCTGGATCGGAGGTGCCCTCGACCGGCAGCTCCCTCGTGGTCGCCATCTCCTCCTCGACCTCGAAGTCAACGGCGTAGTTGGTCTGGGTGCGCGATGCGAGGTCGGTGAGGATGGCCGGAAGGTAGTGGTCCTCGAACCATTCCTTCTGGTAGCGATTGGGTGCGCGCAGCCGGATTCTGCTGCCCTCGAAGCCAACGAACGTGATGGGACGCAACCACTGGTCCCGCTGCGTTGGCTTGACCCGCTCTTCTACTGATCGGACGGCTTCTCCCCAGAGTGCCTGCATCATTTATCCACAAGTACCGAATCTACAATAGAACAATGAATTCCGGTGCTTACGCACACTAATCCCCAATGTGCCAACAAGCGCTTCGAAGCGCGGCTTCAGCCTTCCTAACACCAGGTCAGGCTGAGTGGCGCTGTCGGCGGGAGGCTGTTGATATCAACCGAAGCCGAGCCCAGCAAGAGCAAAAAATCAAAGGTTCGCGAGACGAAGGAGATCTGCGGAGATACGAAAGGCTTCGGGGCAGCGGTGCGATCGAGCCTGTGGATAACCCGAGTGAGGCGCACCATCCAAATCGACGTGATCGTTGGAGAAAAGCCACCTTTCACCCGGGTGCGTTTGGGTTCGACCCGGAAACCACGGCAGTGCTCCAACACGAGAGCGGCTAGCGGCCATGTCTTGGGACCTGGAGCGTCTGGGCGCAAACTCTGTTTCATTTCTCCGACGGGGCGAGCCCGACTGTTCGGACAACGACGCAAATACCTCGACGGACGCAAGCGATGAGATAGGGACACCACCGCATTCACCGACGGAGAGTCCGCAGTGCCCATCGCCGATCTCGACGGAGATTTCCGCACTCGTATCGTCAACCTCCGCGCGATCTCCATGCGGATTGGAGCCCTGGCTTGATCGATCTGCCTGCGCGCTTGGCGAAAAGGTGGCACATCTTGCGGGGGCGATCGTTGACAGCACACATTGGGAATGCTAGTTCTCCCTGCCCATCCCGGGGAGACCGGAGGACGAAGTGAAGAGGACCTACCAGCCACACCGAAAGAGCCGGAAACGCACCCATGGTTTCCGTAAGCGCATGAGCACCCCTAATGGTCGCGAAGTGCTCAAGCGACGGCGCCGCAAAGGCCGCAAGAAGCTCACCGTCACCATCTCCAAGAAATAGGAACGGTGACCGACGCCGGCCTGAACCAGCGGCTCGGCCGCAACCAGCGGCTTCGGGCGCGGTCGGGATTCCTGCTCGTGCAGGAGCACGGACGTCGCATCCCAGGCCAGACTCTCGTCCTCTATGCAATGAGGCGGACGGAGGGTAGCAGCCACCGAGCCTCCCGGCTTGGAGTCACCGTGAGCAAGAAGGTCGGAAACGCGGTGGTCCGCAATCGGGTCAAGCGATGGATTCGCGAGAGCTATCGTAGGCTCGATCGCATCGAGAATTCCGACGTCGTGGTCATCGCGAAGCCATCGGCCGCGCGGAGCAGCTTCGTCGCTACCGCGCGCGAGCTCGCGGGACTCGTCGGTCGCGTACAGGCAAGATGATCCGGCTCGGCACGATAGTCGGCCGCTTCGGCCGGACTTTGGTTCTGCTGCTGCTCGGCGGCTACCGCAGGCTCTTGTCTCCTGTGCTCGGACCGGCTTGCCGATTCGACCCAACGTGCTCCGTGTATGCAACGGAGGCGATCGAGCGATTTGGCGTGATTAAAGGTGGCGTCCTGGCGATGCGCCGGATATTGCGCTGTCACCCCTTTTCGGCGGCAGGCTTCGATCCGGTGCCGGTGTCGAATCCCAAGCCCTCGCGCTCCAAGACGACCTAGGAGAAAGAATGGACAAGCGGTTGCTCATCGCGGTGGCGGTTTCGATGGGGATACTGTTCCTCTGGTGGAAGATCTTCCCTCCGCCAACACCCCCAGCACAGAACACAACGCCGGTTGTGACGCAAACCCAGTCCGCGACCGACACCAGCGTGGCCAACGCACCGCAGGCCGACGCGACCGGAGCGGCCGCGGCCGACCCTGCCAAGCCGGCGGAGGCGCCACAGCCGCGCGGCCCCGAGGAGCTCGTGACCCTCGCGTCGCCAAACGTCGACTACGTCTTCTCCTCCTGGGGCGCATCCCTTCGTCACGTGAGACTCAAGGATGCGCAGTTCCTCCGGGACCGCTCGAAACCGGACTCGGGCATCGATCTCGTCACCACGCCCGGGGAACAGTCCGCGCCGCTACGCACGACCTTCGCCAAGCCCGACTTCGCCTGGTCCGACACCGTCGATTGGGTTCCCAAGCAGGCCGATCCCAAAAGTGTCGTCTTTCGTGCCGAGACCAGTGACGTGGTGGTCGAGAAGCGCTTCACCCTCGAGGGTGATCGTTTCCGGTTGCTTCTCTCCGTGGTCGTGCAGAACAAGACCGCGAAGCCGCTCGACCTGGGTCTCTTGGTCCACATGTACACGGCCCAGGATCCCGAGAAGCAAGGCGGGGGCTTTTTCAGCTACGCCTCGGCGAACCTGGCCGAGGTGGTCTGCCACGTGGACGACAAGGCCAAGCGTTCGACGGTCGAGGCGCTGGTCAAAGAGCCGCAGACCTACGTGGGCGGCGTTCGTTGGGCTGCGGCCGGCGACAAGTACTTCGCGATCTCGGCCGTGCCCTTTCCCGAGACTCCGCCGCGCGAGCGTGGCTGCCGCCAGCAACCGATCGATGCCATGCGCGGCGAGGTGTCGCTCTCCTACGCGTCGCGCACACTCTCTGCGGGCGAGCGCACCGAATACCCGATGATCGTCTTCGCGGGTCCCAAGTACACGAGCGATCTGGAAGCGATCCGCCCGGCTGGCGAGGACGCCAAGATGGCCGACGCGGTGGACGTGACCTTCGCGGTTCTGTCGCGGCCGATGCTGGCGCTCTTGAAGTCGTTCTTCAAGCTCACCCACAACTGGGGCATCGCCATCATCTGCCTGACCATCTTCGTGCGTCTCGTGACCTTCTACCCGACCTACAAGCAGATGGTTTCGGGCAAGAGGATGCAGGCCCTGGCACCCAAGATCGCGGAGCTGCGCAAGAAGTACGAAAACGACAAGCAGAAGATCGGCGTCGAGACCATGAACCTCTACAAGGCGCACGGGGTCTCGCCTTTCAGCGGATGCTTGCCGGCGCTGATTCAGATGCCGATCTGGATCGCGCTGTTCTCGACGCTGAATTACGCGGTCGAGCTCTACCGCTCGTCGTTCTTCTGGTACATCACGGATCTGTCGGCCAAGGATCCCTACTACCTCGCGCCACTGCTCATGGGCGTGGTGATGTTCCTGCAGATGCGGATGACGCCCGCAGGGACCGACCCACAACAGCAGAAGATGATGTCCATCATGATGCCGGTCATGTTCACCGGCTTCTCGCTGTTTCTGCCGGCCGGGCTCTCCATCTATACCCTCACCAGCTACCTGTTCGGCATCGTGCAGCAGCTGGTGGTCAATCGGCGCTACCGCAACGTTCCTCCCCCCGCCCCGATCAAGGCCTGAGGGGGGCGTCGCGTCCCTCGCGTATCCGCATGCGCATTCGTCAGCACGTCAATCCGCTGCGGTCCGATTATCTCAGCATCGAGCTTGCGCCCCTCGACCTGCCGGCCGGGCGTCCGATCGAGGTCGAGCTCGGCTCGGCCGAGGCGTACTTCCTCATGGAGCGGGCCGTGGAAGACCCAGACCGCAGTTACGTGGGCGTCGAGATTCGCCGAGACATGGTGGACTTCGCCAACCGCGAGTCCGCCCTTCGTGGCCTGGGCCAAGTGACCAGTGTGTTCGCCAACATCTCCGTGGATCTGCCGAGACTGCTTCCGCGAGGAAGCGTCAGTCGCTTCTTCATCAACTTTCCAGATCCGTGGTTCAAGCACCGGCAGCGTAAGCGGCGCGTGGTCGAGGAGGCCCTGGTCGATCAGTTGTTGCCACTGCTTACGGCCGAGGGAGAGGTTCACGTCGCGACCGACATCTTCGACATCGCCCTCGACGCCATGGCGGTTCTCGAGCGCGAGACGCCGCGCCAGTTCCGCAACCTGCACGAGCCATGGAGCTTTTTGCGCAAAAGTCGGTTCGCGGCGCGCTCCTGGCGTGAACGCCACTGCGAGAGCCAAGGCATCCGCATCTGGCGCTTGGCCTACGCGCGTCTCTAGCCCAGGTCGATCTGCAGCTCTTCGAGCTTCTGGATGCGGTCGCGAAGCTGCGCCGCCTTCTCGAACTCGAGCTTCTCGGCCAGGTCGAACATCTCCTTCTTCAGTTGCGAGATGAGCGACGGAAGCTCGTCGGGCGCGATGGTGCGCTTGCCCTTCTTGGGCAGGTTGGCTTTGCTGGCATCCCAGCGGTCGTCCTGCGCGGTGCCCGAGAGGTCGGCGATGGCCTTCTCGATGGTCTTCGGCGTGATGCCATGCGCGCGGTTGTGCTCTTCCTGCAGCTTGCGGCGGCGGAGGGTCTCGCCGATCGCCTTCTTCATCGAATCGGTCTCTCGATCCGCGTACATGATGACCTTGCCGCGCACGTTGCGGGCTGCGCGACCGATGGTCTGGATGAGCGACTTCTCGGCGCGCAAGAAGCCTTCCTTGTCGGCGTCGAGGATGGCCACCAGTGAGACCTCGGGCAGATCCAAGCCCTCGCGCAGGAGGTTGATGCCGACCAGCACGTCGAACTCGCCCAAGCGGAGGTCGCGCAGGATCTCGATGCGCTCGAGCGTATCGATGTCCGAGTGCAGGTAGCGCACCTTGACCCCGAGCTCACCGTAGTACTCGGTCAGATCCTCGGCAAGACGCTTGGTGAGGGTGGTCACCAGAACGCGATCGCCCTGCTTGGTGCGCTCGCGTATCTCACCGAGCAGGTCGTCCACCTGGCTGGCCACCGGGCGGACCTCGATCTCGGGATCGAGCAAACCCGTGGGCCGGATGATCTGCTCTACCAGGACGCCCCCAGCCCGACCGACTTCATAGTCCGCGGGTGTGGCGGAGACGCAGATGATCTGCTTGGCCCGAGCCTCCCACTCCTCGAAACGCAGCGGGCGATTGTCCAGCGCCGACGGAAGGCGAAACCCGTAGTCCACCAGGGTCTCCTTGCGCGAGCGGTCGCCCCGGTGCATGGCCGCGATCTGCGGAATGGTCTGGTGCGACTCGTCGACCATGACCAGGTAGTCGTCGGGGAAATAGTCGATCAGCGTGGGCGGCGGCTCGCCCGGTCTGCGGCCAGAGAGATGGCGCGAGTAGTTCTCGATGCCCTTGCAGCGCCCCATCTGCTCGAGCATCTCCAGGTCGTAAAGCGTCCGCTGCGAGAGCCGCTGCTCTTCCACGAGCTTGTTCGCCGACTTGAGCTCGACCAGCCGCTCGCGCAGCTCGTCCTTGATCCCGGTCATTGCGCGCACGAGCTCGTCACGCGGGGTCACGTAGTGCGAGCCGGGGAAGATGGAGACCTCTTCCAGCTTGCGCAGCACCTTGCCGCGCAGGGGATCGACCTCCGAGATGGTCTCGATCTCGTCGCCCCACCACTCGACGCGAATGGCCTTCTCACGCTCGTAGGCCGGGAAGATCTCCACCACGTCGCCCCGGACGCGGAACGTGCCACGGGAGAAGTCCACGTCGTTGCGCTCGTACTGGATCTCCACCAGCCGCCTCAGCACCGCGTCCCTACGAACCTCGACGCCCGCGGCGAGGTCGATCTTCATGCCCAGGTACGCCTCGGCCGCGCCGATGCCGTAGATGCAAGACACCGACGCCACGATGATCACGTCGCGCCGGGTGAGCAGCGCGTACGTGGCTGCGTGGCGCATGCGATCGATCTCTTCGTTGATGAGCGAGTCTTTCTCGATGTACGTGTCGGTCGACGGCACGTAGGCTTCCGGCTGGTAGTAATCGTAGTAGCTGACGAAGAAGTGAACGGCGTTGTCCGGGAACAGGCTCTTGAACTCGCCGAAGAGCTGGTGCGCCAGGGTCTTGTTGTGGGCGATGACCAGCGTGGGACGCTTCACCTGCTCGATGATGTGAGCCATGGTGAAGGTCTTCCCGCTTCCGGTGATGCCGAGCAGCACCTGGGTCGGATCGCCGCGTTTCACACCGGCGACGAGCTCGGTGATGGCCCGTGGCTGATCGCCCGCAGGCACGAGGTCGGTGACGAGCTTGAAGGGGGTCGGCATGGAAGACGGGTCGACGGCTAGATTCCGCTGTGCAAGAACATGCGGCCATGTCGCGCCCGGTGCAAGGCTACTATGCAATTCTCGATGTGAAGGGGATCTCCGTGGATGGTCCCGCCGCGCTCGCCCACGCGAGGCGGCTGCTTGCCGCCGGGCCGTGTTGCTTTCAGCTTCGCGCGAAGCAACTCCCCACGGGCAGCCTCTGCCGTCTCGCCCACGAAGTCAGGGTGCTGTGCACCGAAGCCAACATCCCGCTTTGCATCAACGACCGAATGGACATCGCGCTGGCCGTCGCCGCGGACGTGATTCACCTCGGCCAGAGCGACCTCCCGCTGGCCGACGCGGTTCGGGTGCGAGAGATGGCCGGCGCGCATGGGCTTGCCATCGCCATCTCCACCCACGATCTCGACGAGGCACGCGCGGCCGTAGCGGGTGGCGCCGATCACATCGGCTTCGGCCCGATCTTTCCGACGCAAAGCAAGGCCGACGCCGATCCTGCCGTCGGGCTCAAAGCCCTGGCCGAGCTGTCCCGCCACATCGCGATCCCGATCGTGGCCATCGGCGGAATCACCTTGGACAACGTGGGCCAAGTGGCGCAGGCCGGCGCCAGCGCCGCCGCGGTCATCGCCGCCGTCGACAGCGCACCGGATCCAACCGCGGCCGGTCGACGGATAGCCGTCGCCTTCGCGTCGACGTAGGCAGCTGTCTGCCTCCTACACCTTCACGGCGAGCACGAACTTGAGGTAGTTCCCCTCGGGGAACCCTGGGCCGACCGGGAAATCCGGGGGAAGGCTGCAGCGCTCGACGATGCGGAGGTCCTGGCGGGAAGCCGCGGCGCCCTCGGCGATGGCGCGATCCACGTCGGCTGCCGAGAGCTTGGCGGCGTTGGTGGCCAGCGCGAGAAAACCACCAGGGGTCAGCACGCGCGCCGCCGCGGCGGCCAGGTGCCCGAGGTCGCTCGTGGCGGAGAAGGCCTTGCCGGGGCCGTGGGAAAAGGTCGGCGGATCGCAGATCACCATGTCGAAGAAGCGACGTCGGTCCACGAAGCGCTCGAGCGTCTTCATCGCGTCGGCCGTGACGAGCTCGAGCTTGGCGGTGTCCAGGCCAGACAGCTCGAAGTTGCGGCGGGCCCGAGAGTGGGCCTTGCCCGCGGTGTCTACCGCGACCACCTCGCTGGCGCCTGCCTTCGCCGCTCGGACCGAGAAGGCGCCGGTGTACGAGAACAGGTTCAAGACGCGCCGCTCGGCCGACCGACGGGCAACGGCATCGCGGCCGAGCCTCATATCGGGGAAGAAACCCACCCCAAGCGGCGCGGTGACATCGACCCCGAAGCGACAGCCGGCCTCCTCGACCACAATCTCGAGAGGCGCTTCCTGGCCGGAGACGCGCACCGCGGGCTCCGGCGGTGCCTCGCCGGCCAGCGGACGAACGCGCTTCTGGTCGTAGATGCCCTTCGGTGCGAGGGAAGAGACGATGGCCTCGTGGAGCTCGTCCCGCCATGGCAGCGCGCCCGAAGAGAGCCACTGCACCACGACGAACTCGCCGTACTTGTCCACCACCACACCGGGCAGCCCCTCGCTTTCTCCGGCGAACATCCTGAGGGCGGTGGGCTGGTGGGGACCCAATACCTGCCAGCGCAGCTGCACGGCACGCAGGAAACGGGCCGCGATCGCCCCGGAGCCGGGATGAACTCGCTCGTCGGGGTCACGGCTGAGCACCCGCACCGCGACCGAATGCTCGCTGTCGACGTATCCACGCGCCAAGAAAGCACGGTTGCCACCCATCAGCTCCACCAGGCTGCCCGTGGGCTCGGTGACCTTTCGTGCACCGAAAGCATCGCGGAACACCCAAGGGTGGCCGAGGCGCACCCGCCGGGCGACGTCCTCAGGCAGCCGGTACGCCCCTTGGCGCATCATCATTCCCGGGTTTTGTCGGGCAGTTACGTGAGAAGGAGCGCGGCGATCGGTGAACGCACCGCGACGCGGAGAGCGGGAATGTTGGCTGGGCATAGGGGGGCGACCTGCTCGGTCGTTGTGGGCAACCTTAGTACGTAGCCATCATCTGTCAAACGTGGCGAAGTTTGGGGAAGTTTAGCGGGAGGGATTGACTTTGTAATTCACCAACAAGAAACTCCGCTTCACCCGCTAGCCTCACCGCCAAGCGCTGTGGCTTCAGAAAGGATTCACCCAATGCCGACTGGCCCTGGGCCGACACGCAAGGACGACGGTTCACACGATGCATCTGTCGATGACATCGCCGACCTGCTCGTCGAGGAGGAAAGCCGTCCGATGGGTGTCAAGAGCGACACGTTGTTGGATAAGTCTATCGACGATGGCTTGGACGTGATGCTGGAGACGCCCGGGCCCGTGCTGGCGAGCACCTTCCTGCCGCCGCCTCCCGCCCCGGTGGGCCTTGGCAGCGACGAAGGCGAGAGCGCCGAAGAAGCGGGTGCTGGTGGCAACCTCGCCTACGAAGACCTCTTGGCCAAGCTGGTGTTGCCCGCCAAGGCACCCGAACCGGAGGCGACGCTGCCCGTGCCCGAGCCGCTGCCTGTGCCCGAGGCGTTCGTCGCGCCGCCCACTCCCGGGGTCAGCGAGCCAGCTTTTCCGTCCATTTCGCTCCCGTCGTCACCCAGCCTGCAAGCTGCGCCGCCGAGCGAAGAGCAGACCCTGGTGACGGACAACCCGCTCGTCGCGGAGGAGCAACAGGCCGCCTACCGAGAAGGCCGCATCACCACGCAGCCGCGTGTTTCAGACGAGATACGGCCAGCGACGACGGAGCCAGCCGGGGTCGCCACCGTGGCCAAGTCGAAGCTGCTGGTGTTGGGTGGACTCCTGTTCCTGGCCGGGGCCGTGCTGGCAACGATTATCTTCAAGCTGATCGGGTCCTCGCCCGCGACGACGCCGCCGCCAGCAGCGGTAGCACCGCCGCCGGTGCCTCAGCCGACGCCCGCTCCGCCGGCGCAGGTCAAGCCGCTGCCTCCCACGCCCCCTGTCGCGGCGCCCGCTGCGGTGCCCACGCCTGAACCGTCGGCCACCGAGGCCGAAGCCAACACAGCCCCGACGGCTGCAGCCGCGGAGGACGACTCGGCCGCCGCGGACGAGAAGGCCCAGGCCCGCGCACGCAAGCGGGAGGCGCATCGGACGCCTCGCCCGGCGCCAGCACCCAAGGCCGCGGCGCCCGCGCCTGCGCCCAAGGTCGCGGCTCTCAAGCCGGCAGCCCCTGCACCTGCCCCAGCGGCAAAGGCCGCGAAGCCGGCCAAGAAGGGCAAAGGCAGCAGTTACGCCGATCCCTTCGACAACTAGCGAGGTATCGACGCCGCCGTCGTAGCGCCCGGATCGGCCGAGCGTCACTCGGGAAGATCTTAGTCGCCACGCGGCGTTCGGCCCGAGCGTGACAAGGCACGTTCTTGCCAGGGCAAAGCCCCGCTGTTACGATCGGAAAGCCCTCAAGGAGGCGGTCGCAACTGACGACCGTTCATGGGCAACGCATGAGTCGACTCGGGGAGCTACTGCTCCGGGACCAAATCATCTCGCCGGAGCAGCTACAGCGCGCTCAGGAAGAGAGCAGGAAATCGGGCGAACGCCTGGGGAACACCCTCATCAAGGTGGGGGCCATCCAGGAAGACGATCTCACCCAGTTCCTGTCCAAGCAGTACGGCGTCCCCGCCATCAACCTGAGCGAGTTCGACATCGATCGCGAGGTGATCGCGCTGGTGCCGAAGGAGGTGGTCGAACGCCATCGCGTGATCCCCGTGAACCGGGCCGGCTCGTCGCTCATCATCGCCATCGCTGATCCGTCCAACATCTTGGCCATCGACGACCTGAAGTTCGTCACCGGCTACAACATCGAGGTGGTGGTCGCCTCCGAGGTCAGCATCAGCGAGGCCATCGAGAGGTACTACAATCGCGCGAACGACCTCGACATCAACCAGGTGATGAACGAGATCCAGGAGCAGGTGGAGGTTGGCGCCAGCAGCGAGGAAGACGTCAACACCCTGGACCTGGAGAAGGCCGCCGACGACGCGCCGGTGGTCAAGCTGTGCAACCACATCCTGCTGTCCGCGATCCAGAAGGGCGCCTCCGATATCCACGTCGAGCCGTACGAGAAGAGCTACCGCGTTCGCTACCGGGTCGACGGCGTGTTGCACGAGGAGATGTCTCCGCCGCCGAAGCTCAAGGCCGCGCTGTCGAGTCGCCTCAAGATCATGTCCCACCTGGACATCGCCGAACGTCGGCTCCCGCAAGACGGGCGCATCAAGCTGAAGGTGGGCGCCAACAAGGAAATGGACTTCCGCGTTTCGGTGCTGCCCACGCTCTTCGGCGAGAAGATCGTTCTTCGTCTCCTCGACAAGAGCAACCTGCAGCTCGACATGACCAAGCTCGGGTTCGAGCCCGATCAGCTGACCGATTTCAAGAACGCCATCGACTCTCCGTTCGGGATGGTGCTGGTCACGGGGCCCACGGGTTCGGGCAAGACCACGACGCTCTACTCGGCGCTGTCCGAGCTCAACAAGGTCAGCGACAACATCTGCACCGCGGAAGACCCGGTCGAGTTCAACCTGCAGGGTATCAACCAGGTGCAGATGCACGAAGACATCGGCCTCAACTTCGCCGCGGCCCTGCGATCGTTCCTGCGCCAAGACCCCGACATCATCATGATCGGTGAGATCCGCGATTTCGAGACCGCCGAGATCGGCATCAAGGCGGCGCTCACCGGCCACTTGGTGCTGTCGACCCTACACACCAACGATGCGCCGTCGACCATCACCCGTCTTCTCAACATGGGCGTCGAGCCGTTCCTGGTGACTGCGGCGGTGCAGCTGGTCCAGGCGCAGCGCCTCGTCCGCAAGATATGCGCGAACTGCAAGCAGCCGATACCCACGCCCAAGGACGAGCTCAGGGCGCTGGGTGCGACGGACGCCGACATCGACGGGGCGACCTGCTTCCGCGGTGCTGGTTGTCAGACGTGTAGCATGAGCGGCTACAAGGGCCGCGTCGCGCTCTACGAGGTCATGCCCTTCACCGATCCGCTCAAGGAGCTGGTGCTGCAGGGCGCGGCCGCGGTCGAGATCAAGGCCGAGGCAGTCCGGCGCGGCATGCGGTCTTTGCGTATGTCGGGCATTCGCAAGATCTGCCAGGGCGTCACCTCGGTGGAAGAAGTCGCACGAATAACCGCCTCAGACTAGAGGAGCGAACTTGGACACTACGCCAGCACCCTCGAGCGGGCTCAACGTCAATCTGCAACAGCTCCTCAAGGCCATGGTCGAGCAGGGCGCCTCCGACCTCCACATCACGACGGGATCGCCGCCACAGCTCCGCATCGACGGCGTGCTGGTGCCGCTGCGGGTGAATCAGCTGTCGCCGGTGGACACCAAGCAGCTCTGCTATTCGGTCCTGACCGACACCCAGAAGCTGCGCTTCGAGGAGGACAAGGAGCTCGACTTCTCGTTCGGCGTGCGCGGCGTGGCCCGCTTCCGAGCCAACCTCTTCATGCAGCGAGGGGCCGTGGGCGGGGCGTTTAGGACCGTGCCCTTCAAGGTACAGAGCTTCGGCGATCTCGGCCTGCCACCCGTCATCGAGGAGCTGTGCAACAAGCCCCGTGGCCTGGTGCTGGTCACGGGGCCTACGGGTTCGGGCAAGACCACGTCGCTCGCCGCCATGATCGACAAGATCAACTCCGAGCGGCACGAGCACATCATCACCATCGAGGACCCGATCGAGTACCTGCATCCCCACAAGAAGTGCGTGGTCAACCAGCGCGAAATCGGCGCGGACACAGACACCTTCAAGAAGGCGCTCAAGTACATCCTCCGCCAGGACCCGGACGTGGTGCTCATCGGCGAAATGCGAGACCTCGAGACCATCGAGGCAGCGCTCGTCACCGCGGAGACAGGCCACTTGTGTTTCGCGACCCTGCACACGAACTCCGCCGTGCAGACCATCAACCGCATCATCGACGTCTTTCCACCGGGCCAGCAGTCGCAGATTCGTGCCCAGCTGTCGTTCGTTCTCGAGGGCATCATTAGCCAGGCGCTTCTGCCACGGGCTTCCGGACAGGGCCGCGTTCCCGCGCTCGAGGTGATGATCCCCAATCCTGCGATCCGGAACCTCATCCGCGAAGACAAGATCCACCAAATTTACTCCATCATGCAAATCGGACAGGGCAAGTCGGGGATGCAGACCATGAACCAGAGTCTCGCCAGCCTGTATCTTCGCCGCCTGATCACCCTGGAAGAGGCGATGAGCCACAGCTCCGAACCAGACGAGCTCGAGCAAATCATCTCGACCGGCGGGGCATCGCCCGGTCGGCCGGCTGGCCGATCACCGATGGGAAGAGGATAGAGACCCATGGCAGCGCAACTGAAAGCCTTCATTTGGGAAGCGCGCACGCGCAACGGCGACCTCAAGAAGGGCGTGATGGAGGCGGACAGCGAGGAGGCCGTCCACAACAAGCTGAAGATGCAGCAGCTCTCGCCCGTGGTGGTGAAGAAGCAGCCGATTCAGATCACCCTGCCCACCATCGGCACCGGCGTGAAGATCAACGACATCGTCGTCTTCACCCGTCTCTTCGCCACCATGATCGACGCCGGTCTACCCATCGTCCAGTGCCTCGAGATCCTGTCGTCGCAGGCGGAGAACAAGCGCTTCGGCAAGATCCTCGCTCAGATACGCACCAGCGTGGAGGGTGGCCTCACCCTGTCGGACGCCATGCGGCGCTTCCCCAAGATCTTCGACAACCTGTTCGTCAACCTCGTCGCGGCCGGCGAGGCAGGCGGTATCCTGGACACCATCCTCCAGCGCCTGTCGCAGTACATGGAGAAGGCGCAGAAGCTGCGTCGGCGCGTGAAGGGGGCGATGAGCTACCCCCTCATCGTGCTCTGCATCGCCGCTGTCGTCGTGGTGGTCCTGCTGACCAAGGTCATCCCGGTGTTCGAAAAGATGTTCAAGGACTTCGGTGGTGGCAAGTTGCCCGCCCCAACCCAGGTGGTCATCGATCTCTCGTACGCCATGCGCAACTACCTGCCGTTCATCGTCGTCGGCTTGGTCGTGCTGATCACGGCATGGAAGATGATCCTCCGCACCAGGAAAGGGCGCCTGGCTTGGGACGCCATGCTGCTCAAGCTACCCATCCTGGGAAACGTGTTACGCAAGACGGTGGTCGCGCGTTTCACGCGCACCATGGGCACGTTGCTCTCGTCGGGCGTTCCCATCCTCGACGCCATGGAGATCGTCGGCAAGACCGCAGGCAACATGGTGGTCCAGGACGGCATCATGTTCGTGCGCGCGCGCATCTCCGAAGGCAAGGACATGTCCACGCCGCTCATGGAGACCGGTCTCATGCCACCCATGGTGGTGCAGATGATCAGCGTCGGCGAGCAGACCGGCGCGCTGGACGCCATGCTGACCAAGATCGCAGACTTCTACGAGGAAGAGGTCGACGTGGCCGTAGCCTCCATGACCAGCATGATCGAGCCTCTGTTGATGGTGTTCCTTGGCACCGTGGTTGGCGGCTTGGTCATCGCCATGTACTTGCCCATCTTCGAGATGGCCGGCAACATCAAGGGCGGATAGCGGGCCACGGACGCGTTCGTCCGGGCCAGCCCATTCGCCATGGATAACCCAGCGACGTCCGCAGACCCGGCGGCAAAGCCGGCGGCCGGCGACCCCTCCGCCTCATCGCCGGGGGTTCCATTCGTGGCGGCCCAACCGTTCGACCGATCGCACGCCGAGGCCCTGCGCATCGTCACCTACTTGATGTTGGTGCGGGCGGGCCTTGCCACCGTCCTGATGATCTCCGTGGTCATCCTGGCGCTGACGGTGGGATCCATCGAGACGCTGTCGTCGCCGTTCGGCCGCTTCGTGTTCGGCCTCCTGGCCACGACGTACCTGGCCAGCCTCGGGTATGCGGTCAGCCTGCGCCGCATCCAGGACCCAGTCCGTTTCGCCGACGTCCAGATCGGGGTGGACCTCGTCTTGGTGACGTTGCTCGTGCACGCCACCGGGGGTGCGCAGAGCGGCTACACGTTCTTGTACCTGGTCGACGTGGTCGTCGTCTCGGCCCTGCCCAAGGGCTTCGGTGCGGCCAGCGTCTCCGTTGCCAGCGCGCTGCTCTATGTCTCCATCTCCCTGCTCGGCTACTTCAAGGTCGTGCCACCGATCACCGGGCAGACCGTGTTTCCCTGGGATCTCACTCGCGAAGAGCTGGCCTTTCGTATCGTGATCTTCCTGGCGGGACTCGTGTCGGTCGGGTCGCTCGGGGTCAGCCTGGCCAGACAGCGGCGCAAGGTCGGCGAGCGCTTGGCCGTGCAGCAGCAGATCGTCGGCGACCTGGCCTCGCTTCACCAAGACACCATTCGTTGCCTGTCGTCGGGCCTCGTGACCACGACCCTCGACGGGACCATCACGACCATGAACGGCGCCGCCTGCGAGATCCTGGGCCTAGGGCACTCGCCGCCGATCGGGCAGAAGCTGACCAATCACATCCCCTGTCTGGACGATGTGCTGGCCGAGGCCGGCGCGCAAGGGCGCGTGCTGCGCGACGAGGTCGATGCCGTTCGCAGCGATGGGATCGAACGTCGCCTGGGCCTGTCCGCGACGCCGCTGTCGGATCACTCGGGCAACGTGACCGGACGGGTGATCCACTTCCAGGACTTGACCGACCTGCGGCAGATGGAGCAGGCGGTGGCGCGGGCCGAGCGTCTGGCGGGCATCGGCCGGCTGGCCGCCAACATCGCGCACGAGATCCGCAATCCGCTGGCCAGCATCTCGGGCTCGGTCGAGGTGCTGCGGCGCTTGCCTGGTGCGGATCCGGAGACCAGCAACCTGGTCGACATCGCCGTCCGTGAGGTCGATCGGGTGAACGCCTTGATCACGAGCCTCCTCGAATACGCCAGGCCGCGCAGCGAAGAGCGCCAGCAGCTGGATCTGGGCGAGCTGGTCGCCGACATCGCGAAGATCTTCGAACAGGAGCGGCGGACGAAGAACGTGGAGCTGCAGGTGCACGGGCAGTCCGGCGTGCTGGTCGAGGCTGCGTCGGGGCAGATACATCAGGTGCTCTGGAACCTCCTGCGCAACGCCGTCGAGGCCATGCCCGAAGGCGGGACGATCCACCTGGCGGCCGCGCTCAAGCCAAGCGATCCCCCGGAGGCCATCCTGATGGTGCGCGACACGGGGATCGGCATCGCGCAGGCCGACTTGGACCACATCTTCGAGCCCTTCTTCTCCCGCAAGCCCAACGGCACGGGGTTGGGATTGGCGACGACGGCGCGCATCGTGGAGGATCACAAGGGGTCCATCGAGGTCAAGAGCCAGCTCGGCCGTGGCACGACGTTCACCGTCCGTCTGCCCGCCCTGGACACCCCATAGCCGTCTATGCCGGTTTGCGCAGCATGCGAGCGCTTGTGGGTTGAGAAGCCGCACTTCTCTCACTAGACTGATCGACTTTGCCGTGAAGAACGAAGTCCAGACCCAGACCGAGCCAACGTCTCTCGACGCTGAGCTGCCCGTGGCAGTGGCAGAGGAAGAGTCTCTTCTGCGCGTCGTGCTCGCCAAGCTCGACAACCCTCCGACGCGACTGCGGACACCGGTCGACGATGCCGCCGTGCTCATCGAGCTGCGCGACGCCTTGGCCGAAGCCAAGCCCGAGGACCAGGGCCCGCTCATGGAGCAGATGCACCGGATCGAAGCTTTGTCGCGGCAGCGCGGCAAAGGGGAGAGCCCGCCCGTGGATCGCCGCTCGCCCTATTTCGGGCACCTGCGCCTGCGCCAGGACGGAAAGCGTCGCGACGTGCTCATCGGGCAGCGCGGCTACGTCGAGCCAGGGGGAGGCGTGCAAATCGTAGATTGGCGGAATGCCCCGGTGTCGCGTCTTTACTACCGCTACGAGGAGGGCGACGCGTTCGAGGAGCGCTTGGGAGAGCGCGAGGTGGAGGGCGAGATCCTGGCCCGGCGAACCGTCACCATCGTCGACAGCGAGCTTCGCCGCGTGGCCTCGCCCGACGGAATCTACGCGCGCGAGCCGCCTGACGTCACCTGGCGCAGCCTGGATCTGCGCAACCTGCGCCTGGGTGTGGCCGAGGCGAAAGAGACGGCCGCGCCGGTCTCGGCCGCAAACGCACAGCTCGGCCTGGGCGGCGACGGCCGTCGCCGATCTGATCGCTTTCTTCCTGCCATCGCGGCGTTGATCGACCCGCGGCAGTTCGAGATCCTGAGCCGACCTAGTGCGGGCATCATCGTTGTCCAAGGCACCGCGGGCAGCGGCAAGACCACCATCGGTCTTCACCGCATCGCCTACCTCAACTTCATCGACCCCAATCACTTCCGCGTCGAAGAGATGCTGGTGATCGTGTACCAGCGGGCACTGGCCGCGTACGTGTCCCGCGTCCTGCCCGAGCTGGAGGTGCCCGGCGTCAAGGTGCGGACGTTCGCCGCCTGGACCGAGGAGGTGCGCAAGAAGACCTTGCCGGGGCTGGCTTGCGACACCACGGACAAGACGCCGCCGCTCGTGATGCGGGCCAAGTCGCACGGGGCGATGTTGGCGATTCTGGCCGACCGGCAGGCGCAGCTGGCCTTGTGGTGTCGCCGAACTCTCGAGTCGCTGGTCGCCATGGTGCCGGAGGCCGAGTCCCTGCTGACGGTGTGGGATCAGTCGTCGGGTCCCGTGGATGCGCGCGTGACGGCTCTCGCACGCCACGTGAAGGAGGCCAGCTTGCCAGCGCTCTTGCGCACCAAGGTGGAAGCCTGCGGGGCTCGCCTGCGCGCTCGAACCCGGGACGTGATCGCGGAGTGGGCCTCGCTTCTCACCGACCGACAGGCGCTCGGCGAAGGGTTCTCGAAGCACGCGGCGGGCCTGTTCTCCGAGACCCAGATCGACAGCATCCACCGATGGTGTGTCGACCGCGAGCGTCTGCGCGCCGGGCAGTCCGCCGTCGACGAGGATGACGATCCCTACGCCATCGATGTCGAGGACGAGGCCCTGCTCCTGCGCATTCACCAGCTGCAGCGCGGGCCTTTGCAGGGCCCGCGCGGGCCGCTCGCGTACCGGCATCTCATGGTCGACGAGGTCCAGGACTTCGGCCCGGTCGAGCTGGCCGTCCTCCTCGGCAGCACCGGCTCCCGCCGATCGATCACGCTGGCCGGCGACACCAACCAGGGCATCGCACCCGAGCACGGCTTCACCAGCTGGTCCGACATGCTCGGGCACCTCGGGCTCTCGCACGAGTGCGTGGAGCCGCTACGCACGAGCTACCGCTCGACGAAGCAAATCGTGGATGTGGCCATGCACGTGCTCGGCCCGCTCATGGGTGATGAGCGGCCACAGGTGCCACGGTCGGGCGCTGCGGTGGAGAGCTTCCGATTCGGTTCCTCCGGCGAGACCTGCGAGTTCATGGTCCGCATCCTTCGCGATCTCGTGCAGCGCGAGCCGCTCGCGTCGGTGGCGCTCATCGCCCGGCATCCCGAGCAAGCGCGGCTGCATTACGAAGCGCTGGCTGCGGCCGAGGTCCCGTCTCTGCGCCTGGTCTCCGATCAGGACTTCTCGTTCCGGCCAGGGATCGACGTCACCGACGTCAAGCAGACCAAGGGTCTGGAGTTCGACATCGTGATCCTGATCGAGGCGGGGCGCGAGTCGTACCCCGAGAACGATCACGCCCGCAGGTTGCTTCACGTCGCCATGACCCGCGCAGCGCACCAGCTATGGGTGACCTACACCGGCGAGGCTTCTCCGCTCTTGCCCGTGTCCCTGCGGCGGTAGACCTTCTAGCCCTGGAAGAAGCGATTGAGCGCCCAGACCTCGCGGGCGCGCAGGCCTTGAAAGCGGACGCCCATGCCTGCGGGCTGACCGGGACCGCCTTGCTCGATCCAGCGGACCTCGCCCATCACGTCGATGGGCTCGGGCTGGGTCGAGATACGAAAGCGGATCTGCAGGCGGGTCTGCAGCGGAAATGGCTGCTCGGTCTCGATGAAGAGGCCGCCTAGCGAGATGTTGCCGGTGGTGGCGGTGCGCTTCTCTTCGCCCGCGGTGATCTCGACGTCGAGTCGGCGTGAATAGCGGGGATCTGTGCGACGAAAATGATCAGACACCTAGGTTTACCTCGGGACGTGGGCAGTTTTGCCTGGCCCACCGGCGCAGTTTAAGGATACTTGAGATGCGAATCAATCGCCTTCCATGCTCCGGGCTTCCGGCGCACCGTGCCTCGCGATAATCGTGCGGCAGGATGGCTAGGCGCTGTCTTTCCCAGAAGAATTGAGTAGTATGACCCTATTCCCGGCTGGCCACCGCCAACCACCAACCACCAAACACCAACAATCTCTCTCGCTTCAGCACGACCATGGATAAGGATCAAGAGCGCAGTTTCCTCGAGACACTTGCGCAGGCCCTGGTCGCGTTACCGTTCGATCTGAAGGTCCTCCTCGAGGCCATTTCGGATCCCGACCTCGAGCACGACGTCCGTGAGATCGCTGCTGCTGCGGTCGTCTACATCATCACGCCGCGCGAAGGTAACGTGGAACCCTACCTGCGCTACGGCGAAGACGCCATTCTACTGCGGCTGGCTGCCCGCCAGCTCGAGGCCAAGGGCGGCGACAGCGCGTCCATGTTCCGCGAGCGCTTCGCCGAGGATTTCGCCCGCTTCGCCGGCGAGCTCGCCGTGCTGGAGAAGGCGTGTGGGCCCGACCTCATGGGCTGGCTCGACAGCCGCTGGGCGACGTTGCGCAAGGCCACGTACGCCCGCAAGAAGATCTCGGTCTTCATCGACGATGACGCCGGGACGTTCCTGTACGACGAAGGCCTCAAGTTCGGGACCAACTACCCCATCACCGAGAAGAGCCTGGCCGGTCGGCTCAAGCAGGCGCAACCTGTGCTCGACAACTTGCGGAAGAAGTGGGACCAGGACAAGAAGAAGATTCCCCAGCCGTAGGCGCTGGCGACGGTGTAGCTGTTCGAGGTAGGTCTTCTTGATGCAAGACGAGTCTCGGCCATTCGGCGCGGGTGCCGAAGGCATTCTCGAGTTCGCGGGGCGTATCGCCACGGGCGGCTTGTCGGTTCCGTCCGAGATCACGACGGTGGCCAAGCTGGGCGCACCCGAGCTGGTCCAATTGCCGCCGGCGCGCCTGCGGCAGACCTTGGAACAGGTCATCCTGGGGCCGTCCGCCGCGCAGGGCCTGCAGTGGCTGCACGACGTGGGCGCGCTGGCGGTGCTTCTGCCGGAGCTCGACGCCACGGTGGATTTTTCCCAAGAGGGCGGGCGCCGACACAAGGACGTGTGGGAGCACACCAAGCAGGTCGTGGTGCAGGCTCCGGCCGAGCCCATCGTCCGCTGGGCGGCGCTGCTGCACGATATCGGCAAGGTTTCCACGCGCGTGCTACTTCCCGATGGGCGCGTGACGTTCCATCGGCACGCCGAGGTCGGGGCGCGCATGTTCGGTCCCATCGGCCGCCGCCTGGGCTTCGACCGAGCCGAACGCCAGCGAATTCACGCCTTGATCCTCCACCACCTGCGCGCGAATGCCTACGAGCCTGCCTGGACCGATGCCGCCGTGCGAAGGTTCGACCACGAGATGGGCGATCTACTCGACGATCTGGTCGGCCTTTCCCGTGCGGACGTGACCTCGGCACGGCCGGGGCGGAAGCAGGAGGCGGCCCGGAACATCGAGGCGCTGCTCCAGCGGATCCTCGCGATCCGAGAGCTGGACGCGCGAATTCCTCCGCTGCCGCCCGGCCTGGGAAACGCGATCATGGAGGCGTTTGCGCTGCCACCGTCGCGCCGGGTGGGTGAGCTGCGCAAGATGTGCGAGGACGCGATCTTCCAGGGGCAGCTCGTCGAGCGCCAGCCGTCCGAGTATTACGTCGACTTCCTTCGCAAGGCCGGGATCGCCGGCTGAAACCGCTGGCCTGCGTCGCGCAGGCCGGAACCCACCGAGATCGCCAAATCGAGCTGGCGCGCGGCCCGCAGTTGTGGGAAAAAGGCCGCGGTCCCGGGCGACGGAACACTCGCGAACCCCGCCAGGCCCGGAAGGGAGCAACGGTAGCTTGTCGACTGGGTGCTCGGGACCATTGCTTTTTCTCTCGAGAAGGGCAGCCCTCCTCGGACAGGCTTGAATCGAGCGCGTGGCTGCTGTGCACGGCGGGGCACGGCGGGATCACGTCGGGCCAGGGTCGCCAAGACCTGCTAAGATCCTCTCTCGGAAGGAGATTGGGATGCCTCGCACAGTCAAGTGCGTGAAGCTGGGCCAAGAGCTGCCCGGCATCGCGTACAAGCCGTTCAACAACGACCTCGGACAACGTATCTACGAGAACGTGTCCCAGCAGGCGTGGATGCAGTGGATCGAGTTCTCCAAACGCATCGTCAACGAGTACCGCCTCGACCTGACCTCGCCCGTGGGGCAGAAGCTCCTGTTCGAACAGGCCGAGCAGTACTTCTTTGGCTCCGGCGGGAGCAACCCGCCCGATTTCGTGCCGTAGCCCCCGCAGGTCCATGGCCGAGGTGAAGGACAGCCGTGGGATGGGCGCGATGCCAGCAGTTGGGGCCGCGAACCGTGCCTCGAGCCCGCTTGTAGTCGCAAGCTCGCAAAATGTCGTCGAGCACCAGCGTGATCTGCGTGTGCCCGTGGTAGCCCAGGTGCGGCTTTGCTACAGCAGCATCCTGGACTTCCACGAAAGCCAGTCGGTGAACATCAGCCACTCGGGGATGTTCGTTGCGTCCGACAGGCCGGGCGCGGTGGGCTCGGTGGTCGACTTCGACTTCGCGCTCGAGGACGGCCTGTCGCTGCTTCGGGGCAAGGGCGAGGTGGTGCGGGTGACCACGACGCCGGTGCGTGGCATGGGGATCCGTTTCCTCGAGCTCGACGAGGAGAGCCAGCGCTGCATCGAACGCATCGTCACGATCAACGAGCGTGAGGGCCGAACGCCCGCGGTGCCCCTCGACTTCGAGAACGAGACACGTATCTCGGAGGCCAGGGCGGCCATGACCCAAAGCAAGGGCGCCGCCAATGCATTGCGCGGCGCTACACGCGTACAGCCGGGCCTGTCGGTCAACGGGCACGAGCTGCAGATCCGTCTCACGCCGCTGACCGTCGGGTACTTCACCAACAACGCGTTGATCAACATCCGCTTGGGCGGATTCGTCATTCCCATCGAAGACGACGTATCCCTCGGCGGCATTTTCGATGTGGTCATCGTAGACAACGACGGCATCTCGCTGTTCCGTGGCCGTGGCAAGGTGGTCGCCAAGCACGAGCGCCGCGTAGGCATCCGCCTGTCAGAAGCCGACAAGAACGTCGTGGCGCGGCTGCAGGCCGAGGTCGCGCGGCTCGGCCCCGGCGGCAAGTAGGGCCGCTCGATCCGCCCCATCAAAAGTCTGCCAATTCCCTGGCCAAGGCGGTAGAAAACGCCCGGAAGCCCCGTCCGGGCGAGCCGCGCCATGCGATCCGCCGTGCCCACTGACAAGAGCCACAACCGTGCCCTCGACGGGCTGCGGTTCTTTGCTTTCCTGCTGGTGTTCTTCTTCCACGCCTTGCAGTGGAGCCCCTGGGGCAACTGGCCCGTCATTCGCTTCGGCTTTTTGGGCGTGCCCGTCTTTTTCGTCCTGTCCGGATTCCTGATCGGAGGGATCCTGCTCGACCTCAAGGCCAAGGTGCGGCCGGGCTTCGGGCTCTGGGCGAAGCTCAAAACCTTCTATATTCGCCGCGCTCTCCGCATCTTCCCTGTCTACTACCTGTTCATCGGCGTTCTGGTGTTGCTGATGATCCTGTCGGGCAACACGGATCCGGTCGCACGCGAGAACCTGCCGTGGCACTTGGCGTACCTCACCAACTTCCGGTCGTTCTTCGTCGGAATGGACCGCATTCGCCAGGGCCACTTCTGGAGCCTCGCGGTGGAAGAGCACTTCTATCTGATCGCGCCGCTCGTCGTTCTGGTGGTCAGTCGAAAGACGCTGGTGCGGCTGCTGGCGGGCGTGATCCTGGCGGTCGCCGCGGCCCGCTTCGCCATCTACCGGGCGGGCTCCGCGCGCGACTTCTGGGTGCTCTCGCCCATGCAGTTCGACTTGCTCGGGCTGGGCATCGCCACCGCGATCATCGATCGTCACGGTAGCTTCTGTCGTATCGGAGCGCGTGGCCTGCGCTATTTGGGGATCGCCGGGGCCATCTTCTTCGTGCTCTACATCCGTCGTTTCTACCTCGGTCGGCCTGGCATCGGCGTGTACTACGCGACTTTCGGGTCCATCTCGCTCGGCTTCGCCACGGCGGCGCTGGTCTTGACCTTGTGGCAACAGCCCGCGCGCTGGTTCGCGCGGGCATTGGCGCTCCGTCCGTTCGCATACCTCGGGCAAATCAGCTACGGGCTCTACTTGTTTCACCCAAACTGCCTGGGGTGGTCGAGCAAGTACTTCGGCAACTACACGCTCGGCAACAGCCTCGCCGGCCTCGCCATCACCGTCTGCGTGGCGATGCTGTCGTGGCACGTCTTCGAAAGGCCCATCAACAACTTGAAGAACCGCTTCGGATACTCCGAGAAGCGCGCGAAGACGCCTGTCGCGGCCGAGCCCGGGACAGCCAGCGCATTGGCGCTGCCCGAGGCCTAAGTCATCGCAGGACCTATTTCCAGCCAGACCGGGCGGCCGGCCTAGACGTACTTGAGGCCTACGACCACGCGCTGCTTCGATGCGCGCCACGCGGGATATAGGGTCGCCAGCAGACAGATGATCTGCGTGGCGCCGGCGACCAGCAGGATCTCGCTGCCCGATACCTCGACCGGAAGCCGCGCGATGAGATAGACCTTGGGGTCGAGCGGATACCCGTAGAGCGAGGCAAGCCCGCACAGGGCGAGACCGTAGAGGATGCCGAACCCGGTGCCCACGAAGCCCACCACGCTGCCCGAAACCAGAAAGATGCGCAGCAAAGAACCCGAGCGTGCGCCCATCGACGCGATGATGGCGACCTCGCGGATCTTCGACAGCACGACCAGCGTCAGGGACGCGAGGATGTTGAACGCGGCGACCACGATGATCAGCACGAGCAGCATCGAGATGATGATCTTCTGCATGGCGAGCGCCGTGAACAGGTTCTTGTTCAGGGTCTTCCAGTCGATGATGCGCATGTCGGGGCCCAGTCGCGCCTCGACGGCGTCTTCCATCTTCAGGGCCTGCATCGGATCGTCGAAGCGCAGCTCCACGCCGAAGATCGACTGGCGCGCGTTGCCCAGACGCTTGGCGTCCTCGATCGGGATAAACGCCAGGCGGGCGTCATATTCCTGGAAGCCGAACGACGAGATGCCCACCACCCGGAACGTGTAGGCGCTGGGGATCGACTCCATTCCGCCGGAGAACGGCACCAGCACCTGAATGCAATCGCCGACCTTCGCGTGCACTTTGTGGGCGAGCTCCTCGCCCAGGATGAGGCGGCCGATCATCTGTTGCTCGTCCGCGAAGGCGCCGCCGCAGCTCGCCGGCTTGCCCAGATCATCCACCGAGCCGGCCACGATGGCGCGCCGGAGCTCGGGAGCGCCCTCGGCCAGATCCACTCCTTTGAGGTTCGCGCCGACTTTGCCGATCATGACTTCGCCCGCCGTGAAGCTGAAGCGCGAGATGCGAACCAAACCGGGCAGTCCCTTCAAGCGAAGCCGGACGCTCTCGGCCTCTTTGTCGGCCTCCTCGACGTCGCGTTCGAGGCCATACGCGGTGACGATGAGGTGCGCGTTGACCGCTTGGACCTTGTTCTCGAACTCTCGCTGGAAGCCGCTGGTGACCGAAAGGACCACCACCAACGACGCCACGCCCAGCATCACGCCCACCGTCGACACCGTGGTGAAGACAGAGAACATGCGCAGCAAAACGAAGAGGATCGTCGCCAAGAGTGCGATCAGGGTGGTCACCACGGCGATGGTCTCGATGGTGCGGTGGTGCGTGCGCGTGGCGAGCACCACGGCCACGTCGACCAGCGTAATACCCAGCGCAACCAGGGGCCCGGCGCGTAGCGCGCGCGACGTGGACTCCCTGCGTAGGTATCGGGTCCCCACGAAACGCTCGATGCGATATCCGAGGATCAGAGCAACGCTGCTGACCAGGGCCAGAAGCCCGGCAACGAGAACCCCAGCGAACAGGAGAGACATCGGGCCCGCAACCTACGGGACGCCCGCCAGTTGGTCAAACTCGGCGTGGTGGCACCGTCGGCTGGCGCACGAGCTCAGGAAGCATTGGAGTCCGGTCGGACCGAGGGCGCGCGCACTGGCTTGACAGGCATCGCCACGGGAACTTACGTTCTCGGTATGAGGCTGATGCGAACGGCTTCCCTGGTGCTGGCGGCGCTGGCCGTGCCGGGAATGGCCGGGCGGGCGCTGGCGGGGCGTAACGACCTCCGGCTGGCGAACCTCTGCCCGCCGACGCAGACGACGCGAAGCTCGATTGGCATCTCCGAATGTGCGTGGGTCAATCGGGACGCCACCGGGATGCTCGTGCCCGTCGCCAACGCGAGCGCCGTGGGGTTCGACACCGAGGGGCTGAGCAACTACCGAAGCCTCATGTCCGAGCTAGGCGTGATCATGGCGCCCCGGATCCCGATGACCGCCGAGACGCTGGGCTTCGCCGGCTTCGCGGTGAGCGGCGAGCTGGGGTTCACCCAGATCAGCAATGGCAAGACGTTCTGGAACGGTGTCGATGCCGTGTCGCCACAAAGCCCGTCGGCTGCTCGGCCAGACGCAACCTTGACCACCATGGGGGTATTTCTTCGCAAAGGCCTTTGGTTCCCCGTACCCGCCTTCGAGGTCGGAGGGGGCGTGGTCAGCTTGCTCCAGTCCCAGATGCTGGCATGGCAGGGATACGCGAAGTTCGCGCTGCACGAGGGCTATTACGATCTTCCCTTCCCGTCACTCGCGGTGCGCGCGGCCATGTCGTATGTTACGGGCACCGACCAAGTGAACCTCAACACCACGTCCTTCGACGCCATCGCGTCCAAAGGCTTCGGTGTGCTGAAGACCGCCCGGCTCGAGCCATTCGGGGGCATCAGCCTCATCGTGATCAGGGCCAGCGCAAAGCTGGTCGATTTCACGCCGTTGTGCGATGCCCGCCAGGTTGCCATGGCCAGCCCGGGTCAGTCCCTGGGCGGCGGTTGCGCGGCCACCCAGAGCGGGACTGAGAACGACTACCTCGCAACCACCGCGTTCCCCGCTCAAGACGCCATCACGCGCTATCGCTTCTTCGGCGGCGCCAAGCTGAAGTTCGGGGCGCTCGCGGTGATTGGTCAGTACGAGTTCTATCCAGGTGGAACCAGCCGCGACGGTAGCTCGGCCGTCGATCGCAGCGGCGCCCAGAATTCCTTCTCGCTGAGCACCGGGCTCGATTTCTAGACGAACAGCACCTTCCCGTTCGGGGACACAGCTCGCCGCCGGGCCGGGCCCAAGCCACGGCCCAGGCGACGGATGTCCAGCTCTAGTGGGCCGGGAGACCGCTGCGGATGATTCGGCGCAGTCCCTCGACGGGCAACCTGGGGCCGCGCTTCTCCTCTTCGAAGATGATCTGAGCCATCGTCGCGGCGGTCAGGTCCTGCTGGGTGGTCTTATCGATAACGCGGATCTCGTCGCCGTTGCGAATCAGAGCAGCGATCTGCTGCAGTGTTACGTAGTGCGAGTCCTGAGTGTCGTACAGCTTGCGGTTGGAGTATCGCTTAATCGTGCGTGTCGTCATGCTGTTATCATGCATCGTCACCCGCACGCGTCAAGGTCGATTTCACAGCACCGCGCAAACACAGACACTTTTTGTCTGTTTTGTTCCGAAGGTGGCTGCCTCCGACCCGAACGACGTTGGATATGTCCGCGGACCGCTAGGCCTTTTCGGTCGGCTTGGCCGTGGCCGGGGCGCCGGCCTTCGACGCCTGGCCGGAGCCGTCGATCTCGGGCTTCTTGGGCGTCACTTCAATCTCGCTCCCGCCTTGTACGGCGCGCTTGAAGTTCTTGATGGCGCGGCCAAGCCCATCGCCGAGCTGGGGCAACTTGCTGGCGCCGAACACAATCATGACCACGAGGATGATGAGAATGATTTCGCCGGTGCCGAGTCCCATAGCCTATCCCTATACCATTCGTCCCTTGCTCGGGCAAACCCGCTACTAGGAAGGTTTCTTGGTGGCCTGGGCGTCTTCCGCTACGATCCGGTTCCATGCGGCCCACCCACCGCGCAGTCCTGACTGTCGTCGCCCTGGTCTCCATGGCCAGCACGGCCGAGGCGCGTGACTCGATTGCCGCACAGGGTGGTGCGCGATCGCTACCCTCGCTGGCCGGACCGACCACCAAGGAAAGCTTCGCCGAGCGCAAGGCAGTGCGGGGTGTCGCGCTCGAGGAAAGCGAGACGACGGAGACGCCGGAGCTACGCGCCGTCCGCCGCTTCGAGGAGCAGGCCTTCCCGCGCGGCGGCGACATTCCAACCAGTGTCGAGCCTGATGATGAGCCGAAGAGCCTACCGCCCGGACTACAGGGGCGTTGGGGAGGCACCGGCGACATCCCGCGCGAGCTGCGCAGCCCCGAGCGCCTGTCAGCGGCACCAACGACCAAGCCGAGCCAAGACTGGTTGAGGCAGCTGGCCCTGCCTGATCTCCCAGTCCGCTGGGAGCCGCAGGTCATCCGGTATCTCGAGTTCTTCAAGAACGATCCCAAAGGGCGCTCCATCATGGCGTCGTGGTGCCGTCGCATGGGGCGCTACCGCACCATCATCGAGCGCCGGCTCGACGAACAGGGACTGCCGAGGGATCTAATCTTCGTCGCCATGGTCGAGAGTGGTTTCGACCCGGGCGCGGTCTCGCCGAAGAGCGCGGGGGGCGTCTGGCAATTCATCCCAGGCGCCGCGCGCGCCTACGGTCTCGAGGTCAGCCAGTGGGTCGATGCTCGACGGGATCCCGAGCGCGCCGCCGAGGCCGCCGCTCGCATGCTCAAAGATCTGTACGTGCGGTTCGGATCCTGGCCGCTGGCCTTTGCCGCTTACAACGCTGGATATGGCGCCGTCCTGCGCTCCATCGCGCGGTTCAACACCAACGACTTCTGGGAGCTGTCGCGGCACGAAGCCGGGCTGCCTTGGGAGACCACCCTCTACGTGCCCAAGATTCTCGCGGCCGCGCTCATCGGGCACAACCTCAAGGCCTTTGGCTTCGCGGAGGTCGCGCAGGATCCGCCGTGGCAGTTCGACCGGGTCGAGGTCCCGTCGGGAATGTCGTTCGCGGCCTTGGCGCGGGCGGCAGGCACCCGGCCCGAGGTCATCGAAGAGCTCAACCCGGAGTACATCCGCGGGCGTGTCCCACCCGACCGGCCGACCGTGGTCCTGCGCGTCCCGCTCGGTTCGGCGAACCTGTTCGCGAAGGCGGCTGGCGATGTGCGCGCGGGCGGCGAACGGCTGCAGACGGTGGTGCTGCGCTTCGGCGAGACCCTCGAGGACGTGGCCAAAGCCCGCGGCAGCTCCGTGCGCGAGCTCAAACGCATCAACGGTGTGACCGACTCGTCCGAGTTGCGCGGTGGCATGACCATCCTGGTGCCGGCGCGCACGACGCCGTCCCCGCCGGCGCCTGCAGCCGCGGGCGACGAGCCGGACGACGCCATCTTGGTCGCCGTGCCCGACCGGGCCTTCGCGTACCAGGACCGCGAGCGCGTCTTCTATCGCACGCGCGATGGCGACACCCTGGTCGACATTGCGCACATCTTCGACGTGTCGCCCGAGAACATCGTCGAGTGGAACAACATCGATCCCGACGCCAAGTTGCAGCCCAAGCTCATCCTGCAGCTGTTCGTTCGCGAAGGTTTCGACCGGGAAGATGTGGTGCTGTTGGATCCGAACAAGGTCCGCGTGGTCACCCTGGGCTCGGAGGAGTTTCTCGAGCTCGAGGCAGCCCGTCGGGGCAAGACGAGGCTCTTCTATTCCGCGCGTGCCGGCGACACGCTGGCGAAGATCGCCAAGCGCTACGGCCTGTCGCCCGGCGACCTCGCGCGCATCAACCGGCTGTCGGCGGTCTCGGAGCTGGGTGAAGGACAGAGGATTGTCGTCTATTCGCCAACCCCCGAGCTGCCCAAGGAGATTACCGCGAAGGTCACCGGCACCCCGCCGGTGAAGAAGCCCGTGCTGGTCATGAAGGCGCCGCCACCCAAGAACGGCGGTAAGGCGCCACCCGCCAAGGGGGCGCTGTCGAGCCCCGGCAAAGGCAAGAACGGCAAGCCCGTCGCTAGCGCTGCCCCCTCGGGAAAGAGCCCAAGCAAGCCGCAGGTCGTGGCGAACGGCAACAAGAAGCCGAGCGGCAAGCGGTAACTACGTGGTTGCACCTGACGACACTCCCGCCAGCTCGGCAGCCCTTGCCCTGGTGGTCGCGCCGGACGAAGCTGGTCTGCGCGTCGACGGATTTCTGGTCAAACGCGCGCTCATGCCCAGCGCCGCGGCGGCTCGACGGGCGGTAGCGTCGGGCATCGTGCACGTCGACGGAAGGATGGCGAAGAAAGGCCACCGGCTCGAAGCCGGCCAGCATGTCGACTTGGGCGAGACCGCCGCGGCCGAGGCGGTGCTCCAGCCGACGCCGGACGTGGTCTTGCCGGTGCTCTATGTTGATGAGGCTTTGGTCGCGGTAGCAAAGCCCTCCGGCATACCCTCGCACCCGCTCAAGGCCGGCGAGGGCGCAAGCGTGGCTTCGGCCATCGTCGCCCAATTCCCCGAATGCGCCACTGCATCGCCCGATGCGCGCGAAGGCGGCCTTGGTCATCGGCTGGACGTAGGCACCTCGGGGGTGATCGTGGCGGCCCGAGGTCGCGAGGCGTGGTACCGGCTGCGCGAGGCCCTGTCAGGGGCTTCCTGCGAGAAGATCTATCTCGCCGAAACCTGCGGCCGCTATCCAGTTGCCGAGGATGTCACCCAGGATTTCGTCGTGCCCGGACCACGCCCTTCGAGCTTCGTCGTCGACTGTCCGATCGGCCGCCAAGGCCGTCACGGCAGCAAGGTCTTGCTTGCGCGGGGTCGGCAGCCGCTTCCCGCCAGGACCGAAGTCACCCGCCTCGAATCGCGTCCCGGGGGTGATCTGGTCGAGGCCCGACTCTCGCACGGCCGCGCTCACCAGGTCCGCGCTCACCTCGCCTACCTGGGCATCCCGGTGCTAGGCGACACGACCTACGGCAAGCCATCCGACCAGCCGACGGGATTGCACCTGCACGCCTTCGCGATCGCGTTCCTGCATCCGATCACCGGCAAGCCCGTGCGGATCGAAGCCCCACCGCCCACATGGGCTCACCGCCGAGCCTGACCCTGCTACTCGAACTGCGCCATGCTGGACTCGACCAGCAGGTACAGCGTCCGATAGAAGGTCAGCAGCTCCTCGCCCGAACCGAAGCGATCGGACCACTCGCGTAGCGTCGCGTTTCCGTCGAGCAACCCCAGCACCTCCCTGGGCGTTGGGCCCAGCCGGAAGGCCTCGGGGCTGATGCGCGGGTTCGGCATGGCACGGGGACGGAAGTCCATCAGAGGCTCGAAGTGCTGGCCGAGGAAGTCGTAGCTCAGCGCGACCACGCCTGCGCCTAGAATCTCGAAGCTCGACAGGCCAAGGGGAAAGGCTTCGGTTGGGTTGCGCAGGCCTCGGTAGTAGGCGAAAGCTCCCTCGGACCAGGTGAACAACTCCATCACGCGCTCGCGCACGTGCTGCGACAACAGGCGGAACACGTCGAGCGGCCGCATGAAGCCGAGGCCCACCAGCGATTCGCCGAATTTCCCACCGAACCGCGGCATTTCGGCCAGCGCACGCTCGAGATCCGCCGAGCGCAGAAAGCCACGCGTGACGAGGTACTCACCGAAGCGGTCCCCGCCCATGTTCGAGTTCACCGACTCGGGCGCACCGCGCACGAGATACACGTCCTTGGCGTGCGGCTCCCTCACGAACCGGATGAGGCCCGTGTCCGCAGCCACCGCGAGATCGGCGATGGCGCGCATCGGGGAGATCAGCGACAGGTCGCCGCTGTTGTCCGGTATTGCACCTGGCAGCGGCGGTGGGACCACGCTGCCGCCCGTTTCGGCGCTGGCAACAACGTCGCTGCCTGGCGCCACGGCGGCCGGGCGCGCCGGCGCACCTGCGACCTGCCCAGGGAACATGGGCAGCTCGTGCGTGGGTGGGCCCTGACGGCGAATGCCCGAGCCGATGGCTGCCGGGCCCTGCGAGCTCGAACCCGTGCGTGGCTCTGCCCTCAGCGGCGATGGAGACGGGGCCGAGCTGAGGGATTCGTACTGATCCAGACCGACCAGGGAGACCGCACCCGCAAGCGCATCGTCGAGGGCGGTGCCGACCACGGTGGACACGGCGTCGGCGGCGGGCGTGCGACTCGGAGCGCGAGGTTCCCCTTCGGGCGCCGGCCTTGCCCGGGTCGGGATGGGTGGCGGGCCTGTCGGCGTCGGGGGTGGCGGCGTGGAGGTGGGACCTGGACGGAGCTCCCATTTCCGGCCGTGCTCCTTGAGACGCTCCACCACATCGGGGCTGCTGTCGAAGAGATCGGACGCGAGAAGGCCCACATCGGCAGGGCCGACGCGCATGCCGAACTTGAACTGCAAATCCTCGAGGGCGTCGCGGAACTCGGCGGCGCTCTGGTAGCGCTGCCCCAAATCCTTCGCCAGCGACTTGCGGACGATGGCGTCGAGGAGCTTGGGCACGTCCTTGCCGTACTTGTCCCAGCGTTCGAGCCGTCCGTCGCGCACCATCAGCAGAACGTCGAGATCGTTGGGCGCCGTGAACAGCCGTTTGCCCATCAGCATCTCGGCCAGCACGATGCCGACCGCGAAGATGTCGCTGCGTCCGTCCAGATCGCCGCCGGTCACCTGCTCGGGCGACATGTAACCGTACTTGCCCTTCAGCGTACCCGCCTGGGTTTTCGACTCGCGCTCCTGCGCGTGGGCGATGCCGAAGTCGCCCAGCTTGACGTCGCCTCGACGGGCGATGAACACATTCGACGGAGAGATGTCACGATGGACGAGGTGCATGGGCTTCCCCTCGGCGTCCATCGCGTTGTGCGCGTAGTCGAGGGCGTCCAATACCTCGGACGCAATGAACATGCAGATGGGGACCGGGAGCTTGACGTGCTTCTGCGCGGCCGACCGCAGCAGCGCCAAACCGTCGAAGCCGTCCACGAACTCGAGCGCGATGAAGTACTGCCCACCCTCTTCCCCGAAGTCGGTGACCTGGACGATCTTCGGGTGAATGAGCTGCGCGGTGAGCTTCGCTTCGTCGATGAACATCGACACGAAGGTCTTGTCCGCGGCTAGGTTCGGAAGAATGCGCTTGATGACCAGCAGCTTCTCGAAGCCATGGGCCGAGATGATCTTCGCCTTGAAGACCTCTGCCATGCCCCCCGTCGCCAGGCGCTGAACCAGAGTGTAGCGCCCGAATTGCGAGGGAAACGTGGCCTCCTTTCCCTCGGCAGGCATCATCAGGCGCCCATTGTAACACGCTTGTTGGCCAAAATAACCTCGCTCACTGTCGGGGTCCGAGATTTCGTAGTACCATGAACTCGGAACGCATGCGAACTCTGTCGTCTGGGAAGTCGGATGTAGGCCGGCGGCGACCGCACAACGAGGACAGTCTGCTCTTCGACGATGAGCTGTGCCTCTATGTGGTTGCCGACGGTGTTGGCGGCAACGCCAAGGGCGAAGTCGCGAGCGCGGAGTCGGTCGACCTGGTTCACTCCTGGGTCAAGCGCTGGCGGAAGACTCTGAACGCGCACGTGGCCGATCCCTGTCCCGAGAACTCGAATCTCGTGCGCAGGCTGCTGGAAAATGCGGTGCAGTCGGCCTGCTACATGGTGTTCGGCATGGGGCAGCAGGACCCGCGGCAACGTGGCATGTCCAGCACGTTGTCGTCGTTGCTCATCAGCGGACCCACCGCGTTCATCGCGCAAGTGGGTGACAGTCGCGTGTATCTCGCCCGCGGCGGCAAGACATCGCAGCTCACGGAGGACCACACGCTGGTCAATTTCCGGCTCAAGCTGGGGCTCATAACTGCCGAGGAGGCCGCGAACTCCCCTGGCAAGAACGTGATCACCCGCGCGGTGGGACATCAGGACTACGTGGAGGTCGATACTTTCGATCTGGAGATCCAGCCCGGCGACCGCTTCATGCTCTGCTCCGACGGGCTGCACGGATACTTGCTCGAAGGCGAGCTGGACTCCCTGCTCCAGGGCGACCGCGAGGCGGTGACCAATCGATTGATCGAGCTGGCCAATGAGCGCGGCGGCCGTGACAACATCACGGTCGTAACCTGCGACGTGGTCGCGTAACGCAGCGGTTCTGGCTGTCCGCTCGGGCTCGGGCCTACTTCCGAACGCTACGGCCCAGCGCCCGCCGGATGGAGCCGGCCTCGAAGATCTCGTTCAGAAGCTCGACGGTCTTGTAGATGGACCGGCGCGCGCGCGCCTGACTGTCCTCGACGGGAGTGAGCAATGTCAGCTTGTCCCGGCCAACCTCGACACGGTGTTGCTCGTCGGGGATGAGGTCGTTGCGGATGAGGGCCGCCGTCTCCGTGTCACCCTTCGCCTCGCACACCGACAGCAACGCCTCGAGCCGCGCGACGGCCGCGCCACCGAGCGTGAGCAGGCCGGTGGCGGCTCGCTCTTCGCTGGTCTGCAGGGAGCGCAGGAACGCGAACAGCTTGGAATAGCCGCCCTGCCGCGGATCGTACGAGCCCGGCGCCAGCCCGAGCGCCGAGAGACGATCCTCCAGCTTGTGGAACTGACGGGCGTACACACCGCACTGATCGGCGAGCAGGATCTTCATCTCCAGCGATTCGCTGTCGACGATCCAGATGGCGGCGGCCTCCAGGGCCTCGATGGACAGCTTGGACTCGAGTCGCAGCATGTCCGAGATGCTCGCTCCATCGCCGGCCAGCGCGGGCAGATAGCCGGACGCCAACAGGCCGCGGAACGTCTCTTGGTTCTTGAATTCTATGCCAGCAACGAACGTCTCGGGATTCACCATGGGGCCGGGGGATCCTTCTACCCTGGCGGCCCTTCGTCAAGGACAAGTACGGAAGATGACGCCGCGGTTTGACAGAATCGGTGCGGATTCCTACGCTTGGCGGGCGTGAAATCGAGGTCGTGCAAACCCTGGTTGGTGCTCGGTGCGCTGGCGCTGCTCTTGCCCCGTGGCGCCTTCGCCCAGTCACCGGGTGGTGCGCAGGCCATCTTGCCGCTCGCCGAGGTGCGGCCCGGTATGGTGGCCGAGGCTCGCACGGTCTTCCAGGGGAGCACGCCCGAGCCGTTCAAGGTGCGCGTGCTGTCCGTGTTGCGCAACTTTCTGCCCAGGCAGGACATCATCCTCGTGCGGGCCGAGGGCGCGCGCATGGAAGCGACCGGCATCGCGGCGGGCATGAGCGGCAGCCCGGTCTATGTCGACTGCAAGCTGATGGGGGCCATTGCTTACGGTTGGTCGTTCGCCAAGGAGCCGCTGGCCGGCGTCACACCCATCGAGGCGATGCTGGCCGGGCGCGATCGTCCGGACCGGCCGCCGGATCCGTACCGGCAAGATGCCAAGGACACGGTCAGGCCATCCGCGCTGCCGTCGACCGCGCCACGTCTGCAACCCGTCGCTTTGCCGTTGGCGGTGTCGGGCGCGTCGGACGCGGCGCTGGCGTATCTCGACGACGAGCTACGCCCCTTGGGCCTTCATCCCGTGCGCGGGGCAGGCAGCGGCGGAACGACGGTCGGCTCCGCCACGGCCGAGCCTCTTCCGGGAGCAGCGATCGGCGTCGCGCTCACCCGGGGCGACCTGACGACCACCGCGATGGGAACGCTGACCTACGTCGACGGAAAACAGGTATTCGGGTTCGGTCACCCCATGTTCGGCATCGGCGCAGTGAGGCTGCCCATGGTGCTCGGAGAGGTTCACGCCATCATCCCGAGCTTGTCTTCCTCGCTGAAAGTGTCGTCTCCGGTGGCGGAGATCGGCACCGTCACCGACGACGGAAAGAACGGGATCATCGGCGTTCTGGGAGAGACAGCAGAGAGAGTTGCGGTCACGGTTCGGGTCACGAGCCAAGGCAAGGACAAGCCGCCTTTCTCGGTCGACGTAGCCCGCCATCGCAAGCTTCTGCCGGTGCTCTCGACCATGGCGATTTCCACCGCGCTTGGGGAAGCCATTCCGGACTTCACGGACGTGGTGGCCGACGTGACCACGCGTCTCGGGGTACGCGGCTTCGGCACCATCGAGCTGCGCGACCACGTGTTTTCGCGCGAAGCCTTCGCGCCGCGAGTGCTCGCCATGTCACACGGCATGCGCGCGCTCGGCGAGCTCCTCGGCAATCCCTTCGCGCCAGCGGTCGTCGAGAAGATCGAAGTCAGCGCACGGGTCGAGTTCCGCACCGGTACCGCCGACATCGTCAGGCTGGCGTCGTCCCACGAGAAGGTGCGTCCGGGCGCCAAGCTGCCCCTGCAAGTGACCTTGCGCCCCTACAACGCCGGCGAATTCACCGAGCTCGTGAGCATCGAGATCCCACGAACCATGGCGGGAAAGATCGTGAAGATCGAGGCGGCAGCCGGTGCGAGCGTGAAACCGGAGATGCCCAAGCCCAAGGATCTCGGCGGCTTCGTCGACAATCTTCGCACGTACTACCCCTCGACCACTCTGGTGGTCAGCCTCGCCAGCAAAGACGATGGCGCCTCGCTGCAAGGCAAGCTCATACGCAACCTGCCGCCCTCGGCCCTCGATACGCTGCGCCCCGCAAGTCAGTCTCGCAACGCTGCCGACGTGCGCATGGTCAAGCAATGGGCCTTCCCGGGCTCCCACATCTTGGCGGGGAAATCCGAAGTCACGGTCCACGTGCTGCCGGACGCCGGCAGGTGAGCTACTTGACCACGCGAAGCTGCGGTCGCCGCCGTCGCGAGTGCATGTGAATGGGGATCGCGGCGGTCGCGAAATCGTCTTCTGGCGGAACCGCCCGCAGCCACGGCTCTTCCTCACGAAGCGCGTATGCGGAGTTGCGTGGCCGCCGCCGGAGCTGCAGGTCCACCATGCCCATATCGGTCGGTGTCGCGACTGCGACGTCGGCCGGGACGTCCTCTCCGTAGAGGACCCCGCAACCATTCGTGCAGGTGACCGCGTACACCGCCGACCATGGCACGTAGGTTCGATGCGGAATGCGCGAAAACGATAGCGTCGCGCTCACGCCAGCGTCGGTCACCTCGAGATCCGTGATCGCAATCGGCATGTTGCGGCCGTATTGGAGCACCAGGTGTGCCTGCGACGAGAATGGCGCCGGTACAACCACGCCGGCACTTCGAGCATCCAAGTGCAGCGACGCCCATCCTACGCGGAGGAGTGCTAGGAAGGCCTCTCTCTTTGACGGTCGTTCGCTATCATCCATGTCGGCCCCAACCAGACTGGCGTTTGACGTGCCCACTGTTGTACCGCCAGGGGCGTGGGCTTGCCAGACCAACTTGCTCCATGTCGTGCAGCGTCGTGCATCGTAGGATCTCGCTGCCACGAGCCCGCCGCGATTCGCCCCGCGTAGACAACCTGCGGCAGGCCGGACAGGAAGAACTCCGGACGGCAGGCGCTTGAGTCTATATAATGCCTTCATCTTGGCAGCCGACATGAATCGCCCGAATTTGTTTGCTCCCTCGTCGCCGCCTCCGGCCCAACCTCCGCCGCGCGCCCTGTCCGGTTGGCGTGCCCGTCTGGCGAGCGATCCCATACCGCGGCTTCTGCGCGAAGGCGCGCCGAGCGTGCTTGCCCGCGTGCGTCGAGATCTGATCGACGACAGCGAGGCTCCGAGCGCCGACGAGATCGCGGGTTACCCAGAGGTGAAAGCCCTCCTTCGCAAGATCGAAAAGGACGGCAGCTTCGCGCCGAAGGCAGCGGAGAAGGAGCTCGGCGGACCCAAGTTCGCCAAGTGCTTGGCCACCCTGCGCGCGCTGGATCGCTTGGCGGATCTCGGCCTGCGCGTCGAGGCTGACAGCAAAGTGGCAGGTGAGTTGCGCAAGCTCGCCGACTTCATCCTCGACTCCCAGGAGAGCGACGGTGGGATCGGCGACCTCGCCCTGGGCGAGGCCACCAAGGGCCGCGGCAAGGTGGTTGCCCTGCACTTCCACGGCTGGGCGCTGTCTGCGCTGTGCCGGGCCGGGTTCGAGAGTGAGGAGCGAATCGAGAAGGCCTTCCGCTTCCTGCTGGCGCAGCGACAGGACGACGGCGGTTGGGCGTGGCGAGGCGTGCGCACCGACTCCGCCGCGCGGCCGTCGAGCCACCTCATCACGGGCATGGTCCTTCGCGCCTTCGCCTCGTCCAAGGAGCGGCGTGGTTCCCGCGAGGCCCGTCGCGCTGCCGAGCTCCTGGCCACGCGTTTTCTCCAGCCGGATCGCTACGAGGACCGCAAGGCGCCATCGTACTGGGAAATTCTCAGCGAGCCGCGCTTCTACACCGACGTCCTCGACGCACTCGACACCATCACCAGCATCGGCCTCGGCAAGGAGAACTCCGGGGTCCGCACCGCCGAGGCTTACCTGCGATCGCGCCAGTCGAAGGATGGCCTGTGGTATCCCGGCGCCCCCGTGAAGGGCGAGAGCGCTTTGTCACGCGGCCCAGCCAAGCCCAGCACCAAGTCCAAGGACCCGAAGGAGGTCGCCGAAGCCATCGGTCTGACGTTGCGCGTGCTGGTCGTGCTGAGAAAAATCAACTAATACAAAGGCCCGTGCCGAAGTACACAGTCTCCGACGTTCGGGCGATCCACGATCTCCCGCTTCCTGATCTCGTTTTCCGCGCGCAAGGCGTGCATCGTCAGCACCACCAGCCGAACGAGGTCCAGCTCTGTTCTCTGCTCTCGGTGAAGACCGGCGGTTGTCCCGAGGACTGCTCCTACTGCCCGCAGTCCAGTCACTACGACACCGGCGTGAAGCGGGAGAAGATGCTCTCCGTCGACGAGGTCGTGGCCGCCGCCAGTCGCGCACAGGCCGCTGGTGCCACGCGCTTCTGCATGGGCTCCGCGGGCCGGAATGCCCAGAACGGCGAAGCCTTCGAGAGCATCCTGTCCATGGTTCGCGCCGTGCGCGGGCTCGGGATGGAGGCGTGTATCACCCTCGGCATGCTCACCGACGAGCAGGCTGCGCAGTTGGCCGAAGCGGGGCTGACGGTCTACAACCACAACGTCGACACGTCCCGCGAGTTCTACGGCAACATCATCACCACGCGCACCTACGACGATCGCTTGGCCACGCTGGCGCGCGTGCGCAAGGCGGGCATGAAGATCTGCAGCGGCGGCATCGTCGGGATGGGCGAGTCCATCGACGACCGTTGCGCGATGCTGGCCACGCTGGCGAGCCTCGAGCCACCACCGGAGAGCGTGCCCATCAACGCGCTCGTGCCGGTGCCGGGAACCCCGCTCGCCGATCAGCCGCCCGTCGACCCGCTGGCCATGGTCCGGATGATCGCCACTGCCCGCATCCTGATGCCGAAGACGCAGGTGCGCCTGTCGGCCGGGCGCACGCAGATGTCGCGTGAGGCACAAGTGCTGTGCTTCCTCGCCGGCGCGAACTCCTTCTTCTTCGGCGACAAGCTGCTCGTCACCGGCAACCCGGACGTGGAGGCCGATCAGAAGCTGTTGCGCGACGCCGGCATGAAGCCGGCCCCGCCTCTTCATTGACCTTCCAAGGGAGCCCAACCGCTGCCATCGGGCTCTCGGTTGCTCGCCTCGTCAGCCGAAGGAGCAGATGTATTCGCAGATCTCCGCCGGGACCGCGATCGTGAAACCGCTCTTGCCGGGCACCTTGAAGAACGTGCCGACGGCGTAGTCCGCCCACGTGTCACTGCCGTCGAGCTTGACCCGGCAGGTGCCCGCGACGATCTCCATGGTCTCGGGCGCGTCGGTGCCGAAGTGGAATTCCCCGGCGTAGATGAGACCGAGGGTCTTCTTGGTCCCATCGGCGAACTTGATGGTGTGGCTTACGACCTTGCCGCCGAAGTACACATTGGCCTTGGCGACGGCGGTGACGTTCGAGAACTCGCTCGGAATCGACATGCGAGAACACTGCCACCCTGGCAGGCGCCCCGCAACCGGCGAGAGGTCGGATCACACGCGGTGCTCCTCCCTCTTGATGATCCGCCGCAGGTTGTCCTTGTGGCGAAGCGTGACCAGGGCGGCGATGGCGATGCCAAACGCGTATCTGGGTGGCGTCCCGATACCGTAGATGCCCAAAAAAGCCGGGAACGCAGCCATGGCCGCGAGCGATCCCAAAGAGACGATCCGGAACGACGCGAGCACGATCAAGAACACGCCGAGGCATGACAGCGTCGCGAGCGGCGCGAGGGCTAGCCCTGCCCCGAGAGACGTCGCGACCCCCTTGCCACCCCGACCGCGCAGAAAGATCGAGAACGCCTGACCCAAGACCGCGGCGAGCCCGGCGAGCGCAGGAACCCATGGATCTGCGGTCACCCGCTCGGTGACCAGAACCGGAAAAGCGCCCTTGCTGGCGTCGATCACCAGTACGAAGGCCGCCCAGCCTTTGCCGAGCGCCCGCCCCACGTTGGTGGCGCCGATGTTGCCACTGCCGACCTTGCGTAGGTCGACGCCTCTCGAACGGGCCACCACCACACCGGTGGGAAACGAGCCCAGCAGAAAGGCCGCGGCCATGGCAACGAGGAGAATCATCGTCCGCATCCTAGACCACCTGCCGTCGTCAATGCACGGGCTCGAACTGGCAAGCTGGTAAGGCCCGGGACATCTGATAGAAATGGCCGCGTGGAAAAGCCCGAGCAGGACGACCTGGACGTGCAGCTGGTGCAGGCTGCCTTCATGTGCGATTTCGTGAGAGTACGCGAGCTCCTCAAGGCGGGAGCGAATCCCAACGTGCGTGACGAGGAGCAGCGCACGCCGCTCCATCAGGCCGTGCTCGGCAACAGCGTCGGGCTGATCGGGCTTCTGCTCGAGTCCGGCGCCGACCTCAACGCCAGGGACAACCAGGGCTTCACGCCGCTGCATTTCGCCGCCCAGGAGTTTCTGCCCGAGATTGCGCGGATTCTCGTCGGCCGCGGCGCCGACCCGAACGCGGTCGACGAGGACGGCAACTCCGTCCTCCACCGGGCCATCTTCTCCGGGCGCGGCCGGGACGAGATTGCTCGCTTCCTGCTCGACAGCGGCGCGCGCGCCGACCTGGCCAACCACGAAGGGGTCACGCCCCGGGCCTTGGCAGAGCGGCTCGGCAGTCAGCTCTTCTCCACGAACTAGTCATGGCGAGACGCAAGACCAAGGCGCCCCGGCCAGCGGGCAAGCCCGACGCCCCTCCGACCGCCGAGGCCGGGCCAGGTCCGGCCGAAGCCACGCTTTTCCGCCGTGGCGACTGGATCGCCCCAACCGTGGCGTTCGTCGGCCTGCTCGCCTTGTACGTGGCCACGCTGGCGCCCTCCGTGGTGGGCGGCGACTGCGGCGAGCTGACCGCCTCCGCGTTGGGCGGCGGCGTCCCCCATCCACCCGGCTATCCGCTCTTCGCGCTGCTGGCCCGCCTGTTCGGCGCCTTGCCGCTTGGGCACACACTGGCCTGGCGGGTGAATCTGCTGTCGGCGGTGTCGACGGCGGCGGCCGGCGGTCTGGTGTGCGCGGTCGTGCTGGCGTGGACCCGGAAAAACGCCGCAGCGCTGGTCGCGGCCGCGCTTTTCGGGACCAGCTCCGAGGTCTGGTTGCACGCGACCTCGGCCGAGGTGTTCGGCCTGAACGTCATGTTCGTGGCCCTGGCCTTCCTGCTTTGGCTCGGCGCCGAGCGCACGCGCGGCCGTCGCTTCGTGTGGGCCTTGACCCTCGCGAGCGGGTTGGCCATGTCCAACCACCACACCTTCGTGTTCGTCGGCGCGCCGTTGTGTCTGCGCTCGCTGTGGGTAGCGAGGCGCGAGCTTCGCCCGGCCGGCATCGCGCTTGGCGTCGCGCTCGGCCTGCTCGGGCTTCTGCCGTATGCGTACCTGCCTCTGACGTCGGCGTCCGCCCCGGTCTCCTGGGGTGATCTCGGCACGCTCGACGGCTTCCTCGATCACGTTCTGCGCCGCAACTACGGCACCTTCAGCATGGGTAAGGCGGGCAAAGACAGCGCCTTCGTCGAGCAGGGCACCTTCTTCCCGACGCTCTGGCACATGGGTGTCCTGGCGGGCGTTCGCCTGCTCTGGGTCGCGTTTCCGTTGGCGCTCGTCGGGTTCCACGACGCCCTCAAGAAGGGCCGCGAGCGGAGACTCGGCTGGGTCCTCGCGAGCGTGCTCGGGTTCTACGTGCTCGGCTTCTGCGCGCTCTCCAACCTGTCCACCGCGCAGCCGCTTTACTTGTGGGTCTTGTCGCGTTTCTTCATCCAGTCTGACGCCATGGTGGCCATCGCGACCGGGCTCGGGTTCGCGAAGCTCGTGCAGTGGCTGTCCGAACGCGCTCCGGCGGTGGTCCGTCCTAGCTCTGTAGGTATCGCCTTCGCTGGCCTGCTCTTCGTCGCGGGCAGCGTGGCCCACGCCAGTCACGGCAGCCAACGGCACAACACCCTGTTCGCCGATTTCGTGCGTGTGGCCTTCGCGTCGTTGCCGCCCAACGCCATCGTCATCACCATGGGTGATCACCTGACCGGTTCGGTGTTCTATTTCCATGAGATCGAGAAGCTTCGTCCCGACGTCGTCCACCTCGATCGCGAGCTGCTCGGCATCGGATGGTACGGGCAGCGCAAGCGGCGCCTGCACCCTGATCTCTTTCTGCCCGCCGGGTTCTATGGCCCGCGGGGTTGGCCCATCAAGCAGCTCCTCGATGGAAACCCGCGCCGACCGCTCGTCGTCATCGATCGGCTGGATGCCTGGGATCAGAGTTGGAAGGACGGCTACAAGCTGGCCACCAACGGGCTGGTCCACCCGCTGGTACCCGCCGCGCAGTTCCCCAGCTTCGAGGAGTGGCGTGCCCGCGATCAGCAAGCCATCGGCGGCTACGACGTGGGGCCCGCCCTGCGCGCGGCCGAAGGGACCTGGGAGAACGCTCTCGGCCAGCTCGCGCTCGGGACGCAAGGCGGACGCGCGCACCTGGCGTTGCTCTACAGTCACGAGCGGCAGAACGATCCGGTGGCTGGGCGATACTCGGTTGCGCTGCTCGAGGACTTGGTCGCCAAGGCGGGCGGCGACGTCGAGCTGGGCATCGCGGGCACGCCGGGGCTGCGGAAGCTCGCGGTAGGCCACACCATCTGGAAGGACCTGGGCATCGGCTACGAGATCTTGAGCCGCGCGGACCCGGCGTTCCTGCCCAAGGTGGCCATCGCCTACGAGAAGTTCGTCGCGCGCGCGCCGGCCGACGATCCCGACCTGCCCAACGCGAAACGCTACGTCGCCGAGCAACGTCGTCGGTAGTGCCGACGAATTCGCAAACCGGGTTGCTGGCCTGCTAGAGTGACCCTCGCCATGCAGCTGCTCCCGCGCGTTATGGTTTTGATTTGCGTGTTCGCTGCCACGCCGGCATTTGCGCAGGAAGAGATCATCACCGACGTCCAGGTGAAGGGCGCGCTCCGCACCTCGGAGCAAACCGTTCGAAGCATCTCTGGTATCGACATCGGAGACGCCTTGCGCAACAACACGCTCGACCGCGCCCGCGAGCGGCTTCACACGTCCGGCATGTTCGCCGACATCAACGTGTATTGGGAGCCGCACGGGGTGGGCGTTCGCGTGGTCATCGTGGTGAAGGAGAAGTTCCCATGGGCGCCCTTGCCGACCTTCTCGTATTCGCCGGGTGACATCTCGGCGGGCGGTCTCATCGCCCACGGCAACCTCTTCGGCCTCGGCAAGCGCGGCCTCATCGGCGGCCGCGTGTCGACCGTGAACTCCGGCGCGGTCGCCGGCTATGAAGACCCGGCGGTGTTCGGTTCGTGGGGTTACTTCACCCTCAAAGGAAAGTACCAGTCGCAGACCATTCCCGAGTACGGCAACGTCGACTACCCGGGCATGCCGCTTGCGCCCATCCGCGATACGAACTTGCGCACCTACGGGTTCGAGGTCACCGCGGGGGTGGCGTGGTTCCGTCGCGTGAGGACGGCCGTCGGGTGGAACATCGACCGCAACGATATTCGCACGTCGGTCCCGAACCCCGACAACCCCATCGCGCTCGGGCTTGCCCCGGACTACCTGCCGGCATCCACCAAGAGCGCGCGTCGGGGCAGCGCGGTCGCGAACCTGACGTTCGATTTTCGTGCCCGCGAGCGCGCCGTGATGTACGGCAACTCGCTCGGCTTCAACCTGGAATACGCGGCGCCTCGCTGGGGCAGCCAATCGAACCTGTGGTACTGGAAGGCCAGCATCTCGTACGAGCATGGCATCCGCTTCTTCCGCTGGCACAACCTCATCATTCGAACCGGCGCCATCGCCGGGCAGAACCTGCCCCTGTGGTCGGAGAACTCGGCCGGCGGCACGAACTTGCGCGGCTATCTCTATCGCCAGTTCCAGGGCGACACGCACGTGTTGGCACAGATCGAGTACCACTTCCCGCTCTTCAGTCTGTGGCAGCTCGACGTGCGCGGCCTGCTGTTCAGCGACAACGCCGCGATCTGGTGGCGCCAGCTGCCACAGAAGGTGATCGGCCCATCCGGCGAGGTCTACGCCGAGCGGGCCGACGGCCGGCAGTACCTACCGCCGGAGTTTCTCGTGCAGGGGTTCAAGTCGAGCCGCGACATCCACAGCTCGGCCGGCGCCGGGCTACGCTTCTACCTGCGCACCGTCGCCGTTCCGCTCGTCGGCATCGACGTCGGCAACGGCATCGGCACCAAGGACATACGGGTCATCCTGGTCCTCGGCGTGTAGCGAGAGCGAAGGCGGGGAGGAACGGAGACCGAAACAGCGCCGCCGCTGCCGGCTCCACTTCTCCGATTCCTCCCGGTCGGCTCTCCGCTACCACTTACCGGTCTTGCGGGCGGCCGCCTTGGGCATGCCGGCCAGCTTGGCCAGGTTCTCTTGCACCTCGCTGTCGGGCATGACGTAGTCGGTGAGCTTGCCCGACAGGTACGCGTCGTAGCCGGCCAGATCCATCAAGCCGTGGCCGCTGTAGTTGAAGAGGATCACCTTCTCCTCGCCGCTGTCGCGGCAGGCGATGGCCTCGTCGATGGTGGCGGCGATGGCGTGGCTGGTCTCGGGTGCGCACACCGTGCCCTCGGTCTTGGCCCACAGCATGGCCGACTCGTAGCACTTGAGCTGGCCGTACGCCTTGGGCTCGACCAGGCCCTCGACGATCGCCTGGCAGACCAGCGGCGCCATGCCGTGGTAGCGCAGACCGCCGGCGTGGATCGGCTTCGGGATGAACGAGTGTCCCAGCGAGTGCATGGGCAGAAGCGGCGTCATGCGGGCCACGTCGCCGTGGTCGTACATGAACTCGCCCTTGGTCATTTTCGGGCACGCGGCCGGCTCGACGGCCAGCACCTTGATCTTCGCGCCGTGGATCTTGTCGTACAGGAACGGGAACGAGATGCCCGCGAAGTTGCTGCCGCCGCCCGCGCAGCCGATGATCACGTCGGGGAGCTTCTCGCCCGCCTTCTTGAGCTGTTCCTTCGCTTCGAGACCGATGATGGTCTGGTGGAGCATGACGTGGTTGAGCACGCTGCCGAGCGCGTAGCGGGTCTGCCCCGTCTGATCCATCACCGCCTGCTCGATGGCCTCGCTGATGGCGATGCCAAGGCTGCCGGGCGTGTCGGGGAATTCGGCCAAGACGGCGCGGCCCGCGTTGGTCTCCGTCGACGGGCTGGCCACACAGTTGGCGCCCCAGACCTGCATCATCAGCTTGCGGAACGGCTTCTGGTCGAAGC
>CAZYFU010000033.1:0-51541 GCA_964647025.1 uncultured Myxococcales bacterium | reverse complement strand
ACTAATCCCGCTTGCGCTTCTGCTCGCGATACTCGCGGTCTTCTCCTATCTCTGGTACCGGCGCATCTATGTTCCCGGGACGGCAGCGGCGAAGGGTCTCGACCTCCTGTCGAGAGCGCTCTCGTGGTCGAATCCCGCATGGCACGCCGATGGGCCGGTCTCGGTTCGCGACCTTTGGACCACCCTGCTGCCCATCTACGAGGGCAACAAGGTCGACATCAGGGCAACGGGGCGGTGGGACCGCGTGCCCGCCATCATTGAATACAAGCTACCCGCCGGTGGCGACCAGGCGGGTGACGTCGCGGTGCCCGGCAAGACGATTCTTCGCATCCCGGCGACGCGGCCGTTGGCGAAATGGGCGGGGGTGACTGGTATGCATGCGAGTCCTGGCGCGTACAACGCGTGGGTCGCGCTCGGAGTCTCGCCGTCCATGGAAACCGTCCAAGGTGACCTGATGGTTTGGGGCGAGTCCGGTGAGCGTTCCTTGCTCACCGTTCCCGCTGTGCTCAAAAGCGTCCGCGCTCTTCCGCGTGACGCCTTTGGGCTCTACGGCACGGGAGGTCTGGTCATCAAAGGCTCGGACATACGGCTCGAGCTCGCTGGGCATGTGCGCGATGCCAACCTCATCGCCGCGGGATTTCGATTGCTCAAGCTGATCCGCGACAACAACGAGTAGCGGTCGGGCGCTGTCGACGTTGTCGGTGACGACCCGCTGGCGGCGGCGGTCCCATCTATGGACGGGGCGCTTGGCCATTCAATTGAGGTGAATCGTCTCGCCGACCACGTTCACGTCATCCGAAGCCTGAATCTGGACCTTTCCTTTCACGGCGGTGATCTCGATCTCGGCGGCGCTCAGGCTCAGCTTGCCCTTGACGTCGACCCGAACGTCCGACTGAAGCAGGCGCACGCACGGGCCCTTCTCGTCTCTGACGATCTCCACCAGCGGTTGGCCCTCCTGGCTGCAAACCTGGAGCACCTCGTCGCTCTTCACCTCGATCTTGGCGGCCGCGGTTCGCTCTGGCTCTGGCCTGGGAAGGAATCCGTCGATCACGCCGACCACGATCGGCTCGCTGCTGCCGTGAGGGGTCTGTAGGAGGAGGCGGTCTCCTTTGCGAATGGCCAGACCGTGCAGCGTGGGAACCCAACGCTCCACTTGCTCGCCGCGCATTCCTTGCCAACGGATCAAGGCACGGCCCTGCAGCGTCGGATGGCGGGCATCGAGGCAGTCGGCCACGAACGGCTCGCCGACCGGCCAGCCAGGGCGGGTGGCGTTCGACTCCAGGATCCTGCCGAAGAGCGTTGCAGCCGAGGCGGCATTGTCGCGCGATGGCGCCCCCTCGTCGTGTGCCGGCTCGATGGCTGGGGCTGGGGATGATTGCTCTGGCTTCGACATGGTCGGTCAGTATACCGGTCAGCCGTTGAGCTTCACCATGGTTCCAGTGACCTCGACGCCAGCCTTGTTCGCCTTGACGGAGCCACCCGCGCCGAAGGTCGCCTCAGTGGCTGCATCGACTGCCGTGTTGGCGGCGCCATGCAGCTTCGCGTCGGTATCCAGGGCAAGCGTGCTGCCGTCCTTGGCCGTCAGGTTGACCTTGTCGGTTAGCTTCATGTTCGCCATTCCACCGGTGGCCTGCGCCAGCACGTTGGCATCGAGCTGGATTTTTCCACCGCCATCGATTTCGAGGGTGATGGTGCCTGGGACCATGGTGATCTTGCTGCTCCCGCAGGTGAACTCGATCTTCTTGTCGGCCTGGACGATGATCTCCTCGGAGGCGTACAGGTTGTGCTTGCCGAGCACGCTGTGGGTGCTCTGGAAATCGCCGTTGGCAGGCGAGCCGTCGACGAAGGTGAAGAGGCTGCCGGTCACATTGACCACGCGATCCTTCTCCACCGTGGTGGTGTCCTTGCCGGTGATGGTCGACGTCCGATTGCCGCCGATGGTGTTCGACTGGTCCGCCTTCACCAACGTGCTCATGTTGCGCTCGGCCTGGATGTGCAGCTCTTCTTCGCCCTTCAGATCTTCGAACCGGATCTCGTTGAAGTTACTGGTGCTGCCGCGGTTGGTGCTGCGGCTTTTGATGCCGCTTTGGGTTCGGTTCTTGGGCAGGGGGTAGGGGACAGGGTTGTTGGCGTTGTACACGCGGCCGGTGATGATGGGGCGATCGGGATCCCCGTCGAGAAACTCCACGATGACCTCGTGGCCGACGCGGGGGATGTGGATGGCGCCCCAATTCTGGCCCGCCCACACCTGAGACACGCGCACCCAGCAGGACGAGTTCATGTCGCCGCCGCCGCTCGTTCGATCCCAGTCGAACTTGACCTTCACGCGTCCGAGACTGTCGGTGTAGATCTCCTCCTTGGGAGGTCCTTGCTCGGCGCCGACCACCACGGCGGTTTGCGGCCCCTCGATCCTCGGCTTCGGAGCAGTCCGCTGCGGGCGATACTGTTGATTGGCGTCGATCAGGGTGAACCTGGCGCGGAACGGCTCGTCCTGCACGCCTGGGTCCCCGGCCTCGTGCTGGTTGATGGTGAAGCTGTAGGTGGCCGACGTGACCATCCACTCGGACTTCATGTCGTCAGGGCCCCAGAAGGGGTTGTCTCTGGCCTTCTCGTCCGGGATGAAGGTCACCAGATCACCGAGGCCGACACGCATGGTGTTTCCCTCGACCTCGACGATGGTGTTCGCGCTGCGGTCGATCTCACTGCGAACCTGGACCTCTTCCTGGGCCTGCTTGGCAAGGCTGAGACCGCCGGGATAGTCGTAGTCCTCGAAATCCGCGCCGGGCTGCGGGTTCCCCGCGAGCACGTCGTCGACCTGGCCATCCGGCACCGGGACGGGGGATCTGGTCTGCGTGGGATTGTATCCGCGCAGCACGCTGTACTTGCCGGCATACAGCGAGCCCGCCACGGTGAGCGACCAGCAGTGCTCGCCGGGTGCGCTGGAGTTGTTCTCTGCGGGCAAGTAGAGGATGTGCGGGTGCGTGAGCGCTTTGCTCCGGTGCGCACCGATGGAGTCGGCGAGGACCATGGTGTGCTTGCCCAGCTCGTGCGTGAAGAAGTAGTAGATGCCCTCCTCTTCGAGGAGCCTTTGCACGAAGTTGAGATCGCTCTCTCGATACTGCACGCAGTAGTGCCGGTCCCGAACCACGTGGTTCTTCTTGTCTCCCTGGCGTTCGGTGGCGTTGTCCACCTCGGCGACGTCGCGTTCGAGGAGGACGGAGGTGACGATCGACAGGGTGTCCTGCAGGGGGGCGGCGTCGTCACCCTCGTCGGGGCTCGTGCTCGCCTGCTTGAAGATGCGGCAGTTGCGGGCGTAGTCCAGCCGGCTCAGCTTCGGGTTCAGCACCAGCGCATAACGTGTATGAGTCTTGGTGAATCCGAGCTTCGCGAAGTAGGTGACGATTCCGTTGAAGAAGCGGAAGCCGGTTCCGAGGTTGATGGAAATGGTGAGCGACTGTCCCAACACCCGAAAGGCCGAGATGTTGTGGTCGTCGGATAGGACGGTCAGGTCGTAGCGGAACGGGGCGCCCAGGGCTTCACGGCCGCGGAAGCTCTCGACCACGAACAGTGGCTTGTCCGGGGCGTTCCCGTCTCCGTCCGGGCCGATAACCGTTACGTCTTTTCCTAGTAGTGACATCGCGAGAAGATCCTTGGCGAGGGTCTGGCGTGGTTCGTAAGAGCGACGCAGTCTAGCACCTGTAGGTGCGCCACTCACACGATTCCTGCCACGGAGCGCGAAGTCGTTGTCGGGGCGGCTACGGCAGCGTCACCTTGTTGTTGCTGGACACGTAGCCGGTGAGGCCCGAGACGGTGATGAGGAAAGACGCGTCTGGGTGGCCCGCCGGAAGCAGCTCGTTGCGGATGTAGATCGACCAAGTGTTGTTGTTCGTGGTCGCGCCGAGCAGCGTGAAGGAGACATCGTTGCTCGGCAGCGGGGGCGTGAAGCTTGGTGTTGTCGTCGAATCGGTCAGCTCGGCGGCGGTGGGAGTCGTGCCCGTCGTGTTGGCCGCCCAGATGGCGACCGTCTTGTCGCCTTGTGGAGCTGGTCCCGGGGTCGAGCTCAGGAGCACCGGCGTCGGGTTGCCTGGCCGCGGTCCGTAGATATCCACGCGCGTCCGGTAGAGCAGGACGTGCATGGTCGCGCGGTCACCCAGCGCCTGGAAGCGCGCCTTCTGAAGCGCCTGGGCCACGATCTTTGCCCAGTCGCGCCCCTTGCGAGCGGTGTTGTCGCGGGTGAGCAGCGGCGTGGACAGCGCGGCCAAGATGCCGAGGATCACCACGACCACCATGGTTTCGGTCAGGGTGAAGCCACCCTGTTTTCTACGACCAGTCGACATCGCGTTCTTCGTCTGCACGCTCTACTGCCAAGATCATAGGGCAGACATCGTCGGGTTTGAGAAAACATTTCGCCCATGCGACTACGTGCATGGGGCAAGGTAAGGAAAGTCCCGCGAGGTAGGTCTGGCCGCTCAGCGTGGAGGGCGGCGGGCTTCGTGGAACCAGGTGCGGTACTCCTGCATGCGGGCCCGCTGGTCTTCGGGGGCGTGGCGGGCGCAGGTCGCGAAGTCCGGCGTCTCCGGGGTGGCACCCCAGCGCGTCTCGACGCAGTCGTTGGGGTTGTACGCCATCTCCAAGGCTGCCCGCCGCGCCAGTACGTCGGCCACCGAGAGTCGGAACGGCGTGCCGTCGCTCCGGCGGTACTCCACGCTGCGCTGCCGGATCTCGCGGTCGTGCAGTGCCTCGATTTCGGCCCGCACGTCCGCTGGTTTGCGGCCGCCCAAGAGGAACAACTCGGGGTGCTGGGAGATCTTGTCCGGCAACCCGACGAGCACGCGCATGGCGATGAGGAGCCGCATGTCCCGCGACGGTGTGGCGTAGTCTTCCCAAGGCCCCGTGGTCTCGAAGATCTTGGGCCCGGTCGGCATGGGGATGACCGGGGAGCCCTTCTCGCGCATGTAGCGCTCGCCATTGTCGACGGAGCCGACCCGGGTGGCGAGCTGTTCGACGAGGGCGTTCATCGTTTCGGCGTAGGCCGTGCGAGCGTCGAGGCCGTTCGGGTTGACGAGCTTGCCGACCCGCGCGTAGAAGGCGTCGCGGCCGAGTCGACCTTGCTCGTTCGAGTACGGCGAGAATCGAGCGTCGCTGCCCAGCGCCTTGTTGCCGATTTGTGCGAGGACACCGTCGGAACCGCGCACGACCGGGCGGAAGGCCTTGAAGCCAGGGCCGGCGCTCTTCATGTCGTTCGCGAACATGAACGTGCCCTCCCAGAACCGCTTCCGACCGACCGAGTTGTCCGGCTGTCCGTCGACGGCGAAGAGCAGCCCACCGCGCTCGGTCGTTTGGTCGACCCACGCCGACACCATCAGAACGTGGCCGTAGGGATCCGCATAGATCGTCCCAGGCCGGATGGCCCTGCGCTCGAGCGCTACCGGGTAGAAGTCGGTCTCTTCGTCGTCGAGTGCCGTGCGCGCGCTGCCGGAGTGAACGCGGTTCGCGAGGATACGAAGGAAGCTACGAAAACGGTCGAGCGGCGAGCTGCCCTTGATGCTGGCATCCGGCGATTCGTTGTGGAAGAGGCCGCCGCACTTGGGCGCGCGATCCGTCTTGCCCCGGTCGCAGTCGCGCAGCCCGAAGGGCAAGCCGAGCTTCCAAGCGAAGTAGGCGCGCAGGTAGTACGGCAAGTCGGCGCAATCGGGGACCGCCCTAGGAATGCCTCGGTTCTTCGGATCGTCCTCGCGCAGCCCGAGGTGCCCCCACAGGAAGTTGCGCGCCGGATCGTGCAGCACGGGCGCCAGCGACGGGAAGCCCAAGGACGCGTCCGGTGGCGCGGCGAACATGTGCTCGATCCAGGCGGAGAAGAAGCTCTCCGTGGTGCGATTCCAGGCGGCCGTGGCGCGCCAGGCGCCGGCGCTGTCGGGGCGGAGAGCCGCTGGGCTCTTCCTGCGTGAAGCCACCTGGATGCGACGGCACGCAGTCTTGCCGTTGGTCTGAACCAGCTCGACGCGGACGGCTCCGGCTGTCGGGAGCTTGACCTCGGCATAGAAGCTGAACGGCGGTCCGCCCCGGCGTGTGGTCGGCAGCGTCTGTGGCTTCGACCCAGGAAGCGTGACTTGAACGTCGCCGCCACGCTGACTCTCGCTGACCACCATCACGCGCAGCTGTCCGCCCGCGACCGGATCCTGAGGCGAATACCAGATCCGCGTGTCGTCGCGATCGCGGCAGGGCGCTTCGGCCGCAAGAGCCAGCGACGAGGAGAACAACGTGGCGATGGCAACGACGAGGACGGTACGCACGGTTCTTCACCAATGGGTCGGGAAGTTGCGCCGACGGATGTAGGTTCGCGCGTCGACCAGCTGGCGATTCACGAACAGCTTGACCAGGACCACCCCGGCGAAGAAACCGCCGATATGTGCCCAGACGGCGACGCCGCTGGAGGTGGCGCTGCGGAGCGAGGTCACTTGCGGCAGACCTGCCACGAGTTGCGTTCCGATCCAAATCAGGAGCACGAAGTAGGCGGGTAGGGAGAGTAGGAAGAAACCCACGAAGACGTTCACTCGAACCCTCGGGTAGAGAATCAGGTACCCTCCCAGCACGCCCGAGATCGCCCCGGACGCCCCCACCATCGGCGTCGGGGAGGCCGGATCGATCGCGATTTGCGCACCGGCCGCCGTCAGACCGCAGACCAGATAGAAGGCCACGAAGCGAACGCGGCCCATGCTGTCCTCGACGTTGTTGCCGAATACCCACAGGAAGAGGGCATTGCCGAGCAGGTGCATCCAGCCGCCGTGCAAGAACATCGAGAGGATGGGCGTGAGGTAGTTGATGGGCTCGCGGTCCACCACGCAATAAAGGCCCATACCGAGCGGAACCGCGGTGCCCACACGTGCCCGCGCCGTGATCTCTCCAGGCACGAGGCCGAGGTTGCACACGGTCTCCGACAGGCGCATGGGATCCAGCCCGGCACCTTGCACGAAGAGCCACACGAAGCCCAGCGCTACGAGCAAGAGCACCGTCACGACGGGAAAGCGCAGGGTCGGGTTGTCGTCGCTGATCGGGATCATGTGTCTTGGATTCTGCCGACGTTCCTGTCACCTTAGCACGAGCGAGATGTGTGCCATGGAAAGCGTGAAATCCGCAGACGGGACATCGATCGCCTACGAGCGAATGGGCCAAGGACCGCCCTTGCTCATGGTGCACGGCTCCACGGTGGACCACACCCTGTGGGGCGGCGTCGTCACGGAGCTGGCCGAGCGGTTCTCGCTCTACCTCGTCGAGCGCCGCGGCCGGGGGAACAGCGGGGACGGACCCGCCTACCACATTGCCCGGGAATTCGAGGACGTCGTCGCCGTGCTCGACGCCATCCCGTCACCGGCATTCGTCCTGGCGCATTCCTACGGCGCGATCTGCGCGCTGGAGGCCATGCGCTTGACCTCGCGGATTGCCAAGGCCGTGCTCTACGAGCCGCCGCTGCCGGTGCCTGGCCGTCGTCTCTTCGTTGCACGGGATCTGGGTCGCCGTCTCGAGGGGCTTCTGGCCAGGGGCGACCGGTCAGGCGTGCTCGAGACGTTCTTGCGCGAGGTGATGCGCTCGACCGAGCCCGAGCTGGCGCGGATGCGGCGGTCGGCGAGTTGGCACGCCAGGGTCGCGGTCGCGCACACGATTCCGCGGGAGGTCTCGACGGCGTACTCGTACCAATTCGACCCCGAGGCGTTCGCCGAGACCCGCGTGCCGACGCTGTTCCTGATCGGCGGGCGAAGCCCGGTGTTCATGCAAGAGGCTACGCGCATGGCGACCGCGGCCCTTCCTGGCAGCCGGGTGGTCTCTCTGCCCGGACATGGGCACGCCGCGATGGCGACCGCGCCGGAGCTGTTCCTGGACAAGGTCGTGCGTTTCTTCAAAGAAACGGCGGTGTAGACCCGTCGTGAGGGCTCAGGGCTGGGGCGGGAGCGCGGGCGGGCCCGGCGGCGGTGCAGCCACCTCGGTCGTGGCCGCGGGCGTCGGCGGAACGCCACCATCGGGATTTGCCGGCGTCGGCTCCTGCTTGTAGCCGAACAGCTTGTACTTCTCGGTCGGCGGCGTCAGCTTGATGGAGACGCGCGAATCCGAGAACGTATAGACGCGTGTGTGCACGGGCAGGTAGCCCGAGGCGCGAATCACCAAGTCGAGCGGGCCGCTGTCGCGCGGACGTTCGATGACCAACGGACGCGGTGTGGGGATGGTCCCCAGGCTCTTGCCGCCCCACTTGACCTGCGCTCTGCGCGGCGGAACGGTTTGCAGGGTGATGCGAACCGTGTCGCCCTTGGCTGCGGCGGTCGCCTCCTCGGTGGCCGGGGTGGTCTTGTCCTTTCCTGCGGTCTTGTCCTTTCCTGCGGCCCACACCGCCAGCGAGGCGGCCAGGGCGACGCCGAGCGTGCCGGCGACGAGAATTCTCCTGCCCCAAAGGTGGGCGCACCTCGATCTCATGGCTCTGCCTCCGTCTTGGCAGTGGCTCCGCCGCGGCCTTCACCCGATTCACGCAGGGCTGGCGGCGGACCTGGGTAGTCCACACCGGGCTTGGGCACGTAGGTCAGAACCGGCGTCTTTAGCGTGCCCTTGATGTCTCCTTCGAGGACCTCGACGGGGACGGGCGGGTCGAGCTGGTACGAGAAGCCACGTGAAGGCAGGCGAATCTCGAACACGTCGTCGCCCGCCAGGAACTGTCGCGCGAAGCCCATGCCTTGGTCGCCAAGAGGGCGCATGGTGCGATGGCGCAAGATGAAATCGTACAGCCGAATCGCGATGTGATTGGGCAGGCGGTGACAGCCGTGCGAGTACCCTTCCGAGCTGTAGATGGAGAGGTAGTCCGACGACCCGTGGGCGCGAATCCCGTTGTCCCAGTCGGGCCTGCCGTTGCGGCCGGGCTGCACGAAGTAGCCGGCGACAAGTCCATAGGCGGACAGGTAGCCCGGCCCCAGCTCGTCGTAGTTGACCACCCGCTGCCAGCTCGAGCCCACGCTCCGCATTTTCACGAGCGACCTGATCGGTGTCGATTCCGGCGCGATCCACACCGGTCCCGCCACGATATTGCGGATCACTCGTGACCCGACGTCGGAGCCTTTGTAGCGGAAGTACTCGTAGCCATCCGAGGCCTGTTCGGCCCTCCAGCCTCCGACCGTGGTCCTCCAACGTGCCAGCAGGACGCGCTGGCCGTTGTGCTTCACGTAGAGCTGGAAGCTGGGGTAGCGCTTGCGTGGCTGTGGCTGCCGCACGCCGTTGGCATCCCAGGGCAGATCGTACCAGACGTCGCCGCGGTCGATGACGATGGAGAGATCCATGTTGGGACTGTAGTACTCGGGAAGATTTGGCAGCTTGACCGCTGCGCGCATGCGACGGAAGTCGGTCGCCGGGTGGCGCTTGAAGAACGCCAGCGCGGTCTCTTGCGTGTCGAGACCAAGCTGGGCGGCGGCGGCTTGCGTGAGCTCGTCGACCAGGTTGCGCATCGGCACCGCCTTGCCGGCTTTATTCGTGAAGCTCTTGCCGTCGGCCGTGCCGTCCTCGACCACGCCAGCGGCGTCGGCCACGCGCTCGCGCAACACACGCATGAACGCGGCGTAGTCGTTGGTCAGCGGCGGTCGCGCCAGCGCATCCATGGTCTTCGAGCGAAGGTAGTTCGCTTCGTAGATCATGTTCTTTTGCTGGAAGCGGCGAACCGCCATGCGCATGGCATCGTCGTAGACGCCGGCGGTGTGGCGCTGGCCCTTCTTGAACATCCCTTCGCACGCCAGGCGCTTCTCCACCTCGGCCATCGCGCCTTTCTCGGCCATGCGGCGCTCGTAGGCCTTCACCTTCGGGGCCGTTGTCGGGTCTTTCTGCGCGAGCTCGGCGAAGCTCGCGACGCGGGCCTTGCGGCGTGCTTCCTCCAGCTCGCGCTTGAGACGCGCCATCTTGAGATCCGCGGCCCGCATTTTCTCGGGTGCGACGTAGGCGATGGACTCGACCTCTTCCAGCTTCTCCTGGCTGATGGTCGCGTGGCAGGTCTGCGTCTCGTCCGCCAGGAAGCGTCCGCGCAGGTTGCCGAACGACGGCGGAATGCCGTACAGCTCGAGGTAGTTCCTCTCGCTGGCGGGCAGCGGCTCGCCGTCCTCGTCGAGCGTATCGTTGGCCAACCCCACGAACACGCGTCGGTAGCGGTTGTGCAAGGTGGTCCCGTCGTCTGCCTTCTGTTCGGCGAAGATGAACGGCGTCCAGTCGTCGCTGAAGTCGATGATCGTGTAACCCGAACGCGCCGCCGCGTCGGCGTCGATGAAGCTCTCGCGGCCGTCGTGGACCACGAAGGCCTTGCCTTCGGTGCTCGCCGCGGGCGGTGTGCCTTGCGCGCCTGGCGGAACAGCACCGGGCGCCTGGGCGCTGCCTGCGGTCGGCGCCGTGGGCGAGGTCGCGGCTGCTACGGTTCGGGTCGGTGCGGCGGCGGTCGACGGTGGAGCAGGTGGCCCCGCATGGCAACCCAAGTTTGCGACGAAGCCGGCCACCAGCGCGGAGCCGGCCAATACGTATGGGGCGGATTTCATCGAAAGTCCTTTGCAACCTTATGCCGTAGAAACGGCTTGCGCAAAAAGGTCCGGTGCGCCTGTCCTCCTAGGAGAGCGCGGATTGCACCATGGTTCGAGCCTCGCCGAGCAGCTTCTGCAGGTGGTCGTTCCCGAGGAAGCTCTCGGCGTAGATCTTGTAGACGTTCTCGGTGCCCGACGGACGTGCCGCGAACCAGCCATTGTCCGAGGTCACCTTGAGCCCGCCGATGGCGGCGCCGTTGCCGGGCGCCTTGGTCAGGATGGCGCGAATCGGCTCGCCCGCGAGCGTGTCGCCTTTGACCTGGCTGGGCGACAGTTGCTTGAGCTTCGCCTTCTCGGCGGGCGTCGCGCCTTGGTCGATGCGCGTGTACACCGGGCTGCCGTGCTTGGCCGTGATCTCGGCGTAGTGCTGGCCCGGGTCTTTGCCCGTCTTGGCGGTGACTTCGGCGGCCAGCAGCGCGAGGATGATGCCGTCCTTGTCGGTGGTCCACACGCTCCCGTCGAAGCGCAAGAAGCTGGCGCCCGCGGACTCTTCGCCGCCGAAGCCCAGGCTGCCGTCGACCAGGCCATCCACGAACCACTTGAAGCCCACGGGGACCTCGCGCAGCTCGCGCCCTAGCTCGGCCGCGACGCGGTCGATGATGGCGCTGGACACCAGCGTCTTGCCGATGGCGGCCTGCCTGGGCCAACCGGGGCGGTTCGCGAAGAGGTATCGGATCGCCACCGCCAAGTAGTGGTTCGGGTTCAGGAGTCCTGCGCCCGGGACCACGATGCCATGGCGGTCGGAGTCCGGGTCGTTGCCGAACGCGACCTGGTAGCTTCCGCGCAAGCCGACCAGCTTGGCCATGGCGTACGGGCTCGAGCAGTCCATGCGGATCTTGCCGTCGTGGTCCACCGTCATGAAGGCGAAGCGTGGATCGACCGTGGTGTTGACCACTTCGAGGTTCAGCTTCCAGCGATCGGCGATCGCTTGCCAGTACGCCAAGGATGCTCCGCCCAAGGGATCGGCGCCGCACTTGATGTTGCGCTCGCGAATCGAGTTGATGTCGACGACGTTCGCCAGATCCTCTACGTACGCCCGGACGAAGTCGTCCTGATGGGTCGTGGGGGCGTTGAGCGCGCTCGAGTAGGTCACCCGCTTGACGCCGCGGTTGCCCTCGCGCAAGAGCTGGTTGGCGCGGTCCTGGATCCAGCCGGTGACGTTGGTGTCGGCCGGGCCGCCGTTGGGCGGGTTGTATTTGAAGCCACCGTCGGCGGGCGGGTTGTGCGACGGCGTCACCACGATGCCGTCCGCGAGCCCGGTTTGCTTGCCCCGGTTGGCTGCCAGGATGGCCCGGGAGATCCCTGGCGTGGGCACGAACCCGTCGTCTTTCTGCATCGACGTCACGACGTCGTTCGCCGCCAGCACTTCGAGGGCCGTTCGCTCGGCCGGCTTCGACAGCGCGTGTGTGTCCTTGCCGAGGAAGAGCGGGCCCGTGATGCCTTCCTTCTTGCGGTACTCGCAGATGGCCTGGGTCACCGCGAGGATATGCGCCTCGTTGAATGACCCGGCCAGCGACGATCCACGGTGGCCGCTGGTCCCGAAGCTCACCAGTTGCTCGGCGTCGTCGACGTCCGGCTGCTTGTTGAAGTAGGCGTCGACCAACCCGTCGACGTCGATCAGGATCTCGGCTGGGGCGGCTTTGCCGGCGTTTGCGTGGGCCATCGGTTCTCCTTCGGTAGCAACAAAGGTTTACACCAAGGCAAGCGGGGGTGACAGAGGTCGCGGAGACGGAATCGAGGGGGCGGAAGCGCAGAACCCGAGGCGGTGCTCTACGTGCTTCCTTCGGGCAACGCGGCAGTCCGGCGGTCGCGACGCCTTTGGTATACGAGCAAGGCTGCGGGCAGTATGGCCACCGCGGTGGCCAGGCAGGTGACCTCGCCCAGCACGGCCACCAAGCCGAACAGGAACAGGCCGCGGTTCTGGGCGACCAACAGGGAAGAGTACCCGAGGATGGTGGTCAGCGAGCAGAGCCCAACGGCGCCGCCCGTGGCGCGGATGGCTGCGGCGACGTCGTTGCGCCCATCCTGCAGGTAGCGACCCATGACGTTGACCGCATAGTCGACGCCGATGCCGAAGGTGATGGGGAACGCGATCAAGTTGATGAAGTTGATCTTCACGCCGAACACGGTGGTCGCCGACAGCATCCACAGGATCCCCACCATCAGCGAACCGAGCACGAAGGGGGTGGCGATGCTCATGCGGAAGACGATCAGCACGGTCACGACCACGCCCAGCAGGGCGAGCATCGAAGCCAACGGCCCGTCCTTGCTCATCGATTGCAGGATGTCGGCGGTGAGTGGTGGGCCGCCCGCCACCCGCGCGGGCTTGCCGCTCGGGCCAGGAACGGAGCCAACCAGCTCACGAAGCGCGCCCACGAAGTTCGCGACCTCGGGGCCGTTCCACAATGCCTCCGATGGACGCGGGTAAACCAGAACCACGCGACCGTGGCTCCCGTCGACCTCCTTGAGCCCGGTCCACAGCCCGTCCGGCACGTCGTTGGCGGCGACCGGGCGCAGGTTCTCGTCGCCCAGCGTTCGGTCGATGCGCTTTTGCCATTCTTGGTCGAGCTCGGCCCTGATCCGAGGCGTGAGCTTGCGTCGGATGCCCGCGACGATCTCCAGCTTCTCGGTCTGTCCTTGCGGCAAGATGTCGTCGCTGGTCTGTATCTGCGCCACCATGTTGGCAAGCGGGGGCTCGCTGGACGCCTTCTGCAGCCGCTCGGCGATGGCGCGGGCTTGGGCGGGCGTATCGGCCAGGATGACCGTCGGCGTGACGTAGCGGCCGAGCAGCGTGTCCATGCGCTTGCCCCAGTAGCCTTCGCCGTTTTGCCAGGTGTCGGCGCGGCGAAGCCTCGAGAAATCGTATTCCAGCTGGTCGGCCCCGAAGTGTCGCACTTCGACGAGCGCCAACACGGTCAGCCCAATCCCGACGAAGAGGAATATGCCCGGGCGCGCCGCGACCGCGCTGGCCAGGACAGACATGGGGCGGTGGAAGCCCGAGGGCTCTTTGCGCACGCGAATCTTGCCGCCGTCGAGCCAGGCCAGCAGCGACGGCATCAGGGTGAACGTGGCAATCCAGCACGCCACCATGCCCAGGCCGCCGATGATGCCGAACTGCCGGAAGCCTCGGAACTGCATGGCCACGAGCGATCCGTACGCCGCGGCAGCGGCCAGAGCGGCGGACATCGTGGCGACGCGCGTTCCCGCCAGGCTGACGGCCAGTGCCTCCTCGACGGCGGTGCCGCTGCGTCGGGCTTCCACGTAGCGCGCCAGCAGGATGATCCCGAAGTTGATGCCGTTGCCGATGATGATCGAGCCCAGGAACGCGGTGTTGGAGTTGAGCTCGGTGATCCCGAAGGGCGGGAGGCTGGCGATGGCGAAAGCCAGCAGCGCGCCCACGGTCAACGGCGCTAGCAACGCGAACACGCTCTTCCACCATCGATAGAAGTACAGCAGCATCAGCACCACCACCACCAGGACCAGGACACTGGAGAAGGTCAGGTCGACCACCAGCGCCGACAGCTCTTCGACCGAGATGGGGACGTCCCCGGTGAAACCCACGCGCATACCGTCGGCGTACTTGCCGGCGCCGCCGAGATCCGCGATGTCCTTTTGCACCCGTTCGAGCAACACGCGCGCTTGCGAGGTGCCGGTCTGGAAGGTGCCGACCTCCACCAGCATCAGGCTCAGGTGAAGCTTCGGATTGGAGAAGCGCCCACGTTCCAGTTGTGCGTCGCCACCGTAGCGCTTCTGGTACTTGGCTTCGATGTCCGAGAAATCCAGCTTGGGCGGCTCCTCGTCCTCGTCGAGCAGCATGCCGGTGCCCTTCGAATACTCATAGCGGATGCGATCGTCGAGCCGTTCGCGGATGGTCTCGAGATCCGTGGTTTCCAGGTAGAGCGGCAGATGGCGTTCGAGAAAGTCCTGCTCTTCGGAGAATCCGACGCGAACGCGACGAACCAGGTCCTTGGGGTACTGGCGCACGCGCGCCGCGAGGTCATCCAGGAAACGCTCGCCGGCGGCCATGTGCTCGGCGCTGCCCGTGTCCACGATGACGCCCAGGAACTGCAGGCCGGGCAAGCGGGCGCGCAGCTCGTCGAGCGCGGCCACGCTGGGGGCGCTCTTGGGCAGCAGCTCTTCGAGGTCGCTGCGCAGGTTCAGGTAGAGACTCGCCGTGCGGAAGGCGGCGGGGATCGCCAAGAGGATGGCCAGGCACCAGAGGAGGCGTCCGCGTCGCAGTGCCCACGAGGCAAAGGCGCGGGTTTGGGGTCCAGGGGCCTTGGGTTGATGACTCACGTGCGCTCCAAGGCAACCACGGTCTCCACGTGGTAGGTCTGGGGAAAGAGGTCGACGGGGGCGACGACCGTCGCTTTGTAGCCGAAGGGAGAAAGCTCGACGAGATCCCGTGCCAGCGTGGTCGGGTTGCAGGAGACGTACACGATGCGCTCGGGGGTGGCCCGGGCGATTCGCCGCATGACTTTTCCACCGGCGCCGGCGCGAGGCGGGTCGAGGACCAGGACCTTGGGTGACAGGCCGGCCGGCAGCTTCTCGGCCAGGACCTTGCGTGCATCGCCGGCGTGGAATTCGGCGGACGAGATGCTGTTCTTGCGCGCATTGTCGCGCGCGGCCGCGACGGCGGACTCGACGATCTCGACGCCGACGACGCTGGCGCCGGTGGCGGCCAACGCCAACGAGAAGAGCCCCACACCGCAGTAGACGTCGACGACCGCGCTGCCATTCACGTCGCCCGCCAGCTCCTTGACCAGCGCGACCAGGCGCTCTGCCTGCGCCGAGTTGGTCTGGAAGAAGGTGTCGAGGCGGATGTCGAAGTCGAGACCGGCCGTGGTCTCCGTGATGTGGTCGTCGCCGAGCAGGACCCGGGTCTCGGCCAGCGGCGCCGCGCCCTCGACGCTCTGGCGTATGCCACGGACCACGGCCTTGATGCCAGGGTCGATGCCAGCGAGGTGCTTGGCCATCGCTTCGCCTTCGGGAAAGCTGCCTCCGCTGGTGATGATGCCGAGCAGGGTCTCCTTGCCACCGCGGCTGTGGCGGATGCACAGCTCGCGCAGAAGCCCCTGGCGCGTCCGAGGGTGGTAAAGCGAGATCTGCTTCTCCTCCGCGAAGGCTTGCGCCGCCTTGACGATGGCGACCGCCAAGGGCGACTCGAGGAAGCACTCGTGCAAGCGGATGATGTCGTACCAGGCCTCGCGCGGGTGGAGCCCGAGCGTTCCTTCGGGATGGAACGCGAACTCCATCTTGTTCCGGTAGTAGAACTGGTCTGGGGCAGCGACGATGGGGCGAAGGGGAACGTCGCGAAGGCCGCCGAGCCTCTCCAGGCTGTCTTTCACCGCGGCCTGCTTCGCCGCGAGTTGGGCCGGGTAGGCGACGTGCTGCCACGTGCAGCCGCCGCAGCCCTCGCGGAAGTGCGCGCAGCGCGGGACGATCCGCTCCGGGGAGGGGTCCAAGACATCGATGACGTCCGCTTCCACGTGGCGGCGAAAGGTGCGGCGAACCCTGGCGCGCACGGTCTCGGCCGGCGCCGCCCCGTTCACGAACACCGCGAGTCCATCGGCGCGCGCGATGCCCTGGCCTCCATAGGTCAGGCGGTCGACGGTAACGACGATCTCATCGCCAGGGCGCGGCCGTGTACTGCTGGAGGCGGAGGAGGACAAGGGGTGGTCCAGAAATCACCGCCCGCGCAATCGGCGCGGGCGAGGGCAGGACCCTACCACGGCGGTACTGGAGACGACCCCACGAAAACGGTCGGCGCGGCTACTTCAGGCTGACCTCGCCGCTGGCGTAGGAGACGAACTTCCCCTTGATGATCTGCCCCACCTTGATGATGTACGTGTGGCCCTTGTTGAAGCCGTTGTTGGTCTCGAGATCGTAAGGCTCCTGGAAGACGACTGACTCGGCCACCGTGGGCGGCGAGTACTGATCCACCAGCGTCTTGGGATCCTTCTTGTCGACGAATTCGACGGTGACGGGGCCCTTGGCCGGGGCCTTCTTGAATACCGCGACGAAGGTGATGGGCCAACGCTCCTCGCTCGGCTTCTTGGTCACTTCGGCGGTTGGGGGGTGGCTGGCGAGCCACTTGTCGAGCTCGGCGCCTTCGACGCTGGGCGGAGCGTCGGTGACGATCCAGACCCTGCCTCCGTGCGTTTTCGCAACGATCTCGTTGGGGTCCGCCACAGGCGTCGCCTTCTTGGCCTTCGCGGCCAGCGCCGAACTGGGGATAGCTACCAACAAGGCCAATCCAAACAAGAGCGTTCGCATGGTCGTCTCCTTCCACCAAGAAGCGGTTGGTCCCTAGCTGAGTCTCGGCTCCGTGAGGCCACGCCTCGTCGGAGCAACCTGCTAGGCCGCCATCTTGAGACGACTGCTCGCGCCCGTCAACAGTCCGCCGTCCCAGCCCTAGGCGAAGACGATGGTCCGGTTGCCCGCCACGAGCACCCTGCGCTGTAGGTGTAGGCGCACCGCGCGAGTCAGCACCTCGCGCTCCAGATCGCGTCCGGCGCGCATCAGGTCTTCGACCTCGTCGCGGTGTGAAACCCGCCTGACGTTCTGCTCGATGATGGGGCCCTGATCGAGCTCGGCCGTGACGTAGTGGGCCGTGGCTCCGATGATCTTCACCCCGCGCTCCTTCGCCTGATGGTACGGGCGTGCCCCTGCGAAGGCCGGAAGGAAGGAATGGTGGATGTTGATGATCCGGTTGGGCCAGCGGTCGACGAAGCTCGGGGACACGATTTGCATGTAGCGAGCGAGCACGACCACATCGGCGGACAGGCGGTCGAGCAGTGCGAGCTGTTCCGCCTCCGCCTTGGCCTTGTTGTCCCGGTCCACCGCGATGGTGGTGAAGGGCACGTCGAAGTGCTTGCATACGTCGGCCAGCACGTCGTGGTTGGACACCACGGCCACGATTTTTCCGCCCAGGTCCCCGATCTGTTGGCACAGCAGCAAGTCGTACAAGCAGTGGGACGCCTTGGTCGCGAATACGACCACGCGCGGAACGTGATCCGAAAAGGTGAGCTCCCACTTGAGGTCAAAGCGGGCACCGAGCTTCGTGATTTCCGAGCGAATGTCATCGCGCCCCAGGGTGAAGTCCTTCAGGTCCCAGACCAGACGCATGAAGAACTCGCCGCTTGCCGACTCGGCGTGTTGGTCGGCATCGAGGATGTTCCCGCCGTGATCGAAGACGAAGCTCGACAAGGCGGCGACCAGGCCGGTCCGGTCGCGACAATTGACGAGAAGCGTAGCCGTTACCGCCTGTTCGCTGGCCATTGCATTAACCACTGCCGCTGAGATACCGCCAGCCGGCAGTGAACGCAAGTCGCCGAGGTCGGCGAGCTACTCGTTCTCGTTCGTTACCCTGGGTTGGAGCTGTCCGGCCACGTCGCCCGTGCTGGTTACGTAGCCATCGCGGATGAAGGTCGCGAACTTGCTGCAGTCGGTGCCTGCGCTCCCCTGTGCGATCGCCGTGAATCTCGCCCCCGCGCCCGTGCCGCTGCCCGAGTAGCCCGGCATGTACGTGTGGGGATCGGCCAGGGCGAACTTCAGGGCCAACCAAACGCCATCGCTCGCCCACACCGTGCTACCGCCGGGACACCGGCCGCCGGTCAACTGGCAGCAGTGCGAGCTCCATTCCCAAGCACCCGCAGGCCCAGGGAATTGCTTGGGCAACGTCTGCCCCTGTCCACCGCTGACGCTCGTGAAATCGGACATGTAGTAGGTGACCGAGCCTGCCCACAACTTGTTGAGGTGTCCCGGCGCCTCTGCGCTTCGAGACTTCCTCACATACCGCGTGAACGCCGGAATCGCGATCGCTGCCAGGAGGCCGATGATGAAGACGACGATCATCAGTTCCACCAGGGTGAAGCCGCGGCTCTTTCGCAGGTTCATGCTCAACTCCAGGGCTGTGCAGAATCGATTGCTGCAGGCGACATGCCACGCGGTACCCTTCGGTAACGCCTGGGAATAATCGCCACCTGGGAGAGACATCGGCCGAACCAGCGCTTGCTGTAGCCGGTCGCCTCGACGCTTTTTGTCGGCGACCATCGTCGCGTTGACAAAAACCGTCGGAGATCAATCCCCCAACAAAAAAGCGGACCCCAATGGGGCCCGCTTCTTCAGTCACAATGGACGGGGTTAGCCGACCGAACCCGTGTCGATGGCTTCGCCGGCATCCTCTTCTACTGCGCCAGCGTCTACGGTCGTCGTTCCGCCGTCGAGGTGCGTCTGGCCCTGATCGGGCGTCTGCACGTCAACCGTGGGCTGGACATCAGTCTTACCGACCTCGCCGAGCTGGCCAGCCTCAGACGGCTGAACGTCGACCGGTGGCTTGACCTCGGAGCCCGGAGCCATGTCCTTCCCCATGTCCGGAGTGCTCGGGGCATCGGGGATGGTGCTGGGGGCATCCTGTTTCACGTCCATCTTCGCGCCGGGACCGTCGAGCGGAACCGCCGTGTCGGTCTTGTCGGTGGTCCCGTTGTCGCTGCCGCAGCCAAAGGCCGCCAGCGAGAGTACGAATACGCTGACTGCAAGCTTCCTCATCATAGCGTTCTCTCCTGTTTGTTCTCTGTCGAATCGCTTTGGCGCGGCATACTACTCAAAAAGTTCCAAAAGTAAAACTTTTTCTAGTGGGAGCTGTTCGTGGTCTTCTTTACATCTCCGACATCGAAGATCGCGCGTTGCTTAAGACGCGCAGGTGCAAAGCTGCGAAATGCCACAATCCGACAAAGCGAACGAAACCGAAGAGGGCCTCGATGACGATCTCGATCTGGACGGCGATGGCCTAGTTGCCGTGGGCGGCAGCCTCGACCCCGACCTTCTGGAGAAAGCCTATCGTCAGGGCATTTTCCCGTGGTCGTCCGAACCTGCCGTCACGTGGTGGTGCCCGGATCCCAGGGCGGTGTTCGAGCTGGACACCTTCACGGTGTCGCGCAGCCTGCGGAAGCGAATCCGCCATTCTGGATGGACCTTCCACCTGGATCGGGACTTCGAGGGGACCATGCGTCGCTGTGCAGAGCCTACGCCCGACCGCCCCAGCACCTGGATCTCCGAGGATTTCGTCGCGTCGTACGGCGAGCTTCACCGTCGCGGCATAGCCCACAGCGTCGAGGTCTACGAGGGGGACGAGCCCGCCGGGGGCCTCTATGGCGTGGCGTTTGGCGGCTTCTTCGGGGGCGAGTCCATGTTTCACAGGCGGTCCGACGCTTCCAAGGCGGCGCTGGCTCATCTGGTTCAGCACCTGCGGGCTCGCGGGTTCGTTCTGCTCGATGCTCAGGTGATGAATCCGCACCTGCGCAGCCTGGGCGCTCGAGACATCCCGCGCCTCGAGTTCTTGCGGCGACTGCACAAGGCCCTGGCCGTCGACGTGACGTTTTGATCCGACATCCTTCCCCGGCCGCGGAACAATCGCCGTCGGCTATGATGCGACCCATGCTCTCCAACCGGCGGCGACTGGTCCTTTCCCTGCTGGTCGCCTCGCTCGCGGCGGCGGCGCTGATCGCCACGAGCGTCTGCGCCAAACCAGCCGTTGCCCGTTCGACGGTCAGCCAATTGCGCCTCAGGGTGATTCGTACGTATCCCCACGACAGCCGCGCCTTCACACAGGGGCTGCTCATGTTCGACGGGAAGGTCTATGAAAGCACCGGCCTTCACGGACGTTCGTCCGTTCGCCGGGTGGACCTGTCGAGCGGCATCGTCGAAGCGCAGACGGCTCTTCCTCCCGAGCTGTTCGGTGAGGGCCTGGCGCGGGTGGGACAACGCTTGATTCAGCTGACCTGGGAGAATGGCAAGGCCTTGGTGTGGGATGCCGGCACGTTGTCCAAGGTGGGCGAGTTCTCGTACGAGGGTGAGGGGTGGGGACTGTGCTTCGACGGCAAGCGCTTGGTGATGAGCGACGGCAGCGATCGACTGACCTTCCGCAATCCGGCCACCTTCGAACGCATCGGCGAGCTGCGCGTGCGCCGGGACGGCAGGCCCGTCGCGAAGCTCAACGAGCTCGAGTGCGTGGGCGGTTTGGTCTACGCCAACGTCTGGCAGGACAATCACATCGCGCGCATCGATGCCGCGACCGGCGTCGTCACCGGGTGGATCGACGCAGCCGGCTTACTCGACCGCGCCTTCGTCGAGTCGGCGGACGTGCTCAATGGTATTGCGGTGATGGAAGGAACGGGCAACCTCCTCGTCACGGGAAAGCTGTGGCCGAACATGTACGAGGTGGAGATCGTCTCCTCGGCCAAGGATGAAACGAGATGAACCGACCCAAGCCGCAACGGGCGAACCTGATGGCTCTGGCCGCCCTGGCCGCGACCCTGCTCGCCACGCCGCTCGCGGTCGCCGAGCCTGGCGACAACCTCACCATCTACGCGCTGACCTTCGGGCCGGGGGACCACCCGTTCTTCAAGTTCGGCCACAACGCCATCCTGGTCCAACCGCAAACCGGGCAGGGCCTGGTCTACAACTTCGGCACCTTCGCCTTCGACTCGCCTGCCCTGATTCCCAAGTTTCTGCGTGGACGGTTCATGTACTGGCTATCGGTCGCCGGGATCGAGGAGACCGTGCATTCCTACGCAAGCTCCAACCGCTCGATCGTCGCGCAGGAGTTGGACCTGACGCCGGCCCAGCGGTTGGCCTTGGTGCAGGCGCTGCGCTGGAACGCCCGGCCGGAGAACCGCGAGTACCTCTACGACTACTTCTACGACAACTGCTCGACCCGCGTGCGTGACGCCATCGACCGCGTGGTGGGGGGACGCGTGCGGGCTGCTGGCCAGGTGCCGGCAGGCCGGACTTTTCGCGACCACGCCGTGCGCATGACCGCGGATCTCTGGCCGGAAGCAGTGGGGATCGACTTGGGGCTGGGCCCTTCCGCGGACAAGCCCATCGACCGATGGGCAGAGTCATTCTTGCCGGAACGGCTCCAGGCGTTGCTGGCGACGGTCCGGGTTCCCGATGGCACTGGCGGCGAGAAGAACCTGGTCAAGCGCGAGAGGATCATCTTTCAAGACGTGCGGCCGCCGAAACCCGCGCAGCCGCCCAATTGGACGCTTTATTTCCTTCTCGTTGGGGTGGCGGTGGGGGGAGTCATGGCCGCCCTTGGCCGTGTGGGGACAGTGCCTGTGGCCCGGGTGCTGCTTGGAAGCTTTGCGGCGGCAATCGGCCTGGTGCTCGGACTGCTTGGACTCTGCCTCACACTTCTCTGGTTCTTCACCAACCACAAGATTGTCTATGCCAACGCCAACATTGCTCAATTCGCCCCTTGGTCGATGGCGTTGCTGGTCTTTGGAATTGGCGCAGCGTTGGGGCGACCGCGGGCCACCCGCCGGGCAGCTTGGCTGGCATTGTCGGCCGTTGTCTCTTCGGGGATTGGGATTCTGCTCAAAGCCTTGCCTGGGGTCGGCCAGAGCAATTGGCCGTTCATCGTATTCTGTCTGCCGGTTTGGACAGGACTTTGGGTCGGGTTGCGGAGCCTGGCGTCGGCATGTCGATCCGCTGGCGCCAACGAGCCCGACGCAGCAGGCAGCAACCCCGATCTCCCCTCCAGGCGAAGCCGGGGGCGGGCGGCGGGCGGCCAGTCGATCCGCGGGTAGTCGGTCTTTCCTGCGCGGCTGTCAATTTTCCTGGCTGGTCTCTCTGAGGATCGATGGTAAGGTGTCAGTATACGCACGCTCGTTTCGGGTAGAGTATTACCTGCGATTACCCGAAGCCCGCCCCCATCCGACCCAGCTTAGAGTCAACCCGCCACGCCCTTTGACCCTGGTCCCTCGCGCGAAGGAGGAAGTCGCATGATCGAGAATGAAGATTCCGTAGTCACTTCGCTGAACGAACTGCGGAAGCTCAAGAACGAACGAATCAGTCGGCAGTCACAGTCCCGGCCCGTCAGCGCTGGAAACCGCGCCGTTGCTTTGGCAGAAGATCCCCTGGCCGACCAAGTGACTCCGCCGCCAGTGCAAGCCGCCGTCGCTGCCCAGGCGCCGTCCGCTTTCGAGCAGAATGCGGCGTTCGCGCCTGCGGCCAACCGTTTTGCCCACGCGCAGGCGTTCGATCATGTGCCGGTCGTGCAGGCGGCTCCCGTTGTCGTGACCAAGACGTCGTACAAGGCCGCCGTGATCATGACCGTCTTGCTGGCGGGCGCCGGTGCTGCGGGCTACATGAAGCTGCAGCAGGACACCCAAGCGCTGCTCGCGGCCAAGGAATCGGCCATCAAGAGCGCCGAAGAGGCTCGCATGCGCTCGGTCGAAGCTGCCGCCAAGGCTGAGCAAGTCACCAAGACGAATCTTCGTCAGTGCGAGGACAAGCTCAAGGCCAGCCTCGCCGCCGTCGCACCAGTTCCCGCTGCCCCGGTTGCTGCGGCCGTCGCGCCGCCGGTCGACAAGAAAGCCGAGCGGGCCCAGCGAATCGCCGCCGCCAAGGCCGAGAAGGCCGAGAGGGCTGCTGCCGCCAAGGCCGCCAGGGCCAGCCGGCACGCCGCTGCCCGTGCCAAAGCCGCGCCTGCGGCCCGCGAGCCCAGGGAGCCCAAAGAGGCGAAAGAGAAGGCCGATGTCCCGACCATCGCCAAGAAGAAGAAGGTCGACAACGATCCGTTGGCCGGTCTCGGCAAACTGTGATTTTTTGACGTACGGGCTGGCATGCCTGAAGTTGAGGCATGCTGCCCGTGACTGAAGAGACCGCCTTTTTCGATAGCTGCAAGCAAGAGCTTCTCGACGAGCACAGCGGCAAGTTCGCTGTGGTGTGTGGGCGCCGTTTGGTTGGTGTCCATACCTCGCTCGACATGGCGCTCAGGGCGGCGGCCGACGCCTTCGGCGATGGTGAGCTGTGCGACGGCGCCCCGGTTCTCATCAACGAGATCGGCGAGGCGCCGCGGGTCCGTGTAGTCGCCCAGTCGCGTCGTCCGGCTCCCTGAAGCGGTCGCCCGACGTGCCTTCGCGCACATGCCGCATGCGCTATGACTTCGTGCTGCGTGCGGCTTGGGTTTGCAAATCCGCGCGGTCTTAAGTAGAAACGGCGGTCGCTGGCTGCCGCCGAAGTCTGCGCAGGCTGGCCGGGAAAGGGAAAATCACCGATGTCACGAGTCTTAGCTAAGGTTTCGAGCAGGCGTTCGTTCGGGTGGCTGCACCTGGCCGCGCTGACGGGTCTTGCCGCTGGCTGCGTCGAGCAGGCCGATGACAAGCCGACGAAGGAGGACGAGGAGTTCATCAAGAAGAACATCCTCGCGACGCCACCCACGCCCCAGTTCGTGGTGAACGCGGATTTGGACGGCAAGGTGACCTACCTGGGCATGGACGTGAGTCCGAACCCGGTCGAGGCGGGCAAGGACGTGCGCGTGACCCACTACTGGAAGGTCAACGTCGCGCCCGGCGAGGGTTGGCGGATGTTCACCCATATCAGCGGAACCAACAAGCAAGGCTACGCCAACGTCGACCACACCCCCGTGGCTGGCAAGTATCCGGCCGCCAGGTGGAAGGCTGGTGAGATCATTCGCGATCAGCACACGTTCCGTCCGCCAGCCGGCTGGAACTACGACCACTTGGAGATCTACACCGGTCTGTACAAGGGCCAGGAGCGCATGCCGGTGAAGTCCGGCCCCAAGGACGAGAACCGCGTTCTCTGCGGCCGAGTGCCGATGAACGTGAAGGTCCTTCCTGTCAAGCGTTACGTCGCCGCCAAGATCGCCAAGCCCATCAAGCTCGATGGCAAGTTGGACGATCCGGCCTGGAAGACCGCGGCCTCGACTGGTGTCTTCGTGGACACCATGACTGGCAACCCGGGCGCCGTCGCGACCGAGGCGAGGCTTCTGTGGGACAACCAGAACCTCTACATCGGCTTCGAAAACGTGGACGCTGACGTGTGGGCCGAGCTGACCGAGCGCGACGCGAAGCTGTGGACCCAGGAAGCCGTCGAGGTGATGATTGACGCCGACGGCAACGGCAAGAGCTACATCGAGCTGCAGGTCGCCCCGAACGGCACCCTCTTCGACACCTATCTGCCCAGCTACCGCAAGTACGAGGACAGCATCGATCCGAAGGCAAAGCTCTACAGCTGGAACTCGAAGATGAAGGCGGCGGTGAAGGTCGACGGGACCATCAACAAGCGCGACGATCAGGACAAGGGCTGGAGCGTCGAGATTGCCCTGCCGCTGGCCGACGCGAACGGCATGGACAAGCCTGGCGTGAAGGTGCCGCCGGCGATGGGCGACATGTGGAAGATCAACATGTTCCGCCTGGATGCCTCCAAGGACAAGGGCCAGGTCGCCGTCGCCTGGAGCGCGCCGATGGTCGGTGACTTCCACAAGCTGGATCGCTTTGGCGAGCTGGTGTTCGGTGACGAGAAGGGCGAAGTCCCGTCGCCGAAGGCCGCCGTGAAGGACGACAAGGCTGGCGCGAAGGGCACCGAGAAGGCCGCCCCGGTCAAGGCCGAGAAGCCTGCCAAGGGCGCCGAGAAGGCCGCCCCGGCCAAGAAGGAGCCGGCTGCGAAGTAGGCTCACTGGCTGACTCGATGAGAGGCCGTCCGGCGCAAGCCTGGCGGCCTTTTTTCGTCGGGCGATTGCGGTAGCCTCGCGAGATAGGAGCCAAGAGCGTGAGAAGCGAGAAGAGCTTTGGCGCTGGTGCCCGGCGGCCGCCCCTGGAGGCCGCGGCCAAGCCATGGATTTTCTGCTGGCTTGTCGCGTTCTCTACGATGGCGTGTGCTTCGACCTCTCGCGCTGCCCGATCCGGTGATCGCGGCGACGCACCGGGACCACAACTTCCATCGACCCCACTGACTCCTTCGGGAAAGGCGTCGGACGTCTATCGCACGAGGGTCCTCGCTCGGGCATCGATGGACCCCTTCGCGGCTCGGCTGAAAGCCGAGCTGGATCGCCAGATGAAGCGCCTCGGGCACGCCGCTTTGGCGCAGGATGCCCGGCTCGACCAGGTCGCCTACGATGTAGCTCGGCTCACCACGGAAAGCGGCGTTCCCACGTCGAGCGTGCTCACCTTCTTGCTGCACCACTATGGCGTGGTCGAGCCCGAACCCAACCTCATCGAGATCCGCGGCGAACAGGGGGCTGAGGACTCTGCGGTCGAGAACCTCGGCCGACAGGTCGCAGAGATCCCGACGGCGTCCACCTGGCGACAGGTCGGGATCGGCGTGTGGCGTTCAGGCAGGACCTGGAGCGTGACCATCGCCCTGCAGGAAGACTCGCTCAGCATCGAGCCCGTGCCCCGTGCCTTGCCGTCGGGCGGCCAAGCCGCTCTGTCGGGGCGAATCGCCGGGTTCTACCGTTCGCCCGAGGTGTTGGTCACCCCGCCCAAGGGGGCGGTCGCGCGCCTTCCGGTTCGGGTGCACGGCCCTCAGTTCAAGGCGCGCCTGGAGTGCAACCGAGGTGACGGCGCCTACCAAGTCGAGGTGGGCGCCGAGGATCGTCGTGGCCCGACCGTGCTGGCGAATTTCCCGGTCTACTGTGGTGTCGTCCCTCCGACCAGCATTCGAGCCGCCTCCGCCACCACGGCCGTGGCGACGGATCCGCGAGTCGTCGAGCAGCAGATCCTGGATCTGATGGATCGCGACCGGGCCGGCAACGGACTGCCTCCGCTCGTGCGGGATCCGCGGCTCGCCAAGGTCGCCGAGGTCTACAGCCGCGAGATGGCAGAGAGAGGAGAGATCGCGCATGTGTCGCAGAGGACGGGCAACGCCGTGGACCGGGTCCGGGCTGCGCGGATCTCGCCCATGCCCACAATCATCGCGGAGAACGTCGGACGTGACTACTCGGCCGAAGCCATCGAGCGCGCATTCATGGCGAGCCCTGGACACAGAGACAACATCCTCGCGAGCGCGGTCACGCACGTGGGGGTGGGCGTGGCGTTCGGAAAGCGCGAAGGCAACGCCATCCCCATCTTCGTCACCCAGATCTTCGCCGGCTGGGGCCAGTAGCTCTCACGCCGCGATCCGTGGTAGCAGATCGGCATCATGGCCAACAGCAAAGGTTCTCCGCTCCTCGTCGTCGGTTCGGTCGCGCTCGACTCCGTGGAAACCAGTCGCGGTCGTCGCGACGAGATCTTGGGCGGTGCCGCCTGCTACTCGTGCTACGCCGCTTCCTTCTTCTCTCCCACGCGCCTGGTCGGCGTGGTCGGAAACGATTTCCCGGCGGCGCACGAAGAGTTGCTGCGCGGCCATGGCATCGACCTCGCCGGACTCGAGCGGGTCCCCGGCCGGACCTTTCGCTGGGCGGGTCGCTATGCGGCCGACTTCAACACCCGCACCACCCTCGACACCCAGCTCAACGTGTTCGAGACCTTCAAGCCCAAGCTGCCCGCAGGGTGGGGCGAGTCGCCCTTCGTGTTCCTGGCCAACATCGACCCGATCCTCCAGCTGGAGGTCCTGATGCAGGTGAAGAAGCCGCGCTTCTCCGCGTGCGACACCATGAACTTCTGGATCGGCGGCAAGCGGGCCGAGCTTCTGCGCGTGCTCGAGCGGGTGGACATGGTCCTGCTCAATGACGAAGAAGCCCGCCAGCTCTCGGGGCAGTCGAGCCTACCCGCCGCAGCCAAGGTGATCTCCGGGATGGGCCCGAAGGCGGTGGTCATCAAGCGCGGCGACGCCGGCGCACTGTTGTTCCAGGGCGACGACGTCTTTGCCGCCCCCGCGTTTCCGCTCGACAACGTGGTCGATCCCACGGGCGCAGGCGATTCCTTCGCGGGCGGTTTCATGGGCTACCTGGCGCGCACCGGTGATACTTCCCCTTCGGGTGTACGTTCCGCGCTGGTGGCGGGAACGGTGTTGGCCTCGTTCTGCGTCGAGGACTTCAGCCTCGACCGATTCCGAACTCTCGACGACACATCGGTGCGTGCACGTATCGGCGCGTTCGCCGACCTGGTTCGCTTCGCGCCGCCCGTGGTCTAGCCCGTGGCCCGGGCCGGCAAAGGTCCAGACATGGGGCCCGGCGCTACGGCTTTCGGCCCTCGGCGCGCTTGAGCAGGTAACGCAGCAGCGGCGCCGCGTGTAGCGCCTGCACCATGTCGCCCTGGTCGAACAAGGCCAGGGCGTCATCCACCTTCACGAGATGCACTCGCAGATCCTCGGTGGTCTCGGGGGTCGGCTCGGCGACGCGCTCGACGCCTTCGGCCAGGAACGTGGTGGTGATGTTGTTCTGCAGCGCAGGGTTGGCCGACAGCCGACACAGCAGCGACCACTTCCCGCCGCCGAACCCTGTCTCCTCCAGCAGCTCTCGCCGCGCGGCTTGCTCGGCGTCCTCCCCGGACTCGGTGACCCCGGCAGGGACTTCGTAGTGGACCTCGCCCAGGCCGGGGCGGTACTGCCGCAACAGCACCAGTCGTTCGTCTTGCGTCACAGCCACGACGTTGACCCAGGGCGGATACTCGCAAATCCAGTAGTCGGCGATCTGTCGGCCGCTGGGGAGCCGGAAGCTTTGGTGCCGGATCACCATCCAAGGCGGTCGGCGGAACAGGTAGCTTTGGCCGTGCGCCTGCCAAGGCAGGGGATCGTCAGGCAGCTTCAGTGGCACGCCGGGCAGTATTGAGGATTGCCCGAGCCCCCGCAAGGCTCGTCGGTGCGCCAAGCTCTGCTTGCTTGCTGGAAGCTGGCGCGTTTTGGAGTACCCTACGGGTCCGCTGCCGTGAGTGAAAAACGAGATTACTACGAGATTCTTGGTGTCGGCCGTGACGCCGACAGTTCCGAGCTGAAGCGCGCGTATCGCAAGCTGGCACTCGAGCTACACCCTGACCGCAACCCTGGCGACAAACACGCAGAGGCGAAGTTCAAGGAAGCTTCCGAGGCGTACCAGGTGCTGTCCGATGCAGAGAAGCGAGCCATGTACGATCGCTTCGGACACGACGGTCCGCGTGGCGGTGGCTTCGGCGGTGGTTTCTCGAACGTCGGCGACATCTTCTCGGCGTTTGGCGACATCTTCGGCGACATGTTCGGCGGGTTTGGCGGGTTCGGCGGTGGTGGCGGACGTGTCTCGCGGGGCGCGGACCTGGAGACGCACGTCGAGCTGACGCTGGCCGAGGTCGCGAAAGGTGCCTCGAAGGAGCTGAAGGTTCGTCGGCGCGTGGCCTGCAAGGACTGCAGCGGCTCGGGAGCGGCGCCTGGCAGCAGCCGCGAACGCTGCCAGCAGTGCGGCGGTCGTGGGCAAGTCATGCACCAGCAGGGCTTCCTGATGATCCAGACCACGTGCCCGGTCTGCCGTGGCGAGGGCACCATGGTCCGCAAGCCCTGTCTGACCTGCAAAGGCAGTGGCCTCACCGTCGCGGAAGAGAGCCTGCAGGTTGCCATTCCAGCCGGCGTCGAGGACGGTTCGACCTTGCGACTCTCCGGGCGCGGAGAGGCGGCGCCCAACGGCGGCCAGCCCGGAAACCTCTACGTTACGGTTCACGTGGCGACCGACCCCAACTTCGAGCGCGACGGCTCCGATCTGCACACGCTCGTCATGCTGTCGTTCCCGCAGGCGGCGTTGGGCGCGACCGTGAAGGCACATTCGCTCGAAGGCGAGATCGACGTCCAGGTCCCGGCCGGCACGCAGCCTGGCGACACCCTCAGCCTGCGGGGCAAAGGCCTGCCGAGGCTGCAAGGCCGCGGCGTCGGCGACTTGGTCGTGCACTTCCGCCTGGCGGTCCCGAAGTCACTTACAGCCGAGCAGGACAAGGCGCTACGCGCCTACGCCGCTGCCGGCGGTGATCGGGTCGAGCCACCGAACGAGCGTGGCGGTTTCTGGCGCAAAAAGAAGAAGTAGCGACCGGCCTACTTGCCGGCCTTGGCTTTGGCGGCGGCGGGTTTCTTCTCGGGCTTCTTGCCGTTCTTCTTGTCCGGTGCCTTGTCCGCCGTCTTCGCAGTCACCTTCTTCGCATCGGGCTTGCGCAGCTTGAAGTCGATGGCGGGTACCGGCGTCTTGGGCTCGTAGAGCCAAGCGTAGGTGAGGTAACTCGACAGCACCCGCTTGGTGTAGCCGCGCGTCTCGTCGAAGGGGATGGTCTCGATGAACTCGTCGAGCTCGAGGTCGCCGCGCTCCTTGAGCCAGCGATCCACGCCCCCTTCGCCGGCGTTGTACCCACTGATCACGAGCGGAACGGCGCCTTCGTAGCGATCGAGCAAGAATGCCAGGAAACGCGAGCCGACCTCGAGGTTCTTGTCCGGATCGAACAACGCTTCGCGAGTGACGGGCCACTTGGCGAAGCGCTGCGCGGTCCGGGTCATCATCTGTGTGAGGCCCATGGCGTTGGCGAAGGACTCGGCCCGTGGGTAGAACGAGCTCTCTTCCCGCATGATTGCCCACTGCAACGCCTGGGGAACCTTGTTGGCCTGGCAGTGCTTGGCGACGAACTCCGGGAACGCCTTGGGGTAACCGATGCGCCACTCGGCCTCGCGGCGGTCGCCGTCGGGGTAGGCGCGCCGGAACGAGGTCAGCTTGTAGCGCGGGATGGAATGCGCGGCCGACCACTGACGACCACGGTCGAGGAGGATCGCGGTGATCCAATACACGTCCTCGCGGGCACCGGCGGGCGAATCGCCCTTGGTTCCGATGCCGAAGCCGAGGCGCGAGAGCTCGCGTCGGGCCTCGCTGCCCAGGCCCATGCGTGCGAAGTCCACGGCCCGCAGAAACCCTGGCTCGCCGAAGACCGCCTGCTTGCCGAAAGACCATGGCGAGCTCTTGCCGCCCTCGTGCATGTGCCCACGCAACTCGCGCAGCAAGGCGGAGCGCGCCTGCGGAAACCCGCGGCGCATTCTCTCCAGGGAGAACAGGGTGTAGACCGACAGCGGATACTCGCGGACGGCCTTCTCGTAGCTGCCCAGGGCGCGCTTGGGCTCGCCCTTCTTTTCGAGAATCCGTGCCTTCCAGTACAACGCCCGCCCGTCGGCGTACCAGATGTCCTCGCGAGGGTAGCGCCGCAGAATCTGCTCGAGCCAGTGCAGCGCCTTGTCGTACTCGCGGGCGCGCCACTTCGCCAAGGCCAGCCGCCACAAGGCCTCGGGAGCCATATCGCCCTTCGGGTAGCGATCGGCGAGATCCCCGAGCAGCTTCTCGGATTCGTCGTCCTTGCCGAGATCGACGAGGACCTCGGCAGCGCGTAGGCGCGCGTCGTCGGTGAGCCGGTGGTCCGGATGATTCTTCTCGATCTGGGCGTAGAGCGAGAGGGCCTTGTCCTTGCCGCCGGTAGAGGCATAGGACCTGGCGCCCTGGTACAGCGATCGAACGAGCAGGTCGCTCTCGCCCGCGGCCTGGCAGTCTGCGATCGCCAAGTCGAAGAGCGGGGCGGCGCGTGGTCTTTGCCGTTGCTTCCACACCGACTGAGCCAGGTGAAAGCGAATCTTGCACGACGTGGCCTTGTCGAGCCCCGGCTGCCCGAGCGCGGTGCTGAACACGGACTCGGCCTGCACGTTCTGATTCGCCTGGAAGAGCAGCATTCCGCGTGAGATCAGCTCGTCGGTGCTGCGGCCGGTGATGACCGTGACTTGCTCGGGCTCCGCGTTCTTCGCCAGCTCTTCCAGTCGGTCGTTGACCCGCGTTGCCCAGCTCTCCGCCGCGGTCTCGGCCCAGACCTTGCGGTACGCGGCGGCGACCTCCGCCGCCGGGCTCCCCAGCGCAGCCAGGGCCTCGGCCCTCTGGAACAAGGCTTCCAAGCGGCGCGGACCTCTGGGAAAGCGCGCAAGGTACGTGGTGACCTCGGTCTCGACCTCGCTCCACCGCTTGGCCGCGACGAAGGCGTCGACCTTGACCATGATGGCGTCTGGTTCGGGCACGCTGCCCGACGGAACGCGCGACAGCCACGTGAACGCACCGTCGCTGTCGCCCCGGCGCAGATGGCAGCGGGCGGCGTTGTAGGCGTGGTACGGCGCCAGCAATGGATAGGCAGCCCACAGCTCCTCGAAGATCTCCTCGGCGGCCTGCCATGACGATTGGTTCATCAGGGCGAGCGCGTGCAGGTAGCGCAGCTGGTTTCGCTCGGGCGCCTGCTTGGGCAGATGGGCCAGGATCTGCTCGAGCTCCTTGGCAGCGGTGACGAAGTCGCCCGCCCGAAAGAGCGCGGCGGCTTTGCTCTCCGGGCCCGACATGAAGAATGGTTCGAGCCACTTCTTGTCGAAGGCAACCGGCGTCTTGGCGGCGCGGGACTCTTCGGGAAGGGCGCCGCGCTCGTCTTCGTCGTCTGTGCCCTCGGGCTCGGCCGCACGCGCGCCGAGCGGCGCAGTCAGAAGAACTACCAGGGTACCGCAGAGAGGCCAGCGCATGTTGGGGTCGAGACTACGAACCCCGACCTCTCGGTGCAAGAAACAGCGACAGGATCAGCTTTGCCGGCCGGGCTGTCGAGCGGCGTTGTCGGCCTTGCGAAGCGTCTGCAATTCGCTCGTCAGACTGTTGATGCTCTCGTCGAGCAGACTGATGTCGTTCTCGATCATCGCGGCCTTGGACTTGAGCAGCCGCACTTCTCGCGAAAGGCGCGCCATGGCCCACAGGATCAAGAGGAGGTTGGGGATCAGCGCGAGCACGATGTACACGACCACTTGGCCGTCGATGACTCCGAAGACCGTGTTCAAGAATCCCACGTGGCGTTTCCTTTCATGGCCGCTTGCGGATGCTCGGCCTTTCGGGCCTTCACTCGGGGTGCTTCACTTGGGTTGCCAGAAGCAGACGCGGTTGCGCCCACCGCGTTTGGCGTCGTACAGCGCTTGGTCGGCGGCGGCAACGAACGACTGGGCGTCCGTGATTCTCGGGTTCGGAACCGAGGCCACGCCGGCGCTGATGGCGACCGGAATGACTTGGCCGTCGATGACGAAGCGGTGGCCCTCCACGGCCTGACGAATCCTCTCCGCGACCGTCTGTCCCTGCACACGGTCGGCTCCACGACAGATCACGGCGAACTCCTCGCCACCGATACGCGCGAAGACGTCCTCGACGCGAATGAGCAACGCGACGGTCTGCGCGACCTCGGAGAGGACCTGGTCGCCTGCCGGGTGGCCGTGCGTGTCGTTGACTTGCTTGAAATGGTCGAGGTCGAAGGTCACCAGCGAGAGGTCGGCCTTGGTCCTCAGGGCGAACGCGAACTCGCTCTCCAGCCGGTCCGTGAAGTACTTTTTATTGAAGGTCTTGGTCAGGTCGTCGCGCAGCGCGGACTCGTACATCTGCCGCTGGAAGAGCTCGTCCAGGCTGTCGTGGTAGGTGAACTTCAGCACCGTGCTCGAGCCCACCAGGATCTTGTCGCCGTCTTCCAGGGTGTGGCGGTCGATGCGTACGCCACGGCAGAAGGTCCCGTTGGTCGAGCCCAGATCGTGCAGGATCATGTGTTCGCCATCGGACTGGATCTCGCAGTGCTCGCGCGAGACGCCTTCGTCCATCATGCGGATGTGCGCGGTCTGTCCCCGACCGATGATGGTCTGCTTGCGCGACAGCTTGAACATCTCACCCATGGCGCTGCCGGCGAGCACGATCAAATAGGCATGCTCCCGGTCGACCTTGGCCTTGGTCGAGCCGGGCGGGCCGTCCTGTACCCTCGTGATGTCGTCCCAGTCTATGGCCACGATTAACTCGATCGTATCATCGGTGAGCCGCTGCGCTACCCTCGAGTCTCTTGGCGAGCATGCGCAGCGGCGCAGCAGTATCGCCGAAGCAGGAGACCGCGGAAACCGCTTTCTCGACCAATTCGTGCACGCGCCTCTCTGCCACGACCGCGAACGCCGCGTGTTCGGCGTCGTCGGCGTCGTCCTTGTGCTGGAAGGCGATGCCGTAGGCGATGCCGAATTCGGCCAACGCCTCGGTTTGCGTGGTCGTCGCGCCGGCCGCCGCTGCGCCGACCTCGAGCGCGGCACGAAATAGGCATCCGGTCTTTTCCGTGTGCAGGCGCTCGATCGCCTCCAGCGTCGAAGGGGGCTCGGGCAGCATGTCGCGAGCTTGGCCTCGCACCATGCCCGACATGCCGGCTCCTCGTGCAAGGGCGGCGACCGCCACCAGGTATCGCTGAGGCTGACCCGAGCGTGCCGCCGCGCGCGCCAGCCACTCGAACGCCAGGGTCAGCAACGCGTCCCCTGCCAGGATCGCCGTGGCTTCCCCGAAAGCCTTGTGGCTGGTCGGCCGACCGCGCCGAAAGTCGTCGTCGTCCATCGCCGGTAGGTCGTCGTGGACGAGCGAGTAGCAATGAACGAGCTCGACGGACGCCGCCGCCAGCCTGACCGCGATGTCCGGTTGGGCCCCGACCGCCTCCGCTGCCGCGAGCGCCAGGAGTGGGCGTAGCCGTTTGCCGGGCGCCAGCAGCGAGTACCGCATGGCCTCCACCAAGCGGCCAGGATCATCGCCGGACGGCGGCAGCTCGGCGTCGAGAAGAGCGTCGATTTCCGTGCGCCTCTGCGACAGCCAAGACTCGAGATTGAAATCCGTCACTTCGTTTCCTCTTCCCTCGCTGGCTCATCGAGCGGCGCGGTGCTCGTCGTGCCGTCCGCGTTGCTAAGCAGTACTTCCACCCGCTTCTCCGCCTTGTCGAGCACGGTGGCGCCCTGTCGACAGAGCTCCATGCCTTCCTCGAAGAAGCGAAGGCTGTCCTCCAGGGGAAGGTTGCCGCTTTCGAGGCGCTCGACCAAAGCCCGGAGCCGCGACAAGATTTCGTCGAAGCGCGGCTCGCTCGGGGCAGGTGTGGGACTCGTCGCCATCGAACGATTGTACCAAGCCTTGTCCCCGGGGGTGAAGGGCTGTGATGCGTGATAAGTTAATCGGCGGTGGTCAGCCCAATCGCGTCCTCGGAGATCGAGCACAAGCAGGCCCCGCAGCAGGCTAGGTCGCAGCGGGCCAGGCCGGGACTGAGGGTGCAGATCATGCTGGGAATGACAGCCGTCACCCTGGTTGCGATCCTGACCACGGGCTACATCGCGCTGTGGGCGGCTGGCGACAGTCTGCGCGTGCAGCGCGAGGGACTGGCGGCCACGCTGGCGGCCTCGGTGGCCCGGTCGGTGTCGGCCGAGTGGTCATTGCGCGGGAGAGGCGAGGATCCCGAACGACAGGCGACCCTGCGCGGGCTCTTGCGCTCGGTCTGCGAGAGCACGGGCGCCGTCGGGATGGCCGTGGTCGGCCTCGACCGGAAGAGCATCGCAGCGTGGCCGATCGCCGGGGCGAACGAACCGGAGGCGCCGGTCCTGAGTACTTCGCTCGCGGGCGGGCCCCCCGTGATCAACTACCGCCGGGCCGATGCCGGCGACGAGCTGCTCGCCTATGCTCCCATCGATCTCGACGGTCGAGTTGTCGCTGCCGCACGAGTGACGTTGCCTATCGCCCCACCCACCCAGGAGGTGCTCAAGCGATCGTGGCCTTGGCTTCTTCTCCTGACAGTCTGCGACGCGTTGCTGGTGCTCGGCCTCGGTGTCTTCGTTCTCACACAGCTGGTGGTTCGCCCGCTCGCGCAACTGCGACGCGCGACGACGCTGATGACCGCTGGCGACTGGGAGCCCCGCATTCCCGAGGAGGGTTCGAAGGAGCTCGCGGCGCTGGCGTCAGCCTTCAATCAGATGACGGCATCGCTGGCGCGCCAGCGCGAGCAGATCATTCGCTCGGAGAAACTGGCCTCGGTCGGGCAGCTCGCCGCGGGAGTCGCGCACGAGATCGGCAACCCACTGGCGGCGATTCTGGGGTACGTGGACATCTTGCGGGCGGACGCCGCAGGGAAAGGCGAGTTGTCCTCCGCCGATCGCAAAGATGCCTTGGACCGGGTGAAAGCCGAGACCCAACGGATCAACCGGATCATTCGTGAGCTGCTCGAGTACTCGCGCCCGGCCCACCAGGAGCCCGTGGCTACCGACCTCCTCCGTGTCGTTCATTCCGCGCAGGCGCTGCTCGCCCCACAAAGTCGCTTCCGCGAAGTCCGTGTGGTGACGACGCCGGTGGAAGAAGCGTGGCCCTACGTGATGGTCGTTCCGAGCCGCCTCGTGCAGGTGCTGGTCAATCTCATGATGAACGCAGCCGACGCGATGGCGGGCAAGGGCACCATCGTGGTGGCGTGTGAGACGGACAGCCAGCGCGTGCTCCTCACGGTGGCCGACGAGGGGCCCGGCATCGACAAGGCGCTTCGGCGCAAGATCTTCGACCCGTTCTTCACGACCAAGCCCGTCGGACAGGGAACTGGCCTCGGGCTGTCCGTCAGCCGCAGCATCGTCGAGAGCTTCGGCGGTACGCTCGAGCTCGCGGCATCGGTGGATGGCCAGGGCGCGAAGTTCGTCCTGTCGCTGCCGGGCGCCAGTCGTTGACGGACCATGGCGGAGGGCGGAGCAGCTGGCATGGCAGTTTGACCTTGCGTGGCAATACCTGCTCTGGTTAGCTATCCGGGTGCGCGTGTCCTTCTTCTACCCGAGCCTGCCGGTCAGCTTCGACGAAGCGAAGAATGACTTCTGGCTGGTCCGAAGCTCGGATGTCTTCGCGGCGGAGGTCGACGGCGACTACGAGCGCATGGTCGGGCAGGATGTGGCTTCGGCGCTGTTCGCTGCGCGCTTGGACGAGATGCAGGTCGAGGACTTTCTTCTGCAGCTCTTCGATCGCGACAGCCTGTTCGAACACAGCGACGGGCTTTCGTCGCCGCAGCTTCGTCTGCAACAGCTGTTGGCCACGGGCGACGTCGTCGCCGTCCGAGAGTGCGACTCGCGCAGCCAGGATCGGGACCGCCAGAAGGTTCGCGAAGAACGCGGCCTTGCTCGCGAGATCGCGCATGTTCAGCGCTCCGTCGCGATCACACCGGGGCGGCATACCCTGATCGTCAGCGGCGCAGACTACGGGGCCCTGACCAACCGCGACGCATACAAGGTGGTGGCGCGCGCGCAGGCGGAGGAGATGCTCCTCGACGCTGCGGGCCGGTCCGACGGCGCTGCCCGCGCGATCTTCGAAAGAGCGGCGGCGATGCTGGCCCCGGATTGGCGGCCGCCGCAAACCCCGCAAGGTCTGGTCCTGCTGCTCGACCAGCCCCGCGCGGTCGCCAGTCGAGTGCCTGAACCGGCGCTCACCCCATCGCAGATGCGCGCGATGATTCGGGCCGAGGAGAGCGTGAGTCTCGAAGTGGCGGTCTTGGGTTTCGACGACGAGCCGCTCGAAGGCATCGCTTACTCCATCGCAGCGCCCGACAGCGAAGAATACGAGGGTGATCTGGGGCGAGCGGCGCGGACATCGATCACCAGCATCAAGAAGGGCCTGGCCACGGTGACCCTGTCGTGGACCGCGGACCGATCGGATCGGGCGAAGAAGGATGCCTGACGTCCAGACCCTTGACGCGGGTTGGTCGGCAGCTAGAGTGGGCGCTTAACCATGGCACTCCTGGGGCGAGACACTTCGGTTGATGGGCCATTCCCGGCAGGCGTGCTCTTGCTCGAGAGCTTGCGGGGAGAGGAAGCGTTGGGGGTGCCGTATCGGTTCGAGCTCGGGCTTCTGTCTCTGAGCCCGGATCTCGATCCCGACGAGATCCTCGGTCGTCCGTTGACCGTGACCATCCCGCTCAATGACAACGGCAAGCGCTTCTTCCACGGCATCGTGGTGTCGTTCGCGAAGACAGGGCACGCGCAGCGCCACACCCGCTACCGCGCCACCCTCGGTCCGCTGCTCGGTCGCTTCGGCGACACCTGCGACTGCCGCGTGTTCAACGAGCCAGGGCAGAGCGCGCAGAGCATCATCGACCTCGTCCTCGAAAAGGCGGGTGCCAAACCGAGCTGGGACGCCATCTCCGGCCATGCCTTCCGATTTCGCGAGTACTGCGTGCAGTACCGCGAGAGCGACTTGCACTTCGTGCAGCGCCTGCTGGAGGAGGAGGGGCTGCACTACTTCTTCCGCCACGACCGTGGCAAGCACACCATGGTGGTGGCAGACGCAGGCGGCGGCCACGAGCGGGCGCCGGGCTACGAATCGGTGCTCTGCTTTCCGAGAGAGCGGACGGTCCGCGACGCCGAAGAGCACCTGTGGGGAATGAAGCTTCGCAATGCCTTGTACCCGGCGCGGTCCACCGTGCTGGCCGGCTACGATCCGACGAACCTGCGACCGTCGGAGCTCCAGCTCGGCGAACAGCCGTCGGGCGAGGCCTGGGCCGACCCAGCCTTCGAATCCTACGACTACCCGAACGGTCTGTCGGACTTGCACGAAGCGCGGGAAGAAGCCACCGTGCGCATGCAGACCGCCTGTGCGGAGAACACCGTCATCGAGGTGGAGGGCAACACGATGGGGCTGGGGCTGGGACACCTGGTGTCCTTGCGCAAGGGCCTCGAAGCCGCGGGGGATTTCTTCCCGTTCTGGCGTGACGAGCAGTTCTCGGCCGAGTACCTCATCGTGGGCGCGAACTACCGATTCACCATCGACCAGCACGAGAGCGGCGAGCACACCACCGGCGACGAGCCATTCGGCGCCCGTTACCAACTGCTCGACAGTCGGAATCCGGTGCGTCCACGGCGCACCACACGCAAGCCCGTCATCCCCGGGCCGCAGACGGCACTCGTGGTCGGCGCGCCTGGGGAGGAGATCGACACCGATGAGCTTGGTCGCGTGAAAGTGCAGTTCGATTGGGACCGCCTGGGCGAGAAGGACCGGGACTCGTCCTGCTGGGTTCGTGTCGCCCAGACCTGGGCGGGGGCGAAGTGGGGATCGATTCACATCCCGCGCATCGGGCAAGAGGTCATCGTCGAGTTCCTGGACGGCGACCCGGACCGGCCGCTGGTTACCGGTCGGCTTTACAACGCCGACAACATGCCCCCCTACGACCTGCCCGCCAACAAGACCCAGAGCGGAATCAAGAGCCGCAGCAGCAAGGGCGGCACGGCCAGCAACTTCAACGAGATCCGTTTCGAGGACAAGAAGGGCGAGGAGGAGCTGCACGTCCAGGCCGAGAAGGACATGTCGACGCTGGTCAAGAACGACCAGACGTTGGAGGTCGTCGTCGATCGCAGCATCGACGTAGGCAACGACGAAGAGACCCACATCGAGCACAACCGAACCACCGAGGTTGGCGCGAACGATCACGTCCTCGTCGAGGGCTCGCACCGGAAGGAAGTCGGAGGCTCGGTCACGCAGGTCTACTGCAATGGCGAAGAAGGCAGCCCGACCCACGTCCGCGAGGTTCACGGCGACCAGACCTTCGAGGCGCACAAGAACAAGACGGAGCACGTCAGGCAGGTCTACACGCTGACCACCGACGAGAAGTTCGAGCTGCACCAGTCGGATACCAGCCTCACCTTCGAGGGGACGAACGTGACCCTGGATTCGGCAGGCATGATCACGCTGACCGCCGGCAAGGCCACCGTGAAGGTTGCCAAGGACGGGAACATCTCGCTGGATTCACCGATTGGGATCAAGTTGACGTGCGTCGGAAGCGGCATCGTCATCACCGCCGGTGGCATCGTCGTCACCGCCGCGCAGGTGAGCGCCGGGGCTGGGCCGAGTCAGCTGAAGATGGGCAAGGACGAGGTGATGATGAAGAGCAAGCAGGTGACCATCGAGGCGGAGACGACCTGCAGCATCAACGGCAAGCGTGTGCTCAAGCTGAACTCGCCCTGATCCACGCATGGCCTACCTGACCACGTCGAGGACGAACGCCGTGCGTGCGAATGGCTGCCAGATGGATCTGCACCAGCGGGACAGGCGTTGCGCCCGCACCGCACGTAGGCCCAGCAGAGAGAAGAGCCTCATCCACTGGTCGCGATCCAGGAAGCCGTAGCGCTCGTGGCTGCGAATCTTGCGGCGGAAGCTCTCGCCGTGGCGCTGGCTGACCCAGCGGTCGAACCACGTACAGGGCGTGTCCTCGATCACGAGGATGCGTCTCCGGCAGACCCTCTTGGCGTCGGCGATGAGTAGCGGCTTGAGCTCGTCGGGCACGTGGTGGAGCACGAAGGAGAACAGGGCGGCGTCGATGCTCTTGTCGGGAAAAGGCAGGCGTATGCCGTCGAAGAGGCGAAAATCCGGGGTGGCAACCGTTCTAAAGTCCCCGATGTCGACGGTGGATATGGCAAGCGACGTCTGCTCCGCCAGCCGGGCCGCGACCCAGCCACTTCCACATCCGACGTCCACAAGCGAAGCAACGCCCGCCAGGTGGGGGCGGATGAGCGAAACCGTGTGCTGGGTCTCTTGATCGACGATGGGTGACGGTGTGTGCATGCTCTGCCTCTTCGTCGGCGCCAGTGCAACCGACGGACCATGCGACGGAGCAGCGAATCCCGCGGGCTTCGCTATTCCGGCCGGTGAATCCTGGACAGAGCGAGTGCGCTTCCTGACAGGCGCTACGGAGTCTCTGCTCGCCAGTATTTGCCGCCACCGCCCTCGCGCTTCATGTAGCCGTATTCCACGAGCCATCGGCGCAGGCCGGCGACGTCCTCGTTGAAGCGTGCGAGGATCTCGTTGACCCGCTTCTCCGGATAGCGCACGCCGTGGCTGAAGGCGGGCAGCACGTGTCGAAGCAAGACGTGCAACTTCTTCTCTTGGGTTGGGAAGGCCAGGATACGTCCGTCCGACGATGTGAAGGTCGCCAGCACCTTGCGATCGAATGCCTCCAGCTGTTGCTCTGCCGGCGGACGTGCGGGCTCGGCGTGGGCCAGCAGCTTCTTCGCCATGCCCGCCAGCACCTCGGGCCGGAGCGCGTAAAGGCTGTAGTAGCTCTCGGTGCGCGTGTCGACGAGACCGATGCGGGCGAGGCGTGACAGGTGGTGCGAGACCGTGGAGACACCGATCCCGAGCGCCTCGCCGAGCTGCTCGACGGTGTACGGGCGCTGGGCCAAAAGTCCGACGATTCGCAGTCGACTACCGTCGCCCAGGGCTTTGAAGAAATCCACCAACTCGTCGGTAGGCTTGCCGGTGGTGTCCTTGACTTCTAAATTCATTTCGATAACTATAGAAACACTTTGATGGACAGTCAAGCGGTAAGGAAGACACGATGAGCAGCGAAGGAAGAACCCGGGCCGAGATCCGGCGGGCCTACAAGGAAGCTCCACGCAAGGCGGGCGTGTTCGTGGTGAAGAACCTGAAGAACGGCAAGGTGTTGCTCGGCAGCAGCAGCAACCTGCACGGTCCGCTCAACAAGCATCGCTTCATGCTGTCGATCGGCAGCCACGCCAACCAGGCCCTGCAGAGCGACTGGAACCAGTTCGGTGCTGACGCGTTCGCCTTCGAGATCGTGGACGCCTTCGAACCACGGGACGAGCCTGGTTTCAGCATTGAGGACGAGCTCACCCTGCTCGAGCAAATCTGGATCGAGAGGCTGCAGCCGTTCGGCGACCGGGGCTACAACCAAGGACCGATTCAGCGGGATTAGCTTTCCCGAGAAACGTCGTCGGTGCTTTCCGGCAGCGGCTCGCCCCGCAGCCGGCGAATGCGCCCGTCACGGATCTCGATGGCGGTGAAGCGGAACCCCGCGAGCGCAACCGATCGTGCCGGCCGCAGCGGCGGCTCGAGGTGCGACTGAACGTAGGCACCGATGGTGTCGATTTCGGGCGGCATGGGCGGCAGCACCACCGATAGCTCGCGCTCGGCCACGTCGAGGGTGAGCCGCCCGTCCACCTCGAAGCGACCTTCGCTGCCACGGACGATGGGTTGCAGCTCGCCCACGTCTTGTTCGTCTTGAATCTCGCCCACGAACTCCTCGAGCAGATCCTCGAGCGTGACCACGCCGACGAAGCTGTCGCCAGGTCCGAGCACGATGGACATGTGGACGCGCCGACGCTGAAACTCGCGGCGCAGCCATTCGCTGGGGGTCTCCTCGGAGCAGTAGATGGGTTCCCGCGCAAGCTCGCGCATCCGCTTGGGCTCGTGTCCCGACGCGAGCGCCGCCATCATGTCCTTCATGTGGATGTAGCCGAGGACCTTGTCCGTGCCCATCTCGACCAGCGGATAGCGGGTGTACTGGTTGGCCAGCGCGATCTCGATGTTCTCTCGCCAAGCTCGCCCTTCCTCCAAGACCGCCACGTCGCGGCGCAACGTCATCACGTGGCGGGCGACCCTGTGCGTGTAGTCGAAGACCCGATCGATGAGCCTGCGCGCACCAGGGTCGAGCTCGACGTGCTGGAGCACCAGTCGCAGCTCGTCCGAGGAATGCAGCATCTCAGCGCCCGACGCTGGCCGCAGGCCGAGAACCCTCAGGAACAGATTCGCGGACGAGTTCAGCGCCCATATGAGTGGAAAGGCGGCCAGGTAGAAGGCGCGCAGGGGGGCCGCGGTCCACAGTGCCACCGGCTCGGTCTTCTGGAGCGCCAGGGACTTCGGCGCGAGCTCGCCCAAGACGGTGTGCACGAAGGTGATGAGGGCGAAGCTGATGCCGAGAGCGAGCGAGTGCGCGGCGACGTTTGCGGCCGCGCCTATGCCAGCGAGCTTTGGGGCCAGCAGTCGCGCGAGCGCGGGCTCTCCGAGCCAGCCCAGGGCCAGGGACGCCAGCGTGATGCCCAGTTGGTTGGCGGAAAGGTACTTGTCCAGGTTCCGCGTGATGCCGGACAGCAGCCATGCTCGCCGGCCCCCGCCCGAGACCAACTCCTTGACCCGCGTGGGTCGGATTTTGACGATGGCGAACTCGGACGCGACGAAGAAGGCGTTGGCCAGGACCATCAAGGCGGCGAGGATCAAGGCCATGCTGGGGGTCCACATTGCTCAAGAGTACCGTCACTCACCGGGGGTCGGCCAATCTCGGGTCTTTCGTGGTATCAAGGGGCCCATGGACGCGTCAATACAGCGGGACCTTCGCACGGTGCCCAACATGATCACCCTGATGCGGATCGTGCTGCTTTGCTGCGGCGTGACCGTGTACTTCTACGTTTCGAACGTCGTGGGCATCGCGCTCGCGATCCTGGCCGGAGTCACCGACTACCTCGACGGATACCTAGCCAGGCGCATGAAGCAGGTCACCCGGTTGGGAGAGATCCTCGACCAGCTCTGCGACCTCTGCTTCGAGTCCTTCATCATCATCCTCGCGACGCTGCAGGGCTTCTTCGCCCCGTACTTCATTTTTCTGTATCTGTTCCGGGAGTTCTGGGTGACCTGCCTACGCCGGTTCATGGCCGAGGCGCGCATCAACATCCCGAGCAGCTTCGTGGGCAAGCTGAAGACGAACCTCATCATGTGGGGCTTCTTCCCGACCTATCTCTCGGTCAGCAATCTGATCCCGGCTCTCGAGCCCTACCTTGGCTACCTGGGCCGCGTTTCCGTCGGGGCGGGACTGCTGATGGGCTACGTTAGTGCGTTGGGTTACACGAAGGCGTTCGCGGCGGGTTACGCCCGGGCCGCGAGCAATATAGACTGACCGGCCATGCGAAGTATTGCCCTGGGGCTTCTGTCCCTGCTTCTGGCCGTGTCGGCGTCTTCACCGGCGCGGGCACAAAACGCATCCCCCGCACCCGCCTGCCCCGAGGGCAACCTGCTTGCCGGCAAGAAGCCGATCGCATGGCAAGAGACGCGCCGCGACCTTGCCCTTCTCACCGACGGGGCAATCACGCCGGAAGGTTCCATGTGGGACGCCGCGCCAGCGGTCATCCTCGATACCGCCGCGTCGACGGTGACCTGGGACTTGGGCACGCTGACCACGGTTCGTTCGTTCGCCATCCAGGGGGATTCCAACGACACCTATACGATCTGGGGCTCGGTCGATGGCAAGGACTACAAGGTCTTCGGCCAGATCGATCCGGTTCCGAACCATGGCCTGCGCATGCGCACCCTCAACGTCGGTGGCATGGTCGCCCGCTACATCAAGTTCGGCGAGGGCGTGGGCGACAGCTTCTACTCTATCTCGGAAGTGGCGGCGTACTGCCAGGTGCCGTCCCCGTTCCCGCCCGCGATGAAGGTGGTCGATGCGCCGGCCGCCGCGGTTCCGCCCAAGAAGCTGCTCGACTACTGGGACAACGATGCCAGCGCCCATTGGGAGCTGACGCTCGCTCTTCTCGGGATTCTCTTCATCTGGTGGGAGCGCAAGCTGGCCGACCAGCGCAAAGCCGGGTTCAAGCCGACCATCAACGCGGACGCGGGGCGGTTGCGTCGGGTGCAGTTCAGGACCCGGCAGTACTTTGCGCGATCGAAGGTGCGCAACGTCTTGGTCGGCGTGATGGGCGTGCTGGCGTTCCTCACCTACTTCAACTTCGGCTCCTTCCACTTCCCGAACTTCATTCACGGCTGGGACACGTTCCACTACTACATCGGCTCGAAGTACTTCAAAGAGCTGAGCTACGACCGCCTATACGAGTGCGTGGCCGTCGCGGACAGCGAAGAGCCGGGTCTGCGTCGCCGGGTCGAGCTGCGCAAGATCACCAACCTGCGTACGAACCTGGTCGAGACCACCGCCGACATCCTGGCCCATCCCGAGCGCTGCAAGTCGCACTTCACGCCCGAACGCTGGGAATCGCTCAAACACGATCTGCGGTACTTCCGAACCCTGGAGAACGCCCGACGTTGGGACGACGCTCAGACCGACCACGGCTACAACGGGACCCCGGTGTGGAACATCATGGGGACGATCCTCAGCAACCTCGCGCCGGCGAGTAGGGCCCAAATTCTAATCCTGGACAGTATCGACTGTTTTTTGGTGGTGTTGCTGTCGCTCATGATCTGGTGGGCGTTTGGCTGGCGTGTGTTGACGGTGGCGTTGATAGCATTCTCGACCAATTTCCCGTCACGTTGGTATTGGACCGGCGGCTCGCTCTTGCGTTGGGACTGGCTGTTCTGGATGGGGGCGTCCGTGTGTCTCGCGAAGAAGGAGCGCTACTTCTACGCAGGCATGTGCCTGTCGTATTCGACCCAGTTACGTATCTTCCCGGGGTTCTTGTTCGTGGCGCCGTTGTTGGCGTTTGGATATCACTTCTGGAAGACGCGCGAGCTCGAGAAGCGGTTCCTTCGCTTCTTCATGGGGGCGGCGGTCGCGGTCGTCGTTCTGGTCCCAATCAGCGTGGTCACAGCCGGGGGCGTGGACGCCTATCCCGCATTCGTACGGAACACCATCAAGCATCAAGCCACTCCGCTGACCAACTACATGGGCCTGCGCACAGTCGTGAACTATCGGCCGTCCGAGGTCGGTCGGCTCATGCGCAACGACTCCCTCGTCGATCCGTGGAGCCGCTGGAAGGACGCGCGCCTGAAGAGCTTCCAAGAAGCCAAGCCGCTCTACTACGGAATCATCGCCTGCTATCTCGTGCTCATGGGGCTGGCCGTGCGCAAGTCGCATCCCTGGGAGGCCATCGCCCTGTCGAGCACGTTCATCGCGTTCGGGGTCGAGCTGACTTGTTACTACTACGCTTTCGTCATAGTCACTGGAGTGCTCTATGCGAAGAACGAGTCAGCTGGGAAGTGGTTATTAGCAGCGACGGCATTCACTCAGTTCATAGGCTGGGCGCCGATCCAAGGGATACCCGACTGGTTGGCCAAGATCCTGCCGACGTCGATACGCAATGCGCCAGCGTTGAAGAACTTCGGCATGCCCACCGGGCTAGACGAGCAATACACGTGGATGTCGCTCGCGACTCTGTTCTGCTTCGTCATGATCGCCTGGGACATGATGGTCGCCAAGCAGGCGGAGCTGGCACCGGCCAAGCCCCAGCCCGACATCAAGCCTGCCGACGCGGCTGGGGCCGATCTGCCTGCGAAGGACAACGCTGACGACGGTGACGACGACGAGAAGTCCACCAAGGCCGCGAAGGCGGAACAGCCTGTGTGGCGTGAACGCCTCGAGCGACGCGTGACCGGCGGCAAGCGAAAGAAGCGGCGGTAGCGATACGCCAGAAGCAACGAGAGCGGATCTGACGATCCGCTCTCGTTGCTTCTGTAGCTTCTCACTCACTGTTCAGTGCGACGGCGAAACAACAACATCATCAATAGACCCGGCACAGAGGCCGGGTCCATGGGGTGCAATCGACTTGCCGACCGCAACGAGCGCTTCTTTAGCGCTTCTTCTTCTTCTTGGCCGGCTTCTTGGGAGCGGCGGCGGCCTTCTTCTTGGCCTTCTTCTTGGGAGCGGCCTTCTTCTTGATCGGCTTCTTGGCCTTCTTCTTGGGAGCGGCCTTCTTGCGCTTCTGGCCCCCGACGGCTCGCTTCGCACGCGAAACGTCTCCGTCCTTGTCGACGAAGTAGATGTAGTTGTAGTCCATCTCGAAGCCGCCTTCAGCCACCTTCTCTGGTTTGCCTTTCGGCACCCCCGGCTGCTTGCGACGGACCTGCCATACATCTCCGTCTTTCACATAGAGCATGAAGTCCTTGTTGCGAGCGATGCCTAGCTTCTTGACTTTCTCGGCCATTACTCCGCCCTCCGTCTGGGTTTTCTGGCGAAAAGGAAGATCTACCGCATCGTATCTGGGGGCGGGGGGCTGTCAAGCGCTTTCCGTCGGAGACTGCCAGGGCTACTTGGTCGCTGCCAAATAGATGTGCTCAGCCGCGCCGTCGGGCTGATCCGACAGCAACCGACCGTCGAAACCAGCGAATGTCTCAATCAATCGAAATCCACCCTGGCTGAGCATGCGCTCGATGTCCTTTGGCCAAAGCTGCCTGTGGCACAATCGGATTGCGCGCTCTTTGCCCTTCGGCTGCCCGTTCCCGTCGAGAGGCTGGTAGTAGAGCCGCATATGAAGTAAGCGACGGTCGGGGTCGAAGACGTGGTTGTTGGTGTACACGAATCGCTGCCGTGTGACTGGATGACGGAATACTGTTCGACCCCAGCGCTTCGTCGGATCGCGCGCCAGCCACTCCGGATCGGGTGGCAGGACGTCGAAGGCCAGCCAGCCGCCTTGGGCCAGGTTCCTCCGCGTTGCACGCAGGAAAGCCAGGATGTCCTCGTCAGTGAGCAGATGCTGAACACTGTGAAAGGCGGCAATCGCCAGGCTCGCTTCGCGACTGAACGCGAAGGTCCGCATGTCGGCCTGCGCGAGCGAGCATTGCGCTCGTCGGCTCTTCGACATCCGGGCGATGCGTCGGGCAGCCGCAGACAGCATCTCGGCTGAGCAGTCGATCCCGAAGACGTCGTGCCCGTCGCGCACGAGCGGCACGAGGAGTCGTCCTGTCCCACAGGCGAGGTCCAGGATCGTACCTCGACCGAACTCCATGCGGTTCTTGGCGAGCGCGCGGTAGAAATGGATGTCTGCCCGACGGTGGCGATACTCGTAGTCGTACAGCTCGGCATCGACGAAGGGCTCGTGGCAGCCCGCCTCGGCGTCTCTCAAAGCGAGCTGACCCGCCCGTCGATGTTGGCCGCTCTTCATGGGCGCGAGTATGCAATAACCTCCTTGCATGCCAACCATCGTGTTGCTTTCCGGCGGGCTCGACTCTGCCACCGTGCTCGCCATCTGTCGCTCCCAGGGGAAGCCATGCCACGCCCTCAGCTTTCGCTACGGTCAGCGGCACGCGGTGGAGCTCGAGGCCGCGACGAAGGTGGCGGCGGCGCTGGGTGCCGTCACGCACCGTATCTGTAGCGTCGATGTGCAGTGCCTGGCGCGGTCGGCCCTCACCGGGCAGGGTGAGGTCCCCAAGGGCCGCAACGAGAGCGACATCGGCACGGAGATCCCGTCGACCTACGTTCCTGCCCGCAACACCCTTTTCGCCGCGCATGCTCTCGGCTTGGCGGAGACCATCGGCGCCGACGAGATCGCGCTCGGGATCAACGCCCTCGACTACTCCGGCTATCCCGACTGTCGGCCCGAGTGGCTAGCGGCCATGCAGGAGGTGGCACGGCTTGGTACCAAGGTCGGGGTTACCGGCCAGCCAATTCGTTTCATCGCGCCTCTCGTGCAGATGACCAAGGCCGAGATCGTTCGCAAAGGCACCCAGCTGGGAGTGGACTACGGCCTCACGGTGTCATGCTATGACCCCACACCCGACGGCGCCGCGTGTGGCGCCTGTGACTCGTGTGTGCTCAGACGACGCGGCTTCGAGCAAGCCGGCTTACCCGATCCGACCCGCTATCGGCGCTAGACTAGTCTGCGCGCACGGCCCACCGACCGCCAAAGCTGCCGTTACCGAGGAACGGCGGGCGCGGAGCCGGCAATGGGCCGAGGTCGGCCAAGTCTGGGATCGCCGTGCGTCGGGCCGCCGCCGACCAGGGGGCCGTTCGCTCGTCTCGCGTGGTCCGATCCGACGTCGCGACGGCTCTGCCTTCGCCGTGGTTCGGTCTGTCCTGGCGTGGGGTGCTGCGCTCGTCCTTTCGGTCCGGACGTACGTGACGATCGCGACGGTCGCGGCCGGACCCTCCGTCCACGTCGACCATGAGCTCGGGCGGCAGCTCTTCGTCGGTGGCGACGTCAGCGGCAGGCCCGACCGAGGCAGCCAAGTCTTCGGGGAGTGCCCACCCCTCGGCGCGGGCGACGATGGCCGCCAGCCACGCGGCGTCTTGGAAGAAGGGCCGACCTGACAGGCGCGACGGTCGCCGTCTTGGCGGATTCGACGGCAGAAGGTAGCGCAGGGTGAGAAGGATCTGTCGGCACAGCTCGGAATCGCGCCTCGAGGCCTTGAGGCGCGCCAGGATGGGCTCGACCGATTGCCCGACGATTTGGGCGATGTTCTGTGTCGGCTGCCCATCGGGCGACAGGACATCTCGCAGCGGCGGCAACAGGAAAGTCGCCAGGATCATCGCGTCCGAGGGCGCCTGTTCGCGGGCGATGATGGATTCGTCCAAGGCGGCGAGGTAGGCCCAAAAGCGCTCGATGCGTTGCCTGACCTCGGGGTCGTCATTCTCCTTGCTCCACGCCTGCGCCAGCTCGGGCACCAGGAACTCGAGCAACCCGGTCTCGACCAACAGCTCGAACGAGCGCTTGGCCGCGCCCGCGCGCAACAGGCGGTAGAACTCTTCGGTCACACGCGCCTGCGCGCACTTGGCCAGCTCGGCCTTGTGCTCCATCATCCGACGGTAGGTTTCGCCTTCGATGGTCAGGTTGCAGCGTGCGGCGAACTTCACCGCGCGCAAGATGCGGACCGGGTCCTCCCGGAAGCGGATGTCGGGATCCCCGATGGTCCGCACCAGGCGCGCTTCCAGGTCGGGCAGGCCGCCTACGTGATCGATCACTTGGGCCGTGTCCACATCGAAGAAGAGCCCATTGATTGTGAAATCACGGCGGCGGGCATCTTCCTCGGCCGTGCCGAAGACGTTGTCGTGACGGATGAGGAGGTCGGTTGGCGGGGCGGGCGGCTGTGGCTCGCCGTTGCCGTTTCCGTTGCCTTCCGCGGGCTCCTCCTCCGTCGGACGGGGATTCGCACGGAAGGTCGCAGTCTCGATGATCTTGCGGCCGAAGAAGACGTGGGCCAGCCGAAAGCGGCGGCCGATGATGCGGCAGTTGCGGAAGCAGCGGCGGATCTCGTTCGGGGTGGCGGAGGTCGCGACGTCGAAGTCCTTCGGCTTCCGGCCGAGCAAGAGGTCGCGCACGCATCCGCCTACCAGATAGGCCTTGTGCTGATATCGGCGCAGGCGCTGAACTACGCGTAGCGCGTCAGGATCGATCTGATCCAAGCGAATTTCCATTTGGATCACATGCCGTAGCATGTTGGCCGTTCCCGAGCAAGCAATCCGGATACCCCAGGTCGAATTGCTGGCATCCGCTCGGACCGCGATCAGCGGTTTGGCGGGAGGGCATTGTCCCCGGCCGTGTGGACCGGCGCAGTCGCAGGGACCGTGGTTTGGGGCGGCTTGCTCGCGAAATGCTGTCGTGCCTTCATCCCGAGCAGCGTCAGGAGAAAGGTGACCAGCGCGACCACCAGAACCAGCACCACGTTCCGTGCCATCGGGTCGTGGGCAACGCGCGAATAGCCGTCGGCGCCCCGCCCGGGTCCCCGGCTATCGGACACGAATCGCCCGCTTTTCGTCCAACGCCCGAGGAACCTCGCCAATCGGCTCTGCCGTGGCGTCCTACGGCGACGGGACGGCAACTCGTCCGTAGCCTCTTCCCTCAGGTAGTACGGGATCGCGGAGCGCGACACGGGGCTCGCGAAACGAGGCGTCGGCGTCGGGGGGACCCTGACCGTTGGTTGGGGTACGGACGCCGTGTTCGTGGGAGAACGGAAGTCCGGCTGCACGGGCAGATGGATGTCGTGCCCAATGATGGTTCGCGAACCTCGGGCCTGGTCCGAGTCGGGAGGCTCGGACCCGTCCCCTGCGAAGCCGAATCGGGTTTTGGCGCCGGACATCGTCTTCAGATTACCAGGCGTCGCCCAAGGCGGCTATTCGTCCCGGTTGCGGGCCTGTCACGGAGCTCTGTGGGCGGGCGCTCTTGTGGGATAGTGCAAGACAGAGGGCTTCGAACATGCGCGTTCTTTTCGTCACGAACAATCCGCGGACGCTCCGCCCGAGCTACACCACGGTCTACCTCGCGGCCGCGGCATCACGCCGTGGACACGAGGTTGGTTTCGTCTCGGTGGACGAGCTGTCCCACGAACGCGAGGTCGCCGGGAGGGTGTTCCGGGTCCCGGCGGCGTCGAGCAAAGACCCTGCGGCGCTGGCGGGGGCGCTCAAGGGGGCGTCGGTCCACAGCGAGGACGTTCCGCTGGCGAAGTTCGAGGTCGTGCTCCTGCGCAACAACCCGCACCTCGGTGATGGCGCATCGATTCGGGTCAACCCCGCCATCGAGCTCGGGCGGCGACTGAAGGAAGCCGGCGTCATGGTTCTGAACGACCCGGACGGATTGCGGCGGGCCGGGTCGAAGATGTATCTGGCGGGCTTCCCGGCGGAGATTCGGCCCAAGACCCTCATCACCTGTTCGGCGGATCGCGTTCGCGCATTTCTACGCGAGCTCGACGGGGCGGCTGTGATCAAGCCGCTCTACGGTTACGGCGGCCGCAACGTGTTTTTCGTCGGCCGCGGCGAAACCGCGAACTTGCCGCAGATTATCTCCACGGTTCGCAGCAGCGGGTACCTCATCGCGCAGGAATACGTGGCCGCGGCTGCGCGCGGGGACAAGCGAGTCCTCCTGCTTGCCGGCGTACCGCTCGAAGCCGGGGGACAAGCAGCCGTGTACCGCCGCCTGCACGCCAGCGACGACATGCGAAACAACATGCACATGGGCGCCTCCCGCCTGCGTTGCCGCCTGACCAAGACCGAACGCAAGCTGTGCGAGACCATCCGCCCGCGTCTGGTTGCCGATGGTCTCTACTTCGTCGGCGCGGACATCGCCGGCGACAAGATCCTCGAGATCAACGTCTTCGCGCCCGGCGGGCTGCACAACATGCGCGAGCTGTACGACGTCGATCTCGCCGACGCCGCCATCGCGGATCTGGAGCGTCGATTCAGGTTGCGAGGGGCCTACCGCCAGCCGGTGCCACCCCACGCGTTCATGCGCGGGTAATAACGAGAGGAGTTCACGATGATCCGAGCAGAGATCGCCAAACGCATCGAGACCACTGGAATCGTTCCCATCGTCCGCGCGCCATCGGCAGAGCTGGCGACCAGCGCCGCGCGTGCCATCCTGGCCGCGGGCATCGATGTCCTCGAGATCTCCATGACGGTTCCAGGCGCGACCACGCTTCTGCGCCAGCTTCGCAAGGAGATCGGCGACAGCGTCCTTCTGGGTGCGGGCACCGTGCTCGACGCCCAGGCCGCGAAGGAGTGTGTCGACGCTGGTGCGGAATTCATCGTGGCGCCAGGCACCGACTTCGACACCATCCGGGCCGCGCACGCGCTGGGCAAGCCCATCGCCCCGGGCGCGCTCACCCCGACGGAGGTGATCACCGCGTGGAACGCCGGCGCGGACATGGTGAAGGTCTTTCCCTGCTCGGCGCTGGGGGGGGCGTCGTACTTGAAGGCGCTCAAGGCCCCGTTGCCGCACGTGAAGATGCTCCCGACGGGCGGCGTGGACGCAGCCAACGCCGCCGAGTTCATCAAGGCCGGTGCCGTCGCCCTCGGTGTGGGCGCTTCCGTGGTGGACTTCAAGTTGATGGCTGAGAAGGGCCCGGGCGCCGTGACCCTGAAGTGCAAGCAGCTCGTCGAGGCCGTGCAGGCCGCCCGCGCGGCACTGAAGTAGGGCGGCGAGAGGCGCGGGCCCCCTCGGGCCCGGGGCATGCGCTCTGACCGGAGTCGCGAACGGTGAGCTAG
>CAZYFU010000032.1:0-51820 GCA_964647025.1 uncultured Myxococcales bacterium | reverse complement strand
CCGCGGACAGTCTGTGCGAAGCCCTGGCCATGGCCGGCCACGAAGTCGAGACCGCGTACAACGGCCGCGACGGCGTCGCCAGAGCCCGCCTGTTCCGCCCCGATGTCGTGCTGTGCGACCTGGGCCTGCCGGGCATGGACGGCTACCAAGTCGCACGCGCAGTCCGCACGGATCCCGACCTGCGCAGCACCTGTCTCGTCGCCCTGAGCGGCTACGCTCTCCCCGACGACATCCGCGGGGCCATGGACGCCGGCTTCGATCGCCACCTACCCAAGCCACCCACCATGGCAAAGATCGACGAGGTCCTGAGTGAGCTGGCAGTCACGAAGTGCGCGGCTTCGTAGCGCCGGACTCCGACTGGAAAGCGCCGCGACGGGGAAACGCCGCTTTCGACGGCAAACGAAGTTGACTCCACCGTCGAATCTAGCCTAAGGTCCCGAAGCCTTCTTCGCGCGAGTAGCTCAGTTGGTAGAGCATCGGCTTCCCAAGCCGAGGGTCGCGGGTCCGAGTCCCGTCTCGCGCTCCATCATCACCGGATCGAAGAGGTCGAAATCCTTCGAGACTCCACCTGCCGCCCCAGGACGTGTAACCCTCCCCTGCGGCACAAGCTACGGCCGCGGCACCTCCCGCAAGCAGCCTGATCCTGAGCTTGACCACCTCTTCGCAGCGGGGCGCCCACAGCAACGTGGTGTAGTCGTCCATCTGATCAGCGCGTGGCCGGCCATGGGTCACCCACTGGAGGATCTCCTTGCGTGCGCCGTCGGAGAGGCACAGCGAGATGAACGTCCGCCGCGTGTCGTGCTGCCGGCGCGTTCGCCGTAGCACGTCCTCGGCCATGCCCTTCGCGGCTTGGCGCCAGATGCTCTCAAGGCCTCCGAAGACCGATCCGACAGCCGGCCCACAGACGGGCTCTGACGGTGGAGGCGCCGCCGTGTTTCGCGTCCCGCTCACGGTGGAAGCCTCCAGGCTGATTGACGACGAGGTCGTGATGGCGATCTGGAACAACGATCAAGAGAAGCTGCGAGCCTTCGTCGACGAGAAGCTCAGCGAGCGCCGACGAGGGCGAAGCGGGCGCCAGTAGCCGTCGAGGCAAGCCATCGGGTATGTCCCGCGAGATCGTTTCTGACACGATCAGTCCGCCCAATCCTTCGACCATTCCGTCGGTGTAATACGCGGGAGTTGTTGTCCCGGTGTCGGGCGTTCTGTGGAGGCTGCAGCCTCCAGGATCCGCTCGGCGATCTCGCAGTAGGGAAGCAACTTCACGATCTTGTCTTGCAGACCACGTAGGGTTGGTTCAATGCCCGAGACCACACCCATGGGAATGCGTGCGAGGGTAGCATCGATCACGCCTGCTTCCCGATACACCTTGTACAGCACCACGAGGTCTTCTGGCACCACATCGTACTGCAAGAGTTCACACGCACGCAGGAGGCTGGATGCTGTCAGGCAGACCTGGGGCAGACGAAGCTCAATTCCCTCGACCGCGAGAGCCTCTGCAAGCCTCCGGAGATCGGGAGTGAGATAGCCCTTGAGCTCGATCTCCGCCATCGTGAGCAAACGCAGCCTCTCGATCGTTGAAATGGTCGTCCAGCTACTATGCTCCGCGACGGCCAGTTGATCAGCGTCGACCAGGTGTAACCACTGGCCAGTAAGCTCATACAGTCGGTCTCTTGCGACGGATGTGATGTTCCCGGACACGACGAGGTAGACGCCAGACAGGCGATGTTCTGTTCCGTCTGCCAGGTCCTTGTAGGGTTGGTCCCACGCCGTTTTAAGTTGCGCGACGACACCTTGAAAGGCGACGCCGCCGTGGTCAGCGTTCAGGCCGCCCATCTTGACCTGCGCGCCGTAGTACCGCAGGAGCCCGAACCGGTCGATCTCGGCAAAGACCACGTCCCGACCGTGCTCCATTTGACCATGCGTGTACTCCACCTTGATGAAGCCCAGTCGGCGCAGGAGGGGAATCAAGGTTCCCTTGGTCCAGTCGGCCTCGTTGCTCATACCGCTGATGCTACCCTGGAGCGAGAATGAAGCGAACGACCGAGATCGAGCCATGGTCGATCTGATCACAGCGGCCAGATCTGCCGCATCCTGTGGCAGGTGGCTGCTTTGTCGCCGTCGTGGTCGCACCGCCATACTCACATTCAGTCTCTCGCGAAACCGATCCTTCGCTTCGGCTTCTCGGGCGTGGCCATCAGGCTGCGAACGGCTTGGAGCAGGGCGACGATGTAGTTGTCGTGGGTGGCGATCCTTCCTTCCAGCTGGTTCAGCTTGGCAGCAAGTTGGCCGTTGATGGCCTTCGACGGCCTTCGGCTAGCCCGGGCGGCCGCGGTCATTCGTTGGGGGACGCGAACGACCCCGTCGCGGGCTACGATTCGCCGGTGTCTTCCGCGCTCTTCAGGAGTACGGCCGCTGGGCGCATGTGGCATTTCTCCAGAGTTCCAAAGTTCTTCGCCCCTGTCGCGAGTCCGATTTGTGCCTGTTCAGGACTCACTTGCCCGTGCCTTCTCTAGGCTGGCTTCACGAACGCCCGCGGCTCCACGTCCAAAACGGTCCACTTGCTCTTCCTTCGTAGCATCTTCCTGACACTGGATTCATTGGGCTTGCCGTTGCCTGTCGCGCCCGAGATGAGCCCGTTGACGGCTCGCTTCGAACGAGCCTGGAAGGCTTGATGCATCCAGCGCACGATTCGCTGCTTCGACTCGGCCCGGAGGGCATCGCCGTACCCCTTCAGCATGGCCTTGTGGTGTTCCTGCACGCAGGTCTCCAGCCGGGCAGCCATCTCTCGCAATTCCTTTGGGGAATACCAGGCAGCCAGTTCGGAGTCACTCGACAGCATCACGTGGCCGCCGTCCCAAGCCCACAGCACAGGGTCGTCGTGGGGGATCTCCTCCGGATCCTGCGCTTGGCCGACGAGAGCGGTTGGGCCGAGGGCAACGCGCACACGCCGAAGGGCCTCTACTACGGCCAGGTAGTGGCTCGCCATCTCGATAGACGCCTGAAGGTCTGGAAACCCGCGCTTGTGGCTAGGCGGGCGTGCCGCGCCTTGCCCAGCGTTTTCCCTCGCCGCGGACGCCTTCGGGCCGGCCTTGGATGATCGCTTCATCGTGCATCCCTTCGTGCATCCTTCGCGCGAAAAATCGTTGACGAACCCTCACGCGCAGGCGCTCGCGTCGTCCTTCGGCGGCATGAGCTTCTTCATAACGCTTGGATTCGGCAGCGCGATCGAGGGCGTCCGCTTCTTGGGTGGCTCGCGTCTCACGGCCTTGAAGACGGTTCCGAGGATCTCGGCCATGCATTCCGGCGTGATGAGGCTTCCCGCCACCATCCACCCCAGGGCGAACCCTCGGAGGATGTAGTCGTGCTGGGGCGAAATCTGGGCGGCCCCGCGCTCCCAGTCGGCCACCGTGACCCGGTCGATTCCCATCTTGTCCGCCAGCTCTTCTTGGGTGACGTGTAGCGTGCGCCGCAGGTAGCGGGCTTCCGCGCCGTTCAGGCGTCTCGACGATTTGGCGACCTGCATGATCGTGTAGTTCATGACCAGGTTCACCAGAGAGCCATCCACCGTTTCGCCCCCGCACTTGGTGCACTTGAAGCCGTCCACGCCGCTGACGGTTACGTTCAGCCCCACGTAGTCCGAAAAGTCGTAGCCGTCGAGCTTCGCCGGACGCAGCTCGCCCCCGCACTCGCAGATGATGGCGCCCTTGGCCGTCGCCTTCCGTTGCCCGTTCTTCATGTTTTCCTTTGAGGCCGTCGCCTCCTGGCGACGGTTGCGCCCGGGACCTCCCGGGTGTTCGTTCGAGGGCCGTCGCCACCTGGCGACGGTTACGCCCGGGACCTCCCGGGTTGTTCGTTCGTCATCGAATTTCTTTCGGTGGCAGCACCGTGCATAAAATGGCTCTCTTGTGTCCGTCGGCATCCTCGAAAGCTTCGATGCCGATGGCGATCTCTTCGTCTCCGTCCACGTTCAGCCCGAAGAAACGCCAACACGTGCCGTCGTTCTTGGGCATCGTGGCGTAGGGCTCTACCCTCCGTGGCCTGGCGATGACCGCATCGACGTCGATCATCGTCACACCACGCTCGCGGCACCTCTGCCTGAAGTGGACTGACGGCATGTATCGGGCATCTTCGATCGCCTCACGGACCCACTTCTTTGCGTCACTCGCATTCTTGGGTCCCGGCATCGTTGTAGTATTAAACTACAAGAAGGCCGCAAGGCTTTCAAGCGCGACTTCCGCGGGGCGGGAGCCTGGCTAGGGTTCCTCCAGCGCCTGCAAGAGGTCGAGCACCCCCTGCGCATCGCCTTCGGGTCATGGGCGTGCCGCCAGTGCTCTCGCAAGGCGGCGAGCCGCGTCAGCACAGGATCATCGGGATCTTCGCCTGACGGGAGGCGAGTTACAGAGTTACACGGCGACTCTCCACCGGTGCCCTCTGGCCCCTCCCCAGACCCGGCGATCAACCGCAAGTGCCCGTTTTCCCTTCCGCAGTCCACCCCAGTTCGCTCCAGCTCATCCGCGCCCTCGCCTCCGAGTCCCGTCTCGCGCTCCGAGAATCTTCGCCCGCCAGGTTACCGGGTCGTGACCGGCGGCGCTGCCGCCCGGGGTCTAGATCGCCCCTGTCGAGGTCGCCCGTCTGGGATCCGTGAAGTATGGTTCGAGGCTCGCCTAGCGAAGATTCCGCATGTCGAACCAGCGTGAACGGTCCTCTCGAACGGGTCGCGAAAACGTCCTCAAGTCGGTGCTGGCCCATGTGTCGGCGGAACCGGATCGCCTGGCCGAGATCCTCGAACAGCACACCGAGCCCCTGATCGCATTCACCGCCGGGCGAACCATTCTGGTCGCGAATCTGGCAGGCGAGCGCTTCTTTGGCTACGAACGCCACCAGCTCGATGGCCACCCCACCGACGTCATCGTGCCCGAGCGCTTTCGGCAACCGGACGCTCCGCCTCAACCGGCGCTCGCGGACCTGACGACGGTGGAGATACCGGCGCTTCGGCGCGACAACCGGGAGATCCCCACCGAGTGGACCTTCGGATTGTCACCCGGCACGAAGGAACCGATCTTCATCATGGTGGTCGGTGACAGCGCGGAGCGGGCGCGACGCGAGCACGAGCTCGAGCAGACCTTTCGGGCCGTGTACGAGAATGCCCTCGACGGCATCGCGCTCATCGATGACGAGCTACGCTTCGTCGACGTGAACCCGGCTGCTTGCCGCGTGTTCCGACGCGAGCGCGACGACATCATCGGGATGTCCACCGCCTCGATCGTGCCGCCGAGCGACCACCCCACGACGTCCCGCATAGGCGAGTTTCGCGCCGCTGGCGTCATGGCCGGTGAGTCGTCGATCCTGCTGCCCGACGGGACGGTCCGACGTGCCGAGTTCGGGGCCGTGGCCGACGTGACCCCCGGCATCCACCTCAGCATCTTTCGGGACATCGAGGATCGCAAACGCGCGGAAGAGACGCAGCGGTTCCTCGACGACGTCTCGGTGCTGCTCGGGGCGTCGCTCGACTACGACGAAACCCTGGCCTCGATCGCCCGATTGGCGGTTCCACGGGTGGCCGATTGGGCAGCCATCGATCTGCTCGAGGACGATGGTTCCTTGCGACGCGTAGCCATGGCGCACGTCGATCCCAGGCGAATGGCGGTGGCCAGCGAGGTCCGCCGCAGGCAGCACGCGTCGGGCGGGAATCCCTCGACCGTCGGCGCGGTCATCGAGACCGGACGGCCGCAGCTCATCGAAGTCGTGACGGACGACATGCTGGTGGCGAAGCTGGGGCAGACCCCGGACTTGCTCGAGCTGGTTCGCGGCCTCGGCCTGGCGTCGTGTATCGTCGTTCCGCTCTCGGTGCGCGGCAAGGCAAAGGGCGCCATCTCGCTGGTGTACGCCGAATCGCACCGCCGCTACGGGCCCACGGATCTGCCCTTTGCCTTGGAGCTGTCCCGTCGCGCCGGCTACGCCATCGAAAACGCCCTCTACGTTCGAGACCTGCACCTCGCCCAGCAGGTTAAGGATCTTTTCCTGCGCCGGGCCGAGCACCTGCAGGCGACCGCGACCAAGCTGGTGCGGGCGGAGAACGTGGACGCCATCGCGAGGGCATTTCAGTCGGACGAGCCGCCCTCTCCCGTCGGGGCACGAGGCTGGTCGCTGTTTCTGCGGGCCGGCGACAAGCTGGAGCTCGTGGCGGCCACGCGGGGCGCTCGACCTGCCGCGCTCGCCAGGTCGAGCGTTCCCATCGACGCGGACACGCCGCTGTCCGAAGCCGCGCGAGAGGGCAAGCCGGTGTGGCTGCGCAACACCGATGACCTGCTGGCCCGGTATCCCGGTCTGCGCAAGGAGTCGCTGCGAGGTGACGTTCAGGCGCGCGCCGCGATCCCTCTATGGGCGGGGGACGAATCCATCGGCGCACTCGGGGTGCTGTTTCCGGTCGAGCACGCATTCGGCACCGACGAGCGAGACTACTTGATCGCCGTGGCGAACCTGTGGGCGCAGGCGTTGCACCGCGCCCGCCTGGTCGAGGCCGAGCGCGAGGCGATTCGCCGCGCGCTGGAGGCCGAGACCCAGCTCACGCGCAGGAAGGACGAGTTCCTCGCGATGCTGGGCCACGAGCTGCGCAATCCGCTCGCGCCGATCGTCACGGCCACGTCGCTGTTGCGCCGAAGGGGCAAGACCCCGGAGCGGGAGCTCGAGATCATCGACAGGCAGGCGCGCCACATGGTTCGGCTGATCGACGACTTGCTCGACATCTCGCGCATCACCTCTGGCAAGCTGACCCTCCGGCGGGACAGCATCGACCTGCGCGAGGTGGTCGCGCAGGCCATCGAAAGCACGACCCCGGTCTTCGACGACCGTCAGGTCCGGCTGCATTCGGACCTGGGGCCGTCGCCGATCGTGGTGAACGGGGATCGCGAGCGCCTGGTTCAAGTGTTCGGCAACGTGCTGGTCAATGCGGCCAAGTTCACGCCGGCCGGGAAGGCAGTGTTCGTGTCGGGAATGGCCGACGGCGATCGCGGCACCGTCCACGTTCGCGACGAGGGCCGCGGCATCGAACCCGAGATGCTACCGAGGGTCTTCGAGTTGTTCACGCAGGGCCCGCAGGCGAGCGATCGGCCCGCCGGAGGTCTCGGCCTCGGCCTCGCCATCGCACACAGCATCGTGTCTGCCCACGACGGGCGCATCGAGATCGCCAGCGACGGCATCGACCGAGGAGCCGTGGTGACGGTCCGGCTCCCGCTGCTTTCGGTCGCGCGCAAAGAGGAACCACCGACGCCGACGGTGCCAGCGGCTGCGGCGACGGAGGGCAAGCGCCGACTGCTCATCGTCGACGACAACGAGGACAGCGCGACGGTGCTCGCCGAGTTTCTGGCGGACGTGGGCTACGAGTGCCACGTTGCCCTCGATGCCCACGGGGCCCTATCCCTCGCCCGCGAGGTGTTGCCCGACGTCGCCATCATCGACATCGGGTTGCCCGACGTCGATGGGCACGAGCTGGCCAGGCGCATGCGAGCCACCCTGGCAGCACACCCCCCGAAGCTCATCGCCCTGACTGGCTATGCCCGCGACAGCGACCGGGCGCTCGCGCTGGAGGCGGGATTCATCGAGCACCTGGCCAAGCCCGTCGAGATGACCGACCTCATGGCCAAGCTCGGCGCCGTGCTGGCCCAGGAATAGCGCGGCTCGGGGCTCGTCACCGCGACGCTGCGTGGCCGCGCAACCTGAGTGCGTTGAGCACGACGGTTAGCGAGCTGAGCCCCATCGCCGCACCGGCCAGCATGGGGCCGCCGAAACGGTCCAACTGGCCAAAGGCCGCCAGCGGCACGAGCACCAGGTTGTAGCCGAAAGCCCAGCCCAGGTTTTGCCACACAATCCGACGCGTCTTTCGCGCCAACGCCAAGGCGCCGAGCAACGGAGAAAGCTCGTGTCGCAGCAGGTTCACCGGCGCGCTGACCTCGGCCGCTTCCAGCCCGGGCAACGAGATCCCGGCGTCGGCCCGTGCCAGCGCGGGGGCGTCGTTCACGCCGTCCCCCACGAAGGCCACCACCCGTCCCTGCTGTTGAAGCTCCGCGATCCGCTCCGCCTTCGAGGCCGGCGTCTGGCCGCCCCGCGCCTCCGGGATGCCGAGCGCGCCGGCCACGTCGCGGGCGACTTCGTTGCGATCGCCGCTGAGCAAGTGCAGCCGCAGCCCCATCCGACGCAGCTCCGCGACCAGCGTCGGCGCGTCGGGCTTGATCGCGTCTTTCAGTACGAAGGTGGCGAGCAGCCTGCCCTGCTCGGCCAGGCCCACCACGATCCCGTCCGCCACGGCCGGCAGGGCGCAGCCGGTAAGCTCGGCGTTGCCCAGCCGCAACTCGCGCCCCGCGACCCGCCCCGCGACACCACCGAAGGCGTGAACCTCGAAATCCTCGACCTCGGGCAAGGGCAGCCCGGCGGCCGCCTGGACGATGCCCTTCGCGATGGGGTGGGCGCTGCCCCGCTCCAGCGCGGCCGCCAATCTCAAGGCTTCCTTCGCATCGTCGGCGACCACGCTGTGCACGGCGGGCTTGCCCTCGGTCAGGGTCCCGGTCTTGTCGAGCGCGAGATCCGTCACGCGAGCGAGCGTGCCCATCGCGGCCGCGTCCCGCACCAGGATGCCGAGCCTCGCCGCCGTTCCCAGCGCCGCCGCGGTCGCCACCGGCGTGGCCAACCCGAGCGCGCAGGGGCAGGCGATGACCAGCACGGTGACCGCCGGCCTCCAGGCCAGGGCGAACGCCCCCGTGTGGATCCACCACGCGCCCAAGGTCACGAGCGCAAGCAGCAAGATCCCGGGCACGAAGACGGCCGAAATGCGATCGGCCAGGGCCTGCACCGGTGGACGCGAGCCCTGCGCCTCGGCGACCTGCTGACCGAGCTTGGCCAACCACGTCTCCCGGCCGGTGGCCTCGACCCGGATCTCCAAGGCGCCCCCGTGCACCGTCGCGCCCGCGAGGACCTTCTCGCCCACCGACCGCGGCACGGGCAAAGGCTCCCCGGTCAGCTGGGCCTCCTCCACCTCGGCGCGCCCGCTGACCACCACGCCATCGACCGGGATGGCGCGCCCGGCGTGCACACGCACGCGGTCGCCCGGTTCGAGGGTGCGAACCTCGACCTCGACCTCCCGGCCATCATCGAAGAGCCGCAAGGCCGTGCTGGGCGCCAGCGCGAGCAGCGCCTCGACGGCGTCGGTGGCGCGATGGCGTGCGCGCGCCTCCAGGTACTTGCCGGTCAGCAGGAACGCCACCAGCGCCGCCGCCGTCTCGAACGGCACGTGCGAAGCCCCGCGCAGGCCCTCGTACAATCCGAAGCCCCAACTGCTGAGCGCGCCGAGCGCGATCAGCGTGTCCATGCTGGACTCGAGCTTGGCGGCCTGCCGTCCGGCGCGCGCGATGAATGGCCAGCCTGCGCCGAAGGCAGCACCCGCGCTGAGCACCGCCTGCAGCCACCAGGGCAGGTGCAGGTGCAGGCCCGGCACCATGCCGGCCATGAGCGGTAAGGTCAGGGCCCACGCCACCAGCACGCGCCACAGAGCTTTGTGAGCCTCCACGGTGTCATCGGCCCGGGTCTCCACCGGCAACAGCCGATAGCCACGTTTCTCCACCGCGTCTGCCAGGCTGGCCTCGCTGGCTCCCTCGCAGTCGACCCGCGCTTCCTCGGTCGCCAGGTTCACCCGCGCGGCTTGCACCCCGGGAACCGAGGCGAGCGCCTTCTCGACCCTGCGCACGCAGCTCGCGCAGGTCATTCCCTTGACCTTGAAGACCAGGCTCGGCATGGGCTACCGGTACTTCAGGATCTCCATCAGCTCGTCGACGATCTGCTCGATGTCGAGCTCGAGCCCCGACTCGCGACGCGAGGCCATCGCAACTACTTGACCACCGTCGCCAAGTAGCCCTCTTCGGCGACGGCCGCCACCAGCGCCTCGGGGGACGCGTCTCCTTCCACGACGGCGGCGCCGGGTTTCAAGGTCACCTCCACCCGGCCGCTCACGCCGGGGATGGCCTCGAGCGCCTGCTTGACCGCCATGACGCAATGGTTGCAGGTCATTCCCTCGATCTTCAGCCTGGTCATGCTCGGCTCCTTTGCCCCCACCCCGGCTGGGGTGGCGTCACTCAAAGCTAGCGAGCCTCGGAGCGAAGTCAAAGACGGACGTCAGACCGCGCGAGTCGCCGCGCCGACTGCCCGCCCCCCAGCCCTCAGTTCGGCGCCGCCATCAGCTCGCGCTCGGCCTCACGCAAGACGCGACGCCAATCCGGATCGCCTGGCACCGCGGCAACCGCTTTGCGGTACATGCGAACCGCGTCGCCAATCCGCCCCACCCTGCGCAGGAGGTCGCCGTAGTCCACGAAGGTCTGATGGCACCCGTCGCGGTCGTAGCGCAACGCCTGCTCGAACAGCTCGGCCGCACGATCGTCGTTGCCGGCGCGACTGTGCGCGATGGCCGCCTGATGGAGGATCCAGTGATCCTCGGGCTCGAGCCGCAGAGCGCGGTCATAGGCTTCGGCGGCGTCGTCGTGACGGCTCATCTCGGCCAGGATGTCGCCGCGGATCGCGGCAACCATGAAGGCGTCGCCTCCGCGATCCTCGGCGGACATGGCCATGTCCAGCGCCTCGCGCGAGCGGCCCTGTTCGAGGAGCGCCTGGGCCAGCTTGGCGCGAGCCAAGGCGTAGCTCTCGTCGCGGGCCAAGGCTTCCCGGTAGGCTGCCTCGGCCTTGCCCGCCTGGCGGGTCTCCATGTAGGCATCACCGAGCTCGCGCCAGCCATCGACCAGCGCCGGGTTCAGCTCGGTGGCTCGACGGGCCGCCTCGAGCGCACCGCGATCACGGGTGGCATTGAACGCCTCGGCGAGGACCGCGTGACAGATGCCCAGATCGGGCCTTTCGTTCGCCGCGATGCGGGCCTGTCTCACGGCATCCTCCAAGTCGCCCTGCTCGAGCAGCTCGCGCGCCTTCAGCAGCGCCTTGAGGGAGATGGTCAGGTTGGTATCGGGCTCGGTCATGCGCGCCAGATCCGCGTCGGCGCCAACCAGCGACTGCACAACCTTGGCCGACAACTCCGCGCGCGCGGCATCTCCGAGCACATAGGCGCGCAGCGCTTCGCCTCGCCAGTACGCCCCGGTCGAAGCTGCCGCGCCCCCAAGCGCATCGAGCGCGCGCTGCTTGCCTTTGGCGTCTCCACGCTCGTCGGCCAGGACCAGCAAGATGGCCGCGGCGTCCAGGCGTGCGTCGTCGTCGCGCGCGGTCAGCGGCTCCAGCCCCAGGGCGTCCTCGATCGCGGCCAGCGCCCGCCCCGAGTCTCGCTTGTCGAGTGCGCGCAAGGCCACCTGGATGACCAGGGCCGGACCGGGCGGGCTCGCGCAGCGCAAGGCCTCTTCCAGCACGGCGTCGACCTCGTCCTTCTTGCCGGCGTCTTCCAGAAAGTCGATGAGATGGACCCAATGCTCGGCGAGCCCGGGGTCCCGACGGCACAGCTCGCGCGCCAGCGACAATGCGTCCGCGCCCTCGCCCATGGCGATCTCGCCCAGGCACGCCGACAAGAAACGCAGGAAGCTACTGCCGACGCGGTCGACGCTGCGGTCGCCAACCTCGACCACGGGCTGTTCGCCATCCGGGCTGGCTTCGAAGTCCAACGCGAAGACACGCATCCCGCGCCGGGCCACCGGCCACAGGCCCTTCCAGTCCGCCGGCTGCGTGGCCTCCCGCAGGATGCGCTGTCCGTCGTCGAAGGTCAGCAACTGCAAGTAGACCTCGTCTTCGACCGGCTCGCGCCTGTCCTGCGACTCCGAGGACACCGCGACGGTTTTCGGCCGGGCCAGTTTGCCGCCGTCGTACCGCAACGTAAACGCCGCGTAGCCCGGCGACACCTTGCTGCTGAACATCGCCTTGAGACGGCCGAGGCGCATGTCGCCACCAGGTGCCGCGGTGAACGCACAGCCAGGGATCTTCCCGCATTGCTCTTCGATGTCGAGCAACAGGGTTCGTACGGGGTCGGCCATGGTCAGGGGATATACGCAGCCCTGCCGGTGTGATCAAGACCTGTCGCCAACAAGCGGCAAAAAGAATCCGCAAAAAAAAAGCAGCCAAAAACAGCCGCAACGCTACTGCTGAGGATGTAGCGGAGAGCAGGTAGGGAAGCGAAGGCGGCGAGGAGACACCGCTGCTGGTCAAAACGACTTCACAGAGGTTTGCGTCTGAAAGCTTGTAAGGTCCCCGATAGATTCTTGACCCGAGAACCCCCTTGCGTCACACTAGGCCGGCTTGAAGCATGGAACACGTGCGCCACACACTTCGACTGAACGTGTAGCTCCGCTGCTTCGAGGCGATCCTCATGCCGAAGGTATTGCTTTGCGATGACGAAGAAGCCCTGTGCCGCGCGATGGCCAGACTACTTCGTTCCGTCTCGTACGAGGTCGTGACCTCGGACGGCCCGGGCGGTGTGGATCGACTGCAACGCGAGGAATTCGATGCGGTCGTGACCGACCTCCGTATGCCCGGCGTCGATGGATTCGGAATTCTGGATGCCGTCCGCACGAAATCACCGATGACGCCCGTGATCGTCATGAGCGGTAGCGCGGAGGTGACCGATGCCGTCCGCGCGATGCGCGCCGGCGCGCGCGACTTCTTGGTCAAGCCGGTCGAGCTTCGCAGCTTGGAGGAAGTGCTGGCCAGCGCGCTGGGCTTCTCCACCACCCAGGCCCAGAGCGCGACGGGACCGGATCCCATCGCTTGGAGGGATCGGATCGCGCCGTGGCTGCTAGGCAACGATCCTGTGATGGTCAGCATATTGTCGCTACTCGCGCAGGTGGCGGACACCAACTGCACCGTCCTCATCACCGGCGAGTCCGGAACTGGGAAGGAGTTGGTCGCCAGGTCGCTCGTGGCGGGCTCGTCCCGCGCGAAGAAGCCCTTCGTGGCGGTCAACTGCGCCGCGATTCCGGTCAACCTGGTGGAGTCCGAGCTGTTCGGACACTCCCGGGGCGCGTTCACCGGGGCCACGTCCTCGCGCGTGGGCCGCTTCGCGGAGGCCGATGGCGGGACCATCCTGCTCGACGAGGTCGGCGAGATGGAGTTGGCCATTCAAGCCAAGCTTCTGCGCCTGATCCAGGATGGCGTGCTTCGCCCCGTCGGCGACGAGACCGACCAGCGAATCGACGTCCGCATCCTGGCCGCCACCAACCGCAAGCTCGACTCGGACGTGGCCGCGGGACGATTCCGGGCCGACTTGTTCTGGCGTCTCAACGTCATCCCCATCGAAGTGCCGCCGCTCCGCCACCGGTCGAGCGACATTCCCCTGCTGTGCGAGCACTTCATCAAGCGCTTCAACGAGAAGAACCGGCGCACCGTGACCGGCCTGCAGCCAGACGCGATGTCCGCGCTCAGGCGCTACCCGTGGCCGGGGAACATCCGCGAGCTCGAGAACCTTCTCGAACGCCTGGTCATCCTGAAGGGCAACGGCACCATCGGGCTCGCCGACCTGCCGCCCAACCTACGCCAGGCACCGCAGACGCGCGTTTCCCAGCACCTGACGCCGATTCCCGACCTGCCGAGCGATGGCACCGACCTTCGCGCCATCCTGGAATCGGTGGAAGACCGGATGATCTCCGAGGCCCTCGAACGGACCGGCGGCAACAAGAACCGCGCCGCCGAGTTGCTTGGGCTCAACCGAACCACGTTGGTCGAGAAGCTGCGCCGCAAGCGGAGCGCGGCGACACCCAGCAACGGAACCAACAGCGGCACCTAGCGACCGACGGCTTGCGCCTACCGGGCCAGCTTGGCGAAAGCGGCTGAGATTCGGACCAGCGCTTGGTCGATGTTGGATTGCGAGGTGGCGTACGAGAGGCGCATGAACCCGGGGCCGAAGAAGGCGGAGCCGGGCACCACCGCGACCCTGGCCTCGTCGAGGAGGTAGTCGCACAAAGCCACGTCGTCGGCGATGGTCTTTCCGTCGGGCGTCCGCCTGCCGAGGAAGGCGGTCACGTCGGGGAAAGCGTAGAACGCGCCTTGGGGCTCGACACAGGTGACGCCGGGGATGGCGCGCAAGCCGTCGACCATGCTGCGACGGCGGCGATCGAACTCAAGGCGCATGCGCTCGAGGTCGTCCTGCGGGCCGGTGATCGCGGCCAAGGCGGCGGCTTGGCTGACCGCGGTCGCATTGGTGGTCGACTGCCCCTGCAGCGTCGACATGCCGGCGATGATCTCGGGCGCGGCCAGCCCGAACCCGATGCGCCAGCCGGTCATGGCGTACGACTTCGACACGCCGTCTACGATGATGGTGCGCTTTCGGACGTCGGGGCCGAAGCACGCCGCCTGCACGAAGCGCGCACTGCCGTAGCAGAGTCCACGATAGATGTCGTCGGTGACCAACCACAGGTCGTGGCGGACCACCAGGTCGGCGATGGCGCGCAAGGTCCGCTCGTCGTAGACCGCGCCGGTGGGGTTGGACGGCGAGCAGAGCACGATCATGCGCGTCGCGGGCGTGATCGCGCGAGCGATGGCGTCGGCGTCCGCCATGAAGCCATCCTCGGCGCGAGCCAGCACGGGCACGGGAACCGCGCCGGTCAGCTTGGCGATCTCGGCGTAGCTGACCCAGCACGGCGCCGGCAGGACCACCTCGTCGCCCGGGTCGAGCAGGGCGTGGAAGGCGTTGAAGATGACCTGCTTGGCGCCGGCGCTCACCATGACCTGGCTGGGCGAGACGTCGAAGCCGTGGGCCTTGGCGAACCACTCGGCGACCGCGCGACGGAGCTCAGGCGTCCCCTCCACCGCGGTGTATTTGGTCACGCCGCGATCCAGTGCCTGCTTCGCCGCGGCCTTGATGTGCTCGGGGGTATCGAAGTCGGGCTCGCCCGCGCCAAGCCCCAGGACATCCACCCCTTCCCGGCGCAGCCGCGCGACCTTCGAGGTGATCGCCATGGTCGCGGACGGCTTCACGACGTCCAGTCTTTTGGCCAGCCCCAATGCCACGTTACGGGATCTTTCTAAACTTCTTCTTCAGGGTTGGAAGGACCGCCTTGGGGACCAGCCGCGAGACGTCCCCGCCCATGGTCCCCACCTCGCGGACCAGCGACGACGAGACGTAGAAGTTCTCTTCGTTCGTGGGCAGGAAGATGGTCTCGATGTCGGGGGCCAGCTGCCGGTTCATGTGCGCGAACTGGAACTCGTACTCGAAGTCGGCCACCGCGCGCAGGCCGCGGATGAGGAACCTGGCGCCGTGCGCCCGCGCGTATTCCACCAGGAGCCCATCGAAGGCGTCGACCTCGACGCGAGGCTCGGGCCCGACGGCGTCCCGGATCATCCGCATGCGCGTCTTCAGCGGAAAGGCCGGGCGCTTGTTGACGTTCACCGCGAGCGCCACGATGACCTTGTCGAACAGCCCCAAGGCCCGCTGCATGATATCCCAGTGGCCGTTGGTGATCGGGTCGAAGCTGCCCGGGTACACCCCCACCAGGGGATGGCGGCCTGGCACTACACCAGCTCCCGCTCGCACCGATAGAACGACAGGCCGGTGTCGCCGTAGAACCGGCGGTCCACCATCTCGAGCACACCAACCCGGTCGGGCGGAATGTTGTGGCGGTCGTGCTCGACGATGACCACCGCGCCCGTATCGAGCAAGGTGCCGCCGGACAAGAGCGCCAGAACCGACTCCACCTCACCCGCGGCGTAAGGCGGGTCCACGAACACCCAGGCGAACTTCTCGTTCCCCTCACCGGTAAGGCGGTGCAACGCTATCTCGACGCTGGAGTCCATGACGCGCGCACGCCGGGCGAGGTCGAACTCGCGAAGGTTCCTGTGCAACGCGGACAGCGCCCGCTGGTCGCGCTCGACAAAGGTCGCCTTGCTGGCCCCCCGCGAGAGGGCCTCGATGCCCAGCGCGCCCGTGCCCGCGAACAAATCCAGGACAGGGCTCGGCGGCAAAGGCCCAAGGATGTTGAAGATGGCTTCGCGAACCTTTGACCCGGTGGGCCGCGTCGTCGCTCCTCGTGGCGCACGCAGCTTTCGCCCGCGTTCGGCACCTGCTGTAACCCGCATATTCCCGAACTACCTACCTCGGTCTACCGTGCGAGTCAACGACGGGGTGCACCACGCCGCCCCGAGCGCGGCAAGTTCCATCGCCGTCCTGGGCAGGCTATGCTCCGCGCATGCTGGATCCGTGCCTCGACACTTACGCCGTCCGCCGACTGGTCGAGTTGGCCCTCGAAGAGGACTTGGGGCGGGGCGACATCACCACCCAAGCGGTCATCGCGCCTGGCCTCACCGCCACGGCCCACCTGGTTGCGCGCGAGCCGATGGTCGTGGCGGGCATTGGCCTGTGCAGCGCGGTCTTCCGACGGGTCGACCGCAGCATCTCGGCCACCGAATCTGCCAAGGATGGCGACCGGGTGACGGCCGGGGCACGGGTCGCTACGTTCTCCGGTAGCGCAGCGTCCATTCTGGCGGCCGAACGGACCGCGCTGAACTTCGTGCAGAGGCTGTCCGGCATCGCCACCCTGGCCCGGGCATTCGTCGACGCCGCCAGCGCATCCAGCGTGCGCATCGCCGACACGCGCAAGACCACGCCGGGGTTCAGGCTGCTCGAGAAGTACGCGGTCCGGATGGGCGGCGCCAGCAACCACCGCTACGACCTCGGCTCCGGTGTCCTCATCAAAGACAACCACGTGGCGGTCGCCGGCGGGGTCAAGGTGGCGATCGAAAGGACCCGCGGCAGGGTTCCGCACGGGCTCAAGATCGAAGTCGAGGTGGACTCGCTCGACCAACTCGACGAGGCGCTCGAAGCCGGCGCGGACATCATCCTGCTCGACAACTTCGCGTTGCCCGACGTCGAGCGCGCCGTGGCCCGGGCCAAGATGAAGACACCACGACCACTGCTGGAGGTCTCGGGCGGCGTGACCTTGGAGAAGATCCCGGCCATCGCCAGAACCGGCGTCGACATCGTCTCCGTGGGCGCACTCACCCACTCGGCCAAGGCGATGGATCTGGCGCTCGACATCGGCATGGACGACGTCGTGGCGGCATCGTGAGCGCAGGCGATCTCGCGGGCGACCGGCTCGAAGCCGTCCTGCGCACACGCTGGCTCGGGCGACGCTACGTCTTCCTGCCGACCTGCGGGTCCACCAGCGACGAGGTGAGCGAGCGCGCGGCGACGGGCGCAGAGGATGGGCTGGTGGTGGCCACGGACCAGCAGTCCAAAGGCCGTGGCCGACGAGGTCGCAGCTGGCATTCGCCGCCGGGCCAGAGTCTCTACTTCTCGATGCTCTTGCGCCCCACCCTGCCCCCACAGCAGATGGCGCCGATGACACTGCTCGCGGGTGCCGCGCTCGCGCAGGCGCTGGCCGGGATGGGGTTTGCGCCTCGCCTCAAGTGGCCGAATGACGTGTTGCTGGAGACGGCTTGCGGATTTCGAAAGGTGGCCGGTATCTTGGCCGAGATGTCCACCGAGAGCGGCCGAGTCCGGCACGTGGTGCTCGGGGTCGGCATCAACGTGAACACCCGAGACTTCCCGGCGGAGCTCGCGGACTTGGCGACCTCGCTGTCCGAGGGGCGCGCCGAAGATACCGACCGACTGGCGGTCTTGGCCGCATTCCTCCACGCCTTCGAGCCGGCCTACGATTCGTTCGTCGCGGCGGGGCCGGGCTCGGCGCTGGCCAGTTGGCAGAAGTTCGCTCTGCTGGGTCAGCCCTGTTGGGTGGAGTCAGGCTCGCAGCGCATCGAGGGAATTGCCGAAGCAGTGGACGCCAGCGGCGCGCTCTTGCTGCGGACCCCGGACGGCCTCGTGCGGCCGGTCCACGCGGGCGAAATCAACTGGCGACGACCGCAGTAGGCCGTCGCAGCACCAAACCGTCGCGGCAATGCTAAAGTCCGCGCGCTTTGACCATCTTTCAAGCCGCCATCCTGGGCCTGGTCCAGGGAGTCACCGAGTTCCTTCCCATCTCCTCCACGGCCCACCTGCGCCTGGTGCCTGCCATGCTTTCCTGGCCCGACGGTGGTGCCGCGTTCGCCGCCGTGATCCAGCTTGGCACCCTGGTGGCGGTCATCGGGTTCTTCCTGCGCGACCTCGTGCGCATGATCGGCGCCGCGGCGGTGCCGGCCACGCGACGAGAGCTCGACGCTCGCATGTTGCTCTACATGATCGCCGGCACGATCCCCATCGGCGTGGTGGGCCTTCTGGCCAAACACGCCATCGAGGGGCCGCTGCGCTCGATCTCGGTCATCGCCACGTCGCTCATCGTGGTCGGCGTGCTGATGGCCGTCGTCGAGAAGACCGCGCGCCACGAGCGACCGCTCGAGGCCTTCACGTTGCGCGACGCTCTGCTGGTCGGGCTCGCCCAATCACTGGCGCTGATTCCGGGCACCTCGCGCTCGGGAATCACGCTCGTCGCGGCCATGCTCCTCGGCTTCCGTCGCGACGCCGCGGCCCGCTTCTCGTTCCTGCTCTCCATCCCCGCTGTCGCCGCGGCCGGAGTGTTCGAGCTGCCCAAGATCATGCGCAACCAGGAGATAAGCAGCGCCGCCCTGCTCGTGGGACTCGCGACCGCGGCAGCGTCGGGCTACTTGAGCGTCGCATGGCTCTTGCGGTTCCTGCGCACCCGCACCACCTACGGGTTCGTCGTGTACAGGGTTGCGCTCGGCATCGGGCTTGTCGCCGCGGTGCTCGCGGGCGCACTTTAGCACCGAGCGAGATGGGCTCGCCGCGCGAATGGCGCCGACCGTCTTCACTTCGATTTTCGGTAAGGCAATTCGACTTTCGTTTCGCCCGAGTTCCAATTGGTTGCGAAAACGGTTCGTTTTCTCGCCCACAATCCTTGCCACCGCAGGGCATGGTGAGTATGCTTCGCCGGCTTGTTGACGGATATCCTAAGCAAGGCTGGGCCCATAGCTCAGCGGTCAGAGCTGGCGGCTCATAACCGCTCGGTCCCTGGTTCGAATCCAGGTGGGCCCACTCTACTAGCGCCTGCCGGATTGTCCTTCGTCTCTCGTCCAAAACGCGGCCCCCAACACAGGCCAGGAGGAACAGTTGCGCGATCAGCTTAAGCGTCTCGAGGAACTTCAACGATACGACGCTCAGATTCAAGAACTGACCAACGCACTGAAGGCGATACCCGCCAAACTCGAAGCCTCGCAGACTGACCTCACCCGGGTCCAGTCCCTCCTGGAGAACGAACGGTCGCAACTAACCGAATCGCAGCGCTACTACTCGGATCAGAAGAATCAGCTGCAGACCGAAGAGAGCTCAGCCAGCGGCGCAAAGAACAAACTGTCGATGGCGAAGAACTCGAAAGAGTACGTCGCCGCCCAGCGCGAGATCGAGCAGACGCGCGAGAGCGTGCAAAACCGCGAGCAGGAAATCGCGAAGCTCATCGAAGCCGTCCAGGTCAAAGAGAAGCTGCTGGCCGAGCGCGCCGCCGAGCTGGAAGTGCTTCGCAAGTCCATCGACAAGGACGCCGAGGTCGGCCGCAAGAAGATGGCCGAGCTCGAGGGACAGATCGCCGCGATCAAGGTCGACCGCGACAAGGTCGCCACCGGGATTCGCCCAGACGTGCTCAAGCGCTACGGCGCCATCCGCATGCGCCGGGGGCTCGCCGTCACCACGGTTCGCAACGGCACCTGCCAAGGCTGCAACATGAACGTGCCGCCGCAGCTCTACAACGTGCTCCAGCGCGGCACCACCATCGAGACCTGCCCCTACTGCCACCGGATCGTCTACTGGGAGAAGCTGATGGTCGACGATCCGACGCCGAATACGCCGACTTCTGGTTCCTAAGCCGCTTCGGGTTCGCTATACTCCGCGGGCTTCCCGCTGGAGCTCGAAAGGTGGTCGCGACGGTGAAGTTCTGCCGTCGAGGAAAGTCCGGGCTCCCTTGGGCAGGGTGCTGGCTAACGGCCAGTCGAGGTGACTCGAAGGACAGTGCAACAGAAAACAAACCGCCGGTGCGTGGGCAACCGCGCTGCCGGCAAGGGTGAAACGGTGTGGTAAGAGCACACCGCCCTCCTGGTGACAGGAGGGGCACGGCAAACCCCACCTGGAGCAAGACCGAAGAAGGATCGCAGGGCAACCTGCCGGCGCGGCCCGCGTCGATTCCAGATCCTGAGTTGGTCGCTCGAGCCGTCCGGCAACGGACGGCCTAGATGAATGACCACCGCTCGCCGGAGGTAACGATGGCGAGCACAGAACCCGGCTTACAGCCGAGCTCCGACGGGAAGCACTTTTTCGATTTCGGATGGGCGGCGGTTTGACAGACAGCCCGATCCGGTTTTGCATCCAAGGGCCATGATTGGATTGCGCATCTACGAGATCAACACCTGGCCTTGGCTGTCAGAGCTGTCAGAGCGCTACGGCGACACCGTGACGCTGGACTCGGTGCCCGACAGCGAGTGGGACGCGTTGCAGGCGATGCGCCTCGATGCGGTCTGGTTGATGGGCGTGTGGCAACGAAGCGCGACCGGACGCGAGATCGCGCAGAGTCATCCCATGGTCCTCGGCGAGTGCCGTCGCGTGCTGCCCGACCTCGCACCCTTGCGCGATATCGTCGGCTCGCCGTACAGCATCGGCGACTACACGGTGGATGGCCACTTGGGCGGACCGTCGGGCCTCAAGGTCGCGCGCCGCAAGTTGCACGCACGCGGTGTGCGCCTGTTTTTGGACTTCGTGCCCAACCACACCGGCCTCGACCATGCGTGGCTGGGCGAGCGCGACAACCTCTACGTGCCAGGCTCCGAGGCGGATCTGGCGACCGCGCCGGGTCGGTACGTTCGCCGGGAAGGCAGGATCGTGGCCCACGGGGCGCCGTCGCGAAACCCGGGCGACGTGTGGACCGACACGGCCCAGTTGAACGCGTTCTCGTCCAACTACAGGGCTCGTGCCGTGGAGACCTTGGAAGCCATCGGGCGGCAGTGCGACGGGGTCCGCTGCGACATGGCCCACCTACTGCGCACCGACGCGTTCGCGGCCCTTTGGGGTGACGCCGCCGGGTCCAAGCCGGACAAGGAGTTCTGGGTCGAGGTCCTGGGCAAGGTGCGACACCACCACCCCGAGATGTTCTTCGTGGCCGAGTGCTATGGAGACAGCCAGCCCGGGCTCACGCAGGACGGCTTCGACGCGTGCTACGACAAGGAGCGTTTCTACGACCGCCTGCGCGCGCTCGACGTGGCCGGGCTGCGCGCGCACCTCGAGGGAGTCGGCGGCGACGGAATGCAGCGCCTGGTTCGCTTCATCTCGAACCACGACGAGGATCCGGTCGAGGCCGTGTTCCAACCCGCCGCTCGCCACCGCCAGGCGGCGATCATGCTGGCCACCCTGCCCGGCCCGTCGCTGTGGCACTACCTGCAGATGGAGGGCCGCTGGGGCAAGCAGTTCGTCCAGCTCGGCACCTCGGTGTCGGTGCGCAGCTTCTACCAGCGCCTGCTCGCGGCCACCGATCGCCCGGCGCTCCGGCGGGGCAGCTGCACGCTGTGCCCGGTCGGGGAGTCTTCGGATGTTCTCGCCTACTGCTGCGAGCAGGAGGACGACCGGGTGCTCGTGGCGCTGAACATCTCCGCGAACGAGAGCCAAGGCACCGTGAAGCTGCCCTGGGGGGACCTGGCCGGCAAGCGGTGGCGGCTGCGCAACCTGCTCTCCGGCGAAGAGACTGAGCACAACGGCGATGCGATGCTGGCCGAAGGCGCGACGATGCGCCTCGAACCGTGGGCCGCACAGGTGATGGAGATCGTGCGGGCCTGAGGCGGGCGGGCCAATCCGAGCAGCCAGCTTCAGCTGGCGGGCTTGCTGGGGCATGTCCCAGCGTGCGCCATGAACTGGGCGAGAGGAATCTGCCGGCCGCAGAAGGGACACGGCTTGCTCCCGCCACGTGAGCCAGCCTTGAAGATCCTATCCTTCCTCTCGTACCGAGACCGCGCAGCGGCCCAGTTGTGCCGGGCTTCTGCGCACAGCCCCTTGAGGCGGGCTTCCAATTGGCCCGGGAAGTTGGGGCCATAAGTAGCCTGCTGGTCGTCCTTGCTGGGCAGTAACCGAGCGGCAATCACGTCGAAGTCGTAGAAGGCGAGCGAGCCCTTGCCGTCGGGGGTCTCGTCCCAGAAGTGCTTCCTCCTCAGCTTCAGCTCCGCCAAGACCGCATTGATGTTGATCTTGTCGACTGCGGCCTCTGGGAACGGATTCTTGCCGCCTGTGTCCCGCTGCCATTTCTCCGTGTTGAAGGCCAGCACGTCGTCGACGCGAACCACGTATACGCATATCTCGGTCTGGAGGTGGTCAACCACGCCATCCTTGTTACGTACGGCTTTGGCCTTGAACCAGTGTGCGGCCGCCGCGGCGTCGTCCTGGGCCGTCCAGTCCTTGAGCGACTTCTGTCCGAGCGGAAAGAGCGACGCGTCCGATAGCAACGGATAGGGCAGGATCTCGGCCAGCTCCTTGGCCACGCTGACGACGGTGTACAGACAGTTGTCGCGGTTGACGCCCTTTCGCAGGAAGAGCGACTGGGCGTAGACCTCCAGGCTCAGCGGGTTCCACGGCTGGTCCAGCCCGAACTTCGCATAGACCGGATCCCTCTGCGAGCGGGCGCGGGCATGGAAGCCCCCTTGTTTGACCAACGTCTCGTAACTGCGGCTGTCGGCTCGAAAGCCCAGTCTCACGTACCTCTTGGCGCCCTCGGTGCCGTACTCCATGATCTTCAGGAATATCCCGGCGCCCTCGGCGGCGCGGTCGACCCGAACACCTGCAGCGCCGACATTGATGGTGCCGCTCAGCGGCACGCGCTTGAACCCGTGGACGAGCAGCGTGGTCAGCACCGTGCGTTTGTGATCCGCGGACATAGCATCCAAGCCCCGCACTGGGCGGAACCCCGTGGCAAAGGGCTCAAGCACCGTGAAGAAGGCGTCGCACAGCCGGCCTTTGTCTCCCTCCGACAGATCCGGCGCCTGGCGCGCTTCCTCCCAGAGGTAGTTGAACCAAAAGCCAAAGCTCCGCTTGACCCGATCGCCGAACGGCGCGCTGGCGCCAGCGATCGAGGACCAGCGACCCGCCCTCTGGTTGGGTGGCGTTCGATTGACGACAGGAGGATTGCCCATGTGTGCCTCCGGGAGGTCGGGAGAGAGTTCGAAGTACCCCTGCAGGCGCTTCGGCGCGCCCTGATACTGTAGACCAGAAAGCCGAGCTCCGCGAACTGCGGGCTGGCTAAGGTTCGCCGGTGGGCGACGGCCCGGCCCCGAGGCCATGCTTCGCACGACTCACAGAACGGCCCTCTTCTTCACCGCGGGCAGCATCTTGGCCAGGAACTGGCCGGTGTAGGACGCGGGGGTCGCGGCTACTTGCTCGGGGGTGCCGGCGGCGATCACTTGGCCACCGGCGGCGCCGCCTTCGGGGCCTAGGTCGATGATGTAGTCGGCGGTCTTGATGACGTCGAGGTTGTGCTCGATGACCAGGACGCTGTTGCCGGCGTCGACCAGGCGCTGAAGCACGGTCAGAAGACGGCGGACGTCGTCGAAGTGCAGGCCCGTCGTCGGCTCGTCGAGCAGGTACAGGGTTCGTCCCGTGTCCCGCTTGGCAAGCTCGCGCGACAGCTTCACGCGCTGGGCCTCGCCGCCCGAGAGTGTGGTCGCCGCCTGTCCGAGGGCGATGTAGCCAAGCCCGACGTCGTTGAGGGTCTTGAGGATGTGCGAGAGCTGGCGGTGGTTCTCGAACAGGCCGGCCGCCTCGCTCACGCTGGTCTCCAGCATCTGAGCGATGTCGAGGCCCTTCCACTTCACCCGCAAGGTCGCGACGTTGTAACGACGGCCGCGACACACCTCGCAGGTAACGTGTACGTCGGCCAGGAAGTGCATCTCCACGGTCTTCACGCCGTCGCCCTCGCAGGCCTCGCACCGGCCGCCCTTCACGTTGAACGAAAACCGCCCCGGTCCGAAACCGGACGCCTTGGCTTCCGGCGTCTCTGCGTAAAGCTCGCGGATGTGATCGAAGGCCTTGGTGTAGGTCGCCGGGTTCGAGCGCGGGGTGCGGCCGATGGGCTTCTGGTCGATGTCGACCACCTTGTCGATCAGGTCGATGCCCTCGAGCTTGGCGAACGCGCCGACCGGGTCGAAGCTGCCGTGGAGCTTCCGCCTGAGCGCGGGGTGCAGGATGCCATTGATGAGCGAGGACTTCCCTGCCCCGGAGACGCCGGTGACAGCCAGCAAGACGCCGAGCGGGAACTCGACGTCGATGTTGCGCAGGTTGTGCTCGCGGGCGCCACGCACGGTGATGAAGCCGGTCGGCTTCCGTCGGGTGTCCGGGATCTCGATGCGCATGGTGCCGGCCATGTACTGGCCGGTCAACGAGCCCTTCTCGGCCCGGATCTCGGCGGGACTTCCCGCCGCGACGACGTGACCGCCCAAGCGCCCCGCCCCGGGGCCGAAGTCGACGACGTGGTCCGCGGCTTCGATGGTCTCCTCGTCGTGCTCGACCACGATCACGCTGTTGCCCAGGTCGCGCAGCCGTCGCAGGGTCGCGATCAGGCGCAGGTTGTCGCGCTGGTGCAGCCCGATCGAGGGCTCGTCGAGGACGTACATCACGCCCGACAGCTCGGACCCGAGCTGCGACGCGAGTCGGATGCGCTGGGCTTCGCCGCCGGACAGCGACGAGGCCACGCGGTCGAGGGTCAGGTAGTCGAGGCCCACGTTCAGCAAGAACCCGAGGCGCGTGCGCACCTCTTTCAGGATCTCGGCCGCGATCTGCGCCTTGGCGCCGACCAGCGGCAACCCGGCGAAGTGCTTCTCGGCGTCGGCCACGGTGAAGGACGTCACGTCCACGATGCTCTTGTCGCCCAGGAACACCGCCCGCGACTCGGGCCGCAGACGCCGGCCGTTACAAGCACGGCAGAGCTGCTCGCGGAAGTACTTGCCCAGCCACTGGCGCATCATCTCGGAATGGGTGTCGTGCCAGCGGCGCTTCACGTTGTTGGCCACGCCCTCGAAGCGCATGGCCCACGAGCCACCGCCGTGCTTGCTGGCCCAGCTCACCTGGACGCGCTTGTCGCCCGTGCCGTAAAGGACGATCTCGCGCTGGCGCGGCGTGAGCTGCTTCCACGGCTTCTTGAGCGGAATGCCCATGTCCTTTTCCAGGGCCGCGGCGATGCGGGTGGTCCAGCCCTCCTCGCGGGCGAAGCGCTCGCCCCACGGCTCGATGGCTCCCTCGGAGATCGACAGGTCGGGGTTCGGGACCACCAAGTCGGGATCGACCTCGAGCTTCGACCCGAGGCCGTTGCAGTCCACGCACATGCCGAGCGGGCTGTTGAACGAGAACGACTGCGGCGACAGCTCGGGCAGACCCACGCCGCAGCTCGGGCAGGCGCGTTCTTCGCTGTAGGCGCGCTCGTGCTCCTCGCCCTCCACGGCCACCAGCACGGTGCCCCCGCCCGCCTTCAGCGCGGTCTCGATGGAGTCCGACAGCCGCGTCTTGTCCGCCGAGTCCAGCGAGAGCCGGTCCACGACGATCTGCACGGTGTGCTTCTTCTTCTTGTCGAGCGCGGTGACCTCTTCCAGGCGCCGCACCACACCGTCGACGCGCACGCGCACGAACCCCGCCTTGCGCGCCTCCTCGAACACCTCGCGGAACTCGCCCTTGCGGTTGTCGGCCTTGGGGGCAAGCAAGGTCACCTTGGACTTGGCCGGTAAGGTCAAAAGCTCGGCCACGATTTCGCCGGCCGAACGCGCGGCGACCTCACCACCGCACAGGTGGCAGCGCTGCTCGCCTGCCCGCGCGTAAAGGACGCGCAGGTAGTCGTAGATCTCGGTCACCGTGCCCACGGTGGAGCGCGGGTTCGACGATGCCGATTTCTGCTCGATGGCGATGGTCGGCGAAAGCCCGCGAATCTGGTCGTACTTGGGCTTCTCCATCTGCCCGAGGAACTGGCGCGCGTACGAGGACAACGACTCTACATAACGGCGCTGCCCCTCGGCATAGAGGGTATCGAACGCCAGCGAGGACTTTCCGGAGCCGGAAACGCCCGTAAACACGACGAGCTGGCGCTTTGGAATGGCCAGCTCGTCGATGTGCAGGTTGTGCTCGCGCGCGCCTCGGACGATGACGAAATTGGGTTCTTCGGCGCTGCGCTCGTGCTTCATTGCGAAGCAGGAGATCTACTCGAAGAAATACGCGATGCCCATACTGCCGGTCACGAATTCTCCACCGCCGATGGACTGGCCGCCGAAGAGAATGTTGTCGTTGTCGCCGAACAGCATTCCCAAGCCCAGGTCGGAGACGAGGGCCACGTTGGGCACGATGAAGGCGCGGATCTGGGCACCGACCTCGAGCGAGATGTCATAGTGCGTGTCCGACCGGGGCGTGCCTGGCGCGCTGACCCAGCGGTGGATGCCGAGACCGCCGCCCAGGGAGAAGTCGGCGAACGAGGCCGCGTGAAGGTGGTACCAGCCGCGCGCGGCGACCGAGAATCGGGTGGTGGCCTCGCCCTCGGTGTAGCGGCGCAGACCGAACAACCCATCGATGTGGAACCCGCTGGTTCCCCAGGTGGCCATCGCGCCGCTCGTGCCGTTGAGCATGGTCGCGGCGCCGATGCCGAGGCCGTGACCACGGGCCGCGCTGGCGCTGTTGAAGCTGGCCGTGGCCGTGCTGTTGTTGGGAGCACCCTCGCCTGCTGGCGGGGGCGATAGCTGAGCTTGGGCCGCCGGTGCCGTGAGAACGACTGCCAAAGCCACTGTCATGGAAACCCGGATTGGGTTTCCCAACCTTCCCGCGGTTCGGCTCACCGGGGCGAAGCCCCGCTTCGCCATCGCGTTCACGCTGGAACAAACTGAGAATCGACGCATTTGGACACCTCCTTGGTGACTCGGCGACGGTACTATAATCCGGTCCCACAATGAAGCTCGGACCACGCGTCGCCATCATCGCCACCCTGCTCATGGCAGCGGCGTTGATGGCCGCCGTGGGTGACGTGCTCTACGTCCTGCGCTCCGCTCAGTTACGAGACATGGACCGCGAGGCCCACGCGATGGCGGAAGCCCTCATCGCGGGCATGGAGCCGCTGGCCCCGGAAAAGGCTGGCGAGGCCATGAAGGCCAGGGTCGCGGCCATGGCGAGCAAGGGTGGCCCGTTCCGGCTCGAAGCCGTGGCCTGGGGAGGCCAACGACCGAATAACTCCTGGGCAGGTTTGGTGGACGAATCGACCAAGCTCGATGCGCCAGTGGGCCGGCTGTTCGACCTCAAGGGAATCCCGCCCTTCTATGCGATGGCGATCCCCCTGCACAACATGCGTCCGGGCGAGCCGATGCGCCACGTGGTGGCTTTCTTGGGGCTGGTTCGCGAGGGCGGCTTCATGAGCAACGACGTGCTGGCGTCGGTGAAGCGTATCGCGCCGATGATCCTGCTCGTCATCGCGACCTTTGCCATCGCCATCTACGTGATGCTGATGCGACGGGTGGCGGGCCCCATCCGTCAGTTGATCGAGGCCATCGACGCCGTGTCGAAGGGTGACATGTCCCGGGCGGTGCTGCCCGAGCGAGACGACGAGCTTGGCACCCTGGGCGGCCGCTTCAACGACATGATGAACTACCTGCGCGAGGCGCGGGAAAAGGAAGCCAAGGCCATCGCCGCGCGCGTCGCCACCGAGGCCCACATGCGACGCACGGAGAAGCTAGCCACCATCGGACAGATGGCCGCCGAGATCGCCCACGAGGTCGGGACCCCGCTCAACGTCATCGGCGGCCGCGCGCGCACCTTGGCCAGGAAGGCGAACGAGCCGGCCGAGGTGCAAAAGAACGCCGAGATCATCTCGACCCAAGTGGACCGCATCACCAAGATCATCCGGCAAGTGCTGGACTCCTCGCGCAAGAGCCGGCCGACCGCCGGCGAGATGGACGTGCTTGGGACCGTGCGTTCCACGCTGGAGTTCGTCGAGGAGAACCTCAAGCAACAGAAGATCGAGGTCGACCTCCGCGCCGAGCCGGATCTGCGGCCGATCCCCGGCAACCCCGACGAGATCCAGCAGGTCTGCCTGAACCTGATCATGAACGCGATCCACGCGATGCCCTCGGGTGGCAAGCTGGGCATCACGGTCGAATACGTAATCCGCCGCAAAGAGGGGCTCGACCTGGCGCCGCCCTCGCCGTACCTGATGCTCGCGATCAGCGACACCGGCCCCGGCGTCCCCAAGGCCGACCGCGCCCGCATCTTCGACGCTTTCTTCACCACCAAGGAGACCGGCGAAGGCACCGGGCTCGGCCTGGCGGTCAGCCACGGCATCGTGAAGGATCACGACGGTTGGATGGAGGTGGGCGATCAGGCCGGTGGCGGGGCCGTGTTCCGAGTGTTCCTGCCCCTGCCGTCGGAGGTATCGTCCCAGGACAGGCCCAAGTCGGACGACACCCCGCCGCCCCAGACCCCATAGCAGCGCCACGGCTTCCCGAACCAGCTCCACGCGAAAGACAGAAAACGATGCCCAATCACCCCATCCGCTACCTCGTCACCATGCCCGAGCCCAAGTCGCACGAGTTCCAAGTGACGATGGAGATCCCGGCGCTGCCCGACCGCCAGAGCATCGACGTGGTGTTCCCGGTGTGGGCGCCCGGCAGCTACCTGGTGCGAGATTTCTCTCGGCACCTCTACGACCTCGAGGTTCGAGATCAGACCGGCCGGCGCAAGTTGACCGCGAAGCGCATGGACAAGTGCCGCTGGCGAATCGAGACTCTCGGCCAAGCGGTCACCGTCCGCTACCGGGTCTTCGCGTTCGAGATCAGCGTTCGCACCTCGTACCTCGACGAGGCCCGAGCGTTCATCAATGGGACCAGCGTGTTCTTCCTGGTCGAGGGCGAAGAGCTGCGACCGTGCATCCTCGACCTCGAGCCACGCGCGGGCTGGAAGGTCAGCACGGCCCTCCCCGCGGTGCCCGGCCAGAGCCATGCGTTCCGCGCGCGCGACTACGACGAGCTCGTGGACTCGCCCGTCGAGATGGGGACCCACGAGAGCTTCTCGTTCCAGGTGGACGGAGCGCGCTTCGAGATCGCCTTGCAGGGGCACACCAACATCGACCGTCGCCGCATGGTCTCCATGTTGCGCGCCATCGTGAAGACCACGGGCGAGATGTTCGGAGGCTTTCCGTTCGAGCGATACCTCTTCATCATCCACGCGCTGCCGAGTCGAGGCGGCGGTCTGGAGCATGCCTGCTCGACCACCCTCGACATCGCCGGATTCTCCTTCGAAGACGAAAAAGGCTACCAGAGCTTCGCGGAGCTTTCGGCCCACGAGTTCTTCCACACCTGGAACGTCAAGCGCATCCGCGACCGCGTGCTGGGGCCCTTCGACTACCTCAAGGAGAACTACACCCTGCTGCTCTGGTTCCACGAGGGCTTCACCGAGTACGCGCAGGCCCTGGTCCTCCTGCGGGCCGGGCTCCTCGCGCCGGAGCGCTACCTGAAAGACTTGGCCGAGATCTGGGGCCGCTACATCACTCGCCCCGGCCGAAACGTCACACCGCTCTCGCAGCTGTCCTACGAAGCTTGGATCAAGCAGTACAAGCCAGCGGACAACCACACCAACCGGATGGTCAGCTACTACGACAAAGGCCGCTGGGCCGGCCTCGTCCTCGATCTGCAGATGCGGTCCTTTACCAACGGCCGGCACGGCCTGCCCGATCTGTTCAAGCGTCTGTGGCGACGCTTCGGCGCGAAGGACCAGGGCATCGACGCCTCCATCATCCGCGCCGAGGCCGAGGCGCTCGTCGGACGTTCCCTGGCCAGCTACTTTTCGCGCTTCATCGACGGCACGGCCGAGCTGCCGGTGCCCGCGCTGCTGCGCAAGACGGGCATCGCAGTCGCCGCCGTTCCCTTGGCCGAACAGGAACGCAATGACCCCACCAGGGCCGCGCGGCTTCGCGCCTGGAGCGGGCTGGTCTTCGGCAATGGCAACGACGCCCCCGCCGTGGTCAAGAACGTGGTCCCGAGCTCGCCCGCGTGGCACGCCGGAATCACCTACGGCGACGAGCTCGTCGCCGTCGATGGAACACGCGTCGATGGCGGCACGGTGACGAGACGCCTGGCCGATGCCGTCCCTGGACAGGAGGTGCTCGTCACCTTCTTCCGCAAGGACCAACTCCACAGCGCCAAGCTTCGCATGGCGCGCAATCCGGAGCGCAGGTGGACCTTCGCCTTGGACAAGGACGCGCCCGCGCCAAGGCGCCGTCTGTGCCAGCGCTGGCTCGGGGTCGCCGTGTAACCGGCAGGCCCGTTTCGGAAGCTTCCCACGATCCCGGCAGCCGGGGACGCTGCCTCGGAGGTGCCTGGCCGAAGCGCGTGCCGGGGTGCTCGCGAGAGCCGGGCAGATCTTCGCGGACGAGGCCCCGGCGCTCGCACGCCTGATGACCGAGGAGGTTCGGTGGCGGTCGGCGCGCGGGTGCTGACCGGGGGGCGCGCGCTGCCTGGGCCGGGATACTATTTCGAAACCACGGCGCTCGACAACCTACCCCCGAGTGCCCCGGCCGCCTACGACGAGCTCTTCGGCATCGAGCACTCGGGCTGCGGTCGCGAGCTTGCGTCCTACGGATTGCGTGAGTTCGTCAACGTCAAGACGGTCCGAACCACCGGCCTGCGATAGCGGACCTGCCCTACTTGGCGATCTCGTACGCGCCGATATCGTAGGCGCTGCCCTTGGGCCGGGAGACCAGATCGTAGTCCACGGCCGGAGCACCTTGCGCCGTGCCCGTGTCGATGCACGGACTGGAGGCGGTCAGGCGCAGGTCGCTAGCCGAGGCATACGCGGGATTGGCGGAGATGTTTGCGCTCGCGCCGGACACCTCGGCGTTGACAGCGCTCGCCGTCTTGAGCTCGCTGCCCCCGCGACGGTACAGGACGACTTCGCTGGCGGTCGCGGACGCACCCTCGGGGCCATAGAGATCGTTGTTCTCCACCGACGCAAGGCCCTGGCTGCCCGATTCGCGGACGGCGAAGCGCTGGTCGCAGATGCCCGCGCCCACGATGTTGTTGCGCAAGCGCCCGCCGCTGGCGGCGCCAGAGCCGCCGGCGTAGTCCACGAGGACGCCGACGCTTTGGCAAGCCGGCGGCTCGTCCTGCGCGAAGCCCAGCGGCTCGATGTCGTTCGAGTGTACGTCAGGCGCGCTGGCAACCGTCGACGAGAGCAGGCGCAAGCCGTAGAACGCCTGCGCCCCCCCACCGCTGGAGCTGCTCTTGCAACGACCACCGAAGATCAGGTTGTTCTTCACGCTCGCCGACGAGCCATCCAGCAGCGCGCCGGTAGCGATCTGGTCGCCACAGCCGCCTTCGATTCGATTCCGCTCGACCGCGGGGCTGCCGTTCGACAGCGCCAAGCCGACGCTCTCCTGGTCGGTCCCACCGACGATGACGTTGCCCGAGACCTCCTGACATCCCGAGCCATCGCAGCTCAGGGCCGCCACGGAGCCAGCCGCCCCACCGAGGTTGCTGTAGCCGCCACAGACCATGTTGTTCACGAAGCGCGATGGCGATGTCGCACCCGTGACCGACACCGCGGAGGTCTCGCCCGCCCCATCCAGTTTGCTGGTGCGTCCCCGGATTCCGAGGATCGCACTGGCGTCGTCGCACGCGCTGGCGCAATGACCGTTCTCGATCTTGTCGCAGCATCCGTGCAGGACCAGCGAGCCATCGTTCACCAGGATTCCGACCGCCGCCGTATTTCCCTGTCCGCCGGTGATCGCGGAGCTGACGATGGTGGCTTGGCCGCCCGACGTGATGTTGACCCCGTACGTGCGGGTCCCCGTGGGCTCGTCCGTCACGAAAATGCGGGCGAGCGATACGTTCGTCGCGCCCTTCACGGTCACGCCAGAGATCTCGGCCGCACCCGCCGCGCCGTCTTGGGAGGCGCGCAGAATCACGAAGCCGCTCAGCTCGGCACCGGAGACCGTCTGATCGAACGACACCCCTTGCTCCTGGCCCGTGAACTTGATGGTGGTGTTCGGCAGCGACGTCGCCCCGCAGTAGACCAGGCCTTCCGCGGTCATGGCGTAGTTACCCTGAACCGACAAGCCATTCGCAACGCTCAGTACGCCACCACTCTCGTAGACCGCCATCTCCGAGCACGAAGTGCTGGCCACGCAGATCCTGCTCCCCGCCGCGCCACCGGCCTGCTCGGCGGCCGCGATGGCGCCCTCGATGGTCGAGTACGTGCTGGCCGAAGCGTCCAAGCCACCGCATTCCTGGCAGACGACCAAGCAGCCTTCGGTGCACCCCTCGTCGGTCATGCCGTTGCAGTCATCGTCGATACCGTTGCAGAGCTCGGGCGAGGCCTTCACCTCGGAGCAGGCGCTCCAGACCCCGGCTGAGCACGTGGTGAGCCCGGCCTTGCACGCGCCAATCAAGGGATTGTCGGCGGAGGCGCAGGAGACCGTCGCGGGCTCGGGACACAGCTCGCCGGAATCGACGCCCACGTCGTCGGACACGTCCGCGAAGACCGGGACGTCGGGCTCTGGCACGGAATCGGGGCCGACCTCGGCGATGGGCACGTCGGCGGCGTCCGAGCCCGCATCGGGCGTGTCGGACAGAACTGGATCCGTGCCGAAGTCCTTCGACGTCGGTTCGTCAGCTGCGCGCACGTCGCGCGCATCGCGTGTATCGGGCGTGATCGCATCGGCGGGCGCACCGCCATCGGGCAGCCCAGGGACCGCATCGTCTGGAACATCCCGCGAGGCATCGGGCTCGCGCTTGCCGTCGCCGTCTGCGGACGGCAGGTCACGCTGGCCGTCCGGCCCTGGGGCAATCGTGTCGGGCTGACTCGCGACATCGTCTTGCCCCCCCGTCGCCACATCACGAAAGACGGAGGCGTCGCTTATGGGTCCGCGATAGGCAGGGTTCGGCTCGCGACAACCGGAAACACAAACGGCGAGCACCAGCCCCAAAGCCAGATGGCAAGTGTACTTCGTACTCAAGCGAGCCTCCGTGACTGAAGTTCACCGATTGTAGCAGTTGTTGTGTCAAACACGTCTCTTCCTTTGTAAAATCACCGACCATGCCGACCTTGCAGCGTCTGCTCCTTCTCGTCGTTGGCCTGGTCCTGCTCGGCAGCGTCCGAGGCGCAGCGGCCCAGACCGAGTCCCTGGGCTCGCAGCGGGTCGCCATCGCGCGCCTGCAATTCGATGGACGGATTCCCGAAGGGCTGCAGGCGCTGTTCGCCCAGCGCTTGGTGCAGGGGCTCTCGGCCGCTGGCTTCGAGGTCCTGCCCGGCAGCGACGTCGCGCAGAGGCTGGCCGCCGTGGACCAGTCGCTCGTGGGCTGCCAAAATGCATCGTGCTACCCGGCCATGGCCGGCGCTCTGTCGGCGAGCTACCTCATCACCGGACAGATCTCCGAGAGCAACAAGACCTATACGATGGTGCTGGAGATCATCAACGGTCGAACCGGAGGCGTGCTTGCAAGCAACCGCGAGCGCTGCGAGACCTGCGGCGTCGAGGAGGCAGGAGAGAAGATGGGGCTGGCGGCGTCGGCGCTGCGCGAGCGCCTGGAGGCCGAGGCGCGATCGCCCGCGCGTTTCGTGATTCGCTCGCGGCCGGCTGGCGCCACCGTGGTGCTCGATGGAAAGGAGGCGGGCGTCACCCCGCTCGACACGAACCTGGTTGGCGGCATTCACCGCCTGAGGCTGGTGATGCCCGACCACGAGATGGTCTCGAGATCCTTCACGGTGGTGAGCGGCGTCGACGAATCCATGGACCTGGAATTGACCGCCATCCCGTCGAAGTTCCCATACCGAACCGTGGGCTGGTCGACGTTGGGGGGCGGCGCCGCCTTGCTGGTCGCCGGCATCGTGACCATGGCGTTCGATCAATCCAGCGCCTCTTGCGCCGCGACCCAGAGGGACGAGGTCGGCAACTGCCCCGATGTGTGGGGAACGAAGTGGTGGGCGGTGCCGATGATCGCAGCCGGCGCCGCCGCCATGACGGTCGGAGGGACGATGCTGTATCTGGCCCCCGCGCGCACGCCAACCGGCGTGGGAGCGACCGCCAGCCTGGCGGGGAGCTTCTGAGCACCAAAGTCACGGAAGGACATCCGCCCCGTCGAGCGGCCGCGCTAGCCTACTTCCCGAAGCGCGCCATGACCCGACCGATCCGTGCCTTCACGCCTTCGTCTTCTGGCGCGAGCGCGGCGGCGCGCTTGTAGGCGGCCAGGGCTTCGTCGTAGCGAAGCAGCTTGAAATAGGCATCGCCGACCACCACGTGGTACTTGGGGCGCTTGCCTTGCAGCCGGACGGCGCGCCGACCGTAGTCGAGCGCCTCCGTGTAGCGCGCGTTCTCGAAGGCGACATCGGCAAGACCAGCGACCGCGTCGGGGTTGCTGGCGTCGGCGCGAACGGCACGCTCGAACGCGGTGTGCGCTTTCACCAGATCGCCACGCGCCAGCGCCCTCGCCCCTTCGGCCGCCGCCTTCGAGGAAGCGGCCCGGTCCCGCGGCGAAACATCGTAGCCGTCCCCTTCGGCGCCGCCCCCCTTCTTCTTGGCCCCCGCCTTCACGTTCTCCGTGGGCGGCAAAGGCTCCGCGACAGGCACTTGCGGCGCCGCCGGCTCGTCGTCCTTGCCCGTGGCCCGATCGACCGAGAGCGAGTCCTTGGGGTCGAGGTCGGCCACGATCTGGTACAGCGGACGAGCCTGCTCGCGCTTTCCGCCCTCCCACAGCGCCTCGGCGCGCTTGCGGAACTCGTCGGCCAGACGCGCGGCATGGCGGCCGTCACCGTCAGTGTCTCTCAAACGCGCGAGGACCATCCGGGCCTGCGAGTACTTGCCGGACGAAACCACCGAGAACAGCTCCGCGGCCAGACGCGCCGGCTCGTCGGCGGCCTTGCGCGGGCCCGCAGCGGTGCCCTCCGACTCCTTCTCAGGGGCAGACCGCGTCCCGGCGATGGCGCCCAGCTTGGTCCGCAGGTCGGCGTCCCCCGGCAGGAACCGCAACGCTTCTCGAAAACGCACCGCCGCGAGATCGGTCAGCTTCGCCTCCAGCAGGGCGTTGCCGAGGCTCCGGAACTGGTTCCCGTACAAGCGCCGCAACAACGCAGCGCCACCCGACGACGTGTCGAGGAGCTTCGCTTCGGACTCGGCCTTCTCGATGTAGTAGAGCGCCGAGTCCGTGGCGGGCTCGAGGAAGCGCTCGCTCGCCGCAGCCACGCCGGCCCTGCGCAACCAGGGCGCGACCGTCTCTGGCTCGTCGGTCTTGGTCACCTCGACGTAGACCGGCGTGTAGACCTCTTTGGGTTTGCGCAGACCGAAGTAGAGCGCCGCCGCGATCCCGACCACCGCCAGCACGCCGGAGATCGTGGCCCAACGGCGCAGCCTGCGCGATCGGGGCGACGGCATCCTGTCCGCCAGCTTCTTGCGCCAGTCCTCGTCGACGTCAGGCAACTCCAGATCGTCCCACTCGGTCTGCAGGCGGGCAGCGATCTGCGCCTCGCACAGCATCGCCTCGACGACCGCCATGCTCTGCGGACGCTCGGCCGGGTTCTTCTCCAGCATCTGGAGAACCAGGCGCTCGAGCTCGTCGGGAATCGCGATCTCCGGGGCCTGCTCGTGCAGCGGCTTCGGCTTGTCCGTGACGTGCTTGGTGATCGTCGTCATCAGGTCTTCGTGCCAGAACGGGCACGTGCCGGTCAGCATCTCGTAGGCCATGGCCCCTAGCGAGTACACGTCGCTGCGGTGGTCGTAGCCTTTTCCGCGAATCCGCTCGGGCGCCAAGTAGTCGGGCGTTCCGACGATGCGTTCGTCCGGGCTCTGCCCTTCCGGGGCGGGCTCCGCGCTGATGAGGCCCGCGATGCCGAAATCGACCACCCGGACGAGCCCGCCCCGTCGTCCGCTGGCGGCCAGCATGACGTTGTCGGGCTTGACGTCGAGGTGGATGATGCCCTTGTCGTGCGCGGCCCCGAGGGCCTTGCAGGTCTGTCGCAGGATCGCGATGGCACGCGCAGCCGAGATCACCTTGTCCACTTCCAGCACGCGGCGCAACGACGGGCCGTCGATGTAGTCCATCACGTAGAACGGCTGACCGTCGGGAAGCTCGCCGAAGTCCGTCACGTCGCAAATGAACGGGCTGCCGACCTTCGACGCGGCCTTGGCCTCTTGCCTGAAGCGCTCGATCGCCTTCGGGTCTCTGGCGCTGGCGCCGAGCAAGGTCTTGAGCGCGACCCGTTTCTCCAGGTCCACGTGCTCTGCCTCGTACACAGCGCCCATCGCGCCCGCGCCCACGCGCGTGATGATGCGATAGCGCGTGCCTGGAATGATCTCCCCTGGGGGAAGCGCCAGCTGGGTGTTTGCCGTCGCGACTCGAGAGCGCTGTGCCGTAGTTCGCTTTTCCACGTGAGGTCCGGTGGGGCCGCGGGGAAAGGCCGCGACGACGAGCAGTTTAACACGCTGTCGAGTCGGACGATCCTGTGGCATTTTGTGGGGCATGCCAAGTCCCACAAGTCCCCGCAAGCAGTCGCTGATGCCGTCCGGCGCTCTGCGACGCACCTTGCGCAGCGCCGGCCACGCCCTCGTCCCCGTCGTGCAAATCGGCAAGCAAGGCGTGACCGCCCCGGTCGTGGCGCAGGTCACACGCGCACTTTTCGACCATGAGCTGATCAAGATCAGGCTGGGCACGGAATGCCCCGACTCGCGTTTCGAGGTCGCAGAGTGTCTGGGTGAGGAGCCAGGGGTCCACGTCGCGCAGATCCTCGGACGAACCATCCTGCTCTACAAACGACACCCCAAGGAGCCGCAGTTCGAGAAGGCGGCGAGCGACAAACCGAAAGCCGCGCGCAACAGACGCAAGGGCAAACGTGCTGCTAGACTCGCCCGCAAGTCATGAAGATCGCCGCAAGCCTATACGACCGCATTCAGGCCGCCGCCGAGGCCGTGGCCGAGGGCCTGGATGCCGACGCCGCTGACGTCGCCGTGGTGCTGGGTTCGGGCCTGACCACCGCCGCGGATCGCCTGCGCCAGGCCCGGTCGGCGCCCTATGCCGCCCTCCCCGGTTTTCCCGAGCCGACGGTGGCCGGGCACCCGGGACGACTGCTCTGCGGGCGATGGGGCCAGAAGAAGGTGCTGATCTTCTGTGGCCGCGTTCACGGCTACGAGGGCTATCCGGCCGCCGAGATCGGGTTCCCCATGAGGGTGGCGGCCAACCTGGGCGTACAGACAGCCATCATCACCAACGTCGCGGGTGGCGTGGATCCGAGCTACGCCGTCGGAGAGATCATCGCCATCCGCGACCACCTCAACATGACCGGCATCTCCCCGCTGGTCGGCCCCAACGACGAAAGGCTGGGGCCTCGCTTCCTCGACATGAGCGAGCCGTACACGCCGGCCCTGCGGCAGCTGGCCAGCGATGTGTCGCTCGAACGGTTCGGGGCCCGACTGCGCGAAGGGGTCTACGCCGCCATGCTGGGTCCGTCGTACGAGACGCCGGCGGAGGTGACCATGTTGCGCGTCCTCGGCGCCGATCTGGTGGGCATGTCGACGGTCCACGAGGTCATCGCCGCCCGCCACTCGGGCCTCTCGGTACTCGGCCTGTCCATGGTGGCGAACCCGGCGGCGGGGATCGAGAAGACGACGCTCAGCCACGAGCACGTCACGGCAGCAGCCGCCGCCGGCGCCGCACAAATGGGCGAATTGCTGGAGGCCCTGGTAACGCGCCTGCCCCCCCAAGCATCTCACTCCTAGCGAAATTACCGACATCAGCCTGCAAAGAGAGGAACGCCGTGGAACACAAGCTACCGCAACTGCCCTGGGCAAAAGAAGCGCTCGCACCGCACATCTCGGTGGAGACCATCGACTACCACTACGGCAAGCATCACGCCACCTACGTAGCCAACCTCAACAAGCTGATCCCCGGCACCGAGTTCGCCGAGGCGTCCCTGGAAGACATCATCAAGAAGTCGTCGGGGGGCATCTTCAACAACGCCGCACAGGTCTGGAACCACACCTTCTACTGGAACTCGCTCTCGCCCAAGGGCGGTGGCGAGCCCACCGGCGAGCTGGCCGACGCCATCGTGAAGAGCTTCGGCTCGTTCGCCAGCTTCAAGGAGAAGATGACCAACGCGGCCATCACCCAGTTCGGCTCGGGATGGGCCTGGCTGGTCAAGAACGCTGGCGGCTCGCTCGCCATCGAGCAGACGGGCAACGCCGGCACGCCGCTCAAGGACGGCAAGAAGCCGCTCATCACCGTCGACGTATGGGAGCACGCGTACTACATCGACTACCGCAACGCCCGCGCCGCCTACGTCGACGCGTTCTGGAAGCTCGCCAACTGGGACTTCGCCAGCCAGAACTTCAAGTAGTCACTTTCCAATCCAGGTCGGGCACGTCCGCGGCAGTGAGCGGCTTGCCCGACCTGTCCCAGGACACCGTATGGTGTCAGAGCTCCGCCTTGCTCACGACCAGTGTCCTGGCCTTCCGACACATCTTCGCCGAGAGGTGCACGCCCACACTGTCGAGGCCGAGGGCGTTCGCCACGGCCAGCACCGTCCCGTAGCCGCAGAACGGATCCACGATGGTTCGGGTCCGTGTCGTTCGCACGATGTCCTCGCAAGCGTGGCGGCAGGCGATCGCTCCCATCGACTTCACGGCCGGACGGAAACCGCCGTCGGGCAGGACGTCCACGCGCGAAGCGCCCGGGGAAGGCTTCAAGTCCCGGCCGAAGGCCATCATGTGGGCGTAGCTGGCGCGGCCGAAAGACGCCGAGCCGGGTGGCTTCCGGCAGACGATCTTGTGCCAAAGCAGATCCGCGCCCTCCGCCCTCGCAGCCTCGGAGACCATCGCCCCTTTGTCGACCCAGAACCCGCGATGCAAGACGTCGCTCTGAAAGAACACGGCCATCGCGCCAGGCGAAATCGACCTCATCACCAGACGCGCGGCAGCCACGAACCAGTCGCACCATTCGGAAAAGCCGAGCGCGGGCAGCTCGGCGCCGTCGGGCAGCGACGTCACCACGCTCGCGTCCGAGAGCGGTGCGTGGGCGCGCAGCCATTCGATGGCGTCGGCATGGAAGACCTCTCGACGCGGCGGCGAAGCTTCCGACGACGGGACCATGTCCGGCCCTATGGGCGGCGCAGCACGGCTGCGAAGAAGCCGTCGGTGTCGTGCACGTGCGGAAGCAGCCGCAGGAACGTCCCGTCGCCCACCTCGGCCGCGCGCTGCTTGCCCCAGATCTCCTTCAGGGGCATCACGACGAAGTCGGACCGCTCGCGCAAGAAGCGCTCCACCACGCCGTCGTTCTCTTCCCGAAGGACCGAGCAGGTCGCATACACCAGGCGCCCGCCCTTGGCCACGAGCGGCGCATAGGTCACGAGCAGCGCCAGCTGGTCCGCCGGATAACCATCGACGGTCTTCGGTCCCAACCGCCAGCGGGACTCGGGGTTCCGGCGCAAGGTGCCGAGCCCCGAGCACGGGGCGTCCACGAGCACCCGGTCCCAGGCCTCGAGCTTCGCCTCCGTCGGCAAAGTAGCGCCCTTCACTTCCCGCGCGGCGATGTTGGTCAGACCCGCTCGGCGCGCACGACGACGAAGCTCCTCGAGCTTCTTGCCGTTGTTGTCCAGCGCCAGAATTCGCCCGGCGTTGTCGAGCTCCGCCGCGAGTGCCAGCGTCTTTCCCCCTGCCCCGGCACAAGCATCCACCACGCGGCTGCGCGGCGGCGGCGCGGTCGCCTCGGCCACCAGTTGGCTGCCTTCGTCCATGACCTCGAACAGACCGTCCCGGAAAGCCGACAGACCGAACGCATTGACCCGGGTTTCGAATATCACCCCCACCGGCGACAGCCGCGTCGGCACCGCGGTCACGCCTTCCTCGGCCAGCCGGGCGATCAGTTCTTCCCGGGACACCTTCACCGTGTTGGTCCGCACGCACATGGGCGCCCGCGTATTCATCGACTCCGCGAGGGCGGTGGCGTCCTTTTCGCCGTGGCTGGCCACGAGTCGCTCGAAGAGCCACGTCGGGTACGAAACCCGCAGGGCCTCGCGGTCGACGCCCTCGAGATTGCCGAGCCCTGCCGCTTCGCCCAGGGCCGCGGACAAGTCCAGGTCCCTGCCGGCCAATCGCCGAGCCTCGGCCTTGAGTGCCTCGGCGGGAATACCGTTCCGCAACTCGTAGACCAGCAGCTTGAGCTCCTGCCGGGCCAGCGCCGAGACCACCTCTCGCCTGCCCCGCGCGAGCAGCTCGTCGAGGATCGCCTCGAGTCTCCGCTCCCAACGCAGAAGCCCGTAGACCGTCTCGGCCACCTGGCGTCGGTCGCCGCTCGAGAGCTGGCGTTCCTCCCGGAAAGCCCGGGCCAAGATATCCGTGGCAAAGCCCCACTCGGCGCGCGCCTCCGCCGCGAGCTGCAAGGTGAGCGCCCGAGCCCGGGGTGACAAACGGCGTGCTGGCGAGACTTCTGGCATGGGGCGGGATGGTAGCGCGCCCACACACCAGGGCAACACAATTACCGATGGCGGGGCTTGCGGCACGAGGATCGGCTCGACCGCAATCGGCTGCGTGCTACTTTTCCGGCCGATGGCCGCAGCAGACGCCCAGGAAGTATCGAAGGTGCTCCGCGCGTGCCGGGCGCTCGAATTGGCGATGGCCGACTTCTACGAAGGGCTGGCATCCCTGCACGGCGATCATCCGTCGATGGTCCGCCTTTGGCGCAAGACCGCGCGGGAAGAGATCAACCATGCTGCGCAGTTCAATCTGGCCATCGAGGCGATGAGCGAGGTCATCGCCAGGCCACGAGTCGCGGCCGAAGACGTGGAGACCATCCAGCGGGCGATCGAGAGCATGTCCGAGGAATACAGGCACAAGCCACCGTCGGTGACAGAGGCGCTCGCGACGGCTATCGATCTCGAGACCTCGATGAGCGACCTTCACGCGGACCGGATCCTCGTCTTCACCGATCCCCGCTGCCGGCTCCTCTTCGAGGCCATGATGGCCGCCGATGTTGGCCACGTGGCTTCGCTGCGTGCCGCCCTGGCCGAGCTTGCCCCGTCTACGACTTGAGCCGGATGCGCCAGAAGGGCCCCGCGCCCCCCTGCACCGCCGTGGACTTGTCGCCCCGGGAAAGCAGGTCTTCCTTGCCGAGGATCGCGTCGGAACGCCGAATCGTGGGCGATGCGTGAACCCCGGTGTCCATGCGAATCGCGTCGCACGGACAGGCCTCGACGCACAGACCGCAGACCACGCAGCGAAGCTCGTCGATCTCGAAGATGCGCGGTCGCTTCTCGATGCGGCCGTCGGGTGCTTCCTCGGGCACGATGGTGATGCAGTGGGCGGGACAGACGGTCGGGCACATCATGCAGGCCACGCAGCGCACCTCCCCGTCGTCGCGCTTCATCAGGCGGTGAAGACCGCGATTGCGCGGCGGGTATGGCTTCTTCTCCTCGGGATAGGAAAGCGTCGCGATGTCGGTCTGCTTGCGCCGGCCGAAGAGGTTGCCGATCCAGTTCTTCATCAAGTGCCGGAACGTGACCCACATTCCGCTGGCGACGCCAATCAGATAGGTCTGCCGCTGGATGCCGTTCGGACGCGAGACTGTTTTCACCGTGGTTGCCATGGGTTCCTCACCTGCGCAGCAGAATCCAACCCGCGGCCAAGACCACGTTCGCGATGGAGATGGGCAGCAGCCGCTGCCAACCCAGCTTGAGCAGCTGGTCGGCCCGGAAGCGCGGCAACGTCCAGCGAATGAGCAGTTGGAATGCGCAGAACAAAAAGACTTTGAGCGACCACAGCGCCACCGAGAGGAGCACGAACACAAGGTTCGGCAGCTGCGTCGCCAAGTAGGTCGCCCCGGGGAAACGCCAACCACCGAAGAAGACCGTGACGATCACGGCGCTGCTGACGATGATCTCGACGAACTCGCCCAGGTAGAACATGCCGAAGCGCATGCCGGAATACTCGACGAAGTAACCGACGATCTCGGATTCGCCCTCGGGAATGTCGAAGGGGGTGCGCTTGCTCTCGGCGATGGCCGCGGTCAGGAACAGGACGAAAGCGATCAGCTGGGGAATGCCGAAGATACCCCACTGCCAAGGCATGTCGCCCTGGGCAGCCACCATCGCACCGGGCTCCAGCGTTCCGTAGAGCAGGAACATCGCCATGATGGCCATGCCCATGGTGACCTCGTAGGACATCATCTGCGAGGATGCGCGCAATCCGCCCATGAGCGCCCACTTGTTGCGCGAGGCCCAGCCGGCCAAGGCAGCGCCGTACACGCTGAGCGAAGAGATGGCGAAATAGAACAGAAGCCCGGCGTCGAGCTGGGCCCCCTGCAGGTTCACCGGCGCGCCGCAGGTCCCGGCCGGAACCTTGTCGAGCAGCTGACCTGCGCACAACGGGGCGCCGAAGGGGACGATGGCGCTGGCCACGAACACGGGCGCCACGGCCAGGACGGGCGCCAGCGCGAAGAGGAACTTGTTCGCCTTGGTCGGAACGAAGTCCTCCTTGAAGATCATCTTCACGGCGTCCGCGACGAAATGCGGAATTCCCCACAGGCGGAAGGGGCCGATGTTCGCGCGGTTCGGCCCCAATCGGTCCTGCATCATCGCCGACTGCCGACGCTCCATCCAGGTCAGAATCCCGGCGAGGGGCAGGATGAACATGAGCACGAAGAAGAAGCTCTTGGCCGCCGCCGAGAGCGCCAAGAATCCGGGAGAACCGTAGGCCAAGAAGTCCATCGCTACCCTCTGGAATTGCCGAAGCGAAGTTGCACGGGCTGGGCGGGCGCCGCCCAGGTCAACGACTTCAAGAAGGGATGCCGGGCCGCGGCGTCGGCGAACACCTCACCCGCGGACGCGTAGGCCAGGTCGATGGAGAGCTTGCTGCCCAGCAGCGCAGCCGCCCGCCATGCCGGCATGCCCTCGCCGCGCGGCGGGAACGCAGCGTGGATCTGCTGAACGCGACCAGTCCGATTGGTGAACGAGCCGGCCGATTCGGCCCACGTCGTCGTGGGCAGCGCCACATCGGCGACGTCCACCAGCGGGCCGCGATGCGACGACAGCACCACCAGCGCGCCGAGCTTGGACTTGTCCAACGTCAAGGTCTCGTTGCCCAGCACCAACAACGCGGTGACTGCGCCCGAAGCAACGTCAGCCGCGAGGTCCTTGAGCGGACGCAGCGGCGGCGGGACCATGCGCTCGACCCCGGCGGTGTTGGGGTTCTTGTCGGCGCTGACCAGGATATCGTCCGACCATCCGGCGGGCCTGCCGCCGAGGTACGCCCGCCCCACCTTGAGCCCATCGAGGGCGAGGCGAGCCAGCGCGTAGGTATCTTCATTGGTCGCCGTCGCCGAGAAGACCACGGCCACTTTGGCCGGATCCTTCGCCACCGCCTCTCGCAGCAGACGTGCGCCTTCGGCCAGCGCAGCGTCGAGGGGCGCCCGCTTGCCGCCGACCGCGGCCAACAGGAAGCGATTCTCGTGCACCGCTTTGTACTCGAAGCGACCGTCGTCGCACATCCAGTACTTGTTGACCGCCAGGTTCTCGCGCGGGACCAGTCGGTGGATCTTGCCGCGCGAGGAGTGAATCTCGATGTTGCAGCCGGTGGCGCAACCGGGACAAACCGACGGCACCGAAGCCAGCTCCCATACCCGGCGCGCGAACCGGAAGTCCTTGGAGGTCAGCGCGCCGACGGGGCAGACGTCGACCGTGTTGAGGGAGTAGGGATTGTCCAGGCGATGCCCGGGTGCCGTGGTCAGCACTTCGTGGCTGCCCCGGTACGCCATGGTCAGCTCGCTCTGCTTGGCAACCTCGTCGCACACGCGGATGCAGCGGGCGCACAGAATGCAGCGCTCTTGATCGAGCACGATGTGCTTGCCCAGGTCGACCACCTTGGCCTTGCGCACCTTGATGCCCTCGTTGCGGGCCAGCTTGTTGTCCCAGTCGAAGTAGTGCTTTTGCAGGCTGCACTCGCCCGCCTTGTCGCAGATCGGGCAGTCGATGGGGTGGTTGAGCAGGGTGAACTCGAGCATCTGGCGCCGAATGTCCAGGATCTTGGGCGAGTTCGTGGTCACCTCCATCTTGTCGGCCACCGTCGAGTAGCACGAAGGCACCGGCTTGGGGGAGCCCTTCACGTCGACCAGACATTGGCGACAGACGGCGGGAGACGACAGCCCCTTGTGGTAGCAGAAGTACGGGACGTCGGCGCCGACCGACCGACAGGCTTCGAGCAGGTTGCTTCCCTTGGGAACCTTGTGCTCCTTGCCGTCGATGATGACGGTGACCAGTTCTTGTGGCTCAGTCGGTGCTGCCATTAGCGATCACACTCGCCGCCGATCATGTTGATCATGCCGAAGGTCGGCACCACGTCGGCAATGAATAGTCCAGGGAGAACCTTGTCCAGAATGGCCAGGTTGGCGAAACACGGCGGGCGCACGCGGCACTTCCACGGACGCCCAGTCCCGTCGGAGACCAGGTAGAAGCCCAGCTCGCCGTTGCCCCCCTCGGTGAACGAATACACCTCACCGGGCGGCACGTGGATGCCGTCCATGATGATCTTGAAGTGCGCGATCATCGCCTCGATGGTGTTGTAGGTCTCGCGCTTGGCCGGGAGGGCGACCCGCACGTCGTCGATCAAGATCGGCCCCGCGGGAATCTTGTCCAGCGCCTGCTCGACGATCCGCATGGACTGGAATATCTCCTCCAACCTCACCGCGTAACGGTCGAAGTTGTCGCCAGTCGAGCCCACGGGCACGTCGAAATCGAATCGGTCGTAAACCAAGTACGGATGATCCTTGCGGACGTCGTAGGCAAGGCCCGTCGAACGCGCCACCGGCCCCGTCAGTCCCCAGCCCGCGGCGTCTTCCTTGGATATGATGCCCACCCCATCCATGCGGTCGCGGAAGATCTTGTTGCTGGTGAGCAGCTTGTCCGCATCGCCGAGCGCCGTGCGGGTCTTGCCGAGCACCTCTTTGAGGCGCCCTGCCCAGCCGTCGGGCATGTCGCCCACCACACCGCCGATGCGCACGTAGCTGTGGGTCAGCCGCGCGCCGGAGATCTCTTCCAGCAGCTCCCAAAGCCACTCGCGCGCCTTGAGGAGGTAGAAGAACACGGTAAAGGCGCCCAGCTCCATCGCGCTGGCGCCGAGGCAGGTCAGGTGGTCGGCGATGCGCGAAACCTCGCCCACGATCACCCGGATATACTGGGCCCGCTCGGGGATTCTCTTGTCGATTTCGAGCAGCTTCTCCACCGCCAGCGCGTAGCCCACGTTGTTGAGCATGGGCGACACGTAGTTCAAGCGATCGGTGTACGGGAAGATCTGCGTCCAGGTGGCGCTCTCGCACTCCTTCTCGAAGCAGCGGTGCAAGTACCCGATCTGGATGTCGCTGGTCTTGATCTTCTCGCCCTCCACGTCGAGGGCGATGCGAATCGTGCCGTGCATGGCCGGGTGAGACGGTCCCATGCGCAACGGCATGCTCTCCACGGGCAGGTCGTTGGACTCGTCGAAATCGGTGACGTCGGCTTCGCCGAAGACGACACGCCGCCGCGGGGCCGACTCGGGACGAACATCAGAGGACATGACTAAACGCTCCCCGGCAAACGACGCACGAGCGGCTGCCGCTTCTCTTTCGGATAATCCTTGCGCAACGGGTACCCCTGGAACTCTGGATACATCAGAATCCGCCGGAGATCCGGGTGCCTCTCGAAGACCACGCCGTACATGTCGAACGCCTCGCGCTCGAACCAGTTCGCCCCGGGCCACAGCGCCACCACCGACGCGATCGTCGGGCTCACCGCCGGCACCCCGGCCAGCAGGCGAACCCTATGCTTCTTCTCCACCGAGTACAGGTGCAACACCACGTCGAACCGAGGCTCGCGCGGGAGGCGGTCCACGCACGTGAGATCCACGAACATGTTCATCTGCAGCGCGGGATCGCGCAGCAGGTACTCGGCCACCTCGAACCACGACGCCGGAGCGACCCGCGCCCATTCGTTGCCGTGTTGAGAGCCAGTCTCCACGATCTCCCCGGCCGCAAAGCGCTGCAACAGCTTGTCGAGAATGATCTGTGCCATGGCTATGCCCCTCCCCCGCGCACCGGCGGCGGGTCGCGTCTATCGGGCGGCGGCGCCACCTTCGATTGATCGCCCGGATTGCCGGGCGGCGCGGTGTCGCTGCGAGCGCGCCCCACCAGATCGGTCGGAGGCTCGTTCGGATTGCGGGCATTGCTGGGCCGGATAGCCGCCAACGGCACGTCGAAGCCCTTCTCCTGCTTGAGCACGACCTGACTGTGCCCTTCCCCGCGCTGAATCCGCTCTTGCAGAAGCATCAGGGCGTCGAGCGCCTGCTCGGGCCTGGGCGGGCAGCCCGGCACGTAGACGTCTACGGGGATCACCTGATCCGCGCCGGGCATGGTCGAGTAGTTCTGGTAAAAGCCGCCGGTGGACGCGCATACACCGAAGGCGATCACCCACTTGGGCTCGCACATCTGGTCGTAGATACGTCGCAAGACCGGTCCTTGCTTCTCGGTGATGGTCCCGACGACGATGAGCAGGTCGGCTTGCCTGGGCGAGAAACGAGGGAACTCGGCCCCGAACCGCGCGACGTCGTACTTCGGCGCCCACAACGCCATGAACTCCATCCCGCAGCAGGCGGTGACGAAGGGATACTGAAACAGGGAATACTTGCGCGCCCAGTTGATCGCGTCGGCAAGCTTGGTGCTGTAGAAAGTAAGCGGCATGGTCAACCCCAACCGATCACGCCCTTGCGCCAGGCGTAGACGAGAGCGACGAGCAGGATGGCCATGAACGCCACCGCGGCGCCGATCCCCAGGAAGGATACCCCCGCGGTACACACGCCGGACTGCAAGGTGCCCGAGCACGAGAGCTGACGGAAGCTCACCGCCCACGGGAACAAGAACGCCGCCTCTATGTCGAACACGACGAACAAGATGGCAAGCGGGTAGAAACGCACCGGAAAACGCCCCCGAGGATCGCCCACCGGATCCGATCCGGCTTCGTAGGGTACGTTCTTGGCGGCACTCGGCCGACGTTCACCGAGGAACTTGGCCAGCGCCATGAACTGTAGGGCTGCGCCGATACCGACGAGAATGACCAGGGTTACAGCGATGTAGTCTGTGCTCATGCGGAACGCCTAAGATACTGTCCGGTGAAAGCCGATAGGTCAAATGAGGAGTTGAGCCGCCGGGTTTGACTTAAAGCGCGCCGGTTCCTAATCTCTGCCCCCGATGTCTCCCCTGGCAATTCGACTACGGTTTCGCTCCACCGCAACCCTGCTGGCCACCTCGGCCGTCCTCGGCATCTCTGCGGGTGCCTTCGCGGCATCGACCGACCTTTCGGCAGAGCCTCGCGCCGAGAAAGGTGCTGCTCCGTCGGCGGGCGATACGACGCCTCCACCCGGCGTCAACATCGGCAAGCTCGACGATTTCGAGCGCAAGGTCTTCTTCAGGGTGGTCAACCGCGAGCCCTCCGCCTGTGGAAAGGGACACAGCCTGCTCCACTCCGCCAAGAAAGACACCGCGTGCCGGGCCTCGTTCTATGCCGTCCGGTACGTCGCGCACTTGGTCGATTCAGGATTTACGGACTCCGAAATCGGCGAGAAGCTGGAGAAGCGCTTTCGCACACCGCGCCGCACGGGCATCGACCTCTCGGCGACACCCAGCAAAGGTGCCTCATCCGGTCGCGTCACGGTGGTCGAGTTCCTCGACTACGAGTGTCCGCACTGCAAGCACGCCCAGACGCTGTTGCGCCAGCTGATCGAAGAATACCCATCCGACGTGAAGGTCTACTTCAAGCACTTCCCGCTGAGCTCGCACACCAACTCGCGCCTGGCGGCAGAGGCCACGGTAGCCGCCGCCAAGCAGGGCAAGTTCTGGCCCTATAGCGACAAGATCTGGACGAATTCGGACAACATCACTCCCGCGCTGCTCGAAAAGGCGGCCAAGGAGGTCGGCCTCGACGTGGCTCGCTGGCGGACCGACAAGGATTCCGAGCTGGCCAAAACACGCGTCCAGAGCGACCGCGCCGAAGGCGTCGAGCTCGGCATCAACGGCACGCCCGCCATCTTCGTCAACGGTCGCAAGTACGAGGATCCGCTGGAGCTCGCCAGTCTCAAAGACTGGGTCGATGAGGAGCTAGGGCGCTAACCGATTTCCGAGGAGGCCTCCCATGAGCGACCGCGTCCTTGCCGAAACCAAGTATCTGCGCATGGTGGAGCGCGACGGATGGATCTTCGTCGAGCGCCCCAACAGCACCGGGGTCGTCACGGTCGTCCCCCTCACCCATGAGCGCTGCCTCATCTTCGTCGAGCAGCACCGCCCTCCGCTCGGATGCCGGGCGATCGAATTCCCGGCCGGCCTGATGGGTGACGAGCTCGGGCAGGAAAACGAGGATCCCATCTTTGCCGCGAAGCGCGAGCTGCTGGAGGAGACCGGCTACGACGCCCGAGATCTCGAGCTGGTATCCAGCTCGGCGACGTCGCCCGGCATGGCCCACGAGCTGGTGCACTTCGTGCTGGCGTGGAACCTCGACCGGGTGGGACCGGGAGGCGGCATCGACAGCGAGGACATCGTGGTGCACGAGGTCCCCATCGGCGAAGCCCGCGCTTGGCTGGCGGCCCGCGAGGACGAGGGCCTCGTCATCGCCGCCAAGGTCTACGCCGGCCTCTACTTCGCCAACGAGCGCTGGGGCTCGCGCTAGGAGCTTCGATTCTCGGCGAAGCCACGAAGTATCTTCACGGTTCCTTCGGGGCTCTGCGCCACCACCGCCACCAGGGACGGCCCGGCCGATGATTCGGCCACGGCGCACACCGGCCCCGACAGTGACCGGCCCTGCGCGAACGACCGCCAATCCAGGCGCTGGCCAAAACGGAGCACCTTGGCCGTGGCACCGTCGACCGAGACCGCCGGCAGGTGCGCCAGCGCTTGCAGAGGCGTGAGCGCGGGCAGCGGACGAGCCTCGGCCACCAGTGCTGCGAGCCCATCGAGGGTGACGGCCTGGTCGATCCGGAACGGGCCCGACGCAATTCGGCGCAGCTCGACCAGATGGCCGCCCACGCCGAGCTTTAGCCCCAGGTCCGATGCCAAGGAACGAATGTAGGTGCCCTTCGAGCAGTGGACGCGAAGGCGGGCTTGGTCGAGGCCGTCGAAGTCCAGCAGGTCGAGCGACAGGATCGTCACCTTGCGTGCTTCGCGCTCGACCGTGATACCGGCGCGCGCGTACTTGTAAAGCGGCTTCCCGTCCCGCTTGAGGGCCGAGTACATGGGCGGCACCTGCTCGATGGTGCCACGGAAGCCGTCGAGCGCGGACTTTAGCCTGTCGCGGGTCAGATCCGAGACGGGGTGCTGCGCGATCACCTTGCCCGTGACGTCCATGGTGTCGGTCTCCGCGCCGAAGCGGATCGACGCCTCGTAGGTCTTGTCGGCGTCGAGGAGGAAGGGCAAAACCTTCGTCCCCTCCCCCACGCAGATGGGCAAGACCCCGCTGGCAAAAGGGTCCAGCGTGCCGCCGTGTCCGACCCTCTCGCGCTTGTTGCCGAGCAGCGCGCGCACCCGCTTGACCACCCCGAACGAGCTGGGCCCGCACGGCTTGTCCACGACCAGGATGCTCAATCGGCGTGCTCGCCCTTGTTGCCAGTCACCACGTCCGGCCCGTCCTCCGTGCCCTCCGCCGCCTCCGCGCGCTCGGGCGTCGCGGACGCTCCCCCCACTTCCCGCAGCAGCGCGTCGATGTGGGCCTCTTGCTCGAACACGCGGTCGATCTCGAAGGTCAACGACGGCGTGCTCTTGAGCCGCAGACGCTCGCCGATGCGCTTGCGGATGAAGCCCGCCGCGCTGGTCAAGCCTTGGCGTACACGCTCCAGACTCTCGTCGTCCATCCCGTGCACGGTGAAGAAGGCCTTCGCCTGCCGGAGATCGCCAGAGATTCGCGCATGGGTGAACGTGATGATGCCGGCCCCGCGCACGCGCGGATCCTTGATCTCCTGGCGCACGATGATCTCACCAAGGAGTTCCCTGATCTCTCCGGCCACGCGATCGGTTCGTTGGGTCATAGATTGCTGAATCCTAAATCGTTCTGAGCGAGCGCGTCGCCGAAGGTCTGAATTTCGCGCTCGACGTTGCTGACCTCGGCCTCGGCACGGACGAACCGGACGACCTCGTCCAGCGCCGACTCGACGAAGCGACGCTCACCGCCGATCACGGCCACCCCGAGCAAGGCCCGCTGCCATAGGTCGTTCTCGCCCACCTCGGCTATAGCCAGGTTGAACTTCTGCTGCGCACGGTCCTTCACTCGCCGAAGCACCATACGTTTCTCCTTCAGCGAGTGAACCTCAGGCAGGAACAATGTCAGTCGGGCTATACCGACGGTCATGACCGCCCTTCGGGGTGCGTGAAACCAGCTACCGTCGCGCCGGCTTCTCGCGCTCCGTGATCGCGGCGTCGAGGGTCGCCGCCATGGTCTCGAGCTCGAAGGCCTCGATGACGTCCTTCTCCTTCAGGTCGTTGTAGCCGTCGATGGTGATACCACACTCGTAGCCGTGGCTGACCTCGCTGGCGTCGTCCTTGAAGCGACGCAAGGTGGAGATCTTGCCGGTGAACACGACCACCGAGTCGCGCACCAGCCGGACCTGCGCCTTGCGGGTGATCTTGCCCTCGGTGACGAAGCAGCCGGCGACTGTCCCCGCCTTGACGATGTGGAACACCTGTCGAACCTCGGCCTTGCCCAGCGCCTTCTCGCGGGTGACCGGCGAGAGCATGCCCACCATCGCCTTCTTCACGTCGTCGATGGCGTCGTAGATGATTTGGTACAGCTTGATGTCGACGCCTTCCTGATCGGCCAGGGCGCGCGACTTACCAGCCGGGCGCACGTTGAAGCCGATGACGATGGCGGAGGATGCCTTGGCCAGGGTCACGTCGGATTCGGTGATGCCACCGACGCCCGACGAGATGACGCTGACACCAACCGTCGGCGTGGACAGGTTGCGAAGCGCGTTCGAGATCGCCTCCACCGAGCCCTGCACGTCGGCCTTGAGCACGATGCGAACCTCCTTGACCGCGCCTTCCTTGATGCGGTCGAGGATGTTCTCCAGCGACACCCGCGTGTTCGCGCTGGCTTCCTTGCGCTTGCGCAGCTCACGACGGTGCTCCACCAGCGCCTTGGCCGACTTCTCGTCCGCCACGACGTTGAACAGCTCGCCGGCATCGGGAACGCCGTCGAGGCCGAGCAGCTCGACTGGCGTCGACGGCCCAGCTTCCGTGATGACCTGGCCCTTGTCGCCCAGCATGGCGCGGATCTTCCCGTACGCCTCGCCGGCCACGACCAGATCGCCGGCCTTCATGGTGCCTTCCTTGACCAGGACGGTGGCGATGGCGCCGCGGGCCCGATCCAACCGGGCCTCGACCACGTTTCCGCGAGCGGCCTTGTTGGGGTTCGCCTTCAGCTCCAGCACCTCGGCCTGCAAAGCGAGCATCTCGAGCAGCTTGTCGATGCCGAGCTTGTTCTTGGCAGAAACCTCGACGTAGATGGTGTCGCCGCCCAGCTCTTCCGCGACCAGCCCCTGCTCCATCAGCTTGGTGCGGATGGCGGCGGGGTTGGCGCCGGGCTTGTCGATCTTGTTGATGGCCACCAGGATGGGGACCTCGGCGGCCTGGGCGTGCTTGATGGCCTCGATGGTTTGCGGCATCGGGCCTTCCTCCGCTGCGACCACGATGACGACGATGTCGGTCATCTGGGCGCCGCGCGCGCGCATGGCGGTGAATGCTTCGTGACCTGGCGTATCCAGGAACACGACGTCGCCAGTCGGCGTGTGGACCTTGTACGCACCGATGTGCTGGGTGATGCCGCCCGCCTCGCCCGCAGCCACGTTGGCCTTGCGGATGGCGTCGAGCAGCGAGGTCTTGCCGTGGTCGACGTGGC